>NZ_JBPKAM010000011.1:0-94673 GCF_051216495.1 Pseudomonas baetica | reverse complement strand
CGGGACCCCCCCCCCCCCCCCCCCGTCCCCCCCCCCCCCCCCCCCCCCTCCCTCCCCCCCCCCCCCCCCCCCCCCCCCCCCCCCCCCACAGAGGGTGATGGTGAGGTTTCGGGGATTGTGGAAAACAATATTCGCAAGCTCCCAAACTGCGACATAAAACCGCTGCAAATCGCTGTTTTGTCACGGTTTTGACTTGTCCCCGTTTGCTGTGGAGCGGGCTGTGAATAACTTGGTGGTAGCTGGCTGAAAGCCTTTTAAACCGTGGCTTACAGTGGTGTGGTTGTTTTTTGATCAGGAGTTTTTCGTGGACTTAAGGTCTGCGTTGTCAACTGTTTTCTTGCAGGCAAAAGCGCCGGAAAAAGGTGTGAACAAGCCTGTGGATAAGTCTGTGATTAAACTCTGGAAAGACGCGGCTGAAGGCCGTGGTTGCTGGCTTGCGGCCATCGTTGATTTGACCGGCCGGTCGGGAAAATGGCCATGGGCTACATGGTAGGCCGATGAGGGTCAAGCGAAAAAGTTTTCAAATCTCTCGCAAAGCCTTGTGGATAGCGGCTTGCGGCTTTTCCACTTGCCCCCGGAATGTGTGGATGGGACTGTGGATAAGGTGCGTGCACATGGCTGCAAGCCACGTTTTATAAAGCGCTGGGCGATTTGGTCGTTTTTTGTACAGTTTGTGAGGTGGTTGCCGGTGTTAGCAAGGCCGGGCATGCTGCCTGCTGATTTTCTATTCCAATGGCTGACCATCGGCCGAAGCAAGGAGAACACGATGTCCAACACCCTGTTTATTACCGGCGCGACCTCCGGTTTTGGTGAAGCCTGCGCCCGTCGTTTTGCCGAAGCCGGCTGGAAGTTGGTGCTGACGGGCCGTCGTGAAGATCGACTCAACGCACTGTGCACCGAGTTGTCGAAGCAAACCGAAGTACATGGTCTGGTGCTGGACGTGCGCGACCGCAAGGCCATGGAAGAGGCCATTGCCAACCTGCCGCCGAGCTTCGCCAAGCTGCGCGGGTTGATCAACAATGCGGGCCTGGCCCTGGGGGCTGATCCGGCGCCCAAGTGCAGCCTGGACGACTGGGACACCATGGTCGATACCAACATCAAGGGCCTGATGTACAGCACCCGCCTGCTGTTGCCGCGCCTGATCGCCCACGGTCGTGGCGCCGGTATCGTCAACCTGGGTTCCGTTGCCGGCAATTATCCGTATCCGGGCAGCCATGTGTATGGCGGGACCAAGGCCTTCGTCCAACAGTTCTCCCTGAGCCTGCGCTGTGATCTGCAAGGCACTGGCGTGCGGGTCAGCAACCTCGAGCCAGGTCTGTGCGAGAGCGAGTTTTCTCTGGTGCGATTTGGCGGTGACCAGGAGCGTTACAACGCCACCTACGCCGGTGCCGAGCCGATCCAGCCCCAGGACATCGCCGACACCATTTTCTGGATTCTCAATGCCCCGGCGCACATCAACATCAACAGCCTGGAGCTGATGCCGGTCAGTCAAAGCTGGGCCGGGTTTGCGATTGATCGCAGTGGTGGCAAGGCGTAAGACCGCATCATGGCCATTCGCGAGCAGGCTCGCTCCCACATTGGAATGCGAAACCCTGTGGGAGCGAGCCTGCTCGCGAACGCTATCTAACGATCAGCGAAGATATTCAGCCAGCCCGGCATAGCAGGTCGCCAGGTGATAAGGCGTTGTCGACGGCATGTCCCGGCGGCTCACCTCACCGTGCTCGTCACGGCATTCATACCAGCCGCCCGCATGCAGCGAGCGCTCCTGCAACGCGCGCAGCTGACGCGCTACCGACGTCTCGCTACTCGGGCGCAGCGTCAACGCGCGAAGGTATTCGGCCTGGGCCCAGATGCGTTGGGTAGCGTCACGGGAACCGCCGTTTGGCCCAAAATCGAGCATGGCTCGCACGGCACCGGTCTGTTGGTCGACGCCCAATTGTTCGGTGAAGGCAAACGCCCGTTCCAGCGAGGCGTGCAGCTTCGAGCCGCGCAGCAGATCAGAGGACTCCAGCAGGAAGTACCACTCGAACTGATGCCCCGGCTCAAACCAGTTATCCACAGCACCCAGGGGTTTCTCCATCAGTACGCTGTGTTGCGGATCGATAAAGCACTTTTGCATGGCTGTGCATAACTCAACCAGCGCCCGCTGCACGTCGAGGTCATCGCGCACCGACAGCGTGGCGAGGAAGGCTTCGGCCAGGTGCATCAAAGGGTTTTGCAGCGGCCCGGTTTCCAGGGTGTTCCAGTCACGATCCACACAGGCCTCGTAGAGGCCGTCGCCGGTGGCGAAACGCCGCGAAATCACTTCCAGGGCGGCGTTGAGCACCGACTCCACCAGTGGCTCGCGAACCTTGTCCCAGTAATGGGCGCAGGAGAACAGGATGAAGGCGTGGGTGTAGAGGTCTTTGCGGGTATCGAGCGGTGCGCCTTGCGGGTCGATGCTATAGAACCAGCCACCATGCTCGGCGTCGTGGAAATGCCGTTGCAAAGAGCGGAAAAGCGCCGCGGCACGCTCTTCAGCGTTCGGCACCTGGCCGATCAGGCTGGCGAACAGATACAGCTGTCGCGCGCAGGCCATGGCCCGGTAACGCTGGGGAGGCAGTGGCAGGTGCCCGGCATCCAGCGCCTCGTACGGCAACGCCATCTCGGCATTCCAGCCCGGGCCTTGCCAGAGTGGCACGATCACGTTCAGAAAGTGCTGCTGCACCGAAGTGAACAGGGCGGTCAGTTCAGGCTGGGAGGCGGAGCGGGAGGCTTGCGGCATTGGCTGGCGTCGTCACGGCAGGGTTGATTGCGCGACATGTTAGCAGGCCTTAGAGATGTGGTGTCTGTCAGGCCGTCTTCGCGAGCAGGCTCGCTCCCACTTTGAAATGCATTCCCTTGTGGGAGCGAGCCTGCTCGCGAAGCGGCCATCACAGGCGCAAAAAAATCAACCCGCCAATAACCAGACTCCAGTCGCCGCCGAAGCCGCGCCCGTCAGTCGCACTAACGGCGCCGCTGCTTGAGGCAGAACACGAACCAGCGCATAACCCACCCCATGCAACAGCGCCGTCGCCGCCACAAACCCGGCTGCAAACGCCCACGGACTCGACATGTCCGGCAATTCCAGCCCGTGCGCCACACCATGGAACAGCGCGAACAATGCTGTCGCAGCCACCGCCAGGCTCAACGGCGGGCGCACTGCCAATGCCACCGCCAGTCCCAACGCCAACACGGATGCCGCAATCCCGCCCTCCAGCGCCGGCAGGTCCAGCCCTTCGAAGCCCAGTAGCCCGCCGAACAGCATGGTGCCGACGAAAGTGCACGGCAGCGCCCAGCGTGCCGCACCTTTCTGTTGGGCCGCCCACAGGCCGACCGCAAGCATCGCCAACAAATGGTCGAGCCCGCCGATCGGGTGTCTGATGCCGGCGATCAAGCCATTGTCGCCGTGTCCCGGGTGGGCGAAGGCAATGGCCGGGGTCAGCAACAGCGCCATGGCGCCCAGAATTCGTTTCAGTGTCATGGTTTGGCTTCCTTGTGAGTAAGTGGATCAGGCCGCCGTCAGCAGCCCCTGGCGTTCGATGAAGGCGATGATCTCTTCCAGGCCCTGGCCGGTTTTCTGGTTGCTGAAGACGAACGGCTTGCCGTTGCGCATGCGCGTGGTATCGCTGTCCATCAAGGTCAGCGACGCACCCACCAGCGACGCCAGGTCGATTTTGTTGATCACCAGCAGATCGGATTTGCAGATGCCGGGACCGCCCTTGCGCGGCAACTTGTCGCCGGCGGAAACGTCGATCACGTAAATCGTCAGGTCGGACAATTCCGGGCTAAACGTGGCCGAAAGGTTGTCGCCACCGGACTCAACCAGAATCAGGTCCAGGCCCGGAAAGCGCCGGTTCAGTTGATCCACGGCTTCGAGGTTGATCGAGGCGTCCTCGCGGATCGCCGTGTGCGGGCAGCCGCCGGTTTCCACGCCGATGATGCGTTCCGGCGCCAGCGCCTGGTTGCGCACCAGAAAGTCGGCGTCCTCACGGGTGTAGATGTCGTTGGTCACGACGGCCAGGTTGTAACGGTCGCGCAGGGCCAGGCAAAGCGCCAGGGTCAGGGCGGTTTTGCCAGAGCCGACCGGGCCGCCGATGCCGACGCGCAGGGGTTGTGTGTTCATGTGGTTCTCCAAAGTAAGGCGGCCAATAAGGGGCTCAGGAACGAAACAGACGGCTGTACTGGCGCTCGTGGGCCATGCACGCCAGGGACAGGCCGAAAGCGGCACTGCCATAGTGTTCGGGGTTGCGGGTGGTGGCGTTCTGCTGGGCCTGCTGCAACAGCGGGACCAATTCGCTGGTCAGGCGCTGGGCAGCTTGCTGGCCCAATGGCAGGGTTTTCATCAGCACCGCCAATTGGTTTTCCAGCCAGCTCCAAAGCCATGCGGCCAACGCATCCTGCGGACTGATCTGCCAGGCACGGGCAGCCAGTGCCCAGCCCAACGCGAGATGCGGCTCGGATTGTTGTTCGAGGAAGGCACGGGCAGTTGCATCCAGCTCCGGCAAACCGTGGAGCAATTGCTGGAGGGAGTAACCCATCTGTCGGCTCTCCTGATGCAACTCGCGGGTCTCCCGGCTGGCGCGATGTTCTTCACAGCGTTGCAGCAGTTCGCCCCAGTGTTCATCCCGAGCAGCCACGCAATGTGCAAGCAGCAGCGGCGCTTCGAAGCGGGCGAGATTGAGCAGCAATTGATCACTGATCCAGCGTCGGGCGCTGTCGGGGTCGTTGACGATGCCGTTTTCCACCGCCATTTCCAGGCCTTGGGAATAGCTGTAGCCGCCAATCGGCAATTGCGGACTGGCCAGGCGAAGCAGTGCCCAGGCGGGGTTCATGGTCGCACGCCAAACTGATGCAGTTTGGGCGGGTAGTTGAAGTCTTCATCGCCATGGCGCGAATGATGATGACCTCCGCCGTAAGCGCCATGTTCCGGCTCGAACGGTGCCTCGATGGACTCGGTGGTGGCGCCGAGTTGTTCGAGCATGGCCTTGAGCACGTAATCGTCGAGCAAGCGCAACCAGCCGTCACCCACCTGCAGGGCGACGTGGCGATTACCCAGGTGATAAGCGGCGCGGGTCAATTCAAAGGCGTTGGCGCAGGTGACGTGCAGCAGTTGCTCGGGGCGGGCGCAAACGCGGACGATGCGCCCGTCTTCGGCTTGCAGGCATTCGCCGTCATACAGTGGCGATTGACCGCGCTCCAAAAACAACCCGACGTCTTCACCCTCGGCACTGAAACAGCGCAATCGGCTTTTGCTCCGCGCTTCGAACGTCAGGTGCAACTCGGCGGCCCAGACGGGTTGAGGGTCGATTCTGCGGTGAATCACCAGCATCGGAAAGCTTCCAGCAATGGACAATGCTGGGGCTAGAGCAAGGGGCTTGCCAAACGGGGTGATGCGTAGGAAATGCCTGAAAGAGCTGTGGGGCGAGGCTTAAAAGGGTACGGGTTTTGAGTGATGTTGGTGCGAGAGGTTTTTGTATTGCACCAATGTGAAGCGATTTGGCTTTTCTGTGGGAGCGAGCCTGCTCGCGAATGGGGCAATACATTCAACACCGATGTTGAATTGGCCGACGCCTTCGCGAGCAGGCTCGCTCCCACAAGGGTTACTCGGTGCTGCCGAGACCTTGCCAGTGTTTGAGGCCGATGAAAATAAAGCGCAATTGCTGGGTGATTTTGGCTTGGGGCGTCAGGTGTTCAGGCAACGCCTCGACCGGTGGATCGATGATCTCCGGCAAGGTGGCGAACACGCTTTTGACAATCAGGTCTGCCATGACGCTCAGGCCGGCGAAGTCCAGGTGTTGCAGCTTGGGCATCAGCGACAGGTCGGCCGCCAGGTCCGAGCTGATGTCTTCGCGCAAACGTCCGATGGCCTGGCGCACTGGAAGAGAACCTCCATATTGCTCGCGGGCAAGAAACAGAAATTGCGAACGATTGGCGCTCACTACATCAAGAAAGATCCGCACGGACGCATCGATGATGCCGCCCATGACGAACTCGTTGTGCCGCACCAGGCGGATGGTTTCGCGGAAGGTCTGGCCGACTTCGCTAACCAGCACCAGGCCCAGTTCATCCATATCGGCGAAATGCCGGTAGAAACCGGTAGGGACAATTCCTGCGGTTTTCGCCACTTCGCGCAGGCTCAGGCTGCCGAATCCTCGGCCGCCTTCCATCAAATGGCGGGCAGCGTCCATCAGGGCGTTGCGGGTTTGTTGTTTCTGTTCGGCGCGGGGCAGCATCGCAAAGGCGTTTTCTGGAGTAGGAGAGCGGCGCACTCTAGCAAATCGGCTTTGCCGGCGTCGAACGACGATAGGGGAGCAAGCGGGGGAGGTGCTGCGTTTACAAAGTGAAGCGCCAGAATGTCAAAAGCCCAATCCGGTGATTGGGCTTTTTTTCAGGGCGGCCATGGGCTTAGCTCATAGTGCTGTTGCGTTCGATAACGCGGTCACCACCACCTTCAGCAAGGGTCTGGCCTTGTGGGGTGCGGTCCGAGCCATCAGCAGCAAGGGTCTGGCCTTGTGGGGTGCGGTCCGAGCCATCAGCGGCAAGGGTCTGGCCTTGTGGGGTGCGGTCCGAGCCATCAGCGGCAAGGGTCTGGCCTTGTGGGGTGCGGTCCGAGCCATCAGCGGCGAGGGTCTGGCCTTGTGGGGTGCGGTCCGAGCCATCGGCGGCAAGGGTCTGGCCTTGTGGGGTGCGGTCCGAGCCATCGGCGGCAAGGGTTTGGCCTTGTGGGGTACGGTCGGAACCATCGGCAGCAACGGTTTGGCTGAACACCGAATGGCTGTTCTTGACTTGTGGAGTGGCTTGGTCAGCTGCCGGCAAAGCGAAAGCAGTACTGGCTAGCATTGAGAGGGTAAGGCTAAGCATCAATTGGCGTTTCATGATGGCGTTGCTCCGTGGCGGTGCGAAAAAGTGGGTACGAAGGCAATGCTACTCTCGATAAGTCGATATAAAAGTTCATAAACGCAATGATAATAATCAACGGAATTGATTGTTCTCTGCAGACCTTGTAAACCGGGGCTTTGCGGTGCACTGGGGTGGGTATTTTCGACACGGTTATGCCGCGCAAAAGTGCGGGTGCGGTAACGCGGGATGCTAAGGAAAAGCATCAAACGAGCGTGTGATTGCGGCAAAATCGGCATTTCGATTAAACCTGCGAACTGTTTTCCAGTCGTAGATTCCATATGGGGCCGGTTCTGGCCCAGCGTTTCTCATGTGCGTCGCGGTCGGGGCGCTCAGTCGTATCAGGAGCCCTGTGCAATGACGCGCACTCACAAGATTCTCGCCTCGACCTTCAGTTGCCTCGTTGTACTGCTGGCGGCGCTGGTACTGATCATCGTGTTCTTCGATTGGAACCGGATCAAACCACCGCTTAATGCCAAGGTATCCGAAGAGTTGCACCGAGCGTTCGCCATCAACGGCAACCTGTCGGTCGTCTGGCGACGCGAACTCGATGAGGGCGGCTGGCGTGCCTGGGTGCCTTGGCCGCATGTGGTGGCCGAAGACCTGAGCCTGGGCAACCCGGACTGGTCGAAGGCTGCGCAGATGGTCACGCTCAAGCGCGTGGAACTGCGGATTTCGCCCTTGGCCTTATTGGCGCGACGTGTGGTGATTCCGCGCATCGATCTCACTGAGCCCAATGCTGAGCTGCAACGTTTGGCCGACGGTCGCGCCAATTGGACGTTCAAGTTCGACCCAAAGGATCCTAACGCCGAACCTTCGCCCTGGGTGGTAGACATCGGTGCTATCGGCTTCGACAAGGGCCATGTCACTCTCGACGACCAGAACCTGAAAACGCAGCTGGACCTGTTGATCGATCCGCTTGGCAAACCGATTCCGTTCAGCGAGATCGTCGGCGACAAAGCCGCGAAAACCGCACAAGAGAAGGGCGCGGCACCGCAGGACTACGCGTTTGGCCTGAAGGTCAAAGGGCAATATCACGGCCAGAAACTGGCGGGCCAAGGCAAGATTGGCGGCCTGCTGGCCCTCCAGGACGCGGCCCGACCGTTTCCATTGCAAGCGCAAGTGCAGATCGCCGACACCCATGTCGAACTGGCCGGCACCCTGACCGACCCGATGAACCTCGGCGCCCTGGACCTGCGCTTGAAGCTGGTCGGTACCAGCCTGGGCAACCTCTATCCACTGACGGGCGTGACCCTGCCCGATACGCCGCCGTACGCCACCGACGGTCACCTGATCGCCAAGCTGCATGAGCCCGCAGGGGCGGTGTTCCGTTATGAGGCGTTCAACGGCAAGATCGGCGACAGCGATATCCATGGCAACTTGAGTTACGTCGCCAGCCAGCCGCGACCCAAGCTCAGCGGGTCATTGCTGTCCAATCAAGTGCTGTTTGCCGACCTGGCTCCGTTGATCGGCGCCGACTCCAATGCCAAACAAAAGGCCCGTGGCGGCGAGAGCAAGCAGCCGGCGGATAAAGTACTGCCGGTCGAAGAGTTCAAGACCGAACGCTGGCGCGATATGGACGCCGATGTCGAGTTCACCGGCAAACGAATCGTCCACAGCGAAAAACTGCCATTCAACGATCTCTACACGCATCTGGTACTCACCGATGGGGTGCTCAGCCTTGAACCGCTGCGATTTGGCGTGGCGGGTGGCAAGCTGGATGCGCTGATTCGATTGAACGGTCGCACGGAGCCCCTGGAGGGCAGTGCAAAACTCACCGCACGCGGTTTCAAGCTCAAACAGTTGTTCCCGACCTTTGAACCCATGAAAACCAGTTTCGGCGAGCTCAACGGCGATGCTGACATTACCGGTCGTGGCAACTCCGTGGTCAGGTTACTGGGGAGTGCCAACGGCAATCTGAAAATGTTGATCAACGATGGCGCCATCAGTCGCGAATTGATGGAACTGGCCGGGTTGAACGTCGGCAACTACGTGATGGGCAAGATATTTGGCGACAAGGAAGTGAAGATCAACTGCGCGGCCGCCGACTTCGACATCAAGACCGGTCTGGCCACCACACGGTTGTTCGTCTTCGATACCGAGAACGCGATCGTATATATCGATGGCACGGCAAATATGGCGACCGAACAACTGGATCTGACCATTACCCCGGAGTCCAAGGGATGGCGTTTGATTTCGTTGCGTTCACCGCTGTACGTGCGCGGTAAGTTCATCAAGCCCGACGCGGGGGTAAAGGCCGTGCCCCTGATGTTGCGCGGGGCCGGGATGGTTGCGCTGGGGGTGATTGCAGCACCGGCAGCCGGGTTGCTGGCCTTGGTGGCGCCAAGTGGAGGGGAGCCGAATCAATGTGCGCCGTTACTGGAACAGATGAAGGCGGGCAAGGCGCCGAAGACGGTGAAAAATTGAGACGTATTCGGGAAAAGTTTGAACGCTTGTGAAGCTGAACTCCGAAAGCGTTCAAACATGAAGTCCGGCGGGTTGTTCAAGGCAAACGGCCAGGTGTTGGGACGTGCAGTATGTCAGTGTTGATGTGGTTGCCGATTTTCTTGATGACTGTCGCTCTGAGATTGTCGTATTGACGTGCATCCAATGAACTTACCAACAGCCATGTATTGGGTTTTCCGTCCGAGATGGCGTTGAGAATGGGTTGGTCAAGAATATCGATGCTGATGCCATTGTTCGTTTTGAATACCACTTGCAAGGTTATGATGCTTGCATTACTGCGAACAATGGTCAGCCGGATTGACGTGGCAATCGATGCTTTCGTTGCTTCGGTGGTATTGGATTCGCCGTCGGCAATAAACGTATTACCTTTAAGTTTATCGACGATGGATTTGATAGCCGGTGATTGGCTGCCTGGCTTTTTCAGTTGCAAAAAGGCGTTGAGTAACTCGTGTTTTTCCTCCTTTGTCAGCGAGTCTCCCGCGCTTGATTCGATAACTCTCCAAAGGCTTGTTGTAGAAAACTCATGGCGCTTGAATTCCCGGCTGTTGGTAATCCAGCCTATTTTTCCAACAGTCTCTACATAGCCAGACCACAACATCTCCCGGCTATCCGAGTGTTTTGAAATTGATGCGAGTTCGCCGAGCAAGCTGGAGTTCAGAATGTCTTTTTTGAACGCCTCGGTGTGTACGCCGCAGAAAATGGTTATGTTTCCGTTTATCAGATAAATGTCGGGTAAGGATGTTCCCATAATAGTGAGTGCTCTGCATGTGTGAAAAGTTTGTTTGGATCGGCAGGGTTTTCCGATCCAAACGTTAACCAATCTTAGAAGTCGGGAAGCTCGTTAATGAATTTTTTACCGACTTCACTGTATTTTTCATACATCGCCATGCGCAGGCTGGCAAACACTTTATTATCGAGGTAGGTTCGCACCGCCCCGGTTTTTATGACGGTTGATTGGCGTGTGGATTTCCAGAACAGAATACCGCGTGTGCTTTCACGTGCATCGAGGGATATACAGTTGAGGACCATATTTGCTTGCGCGTTATTATCGACCCATACTGGGGCGATATCGAATTTTGCCTGCTTGCCAAGTTGGGATCCACGATTGAAGATTTCGATGGCCTGAGGGTTTTTTTGCACGGCATCAACAGCTTGTTTTCCGACGTTTGCCAGAACTTGAGCGGCATTTGCCCCGATCAGTCCCTTGGCAACTTCCAGGGCAACTTGGTCCATCGTCAAGCCAACTCTTTGGATGGTGACCTCTTGCATGTTTTTGTTTTGAATAATCCAGCCCAATTTTTTCAGCCCCTCTACGTAGTATTTGTACCATTCAAATAACTGGGCGTCTTCAGGGTAGAGTTTGGAAGCAGCGTTTTGCATCACCAGTTTGCAAAGATTCACGTCATCCATGGTTTGCTCAGAAACACCAGGAAGAAATGCGTCTATTGTCCCGGGCATTACACTGGCGGTTGGCTTGTCGATGTCGTGTGGCTGCTGGTCGGGAATATCGCCAAATGTCCGGGGTGTAATAATTGATGGTAGTGGTGCCAAAGATTCAATAAATTCAAGTCGTTGTTCTAGTAGCATGATTGTATTCCTTTACTTGACTATTTAAGCAACCATATGGTTGTGTCGTTAGATTAGTTTCATGCAGATAAAAGTACATTGAATTATTGTAACTTGAGGTTCTGGCTTTCTCTTTGAAAGAGGTTATGCGTTGTTTGAAGTGGTGGCGTACTTTTCGTTTAAATTAAACTTTCGTTTTCCGAACTTGTTACCAGTCGCATGCAAGGCATGGATTTAGCCTGAATCGATTAACGCAAGACCTGCCCGGACATCGACGCCTCCTCATGCAACCACGCAAAAAACGCTCGAACCGGTGGATGCCGCTCGCGCCCAGGTACACACAGTGCGCTGTAACCCGCGCCATCCACCTGCACCTCTCCTCGATAGGGCATCAGCAACCCACTGCCCACACTCTCGGACACCAGAATATTGCTCGCCAGCACCAGGCCTTGCCCGGCAATCGCCGCTTGCAAGGCGTAGTGCTCTTCATCGTATTCGCGCACGGCGGGCTGGCCGGCCAGCCAGGTTTCGCCGGACTGTGCGCACCAGGCTTCCCACCCGTGGGCATAGAGTTTGGAGTTGTGCCAGCGCACGCTGATCAGCGTCGGTGTACGAGTTGCGGCCAGGGCCACCTGTTCCGGTGAGCCATAGACGCCGAAGGTTTCGTCGAACAGGCACTGGCCATACAGGTTCGGGTAGTCATCGAGGCTATAGCGCAGCACCAGATCGACGCTGGCGTCCTGGTGCAGGTCGATGACCTCGCAATGGGTGTCGAGTCGCACGCTGATGTTCGGATGGCGGGCGTAGAAGCGGCCCAGTCGCGGCACCAGCCACAGGGCAGCGAAGGCGGCGGTGGTGGAGATCGTCAGGTTCGTGCCGCTGCGTTGCGGGCGCAGGGTGTCGACGCTTTGCGCCACTTCCAGAAACGCGCCGTGCAGGCTGTGGAACAGGCGTTCGCCGCAGTCGGTCAGCCGTACCTGGCGTGGCAAACGCTCAAACAGCGGCACGCCGAGCCAGGTTTCCAGTGAGCGGATCTGATGGGATACCGCCGTCGGGGTTACCGACAGTTCTTCGGCGGCAGCCTTGAAGCTCAGCAGGCGCGAGGCGGATTCAAAGGCGCGCAGGGCGGTCAGCGGCAACGAAGCGAACATTGAAGACTCCATGGATGAAATGGATTCATCCAGACTGATTTTTGCTCAGTTGAAGAGGTGCAGCTTCAAGCTTGAAGCTGCAAGCCACAAGTGGTTTGAGTTTAGTCCTTGAGGAGATTCAGATGAGTAAAATTCTTGCTGTTCATGCCAGCCCACGCGGTGAACGTTCGCACTCCCGGCGTTTGGCCGAAGTGTTTCTTTCGGCTTTGCAGGCGCGTAATCCAAACGCGCAACTGACCCGTCGCGAAGTCGGGCGGGCATTGATTCCACCAGTGAACGAAGCATTCGTTGCTGCCGCGTTTTATCCGGAGCCCGAAGCCAGGCCACTGTCGATGCAAGCCGATCTGGCGTTCAGTGATGAGCTGGTGGGCGAGTTGCTGGGCCATGATTTGCTGGTGATTTCCACGCCAATGCACAACTTCAGTGTCCCCAGCGGCTTGAAAGCCTGGATCGATCAGATCGTGCGTCTCGGGCTCACCTTTAACCACATCCTGGACAACGGTGTGGCCCAGTACGAGCCGCTGGTGCACGGTAAAAAGGCGCTGATCGTCACCAGCCGTGGTGGGTTTGGCTTCGGTCCGGGAGGCGAACTGGAAGCCATGAATCATGCCGATCCACTTCTGCGCACTGCATTGGGCTTTATCGGTATCACGGACGTCACGGTAGTCGCTGCCGAAGGCGAAGAATCCGAGGCTCGCACGTTCGCGGTGTCCGCCGCCGAGGCCGAACAGCGTCTGATCGCGCTGGCCAGGGAGTTCTAAATGGCCTGGCTGTTTTTGCTGATCGCCGCCGGGTTCGAGGTCACCTTCGCCATGGGCATGAAGTACGCCGAGGGCTTTACCCGGCTGTGGCCGTCGTTGATCACGGTGGTAGCGGCAGTGGGCGGGGTGTACTTCCTGACGCTGGCGATGCGTGAGTTACCGGTGAGCATCGCCTACCCGATCTGGACGGCCATCGGTTCGCTGGGCACGGTATTTCTCGGGTTTGCGTTACTGGGCGAAAGCCTGACCGCGGTCAAATTGGTGTCGGTCGGGTTGATCGTGGCGGGGGTGGTGGGGTTGAAGTAAGCGCTGATGCAGAGCGGATGTCATAGACTGGTCGTCGAGTTGTCATCTTCGCTGGCGTAGTTTGGCGGATGTCTTGCATCGCGCCTTGCATCAGCTTTCGACCACAAGGATGTCCGCCCATGTCGCAAGGTTCGGCCACGCGTTATCCGTTGGTGCTGGTCCCGGGAATGCTCGGGTTTGTCCGGCTACTGCTCTATCCGTACTGGTACGGCATCATTCCGGCGTTGCGCCAGGGCGGTGCGCAGGTGTTCGCGGTGCAGGTCTCGCCACTCAACTCATGCGAAGTACGGGGTGAGCAGTTGCTGGCCCGGATCGAAGAAATCCTGCACGAAACCAGGTCCGGGAAGGTCAACCTGATCGGCCACAGCCAGGGTGCGCTGACAGCCCGTTATGCCGCCGCCATGCGACCGGATCGAGTGGCGTCGGTAACGTCTGTGGCGGGGCCCAACCATGGTTCAGAGCTGGCCGATTACCTGCACAAACACTATCCCCACGACAGCGTTAAGGGGCGATTGCTGACATTTTTGGTTCGCATCGTCGGGGCATTGATGAGCCTGCTGGAAACCGGATATCGCGGACCGAAGCTACCGGTGGATATCCATGCGTCCCACCATTCACTGACCACTTCAGGCGTTGCGCTGTTCAATCAACGTTATCCACAGGGGTTGCCCGAGACTTGGGGTGGGCATGGGCCGGAAGAAGTGAATGGCGTGCGCTATTACTCGTGGTCCGGCACCTTGCAACCGGGCAAGACCGATCGCGGGTGCAACCTGCTCGATGGCACCAATCGCAGTTGTCGGCTGTTCGCTAGGACCTTCGTGCGCGAAGCCGGGCATTGCGACGGGATGGTTGGGCGCTACAGCTCGCACCTGGGAACGGTGATTGGCGATGAGTATCCGCTGGATCACTTTGATATCGTCAATCAGTCGTTGGGGTTGGTGGGGAAGGGAGCCGAGCCGGTGCGGTTGTTTGTCGAGCATGCGGCACGACTCAAAGCGGCAGGACTTTAGACCGCGTGATCTTCTTCGCGAGCAGGCTCGCTCCCACATTTGAAATGCATTCCCCCTGTGGGAGCGAGCCTGCTCGCGAATACGTCAGTTCAGGCGACGCTGACCTTGCGGCTCAACACCGTGGTCCAACGCTCGGAAAGAATCACTCCACCCAAGGTCAGCATCCCACCCACCAGGTGATACATCGCCAACTGCTCATGCAGCACCATCGCGGCAATCAGCGCAGTCATCACCGGCAGCAAATTGAAAAACAGCGTGGTCCGGCTTGGTCCCAGACGTACGACGGCCTGCATCCACGCCAATGGCGCCACCATCGAGGCCAACAGGCAGGCGTACAACACCAACGGAATGTTCTGCAGGGTCGGACCGATTTTCGGTGAGGCGAGGAACAGAGGAAACAGCACCAACACAGCCACCAGCACCTGCAGATACAGCAACACCAATGGCGGCAGTTTTAGCTGCCATTTTTTCAGCAGTGTGCTGTAGACCGCGTAGGCCAGTGTGGCGACCAACATCATCGCGTCCCCCAGGTTAACGCCGTGCTCCAGCAGCACGTCGAGGCTGCCGGAAGAGACAACGACCAATACGCCGAAAAACGACAGCACCGCACCCGCCAGTGCGCCGGCGGTCAGGCGCTGGCCGAGGCTGATGATCGCCATGGCCAGGGACATCAAGGGCATCAGCGACAGAATGATGCCCATGTTGGTGGCCGAGGTCAGGGCCGCGGCGAAGTACGCCAGGCTTTGATAGACCGCCATGCCGAGCACGCCGAGGATGAAGATCTTGCCCAGGTTCGGGCGAATGGCCGGCCAGTGGGTGATCACCGGTTTGAGCATGAAGGGCGTGAACAGCAGTCCGGCGAGCAGCCAGCGATAAAAGCCGATCTCGGCGGGGAAAATCGCCCCGGCCGACATTTTCGTGATCACGGTGTTGCCGGCCCAGATAAAAATGGCCAGCAGGGGGTAAGCGTATTGCATCGGGAACAACCAGAACGTTAATGAGCGTTGATTATCCCTTGTCTGGATACAGCCCTATACTTCGATCCAGACAACCCGCCCCTGATTCCGGACAGCATGACCAGTCAACACATCGACCTGCTTGATTTCAGCGAACTGCCGGCCCCGGTGTACTTCCGCTATGCCGATTTCGATGCGCACCGTTTTGCGTCGGCTCACCAGCACCCGTGGGGCACGCTGGAGTATTCGGCCCATGGCGTACTGCACATGGAAATCGGCGGTGGCCGCTTCATGTCGCCGCCACAATACGCGGTGTGGGTGCCGCCCGAGACCGAGCACAGTTTCTACAGCAACCAGCCGATCAACTACCGTGCAGTCTGCCTCGCGCCGGCGCTTTGTCGTGATTTGCCAGCGCAAGCCTGCACCTTGGCCATCAGCGATATTCTCAAAGCCATCCTCAAGGATTTCGCCGCCCGTGACGTGAAAATTCCCGAGCGGGATGCGGATCAGCGTCTGGCCCAGGTGTTGGTGGATCAGTTGAAACAGGCTCCGGTGCATGAGTGCTACCTGCCCTACGCCAGCAGTGCCGGACTGCTCGGTATTCTCGAAGCCCTGCAAAACGAGCCCGGGGATAACCGCCTGCTGGCGGATTGGGCAGCACTCATCCATGTGAGCGAGCGCACCCTGGCGCGGCAGTTTGTCCGCGAACTGGGCATGAGTTTCGGCGAATGGCGCCAGCGCCTGCGGTTTCTCGCAGCCATCGAAGCTCTGGATAACCAGCGCAGCATTCAGGACATCGCCTTTGACCTGGGTTACAGCACAGGCTCGGCGTTTATCGCGATGTTCCAGCGTCAGGCTGGATGCACACCGGAGCAGTATCGACGCAGCCATCTGGAGAGCAGGAAGGTGTAACAGGCTTTGTCTACACTCCAGGGCAAGGCCGCTCCCCTCGGTGCGGCAACAAGGAGAAAACTCCATGAAGATGTTGCGTGTCCCTGTGTTGATGATCGGTTTGCTGCTTTGCTCCCAAGGTTTCGCCGCCACTGAACAACAGAACAAGATGACCACCTGCAACGCCGACGCTTCCGCCAAAAGCCTCAAGGGCGATGAGCGCAAAGCCTTCATGAGCAATTGCCTCAAGGCGACACCTGCCGCCAACGACGCCGGCAAAGCCTTGACCCCGCAGCAGGAAAAGATGAAGACCTGTAATGCCGATGCGGCCACCAAAGCCCTGAAAGGGGATGAGCGCAAGGCGTTCATGAGTGATTGCCTGAAGAAAAAATAAGCATCAACGCGGATGCTGTGGCGGTTGTGAGGGCCCCTTCGCGAGCAGGCTCGCTCCCACAATGGAACGGTGAACACAGAACGTGGGAGCGAGCCTGCTCGCGAAGAGGCCGGTAAAGGCACTACAAAAAACCAAACTGCCCCCGACCAAGGTCGCCCCACACAATCCCTAGTGCTGACACCGGAACGCTGGCAGACTGCCAATCCTTTTACGCCGTTCGTTTTGAGGCTGTATGCCAACGTTTTCTCAACGTCAAGTTTTGCTGGTCATCAGCTGGGTCATCATTTTCGGCGGATTGCTGCTGGTGATTCCGCTGCGGCTTCTGCCCAGCTTGCTGGCCGGGTTGCTGGTGTTCGAACTGGTCAACATGCTCACCCCGCAGTTGCAGCGGTTGATCGAAGGTCGACGTGCGCGCTGGCTCGCGGTGGCATTGCTAGGGACTTTGATTGTCAGCGTGTTGACGCTGATCTTTGCCGGTGCCATCAGCTTTCTGCTGCACGAGGCGGAAAACCCCGGCGCCTCGCTCGATAAATTCATGGGCGTGGTCGACCGCGCTCGCGGGCAACTGCCACCCTTCATCGATGCCTACCTGCCGGCCAGTGCCGCCGAGTTTCGTGTGGCGATTGGCGAGTGGATCAGCAAACACCTCAGTGACTTGCAACTGGTCGGCAAGGACGCGGCGCACATGTTCGTGACGCTGCTGATCGGCATGGTGCTGGGGGCGATCATTGCCTTGCAGCGCATTCCCGACCTGACCAAACGCAAACCGTTGGCCGCGGCCCTGTTCGATCGCCTGCACCTGCTGGTCCAGGCCTTCCGCAACATCGTGTTCGCGCAGATCAAGATTTCCCTGCTCAACACCTTCTTCACCGGGATCTTCCTGGCCGTGGTGCTGCCGATGTTCGGTATCAAGCTGCCGCTGACCAAGACCCTGATCGTCCTGACGTTCCTGCTTGGCCTGTTGCCAGTGATCGGCAACCTGATGTCGAACACCCTGATCACCATCGTCGGCCTGTCGTTGTCGATCTGGGTCGCCATCGCTGCGCTGGGTTACCTGATTGTGATCCACAAGCTCGAATACTTCCTCAACGCGCGCATCGTCGGCGGGCAGATCAGTGCCAAGTCGTGGGAGTTGCTGTTGGCGATGCTGGTGTTCGAAGCCGCGTTCGGCCTGCCGGGGGTGGTGGCGGGGCCGATTTATTACGCGTACCTGAAAAGTGAGTTGAAGCAGGTGGGGATGGTTTAGGAGCAGCGGCAAGCTTCAAGCTTCAAGTAAAAACAAGAGCGAGCACGGTGTGTCATTTGCTCTTACTTGTAGCTTGCAGCTTGAAGCTCAAAACTGCTTCTCAGCCATAGCGCTTGGCCGCTTCAATGGCCAAACCGCTACCGATGCTGCCAAAGATATTCCCTTCCACATGCCGTGCATTCGGCAGCATGGCTGAAACACTGTTGCGCAACGCCGGAATACCGCTGGAACCACCGGTGAAGAATACGGTGTCCACCTGACCGACCTGCACGCCAGCCTGGTTCAGCAATTGGCTGACGCTGTTGCGCACGCGCTCCAGCAAGTTGTCGATGGCCGACTCGAACAGCGCCCGGGTCAATTCAACGCTCAAACCGGCTTCGATGCGATCCAGCGGGACGATGCGGCTATCGACATGGGTCAGCTCGATCTTGGTTTCTTCGGTCAGCATGGCCAGCCAGTGCCCGGCGCGCTGTTCGATCAGCTTGAACAGGCGATCGATGCCGCCGGTGTCTTCGATGTCGTAGCGCATGCTGCCCAACGCCAGTTGCGACTTCTGTGAGTACACCGAGTTGATGGTGTGCCAGGTCGCCAGGTTCATGTGGTGGCTGGTGGGCATGTAGGCGCCACTCTTCATCCGGCTGCCGTAGCCGAACAGCGGCATCAGGCCCTGAAGGCTCAATTGCTTGTCGAAATCGGTACCGCCGATGTGCACGCCGCCAGTGGCCAGGATGTCTTCCTGACGGTTATCCACACCCCGACGCTCGGGGGACAGACGCACCAGCGAGAAGTCGGATGTACCCCCGCCGATGTCGACGATCAGCACCAACTCTTCCTTTTCGATGGTCGATTCATAGTCGAACGCGGCAGCAATCGGTTCGAACTGGAAGGACACGTCCTTGAAGCCGATCTTGCGCGCGACTTCCACCAGGGTGTCTTCGGCTTCTTTGTCGGCGACCGGGTCTTCATCGACGAAAAACACCGGGCGACCGAGCACCACTTGCTCGAATTCCCGACCGGCGGCGGCTTCGGCACGGCTCTTGAGCTGGCCGATGAACAGCCCGAGCAGGTCCTTGAACGGCATGGCTGTGCCGAGAACACTGGTGTCGTGCTTGATCAGCTTGGAACCCAGCAGGCTCTTGAGCGAGCGCATCAGGCGGCCTTCGTAACCTTCCAGGTACTCGTGCAGCGCCAGTCGGCCATACACCGGGCGGCGTTCTTCGAGGTTGAAGAAGACCACCGAGGGCAGGGTGATCTTGTCATCCTCCAGCGCAATCAGCGTTTCCATGCCGGGGCGCAGCCAGCCGACGGTGGAGTTGGACGTGCCAAAGTCGATGCCGACGGCACGGGCTGGAGAGGCGTTTTTCATGTCTTTCGGGTTCCGGTTAAAAAACGGCCGCGCAGTGTATGCCAGTGCGGCACAGAATCGAAGGCCGGTTATCCGCTAAATCTTGCCGTTCAACGCTTGAAAGACGTGCCATCACCCCCAAACTACCCTGCATCAACCGGCCAGCCCCGGGGCGAGCGCAAGTCGCCCTGCACGCTGCCGATAAACTTCTGACGCGCTGCCCGGTCACAACCTTGAGATCGGTCAACGGCTGCGCCGCAAACAGGCGCATGCTGTGGCAGGTGGCGCGATTTCGATAACGGATGGTGATTCCCGCGATGGACTTCAAAGACTATTACAAGATTCTCGGCGTGGAGCCGACAGCAGACGACAAGGCGATCAAGGCCGCCTATCGCAAGCTGGCGCGCAAATACCACCCCGACGTCAGCAAGGAAAAGGACGCCGAAGCCAAGTTCAAGGACGCCTCGGAAGCCTATGAAGCGCTGAAAAGCGCCGACAAGCGCGCCGAATACGACGACCTGCGCCGTTATGGCCAGCATGGCCAACCGTTCCAGGGACCGCCGGGCTGGCAGAGCCGTGGCGGTTTCGGCGGTGGTCAGGACAGTGGCGACTTTTCGGATTTCTTCAGTTCGATCTTCGGTAACCGTGGCCCCGGCTTTGGTGGTGGCGGACAGTCGCGTCGCAGCACCGGGCGTCGAGGGCAGGACGTGGAAATGGAACTGGGGGTATTCCTTGAGGAAACCCTGTCGAACGAATCGAAGAAGGTCACCTTTCAGGTACCGCACTACAACGCGGCCGGCCAGCACGTCAGCAACACCCCTAAAAGCCTGAATGTGAAAATCCCCGCCGGCGTCAGCGACGGCGAGCGCATCCGCCTCAAGGGCCAGGGTGCACCGGGTACCGGTGGTGGCGCCAACGGCGATCTGTACCTGACGATCCGTTTTGCGCCGCACCCGAAATTCGATGTCGAAGGCGAGAACCTGATCATCACGCTGCCGCTGGCACCGTGGGAGCTGGCGCTGGGCACTGAAGTCGCGGTGCCGACCCTGACCGGCAAGATCAACCTCAAGGTCCCGGCCGGCAGCCAGAACGGCCAGCGCATGCGCGCCAAGGGCCACGGTTTGCTTAACAAGTCGGGTGAACGTGGTTACCTGTTCGTGCAACTGAAGGCCGTCATGCCGAAAAAATCCGACGATGACATCAAGGCCCTGTGGCAGGAACTGGCGAAGAAAGCCGCGTTCGACCCGAGAGAGAACTTCTGATTGGAACCAAGGAGAAACTGACCATGAGCAGTCCCCTGATCGTTCAACTGGACCTGGCAGAATTCTGCGAAGCGACCGACCTGTCGGACGTCTACGTGATCGAAATCGTCGAGCACGGCATCCTCGAACCTCAGGGCGCCGTGCCCAAGGATTGGCGCTTCACCGATTACGAACTGGCCCTGGCCAAGCGCGCCGCCAAGCTGCGCCACGATCTGGAACTGGACTGGGAAGGCGTCGCCCTGGCGCTGGACCTGCTTGAAGAGGTCCAGCAGTTGCGGGCGGAGAACCGGATGCTCAAGCAGCGGTTGGGGCGGTTGTTAGTCCCATAGGAGCTGTGGAGTGAAACGAGGCTGCGATCTTTTGGTCTTTGCAAGGTTCGGCGGGAAGTCAAAAGATCGCAGCCTCGTTTCACTCGACAGCGCCTACAAGGTTCCCACAGTGACACGCTGCACAACTGGGATTTATCAGGGAGTAACTATGTATTTTTACGCGCTTGTTATTCGAACGGTCAGCGTTCTCTTCCCTGTTTAATTAACAACTTTTCAGACTTTTGTTTTGCTGACGCATGAATAGTCTATTGGCTTCACTATTCATTTTAAGGTTTGAACCATGTCTGAATTGCAAGGAAGCAATCCGGGTGTTCATGAGCTACGTGTAACCAATGCCATTCCCTCTGCGATAAAAAACGCATCGCCCGCCACGCTTGAGTCCATGTTGAAGCTCAAGGCAGAAATGCCGGACTGGTATATCAAGTTACCCGCAAGCCATCGGCAGCGTTTGAAAGCGCTGATCGACGAACGTTGGCGTTTGCAGGGCGAACTCGATGAGTTGCTGGTTGACCTGCAAACCGACATTGATGCCTTTGCCAAACCGTTGCTCAAAACTTCATTGCAGGCGAACTTTAATAACTACGAAGATCCCGAAGCACTGTCACTGGTGCTCGAAGTTCCGGACACCCTGATCTTCGGCATCAATACCGGTGCCACGCATATCCGCCGCAGTTCACTACTCGCCGCGGCGCTGCATAATTTTGAAGAGGCGGAAACACAGGAGGGGGCGTTCAGGAGCGGCTCCAGTGTTCTGCGCAACGACGCCCGGGGCAGTCCGCAGCGGATGCATGCCATTACACCGGCGAGGTTCGCCAACCTGTGCCGCAGGCTGGACATTGGCGCGCAGTATCAAACGCATATCAAGTCCCGGCTGATGCCAACCGATCCTTTCGCCCGGCGCACGCTGCAGGAGCGCTCGATTGCCAGTGAAAAAGCAGCGTTCAAGTCCTCGGCTTTTATCGCCCGCCTGAAAGGCGACATCAGCGTTGATGCGTATTACCAGATGCTGGGCTTCGCTGAAGGAAAAACAGGCCTCAGGTTCCATGGCTTGCCACTGTTCAGCCACCGGTTGTCACTGATGGGCTTTCGGCTGACATCGATCGTGCTCTTCAGTGCGCTGAGTGAGCCTTGGGCTGTGAAGAAGGCAATCGAAGCGTTGACCCCCGACAGTCTGAAGTTCTGGATTGACTGGTCTCGGCGGGTTCCGTTTCTATCCGGTAACGCGTATGACCAATTCAAACTGGTACAGGCCTTTTTCGCCAATGGACCTACCGGTGTCCAAGACCAGATGCTGCGCACTGACGACATCTACAATCAGAGCCGGTTGACCGGCCCATTGATCGCCTATGTCCCCGACGACCCTGACCATCCGCTCAAGGAGTATGCCTCCTTGACCGAGTTCATGAAGACGTTGATCAGCCAGCTGCGCGACGACCGGTACCAGGCATTTTTCAGCCGGTTCGTGGCGCAAAAGGACAAAGGCCATTTTTTTGCGCGGGTCAACGAACGCCTCAAGACCATCAAGTGGCAACAGCGACAGCCACTGGACATGGGACCCTGGTGGCGCGAAACCGCCATCGAAAACCCCAACGCCGAACCCATTACCAATCTGATCGCCAATGACCTTTGGGTCACGTTATACCAGGAGCGACGGGACAAGATCATTCGCGATGCGCGCTGCATTGCCGTGCCAACCGGCGATGAGGATGCCGCCGCTCGCTGGAAACGTTTGATCAGTTATCTGGACATTGGCTGGAACGTTTTCACCTTCGCGGCGATGTTGGTGCCGGGATTGAATGAAGTGGTGCTGGGCATCATGGTGGCGCAGATGCTGGCGGAACTGGCCGAAGGCGTTGAAGACTGGAGCAAGGGCGATAAAGAAGAGGCGTCAACCTACATCAATGGTGTGTTGATCAATTTTGCGCAGTTCACCTTGATGGGGGCGGGGCATGTCGTGCCCCGGGTGCCTGTCGCCCTTTCGCCCTTCGTCGAAAACCTCAAGCCCATAGAAGTCGGTGGCAAGGAGCGACTCTGGAACCCGGACCTGTCGCCCTACGAGCACCCGGAGGTCTTGCCGCCAACCCCACAAACCAATGAGCTGGGCCTGTATCAACATGACGGTAAGCAGGTCCTGCGGCTCGATGACCGGCATTACGTGGTGACGCAGGATCCGGAAACCGGCTTACATCGCCTGATGCATCCGGAGCGGCCGGACGCCTATCAGCCCCCTGTCGGGCATAACGATGCCGGCAGTTGGAAAACTGAAATCGATCGGCCTTTGGAATGGGACAAGACTCGCGTGTTGAGACGATTGGGGGCGGCCACGGATACGCTGTCCGATGAATCCCTCGAGCATATTCTGACCGTCAGTGGCATGGATGAAAACGCGTTGCGCCGGATGCATGTCGAGCATGAAGTACCGCCTGCGGTGCTGTTCGACGCGCTTGAACGGTTCAAGGTTTATGCACAGGCCGGTGAGCTTGGGCGACAGATGCTGGCCGGGCGGATTCCACAAGCGCTGGAAAACCTCGTACCTGCGTTCATGATCGAGTTGCCTCGCTGGCCCGAGTCCCGTGGTATCGCACTGTTCGACGGTCCAACCCTGGAGGGCAGGTCTTACCGTTTCGCACATGCTGATCTCAAGCCGGAACGACTGATCAAACTGACCCGGGCCGAACTGCGAGCAGGGCTTTTACCTGAACGGGTGATCGAGCATTCAAGTGAACAAGAGATCCACGAACTGCTTGGCCAGGGCGTTTCAAGCGACAGGCAGGTGCGTGTAAACGAGTTGCGAAACCGGCTGGCCAAACAGGCCGAACGCAATCACCAGCGTGTGTTTGAAACCCTTTACAAGGAACAGGACGACTCCAGCGATCCCAATGTTTTGTTGCTGCGTGACGAGTTTCCCCGCATGCCCGTGGTGGTGGCTGAAGGTCTGTTACGGGATGCCAGCCCCGAGGAGCTACTTCATCTGTCGCAAAAGCGCCGTGTTTCCCTGAGCTTGCGCGAGCGTGGGCAGGCCGCGCAGGCCCGCGTGCGGTTGAGCCGCGCCTATGAAGGCCTCTATCTGGAATCGCTGGAAGACGCTGATACACGTCGTTTGGCGTTGGCTTCGATGGCCGCCATGCCCGGTTGGTCGCCCGGTGTGCGCATCGAAATCCGCGGGTTTTCCTTCACGGGTGAACGACTGGCCAGCGTCGGTCCTGAGGATGCGCCGATCCGCAAAGTCCTGTTTATCGATGAGACTGGCCGTTACCACGCACGGGACGGGCAAGGGTTGCACCTGCATGGTGCCGATGATTTCTATGGTGCTTTGCTGCACGCCTTGCCGGACGTCGAACGCAGGGCCCTCGGATTTGAAATTTATCAGGGTGACCAACTTAAGCAGGCACTTCAGCGCTCACCGCTGAGCCATGAGCGCTTCGCTTCGGTGCTGGATCAGCATCCGATTCGCAAACCGGCCTACGACCCACAAACCATGCGCCTGCGTGGCGGCGGCCCGGGGTATTCGCGTCAAACGGGGCGGCATACCCCGCGTGAACGCATGAGTTGGCTCTATCCAGCTTTATCTGACGTGCAGCTGGACGACCTGCTCGCCGGTTTTGGGGAAAACGCTTCCGAACGTCTCAAGGCCCTGGAAGCTGAGTTCGATCAATTGGAGCTGTCGCTCAAGCGTTGGGTGAACTCTGCGCCGACGGTACCGGGCAGGCGATCGGCCTTCCGGGAAATTCAGACCAGAAAAGAGCTTCATGCAACCCTTAGACAGTGCTGGCAACGGACCGGCCCTGCGGGGCTCGAAGTCCCCGGCATTGACCATCCGCAGATGCTCAATCTGGATGCTTACGCGATGGGCCATCACCTCGCGACGCTGCCGAGGCTGACCGCCAATTTCGATCACGTCACCCGGTTGAGCATGCGCAACGCCGGCGTGCTGACGAACCAGACGCACTTTCTGAAACCCTTCCGCCAACTACGCGCGCTGGACCTCAGCGCGAACCTGTTCACCGGCTTGCCACCGGTGATCGCTGAAATGCCCTATCTCGAGGACCTGCATCTGAGCGACAACCGGATCGAGCTTACCCATCAAGCGGTGGCCGACCTCAAAGGCTTGACCAGGCTCGGGGCACTGGGATTGAGGGGCAACCCTTTGCGGTTGCTGCCGGATATCGGCCGGATGCCCGAGCTGCATATGTTGATTCTGGACAATACCGGTATCGATGGTTGGCCAACCGGCCTGTTTGCTCAACCTCGGCCGCGTAACCTTTACCTGGATCTTCGGCGCAATCCCATCAGCCAAATACCGGATGTGGCGCCCGGTTCGTTCCGTGCGGAGTTGCTGGCGCGCACCCTGCTCAGTCGCGACCCCGAATGGATCTCCACGGAAAACCTGGACACCCTCAGACGTTATACCGAGTCGGTTGGCCTGGACCCCGATCGTCCTTATCTGCCAAGAGGCACTTTGGACAGCGCTCAATGGGCGGAGGGGATGCCTGTTCAATGGCAAGCCCGGCAAGCTATCTGGGATTCGGTGGAGGATGAATATAACTCCGAGCACTTTTTCGATGAAATCCGGCGGCTGACCCAATCGGCCGATTTCAAGGCTGGCGGCCTGTATCGCCGGGATCTGACAGCCAAGGTCTGGCGCATGTTGAAAGCCATGGAAGAGGACAGTGAATTGCGCACGACGATCTTTGCCGAGGCCGTGGCGCGAACACAGTGTGTCGATGGTGCGACGCAGCTGTTCAACGTCCTGGGCATGAAAGTCCTTGTTCACGAAGCGTATGGGTTGGCCAATCCCGGCTTGATCGAAGCCGAGCTGATCAGTCTGGCCAAGGGCAAGTCCCGTCTGGACGAGCTCGAGCGAATCGCCGAGCACCATATCGCCGAGCGCATCGCCACAGGCGAACAGATTCGCGGAATGGGTGGCAACGATGATGTGGCGGGATCCATCGATGTTGTTGAAGTCCACCTGGCGTTTACCACCGAACTGGCCGGGCCCGAGGTGGAAAATGGCCTCGACTTGCCCTGGCAGGCTCGCACCATGCAGTTTCGCAATATTGCCGGCGTGACCCGTCCGATGATTGAGAATGCACGTATGAGGGTACTGGCATTGGAAGAAGGCGATCTGTTGCGAGACTCGATCGCCCAACAGCCTTTCTGGAAGACCTGGGTGGAAGGCACCAACCGGGTCCGTTTCAAACAGTTCGATCGGCGGATGAACGCACTTTATGAGTACAAAACGGCGCTGGATGAACGGGCTGCCGGTTCGGACTTGCCGCCTGAGGATAAGGACCGGCTGAAAACGCAGATCAGGATATTGGCCTTTGAACTCGGCAAACCGGAAAGCGATTTTGCTCCGGGGCGGGTCATGACCGATGACGAATTCACGCAGCAATACCTTGCGATCAAAACCGAACGGGAAATGTTGCTCAAACAATTGACGCAACAAGCGATGGATCGAGCAAAGTTGAGCAAGGTTGAAACACCTTTCTGACCCTGACCCTCGGTGACAATACCGGGGTGAGAAGGTAGATATGTACCGCAGATGAAACCACCGGACATGGTGTGCTGGCGCTCCATTTCAAAAGGAGCGACATCATGTCCGATACCTCACCTCTGGTTTCACACAGTGTCCACAGCAAGCTGCTGGAACAGGCCATACCCGATTGGCTGACTGACGCAACACCGCAACGCCGGCAACAGATCAAGACAAGCGATGCGCCAATGCCTGATGGGTATCAGCGCGCCTCGCCACAGCAACGCAAGGCCTTGAACGACAGTGTCGTCGCCAGCTTTTCCGCGCAGACCCGATTGGACAAGGCCATGTCGGCATTGCAGGACATCGACACCTTCGCCGCGCCGCTGCTGATCAACGCATTGAAGAAACAGTTCAATGTGCAACTCGACGTCAACAAAACCTTCCTCGTACTCAGGAAGGCAGTGGAAGTGGGGATTTTCGCCATCGACGTCGGCAGCTTCGAAGTCCTGAAACTGCCATTGCTGCAAGCGGCCTTGCACAACTTCGAAGCCTGGGAATGCCTGCCGGGTGCCTTTCACGAATCGTCCGGTTTTCTGCTTGAGACATCGATCCCGGGAACCTTCGAAGCCGCCACGCCCGCACTGACGGTCCAGCAATTCACCGGGCTGTGTCGGTCGCTGGATATCGGTGCGAAATATCAGACCTACCTCAAGGATTATCTCCACCCGGCGGACGCAGTGGCGGACCGCGTTTTTCGTGACACCTTCATCGCGGCGCAGAAAACTGCCTTGCGGGCAGCAGCTGAAATGGCGCTGTTGAAAAAGGACATCGAGCCCGGGGACTACACCATGCTCCTGGCGGTGATCGAAGGAGAGATCCATCCGCGTCAAGGTAATAAAGAGGTCTGGTTTTGCGACTTGGTCCTGATGAAACACCGCATGACCGGCTGCGTATTTTTTTCGATCTGCGAAAAGTATCGCTATACGGATGAGTTGATTCTGTATATCCCCAATGATCCTCACCATCCCCTGAAGCGATACACCTATTCCGAGTTGGAGGCGCAGTTCAAACAGCAATTCACCGCACGCGACGGCTATGCGCCAGACGACCCCAGCCCGACGGCCTACCAGCGTTTTTTTAGCCAGTTCGTCGCCTATGCCGACCGCGCCTACTATTTCAATCAATTTACCGTCGATGCCAAGGGGGCTTCGGTCAGTCAAAGCCTGGCGCCCTATGTGCCCCTGTTGAATGAGGGGCTTAATGGCATTAATCCATTCAGCATTTTCAATGGGATCAAAGAGCTTCCCCCCGCAGCCCCGTCCCCGAAACGACCTGAGCCCGACCCGTTTCTTGCACCGGGCGGTATTCCTCGCAAAGGGGCTGCTGTCTGGACCGAGAACATTGATCTGTGGCCCTACCTGTTCGAGCAGCATCGCGACAAAGTCCTTGCCGATGCCCGCAGCCATGCCGTGCCCACGGCGGATGTGGACGCCCGGGTGCGGTCGGAAAAGTTCTCCGGGCTGCTCAACATCGGCATGCTCGTGCTGACGGGCGTTTCCATGTTCGTCCCGGTGTTGGGCGAAGTCATGATGGGAGTGATGGCCGGGCAACTGTTGGAGGAAACCCTGGAAGGGGCGGTCGAATGGGGGGAGGGTGATCGCAAGGCGGCCAAGGCGCATTTGGTCGATGTGGCCGAGAACCTCGCCTTGCTGGCGGTGATGGCGGGTGCCGGCAAAGGCCTGGCCAAGTTGACGGCAGTCAAGGCCGAGCCGCTGATCGAGCGCCTGGAACCCGTCACGGGAGCCGATGGCAAGGCCCGGTTGTGGAAGCCGGATCTTGGCCGTTATGAGAGTCCGGTCGATCTGGAGGGCAGCGGCGGCCCCAACGCACAAGGGCAGCATCAACTGGATGGCAGGACCTACATCCGGCAAGCAGGCAAGGTGTATGAGACCACCTGGGACGAGTCGCTCAATCGCTGGCGGATCAAGCATCCTGACGACCCCCAGGCTTACCGGCCCCTACTCAGTCATAACGGGGCGGGCGCATGGCGGCATACGCTGGAGCGTCCGTTGACCTGGGATCGCTTGACGCTACTGCGGCGCATGGGCCATGTCACGGAAGCGTTCTCCGATCAGCAACTGATCAACATCGCCGATATCAGCGGGGTCAGTGACAACGTCTTGCGCAAGATACACATGGACAACTTGCCGCCTCCCCCTGAATGGGTCGATACCCTGCAACTGTTTGACGCCGAGCGCAATGTCGAGCCGACGATTCGACAGCTGGCGACAGGGGAGTCCATCGATGCGCGTTACCTGAGTGTGTTGCCCTTGGTGACCGAGCTGCCACGCTGGCCGACGGGCCGTGTGTTGCAGGTGTTCGAGGAACAGGGATTGACCGGGCCTTCGGTCAAATACGGTGCCGAGCGTCTGTTGGCCGGCGCCAAAAGTAAACCCCCAATCCGCATCAGCCGGGCAGATGTCTTGAACGGCGAGTTGCCCGATCGTGTTTTGGCCGCATTGAACGAGTCCGAGATTGTCGGGTTGCTGGGCGGTGAGCCCGCTCGGGTTCGTGCAACGAGGCCGGGCGAGCTCAGAAAGCAACTCGCCGACTTCGCACGGACTCGCCGGCCGACGCTGTTCGAGAACCTCTATCAAGGGATGGCGACGCCGGCCCCCGATGTCGCGAAACTGCAAAGGCTCCACCCGGGGCTGAGCCATGCTGCCGCGCAAACGGTGCTGGCGCAGGCGAACGCCGAACAGCTCACTCAGTTGCATACGACAGGCCGTGTTCCGTTAACTCTGCAGGAGCAAGCCCGGTGGCATGTCCAGCAAGGGCGCCTGAGCCGTGCCTACACCGGATTGCACATGGAGCACATGGGCTCGGCCGACAGTCGACGCCTGGCGCTGCAAGCATTGGCGAAACTTCCCGGTTGGTCGGATCACGTACGCCTGGAGATTCGCGAAGGCCACGTCGAGGGGCCCTTGCTCGAAGCCATTGGCAGCGAGACCGCCGCGAGCCGCAAGTACCTGGTCAAGAAGGGGCCTTACTATCAGGCCTTCAACGACCGGGGGGAAACACTGAACAGCCTGCCTCGATACGGTGACAATTTTTTTGAGGCGCTCATGCACGCCTTGCCCGATGAGGCCCGGCGGGCACTGGGCGTTCCTGAAACCGGCCAGAACCGGGCATTGCGCCGTGCAATCATCGACTATGCAATGGAACATCGCACGGAGTTGGCATGGCGGCTGGAGCAGCACGGGGGGAAACCTGCGAAGAGTATGCCGCCGACGCGATTGAAAGATGGCCGGATGGGTTACCTTGCCAGTGGCGATGGTCCAGGCATGGACGCTCATCTGGTGACACGGGTACAGAATGTGTACCCGGGACTGACGGATCAGCAAGCCAACGGCTATCTCCTCAAACTACGGCGAGCAGGCCAGACCGACGCGCAAATTTATGGTCATCTCCAGGCGCGATTGAGCGAATGGCAAACCCTCGAGTCGACCCTTGACCAGTGGCTGCACCCTTCGTCTGGCGGCGTGGATAACTCATTGTTCGGCGGGCGGACAGTCGTGGAGAACATCAAGGCGTCCTGGCGAAACGCGCCGCTGGTCGATGATGACCCCAGCCTTGCCAGGCTTGAGATTATCCATCTCGGTTCGTTGCCACCGATCACCGCCGATTTCTCCCATGTGCGTGACCTGACGTTGATGGCGTCCGGTCCCAATGAGTTGCTCAAGCAGTTCACCAACGTGGAAAAGCTGCAATTGGTTGTGCGTTCAGACGAAAGCGCTGCCTTGTTCGAGGTGATAAGCGGCATGCAACGGCTTGCCAGTTTGCATATATCGGCATCGCCCACTGCAGAGCTGCTATCGAATCTGAGTCGGTTGACGCGCCTGGAAGAACTTAACCTGGTGAGTACCGGCCATTTCGGAGAGGGCTTCGACAACGCGGCCTTTGATTTCAGAGCTTTTTCAAACCTGCGCAGGTTGGAAGTGATCGAACCACGACTGACCGAGTGGCCTACTGGCCTGCTTGAGCTACCACGGCTTGAGCGTTTGAACCTCAGGCGAACCGGGATTGACAAGTTGCCTGCCGGAATCAAACGGCATGAAAAATTATTGGCCGGGTTATCGTTGGACTGGTCGAAGTTCCCCCGTGACGTGTTCAAGCCGGTTTATGAATACATCAGCAGTTTGCCAACGCATTTGATCGATGCGGAGGAAATGGTCAGTGATTATTGCAAGGGCGAACTCCTTCGAGTCAGCGGGTACAACTTTGATGTCCTGTACAACAAGTTCGCCGAACAATGGCAAGGCGCTCAGGCGAGGTTCGATGCCATCGAGGCCTTGAGTTCGCAGCACGAGGAGCTTGAACAAACACTGACTGAATGGACGCAGACGCCGTCAGCATGGGAGCTTGAGGCCTCGGACAATATGGCAAGCATGGCCCGGACAGCGAGGCAGTCGAAGGCGGTCTCCCTGAGAACCTGTTGGCGTAATGGTTTGTTTCAACGTTACGGCTCGACCACCGGGTTGGCAAACCTGGACGCAATGTATGCCCGCAGTGTCCACTCCACGGAGCTTGAGCTGCCGTTCTGGCAAATGGACCCCTTTCCACGACTGCCCGCGGAGGGCTTCGCCCACGTGCAAACACTGCGCCTGACGTGGTTGCAGTCCCCCGTCGCACCGCTACTTGAGTTCGTTCGTGGGTTCAGTGGCCTTACAACCCTTGACCTGAGCAGCAGTGGCTTGACCGAACTCCCTCTGGCCACCGGGGATTTAACCGCACTTGAACACCTGAACCTGCGCAATAGCCCTTTAACCCACCTGGACGTCGGCGACCTGAGTCGCCTCCAGTCGCTGGACCTGAGGGGAACGGAACTGCAAGCCTGGCCCGCGGGCGCGGAGGACCTGGCGCAACTGACCTGGCTGGACTTGCGTGACACCCGGATCACCAAGATCCCGCCAACGGCGCTGTCCAGGGACTCGGTGGTGATCAGTGCCAATCTGACTGACGTACCCCTGACCCCGGAAGCGCAGACGGCTTTGACCGTGGCGCAGCGGCGTATTGAACAGGCCAGTGGCCTTGCAAGCGGCACGTTGAGCCGGTTTGCCCGGCAAGCGGTACCGGAAAACTTCCCGCCGACAGAAAACGGTATTTCGCTCAGCTATTATCTGCTGCCGTTGCTGCCCGCCGAAACCGCCGAAATTCCCCAATCGCTGGAACAGCGCCTGCGCCGTTTGTGCCCTTCGCTCAACGCGGACGAGCCAGGGCAATGGATCGAGCAAATGCGCGTGAAGGGCACGACGGATGTGCAGCTTCACGAGCGCATCGATGGCTGGAACAGGACGCACGAAGTGTTGACCCGCCAGCTGAATGACTGGTTGTACATTCGCGAGACCCGTGGCCCTGGCTGGATACAGTCAGCACATAATCGTCATCTGGCTGCCCAGCGCATCATGGGGTGCTGGCGCAAGGGCTTGCTGGTTGATGGCACTACAGTGGAAGAACTCGATCTCAATGGGCTGCAGCTGGGTGATCTCCCTGAACTGGCAATCACGTTTCCCCATGTCGAGACCCTGGACCTCACCGGCACGCGACTGTCCGAGCAGGGTTCCAACGGTTTTCTGCGGGCCTTCGGCGAGTTGCGTACACTGGTGCTCAACGGCAACGACTTGCAGGCATTGCCTGAGTCCGTCCAAGGCATGAGCACGTTGGAGCGGTTGGAACTGTCCGCTAATGACATTGCCGATCCGCAGACGCTGTATCGTTCACTGGCCGCGAATGAACGGTTGCGATACCTGGACCTGGGCTTCAACCTCCTCGAAGCCTTCGACGCCACTCGACTCCCGCAACTTGAAGCGCTTGATCTGCGCAATAACCGCTTAACGGCCTGGCCGGAAGGCGCACTGCGCATCACACGCCTTCGAAACCTGAACCTGAGCAGCAACGACCTCACCTCGATTCCTACCGAAGCCCTTGATGGCAGCCATGACCTGTTGATGTCCGGCATCGACGTATCCGACAACTTTGATTTGTCCCGGGACAGCCTGGAGCGACTCAGGGATTACGCCCGGCGCCACGGGCGTAGTGGCGCGCTGGGACTTCCCAATGCGGATATCGATCTGATGATCGAAAACCTCGACAGTGATATCGACAGCGACAGCGCGCCCGAAAGCGTCGAACCGGATGAGGATTTGTCCGAACAACCGTTCATGTCGGAGCTGCGCGAACCCTGGTTCGAGACGATTGAGCCTGAAGCGCTGGTAGAGCGCCAGGCGTTGTGGGATCAATTGGAAGCCGAGCCGGATCATGAAGCATTCTTTCACTTGCTGATGCGTTTGCAGGACACCCAGGAGTTCCGGGTTGCTCGCGCCGACCTGACTCGCCGGGTCTGGAATGTGCTCAATGCAGCGGCCAGCGATACAGAACTCAGGCAAACCCTGTTCGGCCTGTCCAATACCCATGGCACTTGTGTCGATGGTCGAATCCTCACCTTCAGCGGGCTCGAGATCAAGGTGTACGAGCACAATGCTTTGCTCGACATCGATCCGGCGAATCTGGAGCAGAAGGGGGCTGCATTGTTGAAGTTATCCCGGCAGTTGTTTCGCCTGGACCGGGTCGAAGAGTTGGCGGCCAAGGCACCGGCGCATCGTCATGATGCGGCGGAAGCGCGACTGGAATACCGGATCGGCCTCAAGGACGCGCTGGAGTTGCCAGGGCAGCCCAACAACATGGCATTCGGCCGGCCGATCACCGGCAAGACCCTGGCCGATGCGATCGACGCGGTGCAAAGGGCAGAGAAATCCGATCTCTTTTATGAAGAACTGATCAGCCGCCCTTACTGGGTCCAATACCTCAAGGAAAAGTATCCACTGGAATTCCAGGCGCTGGAAAAGAACGCTGCCGAGAAGAACAATCGGCTGGAGGACGACCATCCGGACATCGCCAGTAGCGCCTACAGCGAAGCGTTGGAGTCGCTGGGTATCGAGTTGACGATCGAACGTAATCAGAAACTGATCGAACTGTCTCGTCGAGAGACCGGGGAGATCGCACCTGCAAGTACCGGGGAACTTCAACCCGGTCCTTCGAGGGCCCCGTTACCCCCAAGGTAATAAAGCGCCCGGCGTCGATCTCCGGCGCCGGGTGCTGAGCGACAAAAGGAGGTATGGCTTCGAAGGTGCGGTACATATGTAAGCTTTTTTCCCGTTGTCGTTCGTTAGGCTGATGGCTTTCCAATCAGTCACGGATGACCTGCCATGCTCGATTCAAATACACCCTCTCCCACATCCGAAGGCGTGTTCAACAGCGATCTTCGAGGTGTGCACTATGACTTCATCAAGGATCGGATACCCGCTTGGTTCACGGGAGCTTCTGCACAGCGACAAGAGGAAATCGGTCACCACGAACTGCAATTGCCGGCCTGGTATCGGAGTGCTTCGCCCGAGCAAAAGAAGGCCTTGGCCGATAGCCACACGCGATACCGCGAGAGCTTGAATCAGATTGAAACCAGGCTTGGCACGGTCAAGGATGTTTTCGCGTTCGCCGAAGAGCCGCTGAAGAACGCGATCAAGGCGCAGTTCAATCTGGATCTGGACGTCAAAAACGTTTACTTCGCCCGCAAATACGGTTTCAAAGGGCGCGATGATTTTTTTGGCGCCCTTGTCCTCGAGTATGAAGACACTTCAGAGGGGGCCTACGTCTATGGAGGTATCTCCCTGCTCGAGGCGGCTCTGGCCAACTTCGAGCCTGACGAAGAAAAACCTCTTCCTTGCAATAACTGTCGGGTCATTACCGGCTGGAGCAGCTACGACGGCGAGGTGATTGCAACGGTCGCCGCGGTCAACTCCGAGATCAAACCCATCGCCGCCCACGACTTCGCCAGGCTTTGTCGCACCCTTGATCTCGGGGCGCTGTACCAGAAGCACATCAAGACGATCGTGCAGCCAGAAAACGCCGACGAGCGTGAGGCACTTGAAGGGCAACTGGAAGAACACCAACGGCAGCGGCTGGCGGTGTGCACTGAACTGGCCAGGCTTCAATTCGCTACCAGACCGGGTAGCCATCAGATTGAATCGGGTATCAGCGATGATGTTTACCAGATGCTCAAAAAGACGCTGGCCAGCACGCGTGGCGTGACGCTGGACAACAGGCCGGTGACCTTTGCGACGTTGAGCGTATTTGGCATCGAGTTGGTCGGACCGCTGCTGATCGGACCGAACCGTGAAGACTCGGATCGGGTCGAGCGCCTGGTGGTTTATTTACCCAACGATCCGCAACAGCCGTTGAAAGAATATGCCTCCAGCACAGACTTCATGGTGGAATTGCGCACACGCCTGCACAGTGCCGCCTATCGCCGCTATTTCAGCCAGTTCATCCCCATGCGGCAACAGGGGATTTTTTTCGCTCAGTTCAACAAGTTTTATAACCCCGGCAATCTAGGCGTCGAGGCGGATTTTCCGCTTCAATCGAGGCCTTCGAACCTGCCGCTGGATGATCAATACATCGAGGGTGATCTGTGGAGGTACCTGCGGCTGCAGGCTATCGACAAGCTCTATGCCGATGCCCGAGCGGTGGCGGTACCTACCGGTGATGAAGACAGCCAGGCTCGGGCAGCCAGGCTGTCGAGTTACCTGGATGCCGTGATCAGCGTGTTCAATCTTGCCGCCTTCGTTGTGCCGGGTTTGGGGCCGATCATGTTGGCGGTAGGCGCCGCGCAAATGCTGGATGAAGTCATCGAGGGTGTCGAGGCCTATGAGCAAGGTGAAACGAAGGACCTGTGGGCGCACCTCTCCAGCGTGGCGTTGAATGTGGCGTTTATCGGTGCCGGAGCGGTGGTGCTGCCGAAAATCCAGGTGTCGTCCAGGGTGGACAATCTCAAGCCCGTCATCCTGGCCGATGGCAAGCAAAAGCTGTGGAACCCGGACCTTTCGCCCTACAAGGCCTCTATCGCATTGGCACCCGAGGCCAGGCCAAATGAACTGGGGCTGTACGTGCATAATGGCCAGACGATTCTGCCCATCGAAGGCGACCCCTTCCAGGTCGAACTGGACGCGACCGGTGAGCATTACCGGATCCAGCACCCGACCCGACCCGGAGCCTACGCCCCTGAATTGGCGCATAACGGAGAAGGCGCCTGGCACCATGAGCTGGAACGTCCCCACACCTGGGAAGGCATGAGGTTGATGCGTCGACTCGGCCCGCTGGTCGAAGGCTTCAGCGATGCGCAACTGGAGCACATTCGGCGCGTCAGTGGTGTCGATGCAGAGGTATTGCGCCGGTTGCATGTCGAAAGCGAACCGGTCCCGGCGATCCTGCTCGAGACGGTAAGAAGGTTCAGGGCTTACGACGATGCCATCAATATCGCCCGGGGAATCGGCGACGGTTCTCTCTCCAGCGCGCTGTGCAGTTACGCGGCGTCACTCGCCGTGGAATTGCCGGGGTGGCCGACCGGCAAGGCGATAGAGGCATTTTCGGAATCCGGTCCTGGCGGGCATTCGGTCAGATACGGCAATCCCGCTGCTTCCCCGCAGGACATCCTCAACATCACCCGTTCGGAGTTGATGAACGGGCAATTGCCTGCTCGTATCATCGCGTCCTTCAGTGAGGCAGACATCAAGTCGTTGTTGCCCCACTACACGCCCCGAACGCCTGAGGCGCGTATCAGCGAGTTGCAACAAAAGCTGCAGTCGCGGGCAATCAATGGCAGGGCGCGGTTGATGCGCAGCCTCTACGCCGAGCGACAACCGTCCGCTGATGCGGCAGTAGCTGTTGTGCAACGGGACTTCACCCGTTTGCCTTCTTCCATGGTCCAGGAGCTGCTGGCCGACGCCACCCCCATTGAGCGGGCGGCCCTGAACAGTGAGAGGCGTGTTCCATTGCGCTTGGCCGAGGGCGCGCGCCGGCTACAACAGCAGGTGCGTTTGACCCGGGCTTACGAAGGATTGTACTTGGACGAACTGGTCGACAAGGACACCGAAATCCTGGCGCTCAATTCGTTAAAAAACCTGCCGGGCTGGTTGGGCGATATCCGTATTGAAGTGCGCGAAGGCGGGCTTGAGGGTGATTTGCGTGCCAGTGTCGGCGTCGAGGACGCCACGGAGCGCAAGGTGCTTGTGCGAGTCAGTGAGGGACGTTACGAGGCGCGTAACGACCGCGATGAACATCTGCATGGCGCCGATGACCTTTACGCCTCGATACAGCACGCATTGCCTGACCGGCAACGTCAGGCCATCGGGTTGCCCCATGTCACGCAGGGCCAGCAGCTGAAAATGAAAATTGTCGAACACCAGTTGTCTCATGATCAGCTTCGTCCGCTGCTGAAAATGCAACCGCGCCAGCACCCTTTCTTCAAGCCGCCGATGCGCCTGTCCGGCGAGCGCATCGGTTATCCCCTGAGTGATCGCCCTGACGTCAGCCAGTGGCAGCGAGTTGTCGAAGAGCGGGTTCGTTCGCTCTATCCGACGATGTCGTCTGCCGATGTCGAAGCGTTTATCCAGAGCATGGATGATCGACAGGACACGATCCTGAGAAACCGTGAGCGCGAGTTCAAGCGACTCAACCATACCTTGCAAAACTGGCAGCGAGCGCAGTTGGACGGTGTGTCGGACGCAGAGCGTGCGACCAATGACTTTCGCCAACGTCGCGGCGCCCGACTGGCGATCATTAGAGCGCTCAAGCAAGCCTGGCAACACACGGGTGAGGTGGACCTGGACAATACCGGCTGGCCACAGGGGCAATTCATCGACTTGTCCGATATGGATCTGCATGGCCAACTCGATGAACTACCGCCGTTGACCGCGAACTTTGATCACGTCACGCATCTGGATTTGTCGAATGCCGGTATCGAAGAGAACGCGGATGGTTTTCTGCGCTATTTCAAGCGGCTGCGCAAACTCGATCTGAGCGATAACGATCTGGTTAAGTTGCCTGAGTCTTTGGGACAAATGGTTCATCTGACGGAACTGGACCTGTCCGACAACCTGATTGAGTTCGATGCACAGGCTGTCACTCAATTAAGCAGGCTGACGCGCCTGAGATTTCTGGGGCTTGAGGGCAATCCGTTGCAGTCGCCCCCAGACATCGGCCAGATGCCGGACCTGCTCATCCTGCTGTTGGGCAGTACCGAAATCAACGCCTGGCCCGCCGGCATATTCGATCAACCGCGCAGCCGCACGTTCATGTTGGATATGCGGGCCAATGCACTTGAAATCATTCCGCAAGTGGAGCCGGGTTCTGCTCAGGCGGAAATCGTGGCTCGTACGCTCATCAGTCACGAACCTGACTCCATTTCCGCAGAGAATTTGCAGCGTGTCAGAGGCTATCGCCAATCGGTCGGCTTTGAACCGGATCGGCCACACCCTCCCTTGGGCGTGCTCGACAGCAGATTGTGGAAAGAGGGGCTGACCGAGCAGCAATGGCAGGCCAAACAGGATCGCTGGGCTGACCTGGAGAAGGAGCCTGGATCGGAGCCTTTTTTCAACGAGTTGAGGAAGCTGGCGCGATCTGCGGATGCGCTGACCACCGATGAAAAGGCAAGGGCCGAACTGTGTCACAAGGTCTGGTCAATGGTTGAAACGACCGCCGAAAACACGGCATTGCGCGAGAAACTGTTTCGCATGGCCGCCGCCCCGACGACCTGTGTGGATGCCGGTACGCAGTTGTTTAACGCCATGGGCGTGGAGGTCTTGATCACCCAGGCCTACGAATTGGCTGCCCACGATCTGATTGAAGCCGAATTGGCTGGGTTGGCCAGGGGCAAGTCGCGTCTGGACGCATTAGGCAGGATTGCCCGGGAACGGATCGGCGAGCTAGTGGCGCAGGGGCGCCGGTTTCCCGAGTTCGATGAAACAGGGGATCTGATCCCCCATGTCGATGCTCAAGGGCGACCGCTTGCGGATATCGATGAGGTGGAAATCCATATGATCTACCCCACTCAATTGGCCGAGCGCCTGGATTTGCCCTGGCAATCCCGGGAGATGATGTTCCGCGCGCCTGACGTGACAGCCGAGATGATCAGCAAGGCCTACGATCAGGTGATAGCGAGAGAGCAGGGGGTGCAGTTGCAGGAGCGGCTGATCGAGCAGCCGTTCTGGGTCGACTTCCTCAAGCGAAACTATCAGGACCGGATACAAGCGTTGCACGCCAGGGCCGAGCCCTTGCTGGACTTGCAGGCCGCGCAACAAGCCTGGGTCGACAGCGATTCGTCCGTGCATAAAGTGCATTGGCGCTCGGAAATTCTTCGCTTGGCCAAACTGCTGGGTAAGCCAGACAGCGAGGTGCCAGCTGGCGCGGTGATGAGCGATGTGCAGTACTACGCCGAGATGGACGCCATCGCGATGCAAGAAAAGGCGTTGATCGGCAAGTTGACTGGCGAAGCCATTCAGCGTGCCGGATTGCAGCGCGGGTAGGCTGGGCCATTGTAGGAGCGAGCTCGCTCGCGATGGACGTTAACGATAACGCGTAGTTCCTGGATAAGCGCGTCGTTCTGGAGTTCATCGCGAGCGAGCTCGCTCCTACAGAGGCGGAACTGTCAGAACAGGAAGTAACGTTGTGCCATCGGAAGGCTTTCTGCCGGTTCGCACCACAGCAACACCCCGTCGGCCTTGACCTGGTAAGTCTGTGGATCGACATCGATGCTCGGCAGATAATCGTTGTGGATCAGGTCGGTTTTCTGCACATCGCGACAGCCTTTGACCACGGCGATTGTCTTCTTCAACCCCAATGATTCCGGCAAGCCCGCTTCCTGCGCCGCCTGGCTGATGAAGGTCAGGCTGGTGGCGTGCAGCGAGCCACCGTAACTGGCGAACATCGGACGGTAATGCACCGGTTGCGGTGTCGGAATCGACGCGTTGGCGTCGCCCATCAGGCTGGCGGCGATGGCGCCGCCCTTGATAATCAGCGTCGGCTTGACCCCGAAAAACGCCGGCCGCCACAGGACCAGATCCGCCCATTTTCCAGCCTCGATCGAGCCCACTTCATGGCTGATGCCATGGGTGATCGCCGGGTTGATGGTGTACTTGGCGATGTAGCGTTTGGCGCGGAAGTTGTCGTTGCCTGCGCCGTCACCGGGTAACGGGCCGCGCTGTTTTTTCATCTTGTCGGCGGTCTGCCAGGTACGGGTGATGACCTCGCCGACCCGGCCCATGGCCTGGCTGTCCGAACTGATCATCGAGAACGCGCCGAGGTCGTGAAGGATGTCTTCGGCGGCAATGGTCTCGCGGCGGATGCGGCTTTCGGCGAAGGCCACGTCTTCGGCAATGCTCGGGTCCAGGTGGTGGCAGACCATCAGCATGTCGAGGTGTTCGTCGATGGTGTTGCGGGTGAATGGCCGGGTCGGGTTGGTCGAACTCGGCAGCACATTGGTGAAGCCACAGGCCTTGATGATGTCCGGGGCATGGCCGCCGCCCGCGCCTTCGGTGTGGTAGGTGTGGATGGTGCGGCCCTTGAAGGCGCCCAGTGTGGTTTCGACGAAACCCGACTCGTTGAGGGTGTCGGTGTGGATCGCCACCTGAACGTCGTACTGATCGGCCACGCTCAGACAGTTGTCGATACTCGCCGGGGTAGTGCCCCAATCTTCGTGCAGCTTGAGACCGATGGCGCCGGCCTTGACCTGCTCGATCAGCGGCTCCGGCAGGCTGGCGTTGCCCTTGCCGGTGAGGCCGATGTTCATCGGGAAGGCATCGGCGGCCTGGAGCATGCGCGCCAGATGCCAGGGCCCGGACGTGCAGGTGGTCGCATTGGTCCCGGTGGCCGGGCCAGTGCCGCCGCCGATCATGGTGGTGACGCCGCTCATCAACGCTTCTTCGATCTGCTGGGGACAGATGAAATGGATGTGGGTGTCGATGCCGCCAGCGGTGAGGATCATGCCCTCGCCGGCGATGACTTCGGTGCTGGCGCCGATGGCGATGTTCACGTTGGGCTGGACGTCCGGGTTGCCGGACTTGCCGATCCCGTGGATGCGCCCGTCCTTGAGGCCGACGTCGGCCTTGACGATGCCCCAGTGGTCGATGATCAAGGCATTGGTGATCAAGGTGTCGACGACGTCGGCGGCCAGCAATTGGCTCTGACCCTGGCCATCGCGGATGACTTTGCCGCCGCCGAACTTCACTTCTTCGCCGTAGGTGGTGAAGTCTTTTTCCACTTCGATCCACAGCTCGGTGTCGGCCAGGCGGACCTTGTCGCCGACGGTGGGGCCGTACATGTCGGCGTAGGCCTGACGGGAAATCTTCATTCGTTCGCCTTGAGATTCAATTGGATTTGAAATCGTTCGCTGCGCTCACTTTCGCGAGCAGGCTCGCTCCCACAGGGGAATGCGATCAACTGTGGGAGCGAGCCTGCTCGCGAAGGGGCCAGTGCATACACCGTGAAACTTAAAGGTCACCCATGACCCGACCGGCAAAACCGAATACCCGACGATGCCCCGCCAGATCCACCAATTCCACCTCCCGACTTTGCCCGGGCTCGAAACGCACGGCGGTGCCGGCGGGGATGTTCAGGCGCATGCCGCGGCTGGCGACACGGTCGAAGGTCAGGGCGTCGTTGGTTTCGAAAAAGTGATAGTGCGAGCCGACCTGGATCGGTCGGTCGCCGCTATTGGCCACCGTCAGGCTGATCGTGCGGCGGCCGGCGTTGAGTTCGATGTCGCCGGGCTGGATCTGGTATTCACCGGGAATCATCAATGGGCTCCTTGGAGAATCTTGTAATAGAGGGCTGTCGGTTTGTAGCGGCCGGTCGGGTCGCACGCGTAATCGGGGATTTCGCCGGCGCGGGTGTACCCCAGCGCCTTGTAGAAATCTTCGGCCGGGGAGCCAGCCTCGGTGTCGAGAAAAAGCATGCCGCGCTGGTGTTGCAGGGCCGCCTGTTCCAGGGCCGTCATCAACTGTTGGCCCAGGCCACGGCGCCGGGCGTGCTCGCGCACCAACAGTTTTTGCACCTCGGCGCGGTTCAGGCCATTGGCTTTCTGGCACAGGCTGAGCTGCACGCTGGCCTGTACTTGTTCATCCTTGACCACCACCCACAGCAACACATGTCCCTTGCTCAGGTTCTCCTGAACCTCATCGAAATAGGCGCGAGCCTGCGTGGCATCGAGGTCAGCCATGAAGCCGACGCTGGCGCCGTAACCGACCGCATCGAGCAGCAGGTCAATCAATCCCTGACGATAGTGCGCAAAGCTTTCAACGTTGACGCGTCGCAGTTGGGCGGGGTTCATCGGCTATCACTCCTTGCTGGCGGTCGGAGGTTGCGCGCCAGGATCGAGGGTCAGTTGCATGAAGGTCAGGTCCAGCCAGCGACCGAACTTGGTACCCACCTGGGGCATTTGCCCGGTGGTCACGAATCCGATGCGCTCGTGCAGGCGAATCGAGGCGGCGTTGCCGCTTTCGATGGCAGCCACCATCACGTGTTTACCGCAGTCTTTGGCGCGCTCGATCAGGGCATCCATCAGTTTCGGGCCCAGCCCATTGCCGCGTTGGTCGCTGCGCACGTAGACCGAATGCTCGACGGTGTGACGGAAACCGTCGAACGGCCGCCAGTCGCCGAATGAAGCGTAGCCCAGCACTTGGTTCTCAGCGTTGACGATGACCAGGATCGGATAGCCCTGGGCTTGGCGGGCGCTGAACCAGGCCTGGCGGTTGCCGAGATCGACGGCCTGTTCGTTCCAGATTGCCGTGGTGTTGAGCACGGCGTCGTTATAGATGTCGCGGATCGCCGGCAGATCGGCGTGTACCGCATCGCGGATGGTGTAGGTCATGGCGCAGCCTCAGGCGATAGGTTGATGGACGGTGACCAGTTTGGTGCCGTCGGGGAACGTCGCTTCGACCTGAATCTCCGGGATCATTTCCGGGATACCTTCCATCACTTGCTCGCGGCTGAGCAGGGTGGTGCCGTAATGCATCAGCTCGGCGACGGTCTGGCCGTCACGGGCGCCTTCGAGCAGCGCCGCGGAGATATAGGCCATGGCTTCCGGGTAATTGAGTTTCACGCCGCGAGCCAGTCGCCGCTCGGCCACGAGGCCGGCGGTGAAGATCAGCAGCTTGTCTTTTTCGCGTGGAGTCAGGTCCATCGTAGAAGTCCATCAAGGCAGATTAAAAAAGTATTTGGATTTGAAATTACAAATCCCTGTGGGAGCGAGCCTGCTCGCGAAAGCGGATTCACATTCAACATCCATGTCGCCTGACACACCGTATTCGCGAGCAGGCTCGCTCCCACAAAAAGCAAACATCAGGTGTTCCATATTCGGGGTGGGACGGCTTCTCGGCCAAGCAGCACCGGCCTGAGCAATCGCCACAACTCAATCAGCCAATTGCGCGCCAGCAGCGCCTCGCTGGCCAGGCACCGGACAACCAGTAACCCCGGCAACTGAGTCAAATCCCCCCGTACGTCATGGGACAGCGAACGGCACTTCTCCAGCAGTTCGCTATCGATCTCACCCGTCACCAACAGGGTCGCAAACACCGGTTGGCCGTCCAGGCCAATTGGCGAATCGAGCAAACCGTCATTCCCGACAATGCGCTGGCGCTCATGCCAGAGCAACCGGCCATCACGGCGGATATCCAGATGCGATTGAAAATGCCCGAGGTCGAAGCGCTCACCGCTGGCTGGCCGCCCCAATGCCACCACGTCCCAGTAGAACAGCCTGGCATCGCCTTCAAGGTCGATGCAGGTGCGCAGTTCAGCCTGTGCCGCACTGAAAATGATCGTCTCCTGGGGCAACCATTCCAGTGTCGCACCGGCCGCCACACGCAAATCCAGCTGCTGATAAGCGGGACCTGCAGCGCGATACCACTTGGCCGCACCGGGGCTGGTGAGTTGCGCCCAGGCGTCATGGCCGACGCTGGCCGAAATATCCAGCCGATCACCCCCGGCGATCCCGCCCGGCGGGTGGACGATGATGTGCTGGCAGACCTCCGGACCCTCGGCATACAAATGCTTCTGCACCCGTAGCGGGCCCAGGTGGCGACGCTGTACCGGACGCGTGGTGTCGCCGAATCGGGCGTAGCCCAACTCAAGCTCGGCGTGCCAGCTCGGGGTGAACAGCGTTGTGGGGGCAGGTAAATTCATGGGTTCTAATTATCGTTAGGTTGCTACAGATTAAATCGTACTCTTATATCGCAACTAGACCGCGCACACCCTCGGCTTCCATATTTTCGCCGCGGCCCTGCTGCACGATCTCGCCCCGAGACATCACCAAATAGTGATCGGCGAGTTCGGCGGCGAAGTCGTAAAACTGCTCCACCAGCAGAATCGCCATGTCACCACGGGCTGCGAGCTTCTTGATCACCGCACCAATTTCCTTGATCACCGAGGGCTGGATACCTTCGGTAGGCTCGTCGAGGATCAGCAGGCGCGGGCGGCTGGCCAATGCCCTGCCAATTGCAAGCTGCTGTTGCTGTCCACCGGACAAGTCACCGCCGCGTCGGTGCTTCATTTGCAGCAGCACCGGGAACAGTTCGTAGATGAAGGCCGGGACTTCCTTGGCCTCGGAGCCCGGGAATCGGGACAAGCCCATCAGCAAGTTTTCTTCCACCGTCAGGCGCCCGAAAATCTCCCGACCTTGCGGCACATAGGCGATCCCGGCGTGCACCCGTTGATGCGGCTTGAATGTGGTGATCGGCTTGCCTTCCCAGTTCACCGCACCTTCTTTCGCAGGCAGCAGGCCCATCAGGCACTTGAGCAGGGTGGTCTTGCCCACGCCATTACGACCGAGCAGGCAGGTGACCTCACCGACCTTCACGTCAAAGCTCAGGCCACGCAGAATGTGGCTACCGCCGTAGTACTGGTGCAGCTTGTCGACTTGCAGCATGTCTTCAGTTCTCCTCATTCCACTGTGGGAGCGAGCCTGCTCGCGAAGAGGGTGTGTCAGTCGCCATATAGGTTGTCTGACCCACCGCCTTCGCGAGCAGGCTCGCTCCCACAGGTGGAGATGTGTTTGCAAATCTAGCGACCGAGGTACACCTCGATCACCCGCTCGTTGTCCTGCACCTGTTCCAGCGATCCCTCGGCCAACACACTGCCCTGGTGCAACACCGTGACGTGGTCGGCAATCGAGCCGACGAAGCCCATGTCGTGTTCCACCACCATCAGCGAATGCTTGCCCGCCAGGGTCTTGAACAGTTCGGCGGTGAATTCGGTTTCGGCGTCGGTCATGCCCGCCACCGGTTCGTCGAGCAGCAGCAATTGCGGGTCCTGCATCAGCAACATGCCGATTTCCAGAAACTGTTTCTGACCATGGGACAACAAACCGGCCGGACGATTGACCGACGGGGTCAGGCGAATGGTGTCCAGCACTTCGCTGATGCGATCCTTCTGTTCGCCACTCAGGCGAGCCCGCAGGCTGGCCCATACCGACTTGTCGGTTTTCTGCGCCAGTTCCAGGTTCTCGAACACGCTCAGGGCTTCGAACACCGTCGGCTTCTGGAACTTGCGACCGATGCCGGCCTGGGCGATCTGCACTTCGCTCATCTGCGTCAGGTCCAGGGTTTCGCCGAACCAGGCCTTGCCGTGACTCGGGCGGGTCTTGCCGGTGATCACGTCCATCAGCGTGGTCTTGCCCGCGCCGTTGGGGCCGATGATGCAGCGCAGTTCGCCGACGCCGATGTACAGGTTCAGATTGTTCAGTGCCTTGAAACCATCGAAGCTGACGCTGATGTCTTCCAGGGTCAGGATGGTGCCGTGGCGGGTATTCAGGCCGGGGCCGACGCGTTGGCCGAGGCCGATGGCGTCGCGGCTGCTGCCGGCGTCCTTGTTCGGTTCCGGCGGATAAAAGGCAGGCTCAAGCATGAATTCAGCGCTCGCAGTGACCCTCATGATTCACCTCGTTTTTTCAGCAGACCGATCACCCCTTTGGGCAGGTACAGGGTCACGACGATGAACAGCGCGCCGAGAAAGAACAGCCAATACTCCGGGAAAGCCACGGTGAACCAGCTCTTCATGCCATTGACCACGCCGGCGCCGAGCAGCGGACCGATCAACGTTCCGCGCCCGCCAAGAGCGACCCACACGGCGGCTTCGATGGAGTTGGTGGGCGACATTTCACTCGGGTTGATGATGCCGACTTGCGGCACGTACAAAGCCCCCGCCAGGCCGCACAGCACAGCGCTCAACACCCAGACGAACAGCTTGAAGCCGCGCGGATCGTAGCCGCAGAACATCAGGCGGTTTTCCGCATCGCGCAGCGCGGTCAGCACTCGGCCGAACTTGCTTTGCGCCAGGCGCCAGCCGATGAACAGGCTTGCGACCAGCAACAGCACCGTGGCAATAAACAGCACCGCACGGGTGCCCGGCTCAGTGATGCCGAAACCGAGGATGGTGCGGAAGTTGGTGAAGCCGTTGTTGCCGCCAAAACCGGTCTCGTTGCGGAAGAACAGCAGCATCCCGGCGAATGTCAGGGCCTGGGTCATGATCGAGAAATACACGCCCTTGATCCGCGAGCGGAAAGCGAAGAAGCCGAACACCAGGGCCAGCAACCCAGGCGCCAGTACCACCAGGCACATGGCCCAGAGGAAGCTGCTGGTGCCGGTCCAGTACCATGGCAGTTCGGTCCACGACAGGAAAGTCATGAACGCCGGCAAGCCATCGCCCGACGCCTGGCGCATCAGATACATGCCCATCGCATAACCGCCCAGGGCAAAGAACAGGCCGTGGCCGAGGGACAACAGGCCGGCGTATCCCCAAACCAGATCCAGCGCCAGGGCGACGATGGCGTAGCAGAGGATTTTGCCCACCAGCGTCAGGGTGTAGGCCGAGACGTGCAGCGTGCTGTCAGCCGGCAACAGCGACAGCAGCGGCAACGCGAACAGCAAAAGGAGGATCACCGCACCGACGGCAATCGTGACTTTGGGGCCGGCCTTTTGGGTAGCCGTGACCATCAGAGGCTGGTTCATCAGTCGATCACCCGTCCTTTGAGTGCGAAGAGGCCTTGCGGACGCTTCTGGATGAACAGAATGATCAGCGCGAGGATGAGGATCTTGCCGAGCACCGCACCGATTTGCGGTTCGAGAATCTTGTTGGCGATGCCCAGGCCGAAGGCAGCGAACACGCTACCCGCCAGTTGCCCGACACCGCCGAGCACCACCACCAGGAATGAATCGATGATGTAGCTCTGACCAAGGTCCGGGCCGACGTTGCCGATCTGGCTCAGCGCAACGCCACCCAGTCCGGCAATGCCCGATCCCAGGCCGAAGGCGAGCATGTCGACGCGTCCGGTCGGCACACCGCAGCAGGCGGCCATGTTGCGGTTCTGGGTGACCGCGCGAACGTTCAGGCCCAGGCGTGTCTTGTTCAGCAGCAACCAGGTCAGCACCACGACGAACAAGGCAAACGCGATGATCACGATGCGGTTGTACGGCAGCACCAGATTCGGCAGCACCTGAATCCCGCCCGACAGCCATGCCGGGTTGGCCACTTCGACGTTCTGCGCGCCGAACACCAGGCGTACCAACTGGATCAGCATCAGGCTGATGCCCCACGTAGCGAGCAGGGTTTCCAACGGACGGCCGTAGAGGTGACGAATCACCGTGCGTTCGAGTGCCATGCCGATTCCGGCGGTGACGAAAAACGCTACCGGCAACGCGATCAGCGGATAAAACTCGATGGCCTGTGGCGCAAAACGCTGGAACAGCAACTGCACCACGTACGTCGAGTAAGCTCCGAGCATCAGCATCTCGCCGTGGGCCATGTTGATCACGCCGAGCAGGCCGAAAGTGATTGCCAGCCCCAGTGCCGCGAGCAGCAGGATCGAGCCCAGGGACATACCGCTGAATGCCTGCCCGATCAGTTCGCCGACCAGCAGTTTGCGTTTGACTTGAGCGAGGCTGGTTTCGGCAGCGGTGCGCACGGCGGCGTCGGATTCGACGCCCGGCTCCAACAGGTTTTCGAGACGGGTGCGGGCCAACGGATCGCCGGTTTCGCCCAGCAAACGTACAGCGGCAAGGCGCACGGTGGGATCAGTGTCCACCAGTTGCAGATTGGCCAGGGCCAGGCTCAGGGCGGCATGCACGCTTTCTTCCTGCTCACCCGCCAATTGCTGGTCGAGGAACTTCAGCTGCGCGGGTTTGGCGCTTTTCTGCAATTGCTGCGCGGCGGCCAGACGGATTTTTGCATCGGCGGCAAGCAATTGATGGCTGGCCAGCGCGGTGTCGATCAAGCCGCGAAGTCGGTTGTTCAGGCGCAGGGTTTTCGCTTGGCCATCGACGGACAACTCGCCTTGTTGCAGGGCGTTGATCAGTTCGATGCGCGCCGGATCGGGTTGCGCGGCCCAGGACTCCAGCAGTTTGGCTTGCTGTGTGGGATTGGCGGCGAGGAAGTCCTCGGTGTCGCCGGCGTGGGAGGCCATCGGCAACCAAAGTGCAATGGCAAGGATGAAGCGGTAAAGGGCAGTGGGCATAGGGAGTCGCCTTGACGCGGACATTGTGGGAGCTGGCTTGCCAGCGATGCAGGCGACTCGGTGTGTCTGATGTACCGAGGTGATGCCATCGCTGGCAAGCCAGCTCCCACAGGGAATTGTGTCGGACATGAGCACCGTGCTCACACCCGACATCCAATGGCTCAGTTGCTCTTCACCGCATACTCAGGCTTCTTGTCGTTGCCCGGGATGAACGGACTCCATGGCTGGGCGCGGATCGGGCCTTCGGTCTGCCACACCACGTTGAACTGACCATCGGCCTGGATCTCGCCGATCATCACGGGCTTGTGCAGGTGGTGGTTGGTCTTGTCCATGGTCAGGGTGTAGCCGGACGGTGCGGCAAAGGTCTGGCCGCCGAGGGCTTCGCGGACTTTGTCGACGTCGGTGGACTTGGCTTTTTCCGCGGCCTGCGCCCACATGTGAATGCCGACGTAAGTGGCTTCCATCGGATCGTTGGTCACGGCTTTGTCGGCGCCCGGCAGGTTGTGTTTCTTCGCGTAGGCTTTCCAGTCATCAACGAACTTCTTGTTCACCGGGTTCTCAACCGACTCGAAGTAGTTCCACGCGGCGAGGTTACCCACCAGCGGCTTGGTGTCGATGCCGCGCAGTTCCTCTTCGCCGACCGAGAAGGCCACCACCGGTACATCGGTGGCTTTCAGGCCCTGGTTGGCCAGTTCTTTGTAGAACGGCACGTTGGAGTCGCCATTGACCGTGGAGATGACGGCGGTCTTGCCGCCGGCGGAGAACTTCTTGATGTTGGCGACGATGGTTTGATAGTCACTGTGACCGAACGGCGTGTAGACCTCTTCGATGTCCTTGTCGGCCACACCTTTGGAATGCAGGAACGAGCGCAGGATCTTGTTGGTGGTGCGCGGGTAAACGTAGTCGGTGCCCAGCAGGAAGTAGCGCTTGGCACTGCCTCCTTCTTCGCTCATCAGGTACTCGACGGCGGGGATCGCTTGCTGATTGGGGGCTGCACCGGTGTAGAACACGTTCGGTGACATCTCTTCGCCTTCGTACTGCACCGGGTAGAACAGCAGGCCATTGAGTTCTTCGAACACCGGCAGCACTGACTTACGCGACACGGAGGTCCAGCAGCCGAACACCACGGCGACCTTGTCCTGGGTCAGCAACTGGCGTCCCTTTTCCGCGAACAGCGGCCAGTTCGATGCTGGGTCCACCACCACCGGCTCCAGCATTTTGCCGTTTACGCCGCCCTTGGCGTTGATTTCGTCGATGGTCATCAACGCCATGTCCTTGAGCGATGTTTCGGAGATCGCCATGGTTCCGGACAACGAATGCAGAATCCCGACCTTGATGGTCTCGGCAGCCTGGACAGTCCAGGTCATGCCCATCGCGGCAATGCTTGCCGAGAGTGTGAAAGCCTTGATCAAACTGCGACGCTTCATTGTGCGATCTCCATGAACGTTTAATTTTTCTGGTTGGCAGATGCGGACGACTGAAGGGTCTTTAGCAAGGGCTGTGCCTGGTCGGGGAAAGGCACGGAAATGTCGGTTTAGAGCGGTTGCGGGGATTGATGGCGCACCATGAAGGGACGCGTCTCGTGCGTTGGTGCGCAGTGCTGCGCCACATTGGGGCGGGCAACGGTAATCACTTGTGGGAGCGAGCCTGCTCGCGAAGAGGTCGTGTCAGTCTCCATCTATGTGACTGACACACTGCATTCGCGAGCAGGCTCGCTCCCACAGTTTTTGATTTGTATAAATCAGCGGCGGCGCATCAGGCCGATGAAGAACAGGCCGCCGATGGCGGCGGTGGCAACGCCGATGGGCAGGTCTTCTGGGGCGATCATGGTACGGGCGGCGACGTCCACCCACACCAGAAACACGCTGCCGAGCAACACGCATGCGGGCAGCAAACGGCGGTGCTCCGCCCCGACCAGCCGCCGCGCAATATGCGGCACCATCAACCCGACGAAACCTATCGAGCCGCTGATGGACACCAGTACGCCAGTCATCAGCGAGGCGATCACGAACACCCACAACCGCACCGTTCGGGCGTTCAGTCCCAAGGTCACGGCCGTCTGCTCGCCTGCCATCAACGCGTTCAACGACCGTGCCATGCCCAGCAGCAACACCAGACCGAGCAGTACGCTGGTGGCCGGGACTGCCAGCAGTTCCCACCGCGCAAGCCCCAGGCCGCCGAGCATCCAGAACATCACCGCGGAGCTGGCGCGGTGATCGCCGAGAAACAGCAGCAGGTTGGCAATCGCCATCATCACAAAAGACACCGCCACGCCACACAGCAACAGGCGATCACTGTCCAGGCGGCCGTGACGGCTGGCGATCAACAGCACCACGAGCATGCTCAACAACGCGCCGATGAAAGCGGCGATGGGAAGAGTCAGCAGGCCGACGATTTCACCGACATGCAGCACCACGATCACGGCGCCCAAGGTGGCGCCGGACGTGACTCCGAGCAAATGCGGGTCGGCCAGCGGATTACGCGTCACGGCTTGCAATACCGCGCCGATCAGCGCCAGCCCGGCACCGACCAGCGCTCCGAGCAACATGCGCGGCACGCGGATCAGCCAGACGATGTGTTCCTGGCCAGCGCTCCAGTCGGGTACGCCAACTCCGAACAGCTTGTGCAGCAGAATTCGCCACACCACGTCCACGGGCACCCGTGCCGGGCCAAAACCCAGGGACACCACACAGGACACCAGCAGCAGCGCGCCCAGGGCCATCAGTAACAAGGTGTAGCGACGATCGATCATCCGCCGTGGAAGCCTTTCGCCAGGGCTTGCACCGCCAGCACGTTGTCGATGCCCGGCGTGGCCTGCACGTACGGGATGACGATAAAGCGTTGATGCTTGATCGCGTCCACCGATTGCAGCGCCTTGTTGTTCAGCAGGAATTGCACTTTTTGTTCGGCAGTGACCTCGCCGTAATCGACGATCACGATCACCTGCGGATTACGCTCGACGACGTTTTCCCAGTTGACCCGGGTCCAGCTCGCTTCGACGTCGTCGAGCACATTACGTCCGCCAGCGGCATCGATCAGCGCTTGCGGCATGCCCAGACGGCCCGAGGTCATGGCCCGGTCTTCGCCACTGTCGTACAGGAACACCCGTGGCTTGTCGGCGGGCAGGTGTTTGCGGACTGCGGCGACTTGCGCCTGCATCTGGCCGATCAGGGTGTTGGCCCGGTCCTGTACGTCGAAGATTTTCCCGAGGTTGCGCAGGTCGTTGTAAGTGTCCTCCAGCGTCGCCGCCGGGCGCTTCATCACGAAGGCGCAGGACTCCGTCAACTCATAGACATTGATGCCCAACGGTTGCAGGGTTTGTGGCGTGAGGTCGCCGCCCACGCGCATGCCGTAATCCCAGCCGGCGAAGAAGAAGTCGACGTTGGCGTTCAGCAAGGTTTCCACCGACGGATACTTGGCTGCCAGTTCCGGCAAACCATCGAGGATGGTGTGCATCTCAGGCGTCACCGATTTCCAGCCAGACACACCGCTGTAGCCGGCCATCCGCGGTTGGAGGTCGAGGGCGAGCATCATCTGGGTCATGTTGATGTCGTGGCTGACGGCGTGCTTCGGTGCTTGCTGAAAGGTCACCTCGCGGTTGCAGCTTTGAATCGTCAGCGGGTAGTGCGTGGCCTCGGCCAATACCTGGGCACTGCACAGCATCAGGGAAGCGTACAGCAGGGGACGCATTATCATGGTTGGGTTATCCAGGTAATTCGTGGGTAGCCGTGCAAGGGATGCTCGTCGACCAGTGCTTCGACGTCGAAAACGTTGCGCAGCAACGCGCTGGTCAGGACTTCTTTCGGCGTGCCGCTGGCGACGATGCGGCCGTGGTTGATCACGTACAGCCGATCACAGAAGGCAGCGGCCAGGTTGAGGTCGTGGATGCTGGCCAGGGTGCCGATCTGCAGGCGCTTGACCAACTGCAACAGCTCCAGTTGATAGCGCGGGTCGAGATGGTTGGTCGGCTCGTCGAGGATCAGCAGTTGTGGTTGCTGGGCCAGGGCGCGGGCGAGGATTACCCGCTGCTTCTCTCCGCCGGAGAGGGTGGAGAAAGCGTGGTCTTCGAAACCTTCAAGGCCAACCGACTTCAAGGCCTGGGTCGCAAGCTTTCTATCCTCGACCGTGTCGCCATCGAACAGGCCTTTGTGCGGTGTACGACCCATGGCGACCACCTCGTCGACGGTCAGGCCAAAGGCATCGGGAAATTCCTGCAACACCACGGCGATGCGTTGCGCGCACCAGCGTGACGACTGTCGCCAGACGTTGTGATGATCGAGCGTGACTTCGCCGCTTTCCGGCTTGCTGAAGCGCCAGGCGCAACGTAACAGGCTGGTCTTGCCACTGCCGTTGGGGCCGATCAAGCCGACGAACTCTCCGGCGGCCACCTGCAGCGAGGCATCACGCAGTTGGAACTGGTGATGACAGTGGCCATGGCCCAGGGGGGACCAGGTGAGGTTTGTGAGGTTCAGCGAGGACATGCATTGACTCGGGTTTTTTGGGTGCTGCTGAAGACGCCTTCGCGAGCAGGCTCGCTCCCACATGGATTGCGCTTGGGGCAAGCCTGACGTGCGAAAAGCCGTTATCATAAGCGCCTCTTTGCCTGCCTTGCCATGGACACCATGACCGAGAACGACTATCTGATCGCTTGGGGCCTCTACGCCTTTGCCGCTTTGGGCTGCCTGTTGGTGTGGATGCGCATTACCCGCTGGATGTGGCGTTGGCTGCGTGAGCCGCTGCGGTTGCTGATGGCGGTTTTGCTGTTTAGCCCGACCATCATCGACCCGGTGAAGGAAAAGGTGGCCCCGGCCATCGCCATTACTGCCCTGGACCTGTTGTTCAAGGTCGGCAATAACGCCTGGCGGGCCATTTCCGATCTGTTCATGTACGGCATGATCGCGTTCGGCATCTACCTGGTGTTCGTGGCGATCCGCTTCCCCATCGAACGCGCTTCCAATGAGCGCAAGGAAAAAGCCGCTGCAGCCAAAGCCGCGGCCCTGGCTGACGAGCCGGACGAAGTGCACCCGTTCGGCGGCGCCGGCGACGATCGTTACGGCCGTCCGCCTGTACCGAGCAATCCTCAGCGTATGCGGGTCGAGCCCCGCCTGTAACCTGGCCGCTGCCATCGAGCGAGAGTCCAAGCATGTGTGAGTTATTGGGCATGAGCGCCAATGTCCCGACCGATATCGTGTTCAGCTTCACCGGTCTGATGCAGCGTGGCGGGCGCACCGGTCCGCACCGTGACGGCTGGGGCATCGCGTTTTACGAAGGCCGGGGCTTGCGCCTGTTTCAGGATCCGGCGGCGAGCAGCGAGTCGGAAGTCGCGAACCTGGTGCAACGCTATCCGATCAAGAGCGAAGTGGTGATTGGGCACATACGCCAGGCCAACGTCGGCAAGGTCTGTTTGTCCAATACCCATCCTTTCGTGCGCGAATTGTGGGGCCGCAACTGGTGTTTCGCCCATAACGGCCAGCTGGCTGATTTCCAGCCCGTCACCAGCTTCTACCGTCCTGTGGGGGATACCGACAGCGAAGCGGCGTTCTGCGATTTGCTCAACCGCGTACGTGGAGCGTTTCCCGATCCGGTGGAGGTCGAAGCGTTGCTGCCAGACTTGGTGGCCGCCTGCGCCGAATACCGTAGCAAAGGCGTGTTCAACTGCCTGCTCAGCGACGGCGACTGGCTGTTCTGCTATTGCTCGACGAAATTGGCGCAGATTACCCGTCGTGCTCCGTTCGGCCCGGCGCGCTTGAAGGATGTCGATGTGATCGTCGATTTCCAGGCCGAAACCACGCCCAACGACGTGGTCACGGTGATCGCCACCGAACCCTTGACCGAAAACGAAACCTGGACCCGCTACGAACCGGGCCAATGGAGCCTGTGGCGACGCGGTGAATGCGTCAGCCAGGGCAGGACCGAATAAGGATCTACTCCCCATGTTGCTCAGTTATCTACGGCTGGTGTTGTTCGCGGCGGGCCTGTTGGTCGGTGTCCAGGTGCCCGGGTTCATCAACGATTACGCCAAGCGGGTCGAAGCGCATCTGATTGAAGCGCAGGCTGGGTTGAGCGGGTTCCAGGGCACGGCCAATCAGTTCTTCAAGGGCGATATGCAGGCGCTGGTGGCTCACTATCGCGCCAGCGAGGACCCGATTTTTCGCAGCGATGCCGAGAGCCTGAACAACCTGCTGACCCGCCAGCGGGCATTGGACAAGCAGTTCCAGGCCATGCAAGGCCCGTGGTACATCCGCTTCCTGCAAGTGGTGCTGGCCGCCGATCCGGACATTCGCAAGGAAACCTGGAACGGCTACAGCTACCAGATCCTGTTGACGCCCGAAGCGATGATCTGGGGCATGAGCGGTGCGATGCTGCTGTCATTTGGTCTGGAGTGCCTGTTCCGCCTGATCGACTGGGTGGTGCTGGGCGGCAAGCGCTTGCGCCAGAGCCGGCCGATCGAAGAGCGGGATTTGCGGGGGTTGTAACGATTGAGGCGGTTTTTGTGGCGAGGGAGCTTGCTCCCGCTCGACTGCGCAGCAGTCGTAAACCGATAAATGCAGTATGACTGAATGTCCGAAGTGGCTGGTTTTGGGGCCGCTTCGCAGCCCAACGGGAGCAAGCTCCCTCGCCACAATGATCGCGTCGCCTACAAGCCGGGTTTGGCCAAAACGATGTAATCCTCACCCACCCGACGCGCATACCCCTCCAGCACCTGCTGACACAACGCCACAATCTCCTCGACCCATTCCACACCCACCCGCCACGACACCACCACTTGCAGGTTCGGCGGGCGTTGATCGATGGCCAGCAAGGTCAATTCCCCGCGTGCCAGTTCTTCGGCGACCAATACTGGCGGCAAGGCGCCGATGCCGAAGCCATCGCGCAACAAGCGGGTAATCGCCGACACCGAATTCACGCAGTTCAGCCTGGGTGCCATGACGCCATTGGCTTGCATCAGAGCGAGTACTTCCTGATGGGGGTGGGAGTTTTTCGAATAGGTAATGATCCGCTCGTTCGCCAGATCGGCAACGCCTGAATATTCACGGTTGTACAGCGAGTTGCTGGCGACGATCCAACCCATGGGATGGCTGGCCAGCTCCAGGCTGCGCACGCTTTCCTGACGCAACAGGTCGGTTTGCAGGATCACATCGAGGAAGCCTTTTTGCAGCTGATCGCAGAGGTTGAGCGAGGTATCGGCCACCAGCTCGATTTCCACCAGGGGATAGTGATCGGTCATCTGCGCCACCAATGGGCTCAGCCAGGTGTGGATCACTGTGTCCATCACGCCGATGCGTACGCGTCCGGCCTTGCTCGAACGGGTTTCGATCGACTGCTTCAGCGCCTGCATGGTGTCCATCATCTGCTCGGCGTAATCAAGCACTTTCAGGCCTTCGGGCGTCAGACTCACGCCCCTGGAATCGCGCAGAAAAAGCTTCACCCCGAGCTCGCCTTCGAGCACGGCGATGCGGCTGGAAATCGACGCCTGGGTGGTGAAGAGCTTGTCGGCGGTGAGGCGGAAACTCTTGAGTCGGGCGACCCAGACAAAGGTTTCGAGAAACTTCAGGTTCATGGGATAAAAATTTCTTATGCCTAAGGCGGGATTTTATTAGTTGGACGCAGCAGGGTGGTGCGCCCAAGAATCAGGCCATCCGGTTCCCACGATAGGCGTCGTCGGGGCTCAGAACAATACCAATAAAATCAGCGCGGAGATTCGCCATGAGTGCGCCCGACACTACCGCCATTTCGAAAGCCACGGCTCGCCCGGGACCTTTCGACTGGTATCGCAACATCAATCAGCAGGAACGCCGCACCTTCTGGAGCTGCAAGATCGGCTATGGCCTGGACGGCATGGACACCCAGATGCTCAGCTTCGTGGTGCCCACCCTGATTGCCATGTGGGGCATCACTACCGGTCAGGCCGGACTGATTCACACCAGCACGCTGATCGCTTCGGCCATCGGTGGTTGGGTCGCAGGCATTCTCTCCGATCGCATCGGTCGCGTTCGTACATTGCAACTGACGGTGCTGTGGTTTGCCTTCTTCACCTTCCTCTGCGGTTTCGCCCAGAACTATGAACAACTGCTCGTCGCACGCACCCTGATGGGCTTCGGTTTTGGCGGCGAGTGGACGGCCGGCGCGGTGCTGATCGGTGAAGTCATTCGGGCCAAGGACCGTGGCAAGGCGGTGGGTATGGTGCAGTCCGGCTGGGCATTGGGCTGGGGCCTGACGGCGATCCTGTATGCGCTGCTGTTCTCGCTGTTGCCACCGGAAGACGCGTGGCGCGCACTGTTCATCCTCGGCATCGTGCCGGCGATCTTCGTCATCTTCGTTCGCCGTCTGGTCAAGGACCCGGAAATCTACCGTGAAGCCAAGGCCAAGGAAGCACCGAGCAATCCTTCGAAGTTTTACGAGATTTTCGCCCCCGGCATGCTCTTCACCACCATTCGCGCTTCGCTGCTGACCACCGGTGCGCTGGGCGGCTATTACGCGATCACGTCCTGGCTGCCGACCTTTCTGAAGAACGAACGGGGTTTGAGCGTACTCAATACCAGCGGTTATCTGGCGATGGTGATCATCGGTTCCTACGTTGGCTACGTCATCAGCGCTTATTTGACCGACATCCTCGGGCGAAAAAAGAACTTCATCCTGTTCGCGGTCGGTTCGTTCACCATCGTTTTGCTCTATACGCAGATGCCGGTCAGTAACGGCGTGATGCTGTGGCTGGGCTTTCCGCTGGGCTTCTTCGCCTCGGGCATTTTCAGTGGCATGGGTGCGTTTTTGACCGAGCTGTTCCCGACGCGCATTCGTGGTTCGGGCCAGGGTTTTTGCTACAACATCGGCCGGGCGCTGGCGGCGTTGTTTCCGCTGCTGATCGGCCTGCTCAGCCAGACCGTGCCGCTGAGCGTGGGGATCGGTGCCTTTGCAGCGGTATCCTACGGGGTCGTGATCCTCGCCGCCCTGAGCCTGCCGGAAACCCGCGGCAAACAACTCGACGCCCAGTAACTGATAACCTGCGGGCATGTCCTACGGATATGTCCCGCAGCTAAAAAGAATAAAGCCTACAGGAGTGTTCATCGTGAGCCGCCTGCTATTGAACTGCGACATCGGCGAGAGTTTCGGCAGCTGGACCATGGGTCTGGACGCGGAGGTCATGCCCTTCATCGATTGCGCCAACATCGCCTGCGGTTTCCATGCCGGCGACCCGAGCATCATGCGCAAAACCGTCAGCCTCGCCCTTAGCCATGGCGTGAAGATCGGCGCACATCCGGCCTATCAGGACCTGGTGGGATTCGGCCGCCGTTCCATGGCCTATGCCGCCCAGGAGCTCCAGGACATCCTGCATTACCAGATCGGCGCCCTTGATGGCATTTGCCGTGCCCAGGGCGGTCGGGTCAGCTACGTCAAACCCCACGGCGCGATGTATAACGACATGATGGCCAACCCGGCGCAGTTGCGTGCGGTGCTGCAGGCCGTGGCCGCTTATGACCGAAACTTGCCATTGATGTTGATGGCCACCCGCGACAACAGCGCCGCACAGCAGTTGGGCGATGAGTACGGCGTGACCCTGTGGTTCGAGGCCTTTGCCGATCGTGCCTACGACAGTGAAGGCCGGCTGGTTTCGCGAAGCCTGCCGGGGGCGGTGCATCACGATCCGGAGAAAATCATCGAGCAGGCATTGATCATTGCCCGTGGCGATCACCTCACGGCCAGTGACGGCAGTGCCTTGCATTTGCAGGCCAACACCCTGTGCGTGCACGGCGACAACGCCAGTTCGGTCGCGGCCGTACAACGTATCCGTCAGGCCTTGAATGAGCAGAGCGCGTCATGAAGCTGCGGGTGGAAGTGGTTGCGCTCGATTGCCTGATGGTGCGTCTGTTCGACGAAATCGCCGAGGCCAACATGCCCTGGATGCTGGCGGCCAGCGAAAGCCTGCGGGCGGCGTTCGGTGAACACCTGATCGATCTGGTGCCGTCCTACACGACCTTGATGGTGCATTACGACCTGATGGCGTTCACTCCGGTCCAGGCGCGGGAATTGATCGGCGAAGCCTTGATCGATTTGACCCCTAACGCGCGTACCCGCGGCACCTGCCATGTGTTGCCGGTCTGGTATGACTTGAGCGTCGGCCCGGAGCTGACGCTGCTGTCGCAGCGCAGTGGGCTGGCGGTGCAAGAGGTGATTCGCCGTCACAGCGAGCGTGAATATCAGGTGTTCGCGCTCGGCTTCGCACCGGGATTTGCCTTCATGGGGCTGGTGGAAGAAGTGCTCGCCGCTCCGCGCCTGAACACGCCACGCAAGAAAGTCGCCGCCGGCAGTGTCGGCATCGCTGAACGACAAACGGCGGCCTATCCAGTGGTGTCGCCGGGTGGCTGGAACCTGATCGGTCGCACCCCGGCCAGATTGTTCGACCGCAACCGCGATGGCTACAGCCTGATGCAACCGGGGGACACCGTGCGCTTCGAAGCCGTCGATCACGCCGAGTTCATCAAGCTGGGTGGCGACGACACCCCTCTGGAGGCCCTGGCATGAGCCGTCTGACGATTGAGGCGAGTACGCCGCTGTGCCTGTTGCAGGACGCCGGTCGATTCGGCGTGCGCCATCTGGGCGTGACCCAGGGTGGTGGGCTGGATTGGCGGTCGATGGCCTGGGCCAACTGGTTGCTGGGTAACGGGCTGGATGCTCCCGTCATCGAAATTGCCTTGGGCGGGTTTGCCGTGGTGGCGGACGAGGATTGCGTGCTGGCGCTGGCCGGGGCGGATCTGGGGGCGCAGGTGGACGGCGAGTCGCTGGCACCCTGGCGCAGTTTCCGGTTACGCAAAGGGCAACGTCTGCAATTCACCCAGCCATTGCTCGGTGCTCGCGCCTATCTGGCCGCGCCGGGTGGTTTCGATGCACCGAAAGTGTTGGGCAGTAGTGCGACGGTGGTCCGTGAAGAGCTCGGTGGTCTGGATGGCATGGGGCGTGCGCTGGGTAAAGGTGCGTGCTTGAGCTATTCGGGCAGTTCAGTGTTGTTGCTGAGAGAGTTGACGGCGCAACAGCGACCGAACCTTAACCTTGATGCGCCGTTGGACCTGGTACTCGGTGCGCAAATCGGCGAGTTCAGCGGGCAAAGCCTGTTCGATGCGTTCAACAGCGTGTGGAACCTCGATAGTCGCGGTGACCGGATGGGCATTCGTCTGTTGGGTCCGGCATTGCACTATCTGGGCAAACCGATGATTTCCGAAGGGATCCCGCTGGGCGCGGTCCAGGTGCCACCGGACGGGCAGCCGATCGTGTTGCTCAATGATCGGCAGACCATAGGTGGTTATCCGCGTTTGGGAGCGTTGACGCCGTTGGCGCTGGCCCGGTTGGCGCAATGCCTGCCGGGGGCGCAGGTGCGGTTGCGGCCGGTGGTGCAGGAAGTGGCACATCGGGAGCAGGTCGAGTATTTGCGCAGGTTTTCAATCGGCTAAGAGCTTCGCGAGCAGGCTCGCTCCCACATTGGTGTGGCGTACGCCGGTCTACTGTGGGAGCGAGCCTGCTCGCGAAAGCGCCCGAAAGGACAACAAAGGCTACTTGGAAAGAAACCGCATCCCTTCCTCCAACCCCCGCAACGTCAGCGGATACATCTGGTCCTCGATTAAATCCCGAACAATGTTCGTCGACGAGGTATAGCCCCAGGTGTCTTTCGGATACGGGTTGATCCAGATGAGCTTCTTGTACTTCTCCTTGAAACGCTGCATCCACACGTAACCGGCTTCTTCGTTCCAGTGCTCGACGCTACCGCCCGCCTGGGTGATTTCGTAGGGCGCCATGGCGGCGTCGCCGATGAAGATCACTTTGTAGTCGGCGCCGTATTTGTGCAGCAAGTCCATGGTCGAGGTGCGCTCGGACGTGCGGCGCATGTTGTTCTTCCACACCGATTCATAAATGAAGTTATGGAAGTAGAAGTACTCCAGGTGCTTGAACTCGGTCTTGCAGGCCGAGAACAGCTCTTCGCAGATCTTCACGTGAGCGTCCATCGAACCGCCGATGTCGAACAGCAGCAACAACTTCACGGTGTTGCGCCGCTCGGGCCGCATCTGGATATTCAGCAGCCCGGCATCCTTGGCGGTGTGGTCGATGGTGCCGTCGATGTCCAGCTCTTCCGCCGCCCCCTGGCGGGCGAACTTGCGCAGGCGGCGCAGGGCGACCTTGATGTTGCGCGTGCCCAGCTCCACTGAGTCATCGAGGTTCTTGTACTCGCGTTGATCCCAGACCTTGACGGCTCTGCCCTGGCGCTTGCCGGCATCGCCGACCCGAATGCCTTCCGGGTTGAAACCACCGGAGCCGAACGGACTGGTGCCACCGGTGCCAATCCACTTGTTGCCACCAGCATGGCGTTCCTTCTGTTCTTCCAGGCGTTTCTTGAACTCTTCGATCAATTTGTCCAGGCCACCGAGGGACTGGATCGCCGCCCGCTCTTCATCGGTTAGGGAGCGTTCGAACTCCTTGCGCAGCCAGTCTTCCGGAATCAGTGCCTGCAAGTGGTCGTCGAGTTTTTCCAGGCCATTGAAGTAGGCGCCAAAGGCCCGGTCGAACTTGTCGAAATGCCGTTCGTCCTTCACCAGGATCGCCCGGGCCAAGTAATAAAACTCGTCCATGTCGGCGAAGGTCACGCGCTGTTTCAGCGCGTTGATCAGGTCCAGCAGCTCGCGTACCGAGACCGGGACCTTGGCGGCGCGCATTTCATTGAACAGGTTGAGCAACATGGCGATCAGCCTCTTAGCGAGTACCGCGACGGCTCATGAACGCCAGGCGTTCAAGCAATTGCACGTCCTGTTCGTTCTTCACCAAAGCGCCAGCCAGCGGCGGGATGGCCTTGGTTGGATCGCGTTCGCGCAGCACCGCTTCGCCAATGTTGTCGGCCATCAGCAGCTTGAGCCAGTCCACCAGTTCGGAGGTCGAAGGCTTCTTCTTCAGGCCCGGCACCTTACGTACGTCGAAAAACACGTCCAGCGCTTCGCTGACCAGGTCCTTCTTGATGTCCGGGTAGTGAACATCGACGATTTTCTGCAGTGTGACGCGGTCAGGAAAGGCGATGTAATGGAAGAAGCAGCGGCGCAGGAAGGCATCCGGCAGTTCTTTTTCGTTGTTCGAGGTAATGATGATGATCGGGCGCTTCTTGGCCTTGATCGTCTCGTCGATCTCGTAAACGTAGAACTCCATCTTGTCGAGTTCTTGCAGCAAGTCGTTGGGGAACTCGATGTCGGCCTTGTCGATTTCATCGATCAGCAGGATCACCCGCTCGTCGGACTCGAAGGCTTCCCAGAGCTTGCCCTTTTTCAGGTAGTTGCGCACGTCGTGGACCTTGTCCACGCCCAGCTGCGAATCGCGCAGACGGCTGACCGCGTCGTATTCGTAGAGTCCCTGATGGGCTTTGGTGGTGGATTTGATGTGCCAGGTAATCAGCTTGGCGCCAAAGGATTCGGCCAGTTGCTCGGCGAGCATGGTCTTGCCGGTGCCCGGCTCGCCCTTGACCAGCAGCGGCCGCTCCAGGGTGATGGCGGCGTTGACCGCCAGCTTCAGGTCATCGGTGGCGACGTAGGCCTGGGTGCCTTCGAACTTCATCTGCTAATCCTCGAACGAAAATGCCGACCTGAACGAGGCAGGGCGGAGCGCAATAAATGGTCAGCCCTGACTATAACGCGGTGTCCGGTCGACTGTGAACGCAGACGGCTTATTCAGTCTCTGAATGGGGCGTCACAACTTGACTCAGTATCGGCGACAGGCCAGCATTGAGCTATCGCCATATTGGCGATAGCTTGCCCGTCATGTCTACTAAATATCGATTTCGAGATACGTACCGTATTCAGTTGCGCGAGAAGGATTATCCGCCACCCCACGTCCATCTGACCGGCGGCGGGCTGGATGTGATGCTCAGCCTGGAAACCGTCGAGGTGATGATGGGCAAGGCACCGCCGCTGATTATCAAGGAAGCGCTGGAGTGGGTCAGGGCCCATCAGGCGCAATTGCTGGAGTATTGGAAACGATGTTACCCATGAAACGACCACGGCTATTGGCGGTGCGGGTATTGCCGGATTACCACTTGGCGCTGACGTTTATTGATGGTCAACAGCTGACCCTTGATCTGAGCCACGACCTGTTGGCCTTTCCCGGGTTACAGCCACTGCTGGGGAGCGCCTTTGACGGTGCGGTATTGGGCGATGATGGCTGGTGTGTGGAGTGGCCTGAAGCGGATATCCAGATCGGCGCCGACACTCTGTACCTGGATGCACTCGCGCAAAACGCATCGGACGAAAACACCCGGATTTTCATCGACTGGCGCGCTCGCACGGGTTTGCCGCTCAATCAGGCCGCTGAAGCCTTGGGGGTGAGTACTCGCAGCATCAGCCGATACAGCAGCGGTCGGGAAGCGGTGCCACGTTCCCTGGCCCTGGCTTGTCTGGGCTGGGATTTCCTGCAGCAGCAATCCGGAACATCCCGGGCGGCTGAGGAGACTGGCCGCTATACCGTCACGCGTAAGCGTTAACCGGCATCCGGCTTTGGTCGTTCATAGCGGGCATTGAACGCCTCGATGAAACCATTGCGTAAAATCTGCAAAAACGCCTGAAATGCGCTGATATCTTGCCGGTGTACATTGCCTTTCAGTTCGACGCGGGTGGCAAACTGGTTCTTGCCCTGGTTTTTCAGCACGGTTTCGGAGCCGCCGACGATGGCTTCCCAGATGGATCGGAAAATCCCCTTGTCCTTGTTTTCCACGTCTTGTTGCCAGTTGAAAACGTCGACATCCCTCAGCAGCGGTTTGATGTAACCGGTCAGTTTGGCTTTTTGAGCTTGCGCCTCGATCACCACATCACCGTGGCCGGCATTGAAATCGAACTTGCCGTAGGCCGAAGCGAAGTCGTTCATCCGCTTAAGTTCGATGTCCCTGGCTCGCAGACGAAACTGGAAGTCTTCGAAGTTGCTCAACGGGTCGAACGTGGCGCTGGTTTCCAGTGGTGCATGCCCCAATAGCAGTGCCTTGCCTTCGAAGCGGGCGTCGCGTTTGCCTTGGGTGTCGACCACATTGGTCAGGTTGTAAATGCTGGCGTCGACCTTTGTGGCATTCATGTTCACGGGGGGCTTGGAATTGAAGTTGCGAAAACTGATCTTGCCGTCATCGATCCGCACTTCGTTCAAAGTGATGGGGAGCAGTTTCCCCAATTGGGCACGCCAGTCGGTGCCTTCACCCGTCAGGGAGTTCTGTTTGTTGGCGCCACCGTCGACGAAATTGACTTCGGGGTTGATGAACAACACTTCGGCCACCACCGCATGGTCGTGCCAGAGGGAGTGCCAACTGACCGAAAGGTCGATCAACGGCGCATTGACGAACGGCACCGGCACCTTGCCGTCGACCTTGACGATTTTCAGTCCATTGATTTTGTAGGCTCCGCGCCACAGGGCCAGGTCCACGTCCGCTATCTGGCCGCGGTAATCCCCCATGTTCGCCAGTTTGTCATTGAGGTAGTCACGCACCAGCCAGGGCAGGGCGAAGTGCAGGGCAACCAGCAGCGCAACGAGGCCGGCGAGGGTCCATAAAGGCCAGCGGTATCGACGTTTCATGGCGGAAAATCTCTGGCGATCTAAAGCCATTGACTGCGCTGATATCTGGACGTTCGACCTGACTGGACGCCCATCGGCAACAGGCTTACCTTTGTGCGCTTATTGAATGCTGTATCAAGGACCCAGCCATGAGCCGTATTTTTGCTGACAACGCCCATTCCATCGGCAACACGCCGCTGGTGCAGATCAACCGTATCGCCCCGCGCGGTGTAACCATCCTGGCCAAGATCGAAGGGCGCAACCCGGGGTATTCGGTCAAGTGCCGGATTGGCGCGAACATGATCTGGGACGCCGAGAGCACCGGCAAACTCAAGCCTGGCATGACCATTGTCGAACCGACCTCCGGCAATACCGGCATCGGCCTGGCCTTCGTCGCCGCGGCGCGAGGTTATAAATTGATGCTGACCATGCCTTCGTCCATGAGCATCGAGCGACGCAAGGTACTCAAGGCCTTGGGGGCGGAACTGGTGCTGACCGAGCCGGCCAAGGGCATGAAAGGCGCGATCGAGAAGGCGGGTGAAATCGTTGCCAGCGATCCATCCAAGTACTTCATGCCGGCGCAGTTCGATAATCCGGCCAACCCGGCCATCCACGAAAAAACCACCGGCCCCGAGATCTGGAACGACACCGATGGTGCCGTTGATGTGCTGGTGGCAGGCGTCGGAACGGGCGGAACCATCACCGGCGTTTCGCGGTATATCAAGAATACCCAGGGCAAACCGATCCTCTCGGTGGCGGTGGAGCCGGCTGTTTCGCCAGTGATCAGTCAGGCGCTGGCCGGTGAGGAAATCAAGCCGAGCCCGCATAAGATCCAGGGGATCGGTGCCGGTTTCGTACCCAAGAACCTGGACCTGTCGATCGTTGACCGGGTGGAGTTGGTCAGCGATGAAGAGTCCAAAGCCATGGCCCTGCGTTTGATGCAGGAAGAAGGGATTCTGTGCGGTATTTCCTGCGGCGCGGCGATGGCGGTGGCGGTGCGGTTGGCCGAGACCCCGGAAATGCAGGGCAAGACGATCGTGGTGATCCTCCCGGATTCCGGGGAGCGCTACCTGTCGAGCATGCTGTTCAGCGATCTGTTTACCGAGCAGGAGAACCAGCAGTAACGTTTTGATGGTAGCCAGCTGTACGGTCTATCGTGGGCAAACCGGATTGCCCGCGATAGACCGTACAGCGCTCAGAATACGGATACATGACGCTGGTCAGCGGGCGTTCAGATGCGTCGTGTTAAGAAAGGTTTATTGCACAATCCTTAATACTGAATGTTGCGACAGACGGGTTTTTCCCCAAGTTGGCAGTGGTTATCATGCTGGCAGCAACGCCGGGCAAATGGCGTTGAGCAAAGTGTCTAATACCAAGGAGTTGTTGATGACCTTTTCCTTTGTCGCGAAGGCTTCAGTGTTGCTGCTGTTTCTAGGCAGTACGCTTTATGTGCATTTACGCGGCAAGGCGCGGTTGCCGGTCTTGCGTCAGTTCGTCAACCACTCGGCGTTGTTCGCACCGTATAACGCGTTGATGTATCTATTCTCCAGTGTACCTTCCAAGCCCTATCTGGACCGCAGCAGGTTTCCTGAACTGGACGTGCTCAAGGACCATTGGGAAATCATTCGCGACGAAGCGATGCACCTGTTCGATGAGGGTTATATCCGCGCTGCGGAAAAGAACAACGACGCCGGTTTCGGCTCCTTCTTCAAGAAGGGCTGGAAACGTTTCTATCTCAAGTGGTACGACAAACCGCTGCCTTCAGCCGAATTGCTGTGCCCGAAAACCGTGGAGCTGGTCAGCAGCATTCCCAATGTCAAAGGCGCCATGTTTGCCCTGTTGCCGGGTGGCAGTCACCTTAACCCGCACCGCGACCCGTTTGGTGGCTCCCTGCGTTACCACCTGGGTTTGTCCACACCCAATTCTGATGATTGCCGCATTTTCGTCGACGGTCAGGTCTACGCCTGGCGTGACGGTGAGGATGTAATGTTCGATGAGACCTATGTGCATTGGGTCAAGAATGAAACCGACAAAACCCGGGTCATCCTGTTCTGCGATATCGAGCGACCGCTGAGCAATCGCCTGATGACGCGCATCAACCGCTCGATCAGTGCTTTTCTGGGACGCGCCACCGCGCCGCAGAACCTCGATGAGGAGCGGGTTGGCGGGATCAACCGGGCTTACGCATGGAGCAAGAATTTCAGCGACAAGATTAGCGGTATGGTCAAGCAGTGGAAGCGGCGCAATCCCAAGGCTTATCGGGTTTTGCGACCGGTGTTGGCGGTAGTCGTGCTGACGTTATTGGGTTATTGGCTATTCGGTTGATACCCCTGTAGGAGCGAGCCTGCTCGCGATGGACGTGAACGATGACGCGAGCATCCTGGATGAACGCGGAGCCCTTGAGACCATCGCGAGCAGGCTCGCTCCCACAGGAAGCCTGTCCACTTATTGCAATCCATGTCGAACGCTAGTTATAGTCGGCGCACTGTGAGTTCCAGAACTCACTTTTTATCCCTCGAATAAAGATCAGCCCATGCCTGCATTCCCTAACAACGCGGTAGTCGATTCAGCGGTCAACGCTGGCGTCGTGCCGTGCGGGAATCAGCAGCCTGTGCAGATCAGTCATTACCCTCCACCTGTCAGTAGCACGCCGGTGTGCGCAGTCGTATCACCGCCGGGCGTTGGTGTTCGGGGCTGATCAGCGTTTTTCTGCTGACCCTGCACCCGCCTGAAAAAACCTACTGAATTTCAGCTTCGGCTGAGTTGGCTCTTTGCCTGACTACAGGTGGTATTCATGTTTGTCCTTACTCAAAAGTCCGCGCTCGCGGCGGCTTCCACGAGCCTGTTCGTCCTGCTGTGGAGCAGCGGGGCGATTTTCTCCAAATGGGGGTTAGCCCATGCGGCGCCCTTTGCCTTTCTGCTGATTCGTTTTGTCATCGCCTTGTGCGGTTTGTTGCTGCTGGTGCCGTTGCTCAAGCTGAAGTTGCCCAAGGGCGGAAAACCGATGCTGTATGCGATGGCCACCGGGGTGGTGTTGCTGGGGGCTTATCAGATTTTCTATCTGCTGGCCCTGGACCTGAAAGTCACGCCGGGGGTCATGGCGACAATCATGGGTGTGCAACCGATTCTCACGGTGGTGATCATGGAGCGTCAGCGCTCGGCCAGTCGGATGTTCGGTCTGACCCTGGGGCTGGCCGGATTAATCATGGTGGTTTATCAGGGCATCGGCCTGGCCGGCATGTCGCTGGCCGGGATGCTTTTCGGTTTGCTGGCGTTGGCGAGCATGACGTTCGGCTCGATCATGCAGAAGCGCATCACCGACAATCCACTGGGGACGCTACCGGTGCAGTACCTGGCGGGGTTGTTGCTCTGCGGGATCTTTGTGCCGTTCCAGCCGTTTCACTTCGAGCACAACAGCGGCTTTGTCGTGCCGGTGTTGTGGATGGGGCTGGTGGTGTCGGTGCTGGCGACCTTGCTGCTGTATCGCTTGATCGCCCGAGGCAATCTGGTGAATGTCACCAGTCTGTTTTACCTGGTGCCAGCGGTGACGGCGGTGATGGACTATGTGTTTTTCGGCAATCGTTTGGCGACGTTGAGCATGCTGGGCATGCTGTTGATCATCGTCGGCCTGGTGTTTGTGTTCCGTAAAACAGGCTGAATGCGCAAAGGCCCGAGGCATTGCTTCGGGCCTTCGTTCTCCTGTAGGAGCGAGCTTGTCTCCGGGCGGCGTTCCGACGATGGACTTCCAGACAACGCGATCATTCAGACAGCACTCGTTATCGTTGACGTCCATCGCGAGCAGGCTCGCTCCTACAGGGGGAGCGAATGGGCATGCTCGGCCCGCACCGAATTCATGAACGCCTGCATCGCCGATGATTGAATGCGATGACGCCGGGTGATCAACCCGTACGGCGGCAGTCGTGCTTCGAACTTGATCGGCAACACCGCCAACAGATCACGACCCGGGTAATCCTCGACCACCGATACCGGCGTCACGCCGAGCATGTCGGTCTGCTGGATCAGCGAGAGCAAGGTCATGATCGAAGTGGTTTCGACGATGCTGCTGGGGATATCGACCCGGGCGTTGTGGAACACCTGATTGATGATCGCGCGCATCGGGCTCGGATGCTGTTGCAGTACCCACGTCTGGTTCTGCAATTCGGCCCAGGTCAGTTGGGTCTCCTGCGCCAAGGGATTTTGTGCGCCGCAAATCACGCACAAGGCTTCTTCACCCAGACTGTCGAAGAGCAATTCTTCGGCTCGCGCCCCTACCGGGATTCGCCCGAGCACCACGTCCAGTTGATCCTGCAACAGCGCCTGCACCAGCACGTCGCTGGTGTCGACCTGAATGCTCATGGATAACCGTGGATGGCTCTGTTTCAAGGTGGCGATGGTGCGAGTCAGCAACCCCGACGCCAACGCCGGAATGGCGCCAACGGCGACCCGGCCAAGGTTGCCGGACTCCAGCGCCACCAGTTCCTCGCGCATGCCGCTGAGCTCGGCAAAGACCATGCGCGCGTAGTAGATGACGGTTTCACCGAACGGAGTCGAGCGCATGCCCCGGGGCAGACGCTCGAAGAGTTCGACGCCGAGCAGGTCCTCGGCCTCGTGCAGCATTTTGGTTGCCGCCGGTTGCGTCATGCCGATGTGGTCGGCAGCGCGGCGCAACGAGCCGAACTCCTGTAACGCCAGCATCAGCCGCAGCTGGCGCAGTCGCAGTCGGCTGTGGATCACATTGGCGTCAGGAATTCGGGTCATGGGTCGCACTCGCAAGAAAGACTGCGGCAAGCCTGACAACAAATGTCAGGCGTTGCCAGCATTGCTGTGTCACAGCACCGATTTTGGCTTGGCGACAGGGGATTTGCGCAAGCCCATCAGCGATTGCAGCGCTTTGGAAATCAACGGCCAGAACAACATCAGGAGGGCTGCCGTGGTCAGGCTGCCCACCAGCGGGTTGGACCAGAAAATCCCGATGTGCCCGTCGGAGAACAGCATTGACTGACGGAACGCATCTTCGGCCTTGTCGCCCAGTACCGCTGCCAACACCAGCGGAGCGATGGGGTAGCCGAGCTTCTTGAACAGATAGCCCAGCGCACCGAAGCCCAGCATCAGTACCACGTCGAAGAACGAGTTGTGCACCGAGTAGGCACCGATGGTGCAGACCATGATGATGATCGGCGCAATGATCGAGAACGGAATGCGCAGGATCGAGGCGAACAGTGGCACGGTGGCCAATACCACGATCAGGCTCACCACGTTGCCCAGGTACATGCTCGCGATCAGGCCCCAGACGAAGTCGTGTTGTTCGACGAACAGCGTCGGGCCAGGGTGCAGGCCCCAGATCATCAGGCCGCCGAGCATCACCGCCGCCGTGGCGGAACCCGGAATGCCCAGGGTCAGCATCGGCAGCAGGGCGCTGGTGCCGGCGGCGTGGTCGGCGGTTTCCGGAGCGATCACCCCTTCGACTTCACCTTTACCAAAGTTCTCGCGGTTCTTCGAGAAACGCCGGGCCAGGCTATAGCTCATGAAGGAAGCCGCCGTCGGCCCGCCGGGGGTAATCCCCATCCAGCAACCGACCAGCGTGCTGCGCACGATCGTCCACCAATAACGCGGCAGTTTCGCCCAGGTCCGCAGGATCACCATCGGCGTGATGCGTGCATGCTCGCCACGGAACACCAGGCCTTCCTCGACGGTGCAGAGAATTTCACCGATGCCGAACAGGCCGATCACCGCCACTTCGAAGCTGATGCCGGTCATCAGGATCGGCTGGTCGAAGGTCAGGCGCAGGTTGCCGGACACGGTGTCCATGCCGACTGCCGCCATGGCGAAGCCGATCATCATTGCCACCACGGTTTTCAATGGCGGGTTCTTGCTCATGCCGATGAAGGTGCAGAACGCCAACAGGTACACCGCGAAGAATTCCGGCGAGCTGAACGACATGGCGAACTCGGCAATGCGGGTTGACAGGAAGGTCAGCAGCAACACGCCACAGAGGGCGCCGATCAGCGCCGAGCTGAACGCGGCGGTCAGGGCTTCGGCAGCACGCCCTTCGCGGGCCATCGGGTAGCCGTCGAAGGTGGTCGCCACCGATGAGGGCTCACCGGGTATGTTGAACAGGATCGAGGTGATCGAACCACCGAACAGCGCCCCCCAATACATGCACGACAGCAGGATGATCGCCGACACCGGCGACATGGTGAACGTAAGCGGCAACAGCAGTGCCACGCCATTGGGGGCGCCGAGGCCGGGCAGTACGCCGACGAGGATGCCCAGCAATACACCGACCACCATCAGGCCGATATGGCCTGGGGTGAGGATCAGGTTCATGCCTTGCAACAGGGAATCGAATTCGCTCATTTGAAGTGTCTCCCGGCCAGGGCAATCCAGTCGCCCAGGGGACCTGCATCCAGCGGGACCTTGAACCACAGCGCGAAAATCAGATAGCTGGCGAGCACCGCGCCGAGGGACACGCTGGCGATCATCCACTTGCCGTAAGGTTTGGCGCGCACCCTGTCGCGCCACATGAACCAGGCAATGAACGCCGCCGAGGCGAGGTAAATGCCGGTGAACGGCATGGCGCCGACGAACAGTGCAATCGGTACGAACACCGACATTACTTGCCTGAATGCACTGCGACTGACGAAGGAAACGCTCAGGGCTTGCCAGCGCACCAGGGCTAGCACGCCGTTGGCCACGCTTGCGGCGCTCAATAACAGACCGATGTAGAAGGGGAAGTAACCCGGCTCGGGGCCGGCATCGCCCCAACCGATACCTTGTTCGAGGCTGCCGAACATCACCACCACGCCGATCAGGGTGGTGAACAGCGTCAGGCCAAGCTCGACCCAGCGGGTGCCGACCAGCGCCGGTGAATCCGAAGAATGGGACATGAAGAGGTCTCCAGCAGGTGACGGCCGCCCGCGAGCGAGCGGCCGTGGCAACGTCAGTTTTTCAGCCAGCCGGCTTCCTTGAACACCGGCGTGACACGGGCGGTGTCCTGCTCGATGTAGGCGGTCAGCGGCTCACCTTCGAGGAAGGTCGGCACCAGGGCGTTCTGCTTCACGTACGCCTTGAACTCATCGGTCTGGGTGACTTTGCGCATCAGCTCGACATAGAACGCACGCTGCTCGGCGCTGACGTCGCCGGGCATGAACACGGTGCGCGGGAAGCGGTACTGATCGATGCCCAGGCCCTGTTCGTGGCAGGTCGGGACGTCGGCCCAGGCTTTGTCGCCGGCGACTTTTTCGGTGTAGCTCATGCGCTCCTTGCTGAACACGCAGAGCGGCTCGACCTGATCGCCGCGCCATTGGCTGATGCTTTCGCTGGGGTTGTTGACGTTGGCGGCGATGTGCTTGCCGGCCAGCTGGGTCGCGGCTTCGCTGCCGCTCTTGAAGGGGATGTACACCAGTTTGCTGTTGGTGGTCTGGTTGAGTAGCAGGGTCAGGGTCTGGTCGACGTCCTTGGACTGGCTCCCACCCATGCGCAGGTTCGATGGATCAGCCTTGACTGCTTCGTAGAAGCCTTTGGCGTCCTTCCACGGCGCACCCTTGTAGCTCCAGAGAATGAAGTCATCCTCGGCCACGGCGGCAATCGGCGTCAGTTCCTGCCATTGGTAGCCGAGCTTGGACACCAGTGGCAGCAGATAGATGTTGTTGGTGCCGATCACCAGTTTCTCGGCATCGCCCTTGTTCATCTTCATGTCGAGAAACGCTTCGGCGCCGTTGCCGCCGCCCTTGTTGAGGACGATGGTGTTGACGTCGAGCAGTTTGTGGGTGGTGATGATCGATTGGATCAGGCGACCGAGCTGGTCGGTGCCGCCGCCAGGACCACCGGCGACGACGATTTCAACGTTCTTGTCCGGTTGCCAGGCATGAGCCAGCGCGGGGAGGGCGCCGGCGGCGATCAGGGTGCAACCAAGAAACAGACGGGATGTGCGACGGACGAATGCATTTCGCATGGAAGGGCCTCGTTGTTTTTGTAGTTGTTATGAGTGACTTGTCTGTGCGGTAAAGCCGCAAGCCTGGGTCGAGTGTGGGAACGCCGCGTCGCCGCGTCTAGTCAAAACAATACATACACCGATAGCCTGGGGTTATAGCTCACAAGTGAAAACACAGCAGCGAATGCTCAAAGCCGTGGACCAGAGCGATATTGGTAACAAGTCGAAACAGTAGAGTTTTGCTGAAAGCGCAGTGAAAGACAGGTATGCCATAACTCGAGGCTATCGCCTGATTTCAAGTTTTGATTAGACGGTTATCGCTGGGCCTTCGATAGTGCTCACCAAGGCCGCTTTTCCTGTAGGAGCGAGCATGCTCGCGATGGTCGTTAACGATGACATGGGGTGCCTGACACCCCGTGGTGCTCTCAGGTTCATCGCGAGCATGCTCGCTCCTACAGACAGACGGCAAAGTTGTTCCCCGACAAAAATAATAAAAGAGGTACGCACCATGGCTCGTCCCAGTGCTTCCCTGCATTTGCCCGGCGCCGATGTTTCGTCCGCCGCCGTTGCAACCCCGCAGGCCACCACCCTCAAAGCCAGCAATGTGCACTGGCGGATCTTCGCGATCATCTTTGCGTTGACCATGGTCAACCTGATCGATCGGGTGTCGCTGTCCATCGCCATGCCCACCATCGCCCATGAGTTTTCCCTGTCTCCCAGTATGCAGGGGCTGATCCTCAGCAGCTTTTTTTGGGCCTATGCGTTGTTGCAGATTCCCGGCGGCTGGTTGATCGATCGCTTTGGCCCGCATCGGGTGATCGGTTGGTCCACCGGATTGTGGGGCACGTTTCAGGTGCTGGCGGCGTTTGCCACCGGTGGCTTGTCGCTGTTGTTTGCCCGCGTGGCGCTGGGGGCCTCGGAAGCGCCGCTGTTCCCCTCCGGTGGCAAGTTGATTTCCCTGTGGCTGGCGCCCAGCGAACGCAGTCGCGGCGCGGTGCTGATGGACAGCGGCAGCCCGCTGGGTGTGGCACTGGGTGGGTTGATCATCGCCTTTCTGATTGCAACGCTCGATTCCTGGCGTTTGGCGTTTGTGATTGCCGGCGTCGCGACCTTGGCGCTGGCTTGGCTGGCATGGCGCTACCTGCGCGATGACCCCAACAGCCACCCGCAGGTCAATGCGCTGGAGCTGGAAAAGATCAACGCCGGGCGCGCCACGCCCGTCAGCGAAGCCGCCCGTGCGCCCGTCAAGGGCTTGGGCATCGCCCTCCGTTCCCTGAGTGGTCTGCTGATCGGGCGGGCCAGTTGGGCCATGGTGTATTTCGGTCTGCTGACCTGGGGGCCGAGTTATCTGTCCCAGGCTCGCGGCTTTGATATCAAGGGCATTGGCGCGGCGACCTTCGTGATTTTCATCTGCGGCGCCCTGGGTTCGCTGACCGGTGGTTTTCTCTGCGATGGCTTGATCCGCAAGGGCGTGCGACGCGGGGTGGCGGTCAAGAGCCTGCTGGCGTTCTCCGGCCTGGTGGCCCTCGGCGCCTTCCTGTTGTTGCCGACGCTGAGCAATCCCTATGCCGCTGTGGCGCTGTTGGCCCTGACCGCGTTTTTCCTTATGTGGGGCAGTCTCTACTGGAGTTTCCCGGCGTTGTTGGCAGCCCCGGCACGGGTCGGCCTGATCGGCGGCGTGATGAACATGGCCGGCAGCACCGGCGGTATCGCGGTGCCGATTCTGGTGGGCGTGATCCTGCAAATGTCCGGCGGTTTTGCCCCGGTACTCGGGTTCTTTGCGGCGTGCTCGGCGGTGTTTGTGTTTGCAACGTTGTTCATCAGTCTCGACGAGGTACGCCATGGATAAGCGTTGGAATGGCCCGATCATCGACGCCCATCATCACTTCTGGGACCCGGCCGTCAACGATCACCCGTGGCTCGCGCCCGAGGCGAGCATCCCGTTTCGCTACGGTGATTACAGTGCGATCAAGCGCCGCTATTTTCCCGAGGATTACTTCGCCGACGCCGGTGAGCATCGGGTGGTGCAGACCGTGTACGTGGAGACCGAGTGGAACCCGCAGGACCCGATTGGCGAAACCCGTTTTATCGAGCAACTGGCCGCCCGCTACGGCGTCCCGAATGCGATCGTTGCACAGGCTTGGCTGGATCATCCGGACGCCATTGCGGTATTGACCGAACAGGCCTCTTACAAGTGCGTGCGCAGCGTGCGGCACAAGCCCGGCGGGCCGGCATCACCCGAACAGTTCGGTCGCGTGCGCAGCCTGATGAGCGACGAACACTGGCGGCGCAGTTATGCCGCGCTCGAAGGCCTGGGCCTGCATTTCGACTTGCAGACGCCTTGGTGGAACCTGCCCGAGGCTGAACGGCTGGCCCGGGACTTTCCCGGCATCACCCTGATTCTCAACCATGCCGGATTGCCCAATGACCGCAGCGCCGAGGGCCTGGCGGGCTGGCGCACGGCAATGGCGCGACTGGCCCAGTGGCCGAACGTGCAAGTGAAGATTTCCGGTTTGGGTCAGGCGGGCCGGGCCTGGCGCGCCATCGACAACGCCTGGATCGTGCGCGAGATCATAGCCATGTTCGGCAGCCATCGAGCGATGTTCGCCAGCAACTTTCCGGTGGACAGTCTGTGTGGCTCTTTCGATGACATCTACAGCGGTTTCAAATCCATCGTCGCCGATCTGCCGTTGGCTGAGCAGGAGCGGCTGTTCTACAGCAACGCGCAGCGGGTCTATCGCTGCGAGCCTTGCGCCCTTGACCGGGCAGCGCCTGAATCCTTGAGGAGTGAAGCATGAAAAAAACCACCATCGCCATGGTCCTGGGCGACCCGGCGGGCATTGGCCCGGAACTGATCGCACGCCTGCTCGGCGAACCCGAGGTGCGCAGCCAGGCCCAGGTGATCCTGATTGCCGACGAAGCCGAGATGCGTCGCGGCATGCGCATTGCCGGGATGGAGTTTCCCTATCGCCGGGTGGAGTCGCTGGAGCAACTGTCGTTCATTGATGACACGCCACTGTTCTACGATTTCCGCGGCGACACGGTTGGTGAATTCCCGCGCAGTGAAGCCAGTGTGATTGGCGGTCGCTACAGCCTCGACACCTTGGAAAAAGCCCTGCGCCTGACCGAGGCCGGCACCACCGATGCGGTGCTGTTCGGGCCGCTGAACAAGACGTCGCTGCACATGGCCGGCATGGCCCACAACGACGAGCTGCACTGGTTCGCCGAGTTGCTGGATTTCCACGGGCCGTTCTGCGAGTTCAACGTGCTCGACAATCTCTGGACTTCGCGGGTGACGTCTCATGTGGCGCTGTCCGAGGTGTCGGGGCTGTTGAGTGAGAAACGGGTGGTGGAAGCGATCCAACTGATTGACACCGCCCTCAAACGCAGCGGCCTGGAAAAACCGCGAATCGGTGTCTGCGGGCTCAATCCGCACAATGGCGACAACGGCTCGTTCGGTCGTGAGGAACTGGACATCATCGGCCCGGCGGTGCGTTCGGCCCAGGCACTGGGGATCGCGGCGGAAGGGCCGTATCCGGGGGACACGATTTTCCTCAAGGTCCAGGGCGATGCCAGCGCCTTCGACGCGGTGGTGACCATGTACCACGATCAGGGGCAGATCGCGATCAAACTGATGGGCTTCTCCCGTGGCGTCACCGTACAGGGCGGCCTGCCGATCCCGATCACTACCCCGGCCCACGGTACCGCCTTCGACATAGCGGGGCAGGGCAAGGCCAACGTCGGCGCCACGCGCCAGGCCTTCGAAATCGCCTGCCGGATGGGCGCTAACAACAACTAAACGCATTACCCCTGTGGGAGCGAGCCTGCTCGCGAAATCGGCTAGGCAGACACTATGGAAGTGACTGTCACACCGCTTTCGCGAGCAGGCTCGCTCCCACAATGATTTGATGGTGTCGCACGAATTTGTGACCCATGCAAAACCCTGTGGGAGCGGGCTTGCCCGCGAATGCAATCTGCCAGACACCTTTGAAGTGACTGACAGAACGCATTCGCGAGCAAGCCCGCTCCCACTTTTTTTGTGCGATGGCTGATAACTCGATCTACCCATTAACCGGATTTTGCTATCACCCCAGGTTATCGATGGATGTGCATAAGTGATTATCCGAGCCCCTTTGCGCTGGCTAAAGTCGCTCCATCGAATGAACGCAACCGGCCATTTCGAGCCGCTGCAATCAGGCGAATGACAACTACAAAAAGCCCGCCTTGTCACTTCCGCAAGGCACAGACCGGCAGTAAAGGAACACACCCATGACCCGTCCAGATTCCGCCCTGGTTTTGTCCAGTGCCATCTCCAAAAGCCGGCTGCGTTTGCTGCCGTTCCTGATCCTGATGTACATCCTGGCCTTCATCGATCGCTCCAACGTCGGCTTCGCCAAGGCAGCGTTGCAGGCGGACACCGGCCTGGGCGATGCCGCGTTTGCCTTTGGTGCGAGCATCTTCTTTATCGGCTATGCGTTCTTCGAAGTGCCGAGCAACTACATGCTGCATCGCCTCGGCGCCAAGGTCTGGCTGTGCCGGATCATGGTCACCTGGGGGCTGGTGTCGGCGGCGATGATGTTCGCCCACAACGCCGAAACCTTCTACGTGCTGCGCTTCTTGCTCGGTGTGGCTGAAGCCGGGTTCTTCCCGGGCATCATCCTCTACCTCACCTACTGGTTCCCGGCGCAGAGCCGTGGCCAGGCCCTCGGTCTGTTCTACTTCGGCCTGCCGCTGGCGCTGGTGTTGGGCAGTCCGTTGTCGGGTTGGTTGCTGGACTTCCACGGTGTGTTCGGCCTGACCAACTGGCAGTGGCTGTTCGTGGTCGAAGGCCTGATGGCGTCGGTGGTGGGCATTGCCGCGTACTTCTATCTGGTCAACCGTCCGGCCCAAGCCACATGGCTCAGCGTCGAGGAAAAACTGGCACTGGAAAAAGCCCTGGCCGATGAGGACGCGCAGAAAAAACACAGCAGCCCCCACGGTTTCCTCAGTGCCCTGCGCAACCCGAAAGTGCTGCAATTCTGTGTGGCCTATTTCACGATCCAGATGAGCGTGTACGGCGTGGTGTTCTACCTGCCAACGCGAATTGCCGGTCTGCTCGACGGGCACGTCGGTTTGAACGTCGGCCTGATCACGGCGATTCCATGGATCTGCGCGCTGATCGTGACCCGTATCGTCACCCGTTATGCCGACCGCACCGGCCAGCATCGTCGTCTCGCCGTGTGCATGCTGACCATGGCTGCCGTGGGCATCGCCGCCTCGGCGCTGGGCACCAGCATGGTGCCGGTGGTCCTCGCGTTCTGCTTCGCCGCTGCCGGTTTCGTCACGGTGCAGCCACTGTTCTGGACCATCCCCACCAGCTACCTCAGCGGTGCCGCCGCAGCCGGCGGGATCGCCCTGATCAACTCCCTCGGCAACCTCGGCGGCTTCGTCGCGCCGAACCTGAAAACCGTGATGGAAACCTCGTTCGCAGACCCCCGTGCCGGCATGTTCGCCCTGGCCATGGTCGGCATCCTGGGCGCCATCCTGCTGTCCCGACTTCGCACCACCCACACATCCCCCTCGCAGCTCACACCGGCTCAGGTTGGCTGATCACTACCCAAGCGTTAGCAAGGAACTGTATTCATGAAAATCAAAGCAATCCGTACCCGCGTTTTCGAGTGGAAAGGCAAGGTCGTTCCACCCCAAGCGCACTTCTGCACCAACGCCAGCGACATTCTTTTCGAACGCGGCGACGCCATGGGCTCGTTCCGTTTCCACGGTTGGCTGGTGGTGGAAGTCGAGACCGACACCGGTCTTGTCGGCATCGGTAACTGCGCCCTGGCGCCGCGCGTGGCCAAGGAAATCATCGACACCTACCTGGCACCGATTGCCATCGGCGAAGACCCGTTCGACAACGAATACATCTGGCAGAAGATGTACCGCCAGAGCCACGCCTGGGGCCGTAAAGGCATTGGCATGGCGGCGATCTCGGCGATCGACATCGCGATCTGGGACATCATGGGCAAGGCGGTGAACAAACCGGTGTTCAAGCTGCTCGGCGGCCGCACCAAGGAAAAAATCTGGACCTACGCTTCCAAGCTCTACGCCAACGACAACCTCGACCTGTTCCTCGAAGAGGCTCAGGGTTATCTGAACCAGGGTTTCACCGCGTTGAAAATGCGTTTCGGCTACGGTCCGAAAGACGGCCCGGCGGGCATGCGTCGCAACATCGAGCAAGTGCGCGCCTTGCGTGAACTGGCAGGCCCCGACGTCGACATCATGCTTGAGTGCTACATGGGCTGGACCCTGGAATACGCCCGGCGCATGTTGCCGAAACTGGCCGAATTCGAACCGCGCTGGCTGGAAGAGCCGGTGATCGCCGATGACATCGAAGGCTACATCGAGCTGAAAAAAATGGGGATCATGCCGATCTCCGGCGGCGAGCACGAATTCACTTCCTATGGCTTCAAGGACCTGCTGGAACGCCGCGCCGTCGACGTGATCCAGTACGACACCAACCGCGTGGGCGGCATCACCGCGGCGCGCAAGATCAACGCCATGGCCGAAGCCTGGTCGGTACCGGTGATCCCCCATGCCGGGCAGATGCACAACTACCACCTGACCATGTCCACCACCGCCTCGCCGATGGCCGAGTTCTTCCCGGTGTTCGACGTCGAGGTCGGCAACGAACTCTTCTACTACGTGTTCAAGGGCGAGCCGCAGCCGGTCAACGGCTACATCCAGCTCGACGACAACAAGCCGGGCCTGGGCCTGGAAATCTCCGATGAGTACCTGAGCGACTTCAACATCATCGAATGATCTTGTGGTGAGGGGATAAATCCCCTCACCACTCATCCACGACTTTCCGGAGGGCCGACATGCGCCTGATTCAATTTGAAAACACTGCCGGTGAGCGCCAGGTTGGCGTCGTCGACGGCGCACGGATTCAGGTGCTTAGAAGCACCCAAAGCACCCGTGAACTGGCACTCGCGGCGATTCGCGCCCAACGCAGCCTGCAGGAAGAAATCGCCCAGCGTGGTACCGAGCCCGGCCCGGACTACGCCGATCTGCTGCAGCAGTGCAGAGTCTTGCCGCCGCTGGACCATGAAGACCCGGCCCATTGCCTGATCAGCGGCACCGGCCTGACCCACCTGGGCAGTGCCTCGGCGCGGGACAAAATGCACCAGCACGACGGTGAAGTCGAAGCCGGCATGACCGACACCATGCGCATCTTCAAATGGGGCCTGGAGGGTGGCAAACCGGCGGACGGGCAGGTCGGTGCGCAACCGGAGTGGTTCTACAAGGGCGACGGCAGCATCGTCGTGCGTCCCGGTGCGGACTTCCCGGTACCACCGTTCGCCGAGGACGCGGGTGAAGAGCCGGAACTGACTGGCCTCTATGTGATCGGCGATGACGGCTTGCCGTATCGCGTGGGCTACGCCTTGGGCAACGAGTTTTCCGACCATGTCATGGAGCGTCGCAATTACCTGTACCTGGCGCACTCGAAACTGCGCTTCTGCGCCTACGGTCCGGAGCTGCGCGTCGGTGAATTGCCGAGACATCTGGTGGGCACCAGCCGCATCAAGCGCAACGGCGTAACGATCTGGGAGAAGGAGTTTCTCAGCGGCGAGGACAACATGTGCCACAGCCTGGCCAACCTCGAATTCCATCACTTCAAGTACGCGCAGTTTTTGCGCCCCGGCGATGTCCACGTGCATTACTTCGGCACGGCCACGCTGTCGTTCGCCGATGGCGTGCGGACCCAGCCGGGGGATCGTTTCCAGATCAGCCTCGATGAGTTCGGTGCACCGCTGGTCAACGGCATTGGCGAGAGTGCCCAACCGCTGCCGATCGGCCAGGTGCGTGCACTCTAAATCTGCCAAAAGGAAATGCTCATGACCATGATTCTGGGACATAACTACATCGGCGGGCGTCGCAGCGCCAACGGTACCTTGCAGTTGCAAAGCCTCGACGCCACCACGGGTGAGCCATTGCCCGGCCGGTTTTTCCAAGCCAGTGAAGCCGAAGTGGACGCCGCCGCCAAAGCCGCCGCGTCGGCTTACCCGATTTACCGCAACCTGAGTGCGGAAAAACGCGCGATCTTCCTTGATGCCATCGCTGATGAAATCGACGCATTGGGCGATGATTTCGTCGCCACCGTGTGTCGTGAAACTGCATTGCCGGCCGGGCGTATCCAAGGTGAGCGCGGTCGCACCAGCGGTCAGTTGCGCCTGTTCGCCAAGGTGCTGCGTCGCGGGGACTTCTACGGTGCGCGGATCGACCGTGCCTTGCCCGAGCGCCAGCCATTGCCACGCCCGGACCTGCGCCAGTACCGCATCGCGCTGGGACCTGTCGCCGTGTTTGGCGCCAGTAATTTCCCGCTGGCATTTTCCACCGCCGGTGGCGATACCGCTTCGGCACTGGCAGCCGGCTGCCCGGTGGTGTTCAAGGCCCACAGTGGGCACATGGCAACGGCCGAATGGGTGGCGGACGCGATCATCCGCGCCGCCGAGCGTACGCAAATGCCGGCCGGTGTGTTCAACATGATCTATGGCGGTGGCGTCGGCGAGTGGCTGGTCAAGCATCCGGCGATTCAGGCCGTGGGCTTCACCGGGTCGCTCAAGGGCGGTAATGCCCTGAGCCACATGGCCGCGACCCGGCCGCAACCGATTCCGGTATTTGCCGAGATGTCGAGCATCAACCCGGTATTCCTGCTACCTGAAGCGCTGGCAGTGCGCGGCGAGCAGATTGCAGCACAACTGGCCGGATCGGTGACCTTGGGTTGCGGTCAGTTCTGCACCAATCCCGGTCTGGTCATCGGCCTGCGTTCACCGCAGTTCAGCCAGTTCCTGAACACGTTTTGCGCCACCATGAACGAGCAACCGGCGCAGACCATGCTCAACGCAGGCGCATTGACCAGCTACAGCCGAGGCCTGGGAGAACTGCACGAGCATCCGGGCCTGACACACCTGGCAGGCAGGCCGCAGCAAGGGAATCAGGCGCAGCCGCAAGTGTTCAAGGCAGACGTCAGCCTGTTGCTCAAGGGCGATGAGTTGCTTCAGGAGGAAGTGTTCGGGCCGACCACGATCGTCGTTGAGGTCGAGGATCAGGTGCAGTTGGCTGCTGCCTTGCAGGGCCTTCGCGGGCAATTGACGGCGACTTTGATCGGCGAACCTGAGGAGTTGCTGGAGTATCGCTGGCTGGCGGAATTGCTGCAGGAGAAGGTCGGGCGGATTTTGCTTAATGGCTACCCGACCGGAGTCGAAGTCTGCGAAGCAATGGTGCATGGCGGGCCGTACCCGGCGACTTCGGATTCGCGGGGGACGTCCGTAGGGACGTTGGCGATCGACCGTTTCCTGCGGCCGGTGTGCTTCCAGAATTACCCGGATGCGTTGTTGCCCGAGGCGTTGCAGAACAGCAATCCGTTGGGGATTCGGCGGTTGGTGGATGGGGAGTTGAGCCCGTCAGCCTTGTAGTGCCTGAACAATTGTCATCGCTGGCAAGCCAGCTCCCACAGGTTTTGGAGTCGTACACAGATTATGTGTATGTCATCAATCACTGTGGGAGCGGGCTTGCCCGCGATGGCGTCATCAGCCACACCTCAAACTACTTGGCTGGTTTCAACACCAACCACAACGCCAACCCGATCAAAACCCCGCCATACACATGCGCCATCGACAGCGGCTCATCGAGAAACAGCGCCCCCCACAACACCCCGAACAACGGAATCAGGAAGGTCGTGGTCATCGATTTCACCGGACCAATCGAACTCAGAAGCCGGAAGTAAATAATGTAGGCAAACGCCGTGCAGCCCAGGCCCAACCCAAGCAATGACAGCCATACGCTCCAGCCGCCCCAGCTCAACGGTGGCTGGCTGATCACGCTGTAACCGAAAAGCGGCAGCAGGAACAACGTCGCGCCAAGCATGCTGCCCAGTGCCGACAAACGGCTGTCGAGGCCACCGGCCTGATCGAGCCAGCGCCGGGCCAGGAAACCGGCAAAACCGTAGCACGTGGTGGCGAGCAGGCAGGCGACAGCGCCCATCAACAACCCGATATCGAACGCCACCGGGCCCGCGCGAGTCAGCACGCCAACCCCGAACAGGCCGAGAAAAACTCCGCCGAGCTTGGCGGCGCTGAGCCTTTCATGGAAAAACAGGCCGCCGATCAGCACGCCCATCAGCGGCGTGGTGGCGTTGAAAATCGACGAATAACCGGCGGGCAGCACCTGTGCTGCAACGGAGTACAGCGTCGCCGGAATGCCGGAGTTAATCACCCCGAGCAGCATCACGGTCTTGAGTTTGCCCTTGAAGTCCCAACGGGTGCGCATCAGGCCAAGAATCACCAGCAACCCGACAGCGGCAATGGACACACGGAAAAACGCGGTGGGCAGGGAGCCGATCACCGGGGCGATGATGCGCATGAACAGAAAACTCGCTCCCCAGATGGCCGCCAGGAACAGTAAACGGAAAATATCGACGGGGTTCACAGCGAGTTCCTTCCTTGATGAGGGCGAGAGTGTTGCTGACAGCCTTGTCCGTGGCAACCGAAAACCAGGCATTTAATTCGGCCGGAAAATTACACTTCTCCTGCACCCGCTTCACTGGCTAAGCTCAAGGCTCGAAAATTCCCGCAGAGGTCTCACCATGCCGCAGCAATGGCCAGCCGCCGATATCGCCCGCTTGATCCTCGATGGCTTTGACGATTACCGCGAGCATTTTCGCCAGATCACCGACGGCGCCCGGGCCCGTTTCGAGCAGGCCCGGTGGCAGGAGACGCAGTCGGCGTCGGCGGCGCGGATCAACCTGTACGAAGAAAAGGTCAGCGAAACGGTGGAGCGCCTGCGCACGGCGTTTGACGCCGACACCCTGGACGTCAGTTGCTGGCCGCTGGTCAAGAGCGCCTATATCACGCTGATCGACCTGCGCTTCGACGATGAGCTGTCCGAGACCTGGTACAACTCGATTTTCTGCGGGCTGTTCAGCCATGACCTGATCAGCGACGGCTGCATGTTCATCCACACCACCCGGCCAAGCCTGCGCCGGGCGAGGGCGGCGCAAACCCGTACCTACAAACCACAGGGCCAGCTGTCGGGCATGCTGGCGAGCATCTTTGCCGACTATCGCTTCAGCGAGGACTACGCCGACCTGCCCGGCGACCTGCGTCGCCTGGAAGCGCAATTGCGCGAAAACCTGCCGGACTGGGTGTGCAAGGACCCGGAATTGAGCGTCGAGCTGTTTTCCTCGGTGCTCTACCGCAACAAGGGCGCCTACCTGGTGGGGCGCATCTACACCGCCGATGAGCAATGGCCGCTGGCGATTCCGCTGCTGCACCTTGAAGGCCACGGCATCCAGATCGATGCGCTGATCACCGACGAAGCCGACGTATCGATCATCTTCTCCTTCACCCGTTCGTATTTCATGGTGGATGTACCGGTGCCGGCAGAGTTCATCGGCTTCCTCAAACGCATCCTGCCGGCCAAGCACATCGCCGAGTTGTACACCTCGATCGGCTTCTACAAACATGGTAAGTCCGAGTTCTACCGGGCGCTGATCAATCACCTGGCCAACACCGACGACCAGTTCATCATGGCCCCGGGCGTGCGCGGCATGGTGATGAGCGTGTTTACCCTGCCGGGCTTCAACACCGTATTCAAGATCATCAAGGACCGATTCTCACCGTCGAAAAACGTCGACCGTGCGACGGTGATCGAGAAGTACCGCCTGGTGAAAAGCGTCGATCGCGTCGGGCGCATGGCCGATACCCAGGAGTTCGCCGACTTCCGCTTCCCGCTGGGCAAGTTCGATCCGGCGTGCCTGGAAGAACTGCTGGAAGTCGCGCCGTCCACGGTCTCGGTGGAAGGTGACACGGTGCTGATCCGCCACTGCTGGACCGAACGGCGCATGACGCCGCTAAACCTGTACCTGGAAAACGCCAGCGAGGCGCAGGTGCGCGAGGCGCTGGAAGATTACGGCCTGGCGATCAAGCAACTGGCGGCGGCGAACATCTTTCCCGGCGACATGCTGCTGAAGAACTTTGGCGTCACCCGTCACGGCCGCGTGGTGTTCTACGACTACGACGAGATCTGCTTCCTCACCGAAGCCAACTTCCGCCACATCCCGGCACCGCGTACGCCCGAGGACGAAATGGCCTCGGAGCCCTGGTACTCGATCGGGCCGCTGGACGTATTCCCTGAAGAATTTCCGCCGTTCCTGTTTGCCGACGCCGGGCAGCGCAAGCTGTTCGATAAGTTGCATGGCGAGTTGTACAACGCCGATTACTGGAAAGGGCTGCAAGAGGCGATTCGGGCCGGGAAGGTGATTGATGTGTTCCCGTATAGGAGGAAGCAGCTGTAAGCCACAAGCTTCAAGCTGCAAGATAAAGCCGCGTTCAACTTGTAGCTTGTGGCTTGCCGCTTGAAGCTGCTTTTCTGCGACAATCCGCACCCTTGCGCCACTACACGACCGAACTACGTACCCGATGACCGACGAATCGCCCTCCATCGACAAACTGCTGAAAAACCTCGACCAAGCCATGCTCGCCGACCGTCACCGGCTGCGGCGGCAGTTGCTCGAGCTGCGCAAGAAACCTGACGAGGTCAAGCTGGCCCAGTGGGTGGCGCGGATGCAGGCGTCCTGTGATCAGGTGCTGGCGCGCAAGGCCAGCCTGCCAGTGATTCGTTATGACGATAGCCTGCCGATCGCCGCCAAGCGCGACGAAATCAAGAAGGCGCTGGAAAAGCATCAGGTGCTGATCATCGCTGGCGAAACCGGCTCGGGTAAAACCACCCAGTTGCCGAAGATCTGCCTGGAAATCGGTCGCGGCCAACACGGCCTGATCGGCCACACCCAGCCGCGCCGGATTGCTGCGCGCAGCGTGGCCAGTCGGGTTGCCGAGGAACTGGGCACGCCATTGGGCGCGCTGGTCGGTTATCAGGTGCGCTTCGAGGATCAGAGCGACGCCAATACCCTGATCAAATTGATGACCGACGGCATCCTGCTGGCGGAAACCCAGAACGACCGTTACCTGGAACGCTACGACACGATCATCGTCGACGAAGCCCACGAACGCAGTCTCAATATCGACTTCCTGCTCGGTTACCTGAAAACCCTGCTGCCGCGTCGTCCGGACCTGAAAGTCATCATCACCTCGGCGACCATCGATCTGGAGCGCTTTTCCAAGCACTTTGACGATGCACCGATTGTCGAGGTTTCCGGTCGCACCTTCCCGGTGGAAACCTGGTATCGCCCGCTGACCCTGGAGCAGGACGAAGAAGGCAACCGCGTCGAGGACGACTTGACGGTGGATCAGGCAATTCTCGCCACCCTCGACGAAATTGCCGCATACGAACGCAGCGAACGACGCAGCCCCGGCGATGTGCTGGTGTTCTTGCCCGGCGAGCGGGAGATCCGCGACGCTGCCGACATGCTGCGCAAGGCTCAGCTCAAGCACACCGAGATTCTGCCGTTGTACGCACGCCTGTCGCCCGCCGAACAACAACGGATCTTCCAGTCGCATCCGGGGCGTCGGGTGGTGCTGGCGACCAACGTCGCCGAAACCTCGCTGACCGTGCCGGGCATTCGCTACGTGATCGACAGCGGCACCGCGCGCATCAGCCGCTACAGCTACCGGGCCAAGGTCCAGCGCCTGCCCATCGAAGCGGTTTCCCAGGCCAGCGCCAACCAGCGTAAAGGTCGATGCGGACGAGTCGAACCGGGCATTTGCGTGCGCTTGTACAGCGAAGAGGATTTCCTCGGCCGGCCGGAATTCACCGATCCGGAAATCCTGCGCACCAACCTGGCTGCGGTGATTCTGCAGATGCTGCACCTGCGCCTTGGCGAGGTCACCGCATTCCCGTTCATCGAGCCGCCGGATGGCAAGGCCATCAGCGACGGTTACAACCTGCTGCAAGAACTCTCGGCGGTCGATCGCAACAGCCAGCTGACCCCGCTTGGCCGGCAATTGGCGCGGCTACCGGTGGATCCGCGCATGGGGCGGATGTTGCTGGAGGCGGCGAAGCTGGGCAGCTTGCAGGAAGTGTTGATCGTCGCCAGTGCCATGTCGATCCAGGACCCGCGCGAGCGTCCGCCGGAGCGTCAGCAAGCGGCGGACCAGGCTCACGCGCAATGGAAAGACGCCGACTCGGACTTTGCCGGGCTGGTCAATCTATGGCGGGGTTTCGAAGAGCAACGCCAAGCGCTCACCGCCAACCCGTTGCGTAACTGGTGCCGCAAGAATTTCCTCAACTACCTGCGTTTGCGCGAGTGGCGCGATTCCCATCGTCAGTTGAGTCTGATCTGTCGCGACATGCAGTTGAGCCTCAACAAAGAGCCGGCGGATTACCCGAAACTGCACAAGGCGGTGCTGGTGGGGTTGCTCAGCCAGATCGGCCAGAAGACCGAAGAAGGCGACTACCTCGGCGCCCGCCAGCGGCGCTTCTGGATTCATCCTTCGTCGGGGATCGGTAAGAAACGCCCGCAATGGCTGATGACCGCCGAACTGGTGGAAACCACCAAGCTCTATGCGCGCATGGTCGCCAAGATCGATGCCGACTGGATCGAGCCGCTGGCCGGGCACCTGATCAAGAAAAACCACTTCGAACCCCATTGGGAAAAGAAGCGCGGCCAGGTGGTGGCGTTCGAACAGATCACCTTGTTCGGATTGATCGTAGTCGGCCGTCGGCCGGTGCATTACGGGCCAGCGGACCCGGTGGTGTCCCGCGAACTGTTCATCCGTGAAGCGCTGGTACGGGGCGAGATCCAGTCGAAGGCCAAATGCCTGACCGCCAACAAGCAATTGCTGGAACAGCTCGATGAGCTGGAAGCCAAGGCGCGTCGTCGCGACATCCTCGCCGACGAAGAAACCCTGTTCGCTTTCTACGATGCACGGCTGCCGGCAGAGATTCACCAGACCGCGACCTTCGACAGCTGGTACCGAGTCAACAGCCAGAAAAATCCGCAGCTGCTGATCATGCGCGAAGAAGATGTACTGGCCCGCGAGGCTAGCGAAGTCACCGCCCAGCATTACCCGGACACCCTGCACATTGGCGATCTGGAACTGGCGCTGAGCTACCACTTCGAACCTAACCACCCCCGCGACGGCGTGACCCTGCGCGTGCCGGCGCCTCTGTTGCCGATGCTGCCGCCAGAACGCCTGGAATGGCTGGTGCCGGGTGTCATCGAGGCCAAGTGCATTGCCTTGGTGCGTAACCTGCCCAAAGCCTTGCGCAAGAATTTCGTGCCGGTGCCGGACTTCGTCAAGGCCGCCCTGCAACGCATGACCTTCGCCGAGGGCTCGTTGCCCCAGGCGTTGGGTCGCGAGCTGCTGCGCATGACCGGTGCCCGGGTCAGCGATGAAGCCTGGGCCGAAGCGGCGCAGCAGGTGGAAAACCATCTGCGCATGAATCTGGAGATCGTCGACGCCCAGGGCAAGTTCCTCGGTGAAGGTCGGGATCTGGCCGAGCTGACAGCCCGTTTCGCCGAAGCCAGCCAAGCGGCGTTGGCCGTACCGCAAACCGCGAAAAGCCAGCAACCGGTGGAGCCGAAAGTCTTCGCCGCCGTGGCCGAGAAAACCCAGCAGAAGATTGCCGGGCTGTCGATGACGGTCTATCCGGCGCTGGTGGAGGAGGGCGGCACGGTCAAGGAGGGGCGTTTCTCGACGCCGGCCGAGGCCGAGTTCCAGCATCGTCGCGCTTTGCAGCGCTTGCTGATGCAACAACTGGCGGAGTCGGCGAAGTTCCTGCGCGGCAAGCTGCCGGGGCTGACCGAACTGGGCCTGCTATATCGCGACATGGGGCGCGTCGATGCGCTGGTGGAAGACATTCTGCTGGCCAGCCTCGACAGCTGCATTCTCGAAGGTGAAGACCCCTTGCCCCGTGACGGTGCCGGGCTGGCGTCGCTGGCCGAGCGCAAGCGCGGTGCCTGGACCGAACACGCCGAGCGCGTGGCGAAGCTGACCCTGGAAATCCTCAAGCTCTGGCATGGCCTGCAAAAACGCTTCAAGGGCAAGATCGATCTGGCGCAAGCCGTGGCCCTGAACGACATCAAGCAGCAGCTCAGCCAACTGGTGTACCCGGGTTTTGTCCGGGAAACGCCGATGCAATGGCTCAAGGAGCTGCCGCGTTACCTCAAAGCCATCGAACAGCGCTTCGAGAAGCTGGGCGCCCAGGTGCAGAAGGACCGGGTATGGAGTGGCGAATTGGCCAATCTCTGGACTCAGTACCAAACCCGCGCCAGCAAACACGCCCAGGAAGGCAAGCGCGATCCACAGCTGGAACTGTATCGCTGGTGGCTGGAGGAGTACCGGGTGTCGTTGTTCGCCCAGCAATTGGGGACCAGGGTGCCGATCTCCGACAAGCGCCTGGGCAAGCAGTGGAGCCAGGTAGAGCCCTGAACCCTGTGGGAGCGAGCCTGCTCGCGAATGCGTAGTACCAGAAAACATCACTGTTGGCTGATCCACCGCTTTCGCGAGCAGGCTCGCTCCCACAAGTAACTCATCGTTCTTGAGAAAGGCGCCAAAATCTAACGTTTATGGCAAACTTCGCGACCATAAACGCCGGTTTCGCGACCCAGAGCCTTTGGCCGGGGTGCTTGTCGGACTACAGCGATGCCAGGTTTGCGTCCCCCGGATGGGAATAGACCCTTTGCGTATTGGTACGTCGGTGCCAATGCTTTCTGCCTGAACAGATTAGAGACACGACCATGCATAACGTCGTCATCAGCGGCACCGGCCTTTTCACTCCGGCCAACAGCATCTCCAACGAAGAGCTGGTGCAGTCTTTCAATACCTACGTGGCGCAATTCAACGCCGATAATGCCGACGCCATTGCCCGTGGCGAAGTCGAAGCGCTGACCGAGTCCAGCGCAGCGTTCATCGAAAAAGCGTCCGGCATCAAGAGCCGCTTTGTCATGGACAAGGAAGGCATCCTCGACCCGAAACGCATGGCGCCTCGTCTGCCGGAGCGGTCCAACGACGAATGGTCGGTACTTTGCCAAATGGCCATTGGCGCCGCTGAACAAGCGCTGCAGCGTGCCGGCAAGACCGCAGCCGACATCGACGGCGTGATCGTCGCCTGCTCCAACCTGCAACGCGCCTACCCGGCCATTGCCATCGAAGTTCAGGAAGCACTGGGCATCCAGGGTTTCGGTTTTGACATGAACGTGGCCTGTTCCTCGGCAACCTTCGGCATCCAGACCGCTGCCAACAGCATCCAGCTGGGCCAGGCCCGGGCAATCCTGATGGTCAACCCGGAAGTCTGCACCGGTCACCTGAACTTCCGCGACCGCGACAGCCACTTCATCTTCGGCGACGCTGCAACCGCCGTGATCGTCGAGCGTGCCGATCTGGCCACGTCCAAGTACCAGTTCGATGTGGTTAGCACCAAACTGCTGACCAAGTTCTCCAACAACATTCGCAATAACTTCGGCTTCCTCAACCGCGCTGCGGAAGAGGGCATTGGCGCCAGGGACAAACTGTTCGTGCAGGAAGGCCGCAAGGTGTTCAAGGAAGTCTGCCCGATGGTGGCCGAGTTGATCGGCACGCATCTGGAAGAGAACCAGCTCAACGTCAGCGATGTGAAACGCTTCTGGCTGCACCAGGCCAACCTCAGCATGAATCACCTGATCGTCAAAAAACTGCTGGGTCGCGACGCCACCGAGCAGGAAGCGCCGGTGATTCTCGACACCTACGCCAACACCAGCTCCGCCGGTTCCGTGATTGCGTTCCACAAGAACCAGGACGACCTGCCGGCCGGTTCGCTGGCGGTGCTCAGCTCGTTTGGTGCCGGGTACTCGATCGGTAGCGTGATTCTGCGCAAGCGTTAAGTTCAGCTTCACTCAGAGCCATTGTGGGAGCGAGCCTGCTCGCTCCCACAATGGTTTCTGGCGGGCTTCAGGTCGCCACGTTCAGGTGCTTGCCCACGCTTGCCACGCTGTCGAGCGAATACTGCTTGCTCAGGTTGGCGATCATTTTGTCCAGGGCTTCGCGGGTGGCCGATTGGGTCGAATCGCCAGTGGTGTCGGCGTTGAGGCTACTGAACTGTTCGTTGGCGGACGTTTGTGGCGGTGGCGCAAGACTGGCGGCGAGTTCGTCCTGGCTGACGACGCCGTCCTGGTTCTTGTCCAGCGCCGAGAAAATTTCCGTGCTGTCGGCGCTGCTGCCGGCGCTGGTCAGGCCGCTGCTCAGTTCATCGTTGCTGATGGCGCCATCACCGTCGGCGTCCAGGGCGCTGATCAACGCGTCAGCGAGTTCGGTGTCCGGCGCCTGATCCCGTGGCGGTGGGGGAGGAGGGGCCATTGCGGCCATCTCTTCGCTGCTCAGGCTGCCACTGTCGTCACTGTCCAAGTCGGCGAAATTCTTGCTCAGGCTGACCAGCAGGCCATCGTCGCTTTTCTGCGACAACGCACTCTTGAGTTCATCCTGATCCACCGAGCCGTCGGTATTCGTGTCCAGCTTGGCGAGCAGTTCTTTCTGGAACTGTTGTGAACGGGCGCTGTTGGCGGTGGTACTGGCGGTGCTGGTGTAGCTCGAATAGCTGCTAACGCTACCTATCATTGGGCTCACTCCTTGGAAGGAAAAGCCGGTGGGTGTACCGGCTCATGCAGCCTCAATGGACAAGGTGTCGTGGGTGTGTAGGATTTGTAGCGCTTGGAATACATCGTTGTCAGGCTAGCCGAGCACCCTGTGGGATATTCAAATGCGTGGCAGGCGAATGACGGCAGTCAGTCCACCACCGGGAGTTTCTTCCAGGTTCAACTGCCCGCCCAGCCGTTGCGCTGCCTCGCGGGCGATGGTCATGCCCAGGCCGACCCCGCCGGAATTGCGATTGCGCGAACCTTCGAGGCGAAAGAACGGTTCGAATACCGCTTCGCGTTGCTCCAACGCGATCCCCGGTCCATGGTCGATGACCCGGATCACCAGGTGTCCGCGATGGTCCTCCAGGGTGATCAACGCCTGTCCGGCATAACGCAGGGCATTGTCCAGCAGGTTGTTGATGCAGGAGCGCAATGCCATCGGCTGCACTTGTAGCGGTGCACAATGCCCCAGGGCCTGGACATCGGCACCCTGGTCCTGAGCGTTTTCGCTCAGGGACTCCACCAGCGCTTGCACATCCATCCACTGCGGCGCCTCGCTGGTGCGCTGTTCGTGAAGGTAGGTGAGGGTCGCATCGAGCATGCTGATCATGTCGTCCAGATCCTGACGCATCTGACCTTGCAACTTGTCGTCGTCGATCTGTTCCAGTCGCAGCTTGAGCCGCGACAGCGGCGTGCGCAGGTCGTGTGACACGGCGCCGAGCATCCGCGAGCGTTGTTTGACTTGCTCGAGTATCCGTCGCTGCATTTGGTTGAAGGTGTGCGCCGCCATCCGCGCTTCACGAGGACCGGATTCTTCCAACGGCGGGCTGTCGAGGTTCTCGCTCAAGCGCTCGGCGGCATCGCTCAGGCGCTGGATGGGGCGACTCAGCAGTTTGGCGCCGTACCAGGCTGCAATGATCAGCGAGATCAATTGAAAGGTGAACGGCACCACCGGCCCGCCGAACCACGGTCTTGGCGGACGGTTTTCGAACCGTGGGTCTGGTGGCTGGCGTTGGCCCTGGACATCTCCTGCTGAGACGGGAGGTGGCGGCGGGGGAGGTGGCGGGGGGCCGTAGTGGTGAAACCAGATGAATGCCAACAGGTGCGCGATGATGATCGCCAGCATCAGCACGCCAAACAGGCGGCCGAACAGCGTATCGAAGCGCCCGCGCATCAACCGATGTCTCGGGCGTCGAACAGGTAGCCCTCACCGCGCACGGTTTTGATCAGTTGTGGCGCTTTCGGGTCGTCACCGAGCTTCTGCCGCAGGCGTGATACCAGCAGGTCGATGCTGCGATCAAAGGCCTCGATCGAGCGACCGCGGGCGGCGTCGAGCAGTTGTTCGCGGCTCAGGACCCGGCGCGGACGTTCGATGAACACCCAGAGCAGGCGAAACTCGGCGTTGGACAGCGGCACCACCAGGCCATCGGCAGCGATCAACTGGCGCAACACGCTGTTCAGCCGCCAGTTGTCGAAACGAATGTTCGCCCGCTGTTCGGTGCGGTCGTCGCGCACCCGACGCAAAATGGTCTGGATGCGTGCCACCAGTTCCCGGGGTTCGAATGGCTTGGCCATGTAGTCGTCGGCGCCCAGTTCCAGGCCGATGATCCGGTCGGTGGGTTCGCAGCGGGCGGTGAGCATCAGGATCGGGATGTCAGACTCGGCGCGCAGCCAGCGACAGAGCGACAGACCGTCTTCGCCGGGCAGCATCAGGTCCAGCACCACCACGTCGAAATGTTCTGCCTGCATGGCCAGGCGCATCGCGGCGCCATCGGTCACGCCGCTGGCGTGGATGTTGAACCGGGCGAGGTAGTCGATCATCAATTCGCGGATCGGGACGTCATCGTCGACGATCAGGGCGCGAATGCTCCAGCGTTTGTCGTCTCCGGGCGCTTTTGGGTCGTCGTTCACAGGGGCGTGGGTCGTGTGCATGCGTGCATTCATCTGCCGTATAGGCTGCCAACCACAAAGATAGGCGGCGAGGTTGTGGCTTCAGCATAGGCGTCCGGCCCGGAGGCGGGAAGTGCTGTAAGGACATGTTGCGGCTGGCGAGGGTAGCGGCCAAGGGTGTTGTGGACGTGTCGGGAATGTACCGAACTCGACACAATGGCCGCAAAGACTAGTCTTGCCTGAGCGTTCTCGACGATTTACCGATCATCGGGTCCCCCAGCGGCGCTGGTTCCGCTACAATGCGCGCCGATTTCGACTTGCCTGAGAGCCCGCTCATGTCCGCCTGCCAGACTCCTATCATCGTCGCCCTGGATTTCCCCACCCGTGACGCCGCACTGAAGCTGGCCGATCAGTTGGACCCGAAACTGTGCCGGGTCAAAGTCGGTAAAGAACTGTTCACCAGCTGCGCATCGGAAATTGTCGGCACCCTGCGCGACAAGGGTTTCGAAGTGTTCCTGGACCTCAAGTTCCACGACATCCCCAACACCACCGCCATGGCGGTCAAGGCCGCCGCGGAAATGGGCGTATGGATGGTCAACGTGCACTGCTCCGGCGGCCTGCGCATGATGGCTGCTTGCCGTGAAGTGCTGGACAAGCGCAGTGGCCCGCAGCCGCTGCTGATCGGCGTGACCGTGCTGACCAGCATGGAGCGTGAGGATCTGGCGGGGATCGGCCTGGATATCGAACCGCAGGAGCAAGTTCTGCGCCTGGCAGCACTGGCGGAAAAGGCCGGAATGGACGGCCTGGTGTGCTCGGCACTGGAAGCCCAAGCCCTGAAATCGGCACACCCGTCGCTGCAACTGGTAACCCCGGGGATTCGCCCCGCGGGCAGCGCCCAGGACGACCAGCGCCGCATCCTGACCCCGCGTCAGGCGCTGGAAGCCGGTTCCGATTACCTGGTGATCGGCCGTCCGATCAGCCAGGCGGCGGATCCTGCAAAAGCGTTGGCCGATGTTGTGGCTGAGCTCGCCTGATCAAACGCTAAATATTCAAATGTGGGAGCGAGCCTGCTCGCGAAGAGGGAATGTCAGCCGACATCAATGTTGACTGATACACCGCTTTCGCGAGCAGGCTCGCTCCCACATTGGTGACTGCTTTAAACCTTCAGAACCAACTTCCCGAAATTCTCCCCGCTGAACAGCTTCATCAGCGTCTCCGGGAACGTCTCCAGTCCCTCTACGATGTCTTCCTTGCTCTTGAGCTGCCCTTTGGCTATCCAGCCGGCCATTTCCTGCCCAGCAGCGGCAAACTGTGCGGCGTAATCCATTACCACAAAGCCTTCCATCCGTGCGCGGTTGACCAGCAGTGACAGGTAATTGGCCGGCCCCTTGACCGCTTCCTTGTTGTTGTACTGGCTGATGGCGCCACAGATCACCACCCGTGCCTTCATGTTCAGGCGGCTCAATACCGCGTCGAGGATGTCGCCGCCGACGTTATCGAAATACACATCGACGCCTTTCGGGCATTCACGCTTGAGGCCGGCGATGACGTCTTCGTTCTTGTAGTCGATGACGCCGTCGAAGCCCAGTTCATCGATCAGGAATTTGCACTTGTCGGCGCCACCAGCGATGCCGACCACCCGGCATCCCTTGATCTTGGCAATCTGCCCGGCAATGCTGCCCACCGCGCCGGCCGCCCCCGACAACACCACCGTCTCGCCAGACTTCGGGGCGCCGACGTCGAGCAGGGCGAAGTATGCCGTCATGCCGGTCATGCCCAGCGCGGACAGGTATCGCGGCAGCGGTGCCAGATTCGGATCGACCTTGTAGAAGCCTCGCGGCTCACCGAGGAAATAATCCTGCACACCCAGCGCACCATTGACGTAGTCCCCGACTGCGAACCCAGGGTTGTTCGACGCCACGACTTTACCGACACCCAAGGCTCGCATCACTTCACCCAGGCCCACCGGAGGGATGTAGGACTTGCCCTCGTTCATCCAGCCGCGCATGGCCGGGTCCAGGGACAGGTATTCGTTTTTGACCAGGATCTGACCCGCCGCCGGCTCGCCGACCGGTACTTCCTGATAGGTGAATGTCTCGCGGGTTGCCGCGCCGACGGGACGTTTGGCGAGCAGGAATTGGCGATTGGTCTGGGCAGTCATGACAGGCACTCAAGATGAATGAAGCCTTGTTGATAGACCTTCAGGCGCGATGCCGCAAGTTTGGCTGATGCGGCGAATGCAGCTTGATCCAGTGCAGTGATAGTTGGTACGGCTGTTCCATCACTGCAACTCATGGTCGCCCAACCGGCCTTCTGATAGTGCTGCCGCGACAGGAGGCGCTGTGGCTAGACTGGGAAAAAAGCGATCCCCCGCACACTTCTCTTCGAGGACATAACAATGAGCATGACGTTTTCCGGCCAGGTCGCCGTTGTGACAGGCGCCGCCAATGGTATCGGTCGAGCGACCGCCCAGGCGTTCGCCGCCGAAGGCCTGAAAGTGGTAGTGGCTGACATGGACACGGCGGGCGGCGAGGGGACGGTTGCGCTGATTCGTACAGCGGGCGGCGAAGCGACCTTCGTGCGCTGTAACGTCACCGTGGAGAGTGAAGTAAAAAACCTGATGGACGAGGTGATCAACACCTACGGCCGACTCGACTATGCCTTCAACAATGCCGGCATCGAGATCGAGAAAGGCAAGCTGGCCGAGGGCACCGTCGACGAGTTCGACGCGATCATGGGCGTCAACGTCAAAGGCGTCTGGTTGTGCATGAAGTACCAGTTGCCATTGCTGCTGGCCCAGGGTGGCGGGGCGATCGTCAACACCGCATCGGTGGCCGGTCTGGGCGCCGCGCCGAAAATGAGCATCTACGCCGCCTCCAAGCACGCGGTGATTGGCCTGACCAAATCGGCGGCCATCGAATATGCCAAGAAAAAGATCCGGGTCAATGCGGTATGCCCGGCCGTGATCGACACCGACATGTTCCGCCGCGCCTATGAAGCTGATCCGAAGAAAGGCGAATTCGCCAATGCCATGCACCCGGTGGGGCGCATCGGCAAGGTCGAGGAAATCGCCAGCGCGGTGTTGTACCTGTGCAGCGATGGTGCAGCGTTCACCACCGGTCATTCATTGGCGGTGGATGGTGGCGTTACGGCGTTCTAAACCACAAAAAACCGGACCTGGGGGGGGGGGGGGGGGGGGGGGGGGGGGGGGGGGGGGGGGGGGGGGGGGGGGGGGGGGGGGGGGGGGGGGGGGGGGGGGGGGGGGGAGGGGGGG
>NZ_JBPKAM010000119.1:0-16367 GCF_051216495.1 Pseudomonas baetica | reverse complement strand
CGCGAAAGCGTTGGGTCAAGCAACTCATCGTCGACTGACGCACTGCCTTCGCGAGCAGGCTCGCTCCCACAAAAAACAACGCCTTGCTCAATGCTTCAACGGCAACTCAGAACTTGCGGTCAGGCTCCGACAGTTCTGTACCATCATCAGGATGTTTCCAGTCCGGCACCGAACGTTTCTGCTGCTCAATCTCTTCTTCCGAGGGTTCATCCTCGACTTCTTCCGGCTCTGGACGTTTGGGTTCGTTGGCCATGTTCACCTCTCTTCCTGAAGGGATCGTTCATCCATTCTTAAGCGTAGAACACTTTCCCGCGCCCCGAATTACAGCCACCAGCGCAGCAAAAAGAAAAACCCCATGCTCAACAACATGCTGAGCAAGGTATTGCGCGTGTACAGCACCAGCCCAACCGCCACCAGCGAACTGATCAGGTACGGGTTGTCCCATTGCAGGTTCAACTGCTTTTCGGGCATGAACACGATGGGCCCACAGATCGCGGTCAACATGCCCGGCACCGCAAAACCGAGGAACTGCCGGGCATTGCTGCTCAGGCGCACCGGCAACCTCGGTTCCAGAAAGACATAGCGATTGAGAAACACCAACACGCCCATGCCGACAATCACCGCCCAGACCATCATGTGCGTGCTCCCTGGAATTTGTTGCAGATAAATCCGGCGGTCATCCCCGCCAACCCCGACAGCACCAGCGCCGAACCCCATTGCCAATAGCTGAACAACACCGAACAGAACAGCGACACCGCGACACAGACCACGGTGGGCACATTGCGCACCACCGGGGTGATCAGGGCGATGAAGGTGGCGGCGATGGAGAAGTCCAGGCCCAGGTGTTCAAGACCCGGAATGCTGCTACCGAGCACGATCCCGGCCAGGGTGAAGAGGTTCCAGGCGATGTAGAACGTCAGGCCCACGCCCAAGGCATACCAGCGGTCAAATTGTTGCTTGTCGTGCTGGCTGGTCAGGGCGAACAACTCATCGGTGAGCAGAAAACCCAGGCCCAGGCGCCAGCGCCCGGGCAATGGCGAGATCACCGAACGCATGCTCATCCCGTAGAGCAAATGCTGGGACGTCAACAATAACGTGGTGAGCAGGATCGAAAAGATCCCCGCCCCGCCCTTGAGCATGCCGATGGCGACCAACTGCGCGGCGCCGGCAAACACGATGCTCGACAGGCCCTGGCCTTGCAGGGGCGTAAGGTTGGCTTCGATGGCCATGGAACCGGCCAGCAAACCCCAGGGCGCAGTCGCCAGGGACAGCGGCATGATCGCCGCGGCGCCACGCAGGAACGCACTGCGCGGCAAGTGTGAGTTGGACATAACGCTCTACAACCAAGGGAAAGACCTGTGACTGTGCCAGCACTCGCGTGCCGATGGCTTGAACAATCTTGCGCACATTGCCGTTCATCGCCAGCTCGCGCGAGTACCATGGAACCATTCGCCTGAGACCTGCGGGAGTCGACATGCTCTATCGGATCGCCGCTGACGGCTTGGTGCTGTTTCACCTGGCGTTCATTCTGTTCGTGCTGCTCGGTGGGTTGCTGGTGCTGAAATGGCGCCACATGATGTGGTGGCACCTGCCTGCCGTCGCCTGGGGTGTAACCGTGGAATTATTCCACTGGCCCTGCCCGCTGACGCACTGGGAAAACCTGATGCGCCATGCTGCCGGACAAAGCGGCTACGGCGACGGATTCATCGAACATTATGTGTGGCCGATCATTTATCCGGCCGGCCTGACACCGGCCATTCAACTGTGGCTGGGCGCATTGGTGTTGGTGATCAACCTGGTGGTCTATCTTCGAGTGATCAGGGCGATCTTTTGATCCTCATTTCCCACCAAGGATTGAAACCATGCTGTCGACTGACGATCTGGCGCTGCTGGAGGCCATCCGCGAAACCGGCAGCCTGTCACGGGCGGCAGCGCGACTCGGCAAGGCACCGTCCACGGTGTCCTATTCCGCTCGGCAGCTGGAAGAGCGTTTCGATGCCTTGTTGTTCGATCGTCGCCGCTATCGCCTGCAACTGACCCCCGCCGGCGAGTTGCTGGTCAATGAGGCGTCGCGACTGATGGAGGACGTCTCGCGCCTGACGCAACGGGTGCAACAAGTGGCCAATGGCTGGGAGAGCCGGTTGTGGATCGTCACCGACGAGTTGCTGGAATTCGACACCTTGATTCCGGTGATCCGCGAATTCGATGCACTGCAATCCGGCGTGCCGCTGCGCATCACCCATGAAGTGCTTAAAGGCGTGTGGGAGGCGCTGCGCGAGGGCCGCGCGGACCTGATCATCGGTGCCACCAACGAACCTCCGGCCATCGCGAACCTGCGCTGGATGCAACTGGGGGAAATGGAGTGGGTGTTCGCCGTCTCGCCTAAACACGCACTGGCCAAGGCCAACGAGCCAATTACCAGGACGATGGTGACGCAGCACCGGGCGATCGTCGTGGCCGACTCGTCCAGAACCACCGAAGGTCGGACCTACGGTGTCTCACGCGGGCAATCGGTACTGGCAGTGCCGACCATGCGCGCGAAAATCCTCGCCCAGTGCGACGGCCTGGGGGTCGGCTGGTTGCCCAGGCATCGGGTCAGTTCGTTGCTGAAGAACGGCACGCTGATTGAAAAACAGATGGCAGACCCACGCGAACCGAACGTCCTGTACGCCGGTTGGCGCGGCGATCAGGATGGCCGCGCCTTGAACTGGTGGCTGGAAAAACTCCAGCAATCGTACCTCGCCAACCGACTGGTGCAAGGCAGTGACGAGTTTGAGTGATCAGGTCCCGGATCGTATGGCAGCGCTTTTCAATATCCAGCAAATACAAGAGATGTCACGGCAGCTAGAACTGCCAAACCTCAAGCCAGCCAGGTCATCTGCCGTACCTTTTGAGGCCCGCGTTTCTTGCTGCTCGTTTATTAAACGGTAAAAACAAAATCTACAATCGCACGCTCTGCAAACTTGCCCACATAGATTTCACTCAAGAACGGCAAGAGAGGATCATTGGGGTTCTCCTGCCTGGTTTTACCGGTAGCGACTATCCGATAGATCTTGCCGGTTTCCAGGGTTCGTCCACCATAGGCCGGCAAACGCATAGCATCGGCAAGGAACACCCCTCTAAAGCGCTGCCACACGTTCGATTGCCCACCGACGACACCGGCAATCGGTGGCTGGGGTGGCGAGCCGATGACTTGGGCCGGGTCTGCAATCTCATCGATGTGAATTCTGACTTCCCCCACTGCCTTGACTCGAACTATCCGCACCGATACCCATGCCTTGCCCGCCGCTGGCGCAGGTTTTTCTTGCAGGGGTTCAGCGGGGGGGCGCAACCCCAACGTTTTGAACAGTTGGTAGATGGCGGCGCTACCTCCAGCCAGAACGCAGGCGGAGAGGAATAATGATAAATAGCCTGGATTGCTTACACCACCTGCCAGGATGATGATTTTATTGAATATGTCATAGTCAAACTGCAAGACAACGGCATAGCCAAAGACAATCATCACCAGTGTCTTGAATGCACGCCCATTAAAAAACTCAAGATAAAGACGCCATTGGAACAGTGTTGAAAGTGCCGACTCCATCAAAGTCGCCACCACAAACACACCGACCAGGAGTGGCAGTAATACAACTGTATCGTTCATGTGAACGCTACCCTTCCGACAGACTTTGGTTAATCGGTTAAAAATCAACTAACAACTTTTGACTGATGCAAGACCCTGAGATTAGTTGAGTCTTCGCGCGCCTGATGATGCACACACTTATATTTTTTCAGAATTAAGCGTATTACCGATCTGAAAACATCACGGTAGACCGGCAACGCTTCGGTCATCAGCTACCACCGTGTATTTATCCGGCAAGTTAGATGGATCGTATGAGGGCAGCCCCTTCAAACGTTGTTCAAGTGAGGTGTGGACCAAGGCGTCAGACGCAATAAATCGCGACTTGGGGCTTCGCAAGGGTGTCATCTGCCCGATCTTCAGAACGCGCCTGGACCTTTCTCGGTCCCACACCAGTCTTGGTACCCACTCGGCGATTTTCCAGCTAGCAGTCATGGAGTCATGCATCGGTGCACAGGCATCCCGAACACTGCCACTGATCATCTCTTTCCTGACTTTGCTCAGGTCAACCTGCAAACCCGCGCCTATCGCCTCCCCCAGCATCCAGCGGAACGCCCCCAGAGCCAATTGAGCCTGGTCGGCCGCATACCCTCCTCCAACATCCGAATGAACCCCGGGGAACCAGACTTGCCTGACATCCGTTCGCAGTGCGTCATCGGCCCAAAGATTCTGGCGAAAAAAACACCGTTTTTCGTCCAGTGACATTGCGTGACGTACGATCTCCACATTTCGGTTATCGGCCGTGAAAGGAATGCTCACGGGATCGTAGACCCAGCCAACGGACTTGACCGTGTCGAACAACCCCAGGAAGTGCACATTGACTCGCCGGCTGAACGTGGACTGGAAACGCCCCTGCAGTTTGAAGTCGGGCTTTTTTTCCTTCCCGCTGCGCGCCATGAGTATCGACCAGGCATACTCAAAAAGATGCGTTTGATGGCGTGGCACGACACCCACTGCCCGAATCACCGCTGCTAGCGCTCTGGCCGCGTAGGCCCCGCGAGAAAATCCAAAAATATAAAGTTCATCTTCTTCTGTCAGGTTTTCGGCAATAAAGCGATAGGCGCCTTCAATGGTGCGCTTGATGCCCCATCCAAAGGCCAGTCCGAAAACCCGCGATGGTACTTTTTGCCATTCGAAGAGTGTCTCCTTCAAACCAAAGGTACCCACGCCCTGATCGTAATAGGTCAACACCTTTGCGGGATCGTCCGACAGGGAGCGAACCAATCTAATGATATTGGTAGGGCAGTGACTGAAACGATTCCCTGTTCCATCCAGACAGATCACTAATTGTCGTGCCATCGGACTCTCCATTAAACCGTTAGATGTTGCGGCATTGGTAATCAGAGCGCAGTGGCACATCTGGGATGTGTCGCTACGATTAATAAAACCTGATCGCCACATAGAATAGATAGAACTGCGCCACCCGGATCGCCAGGCCAAACAAAAAACAATTCAGTGAACTTGAGCCAACAGGCGTTGCTGTTAAGTCGTCAGCACTCGCATCCACCCTCGATGAGGTACTGACAGATGAATCCTCACTTGCGGCGTCTTGAAGACCCGACAATACCCAGCCTGCAACGCGCCTATGCCCGTCTCGATCACATCGAAGCCACTGAAGCCTCGAAAGTTCTGCTTGTTGCTTTCGACCTCGTCGATGCGCAGTGGCTCGATGCTCAAGGCCAGCAGGACCCACTTATGGATTTAGAACACCCTTGGCGCTGCGAATTGGCCTGGGCGTACCGGAAAAAACAAAAAAACCATCCAAATGCCCATAACCCTTTTGAGTCCATGCCGACCTATCGACTCGAACTTGAGATGCCCATTGGTACTAATTTGTTCGAAGCCGGCGCACTTCCTAATCCACGCGAAAGATCGACCTTCCCCGCATTGACCGGTGCATTGGAAAGCAGCTGGTTTGAGTTCGAGGTCCTGCCCCATCGCCAGGTCGGATACGAGCGGGCGAAACTCTATAACAGCCTGTTCACAAATCCTGTACCGGTTTATGTACAGGGCAAGCTGCCGTCGTCCAGAAAAAACAAATCCCTGTCAGGGATCTTTTCTCTCAATCAGTTACCCACCTTGTCGACAGCTGAATTCGAAGCAATGCTCTCCCACAAAAATGCCGATTATCTTGCGGTCTATGATGTCGGACAGGGCAATGCCAATGCGATCATGTCGATGTCGAGAGTCGCTGAACCCGGTGTTCCAACGCTCTACTATGACCTGGGTGCGGGGGTTTACAGAAACCAGAGCACGACGCCCTTTCCATTGTCGTTCTGCTTTACCGATGAACCACCCATTGTGTTATCTCACTGGGATGCCGATCACTGGGCTGGCGCCTACGCCGTGCAAATCAACGGCCACCACCCCGCACTGAAGCGCACCTGGATTGCCCCTCTTCAAGACGTCAGCCCTCTGCATGTGGCTTTTGCCTACGACGTTATTGCAAATGGCGGGAAAATTCTCATCTACAGTGCTTCCGTGGGAACCATTGGCGTCGCGGCGTTACGAAATGGCAAGCAAATCCGATTCACATTGGGCAAAGGACCCGACCGTAACGACAGCGGCATTGTCCTCGCAGTAGAGGCCGTCAACCATCCTTCACCCAGAAGTTGGTTACTGACCGGCGATTGCGACTATCGGTACTTCGTAAGCGAACTGACGCCATTGCCACCGGTGGCGATGGTTGTGCCGCATCATGGCGCCGACCTTGACCCGAGAACGCCCGTTCCCAAACCTCCTGCCGGCGCCAGGTACAAACGGTTGCTTTACTCCTTCGGCCCCGATAACAGTCATGGCGCAACCAAAACCCGGCACCCCACATCACTGGGTATGTCCATACACAACAGCGTGGACTGGGACCATCAACTCTGGGATCTGCTATTTCCTGGAGAATGCCTGCCCCGCGGTGATGTCCTGGCAACATGCGAACACACGCCAGGCACCTATCGAAGTGGAGCCCTGGCCGGCTGGGATGGCCCTCCTCTTACACACGACGCACCGTGCGGTGGAGGTCAGTGCAAAACACCACTGGATCAGGATTAGCCTGCCGTTGAAAGGAGAGCGGTCATTCGAAGGTGATGAACAGCAACATCGCCTTCGAGTCCTGGTGCTAAGGGGCCAATCGTCACGACTGCCGGCGTAAAGCGAATCGGGTACTCATCGAATACGGGTTACCTCAAGTCGCAGCTTGCCAAAGTTGTTGAAGTAGAACCCCGGCGCGTCATTCGCACAGCAAAACAATCGGCCATTGCCCTGTGCTTCTACCTCACCGCTGCGACCCATGACAAACGCAGTACCCTCCTTGTTCGCTATGACCCCGAGCAGGCAAAACCAAAGCGCATCAGGCAAAACGCGTCGAGACTCGAAATGCCGTTGTGGCCAACCCTTGGTCGGGTACCCATCCGCATCTGTTCGGATGACAAGATCCCACCATGTCCCATCAGCAGTAAAACGGTACAGGCCACCTTCAATCAGATCGATCCTGGTGTCGTTCCAAGGGACTCGGGCATAGATGGTTGCGTGAGAGATTTGTCCGACTTCCATGCTACGTCTCCTTGTGGTCGCCCAAGGCAGGTTTCACATCAGGCTAGATCAGATTCGATGAATGGCAGCCTGTTGGCAGACCGCTATGTCAACGCCGAAAGTGACAGGCCCTTTCGTCGTCCAGGCAACATTCCAGACAATCGGCACCCCACGCACCGGCAGTAATGCCAAAAGCGCGTCTACGCTGAAAAGTGCGATCGCGCGGTGCTAACGGCTTGTCGCGTGCGATTGTGGATGCGGCTTCAGCTGTGCCGCAAAGGACTGTATTGCAGCGTAGCGGAGCCTCCGCCCATGCCTAGCGTCCAACGGTTTCTCGTCAAAATGCTGCCCGCGCCGAATAGCGCAAAGTTATCCGTGGCCGGCAGACAACTTAATATCATCCCCCTGTACGAATGCGATTCGCAGGCACAACCGGGAGTGGCTGCGCAGCCCGTATGGCATCTGGTCGAACCCACTACCCCCCTCGACACCGTCAATCCGTGGGACGTCTGTCACGCATTCGTCTCTGATGGTGTGGGTCTGGATGGGGGGCCGCATCCCGAATTCGCAGAGCCCGATTTTGCGCAATCCTGGATTTCCGGTTCACGGGAGGATCAGGCTATAGCGCTGGCCGCCTCATGCGCACCTGATTCTCAGGATACGAAGTACCCCACGGAAAATGACGACTTCTGGTATCAGGACCTTAAGCACGGTCAGTTCGATGCTCTGCTGAATCAGGTTGGAAATGTATCGCCAGCCAAGGCGGTGCGCGTTGCGCATTTGGACACTGGATATGATCGCCAGCACCAGAGTCGACCCGTCAATCTGGAACGCGATCTGGAGCGGAATTTTGTCGATGAAAGCCGTCCCGGTGATGCCTCTGACGACTCCTCCGGCCTGGTGAACAATCTTGGGCATGGCACTGCCACGCTCAGCATACTCGCCGGAAATCCGCTACCAGGAATGAACCGCCTCGGCGCCGCCCCTTTCGTGAAGGTAGTCCCCATCCGGGTGGCTAACCGGGTTGAGCTGTTCTACAACAGCGCGATCGTCAATGCGCTTCGCTATGTTCGAGACCTTTGCAAAAACCCCGATACGGCCGTTCAGGTTGTGACGATGAGTTTGGGCGGATTGCCCAGTCAGCTGTGGGCCGAAGAGGTCAACGCCCTCTATGAAGAAGGTGTCGTGCTGGTCACGGCAGCAGGCAACAACTTTGGTAATGCGCCCACTCACAACATTGTCTATCCGGCTAGATTCAATCGGGTCATTGCAGCGTGTGGCGTGATGGCAAACCACAAACCTTATGCTGATCTTCCTGTCACCCTCATGGCCGGCAATTATGGACCGGGCAGCAAAATGCGTACGGCCATGGCTGCGTATACGCCGAACATCCCGCGAGCGAAATTCGGATGCTCCAGCACAGTTGACTTCAATGGCGGCGGTACCTCTTCTGCAACCCCACAGATAGCAGCCGCGGCCGCCATCTGGATTCAAAAGAACCGGGCGAAGTGGAACGCTTACCCGGAAAAATGGATGCGGGTGGAGGCTGTACGCACGGCCTTGTTCATAACGGCAGTCAACACCGAACATGCCAGGCTGGGACACGGGGAACTTCGAGCACTCGATGCCTTTATGGTCTCCGCTCCCACCGTCGACGCCCTGCAAGATAGAAAGGAAAAGGTCGACTCCGTCTCGTTCCCGTTTCTTCGGGTCCTGACTGGACTTGGCATGGCGCAATTTGGTACCGCACAACAACGCATGCTGGAGCTGGAGGCCTTGCAGCTTTCCCAGTCAGCCGCGATCGAGGCGATCCTGCCGGATCCGGATGTCGACCCGGACACCCTCAGCCTGGCTCATCGCGTTGCTCTGGCCCAAGCACTGTCTCAGCACCCCAGGGCCTCCAAAGCGCTTCGGCGAGCCCTGCAACTGGACCAATCCAACAGACCGTCAGGCCCCGATCAAACGACATCATCACACACAGCGACAACCCCGATTGCCGGTTTGGGCGATCATCACCTTCAACATGCATTGCTGCCCGTGCCCCCCACCCCGGTAGCCCGCAGACTACGCGTGTATGCCTACGATCCTTCGTTGGGACGTACGCTGGAAACGGTGGGCATCAATGAAACGACAATCCAGATACCTTGGGAGAATGATCTGCAACCAGGGCCAGTCGGTGAATACCTGGAAGTCGTGGATGTCGATCCCGCCAGCGGCTGCAGCTACGCTCCGGTGGATCTGAATGATCCCCGTCTTTTGGCCACCGACGGCTTGCAGCCCTCCGAAGCGAACCCACAGTTCCACCAGCAAATGGCCTATGCCGTTGCCATGAAGACCATCCGTTACTTCGAGAGCGCTTTAGGTCGCGTTGCACTTTGGGCGCCCCGTTTCGTCGGCAAGAAATCGGACTACGTGCAGCGCCTGCGCATCTACCCGCATGCCTTGCGAGAGGCTAACGCCTACTACAGCCCTCAACGCAAAGCACTCTTGCTGGGCTACTTCAGCTCATCCGACGGAAACAGTGGCGTGGCCAGCGAGTACATTTTCAGTGCGCTCTCCCACGACATCGTCGCCCATGAAACGACCCATGCGTTGCTCGATGGCCTGCATCGGCGCTTCATCGAACCCACCAATCCGGACGTGCTGGCCTTCCACGAAGGGTTCGCCGATATCGTTGCCCTTTTCCAGCATTTCACCCTGCGCGATTCTCTTCGGGAATTGCTTGCGCATTCGCGTGGAGATCTGAGCCAACAATCGATGCTGGCTTGGCTGGCTGTCCAATTCGGCCAGGCTACTGGTCATTACAAGGCATTGAGGGACGCAATCGGCACCGGGGGAGTGAACGCTGACAGCCAACCAACCTGGAAACGTCGTGTGCCGACATCGAAGGATTATCAGAGCCAGAGTGAAGCCCATGATCGAGGAGCGGTGCTCGTTTCGGCGGTATTCGATGCGTTCCTGCAGGTTTATACCAGACGAGCTCAGGTGCCTATCCGGCTTGCCACCCACGGCTCGGAAGTTCTGCCCCAAGGCGCACTCCAGGCCGATCTCGTCGATGCCCTGACCCATGTAGCCAGCACCGTGGCCAGGCACATTCTCTCGATATGCATCCGAGCCCTGGACTACTGCCCTCCGGTCGACATCACCTTCGGTGATTTCCTGAGAGCGTTGATAACCGCCGATCACGATCTGGTGCCGTCGGACCCCTATGGCTACCGGGTTGCGTTTTCTTCCGCGTTCATGGCCCGCGGAATCTACCCCGAAGGATTGCGCAGTTACTCAGTCGACACATTGCGCTGGGAGCCGCCCCTGGAACCGCTGAGTACACTGCATAAACTGTTGCCGAAATTGAGTCTTCAATGGACGCTTCAGACAAGCCGCGAATCGGCATGGCGCACATCGCAGGACAATGCCAGGGAGTTCCATCGCTGGTTGATGAATCCGAAGCAGGTCAGCGACTCCGAACTGGCGGCACTCGGACTGTATCGCCATGCAGACCCTAAATATCGTCTTCGGATCGGCGACAACGTTGTCATCTGCGATATGCGCCGAATTGAGGTCCATTCGGTGCGGCCACTGCGACGTGTAGGTCCGGATGGGCAACTGCTGTCACAGTTGGTGGTTGAGTTGACCCAGTCCCTTCACGCACAGGACGGCAGTGGCAATGTGTTCCGCGGCGGCGTCACGCTGGTCATCGACCTGGCCACCTGGCAGGTGACCTATGTCGTGCGCAAACGCATCAATCAGCCGGCACGCCTTGCGCGCCAGCAACAGTTCCAGGCAGAGCGCGCTCAATCCATGCAGGACAAGTACCGCGGACTTCGGGCTATGGCGAGCGAACCGTTCGCTCTCATACACCGAAGCGGCGACTGAGGTGACCATGAACACTAAGCAGTGTCGTGCCACGGTGCGGATATACCGTCATGGACTGGGTGACTGCCACTTGGTGACGTTGCACGCCGACGGGGGAGCCACCTACCGAATCCTGATCGATTGCGGCGTCATCATTGGTACCGCGAATGCCACGAAAATGATGACGGATGTCATGGAGGATGTTCTGACGGAAAGTGGTGGCAACATTGATCTGCTGGTGGCCACTCACAAACACTGGGACCACCTCTCTGGTTTCGTGCAAGCCAAGGATGCTTTTGCAAAGTTGAACGTCGGCGAAGTCTGGATGGCCTGGACGGAGGACCCTGACGATGAAAAAGCGCGCGAGCTGAGAAAGGACAACGATGAAGCACTCGCTATGCTGCAGTCTGCGGCCATGCGCCTGCAGATGGACGCCCCGGATAGCGAACACCCCCTGATGGAGCTGCTGGGTTTCTTCGGTGCTTCAGCACGGATAACCACTCAGTCTGCACTGGATGCGGTACGCAACAAGACGGCGAACGTGAAGTACTGGAATCCGGAAACCGATCCCCCTCACGACCTGCCGAACGTTGGCGCAAAGATCTATGTACTTGGCCCGCCACGCGAAGAAGACAAGCTCAGAAACATGAACGGGCCCAAAAGTCCCGGCAGCAAGACCACCTACAAGTTGGCCTTGGAGGCCTTTAATCAATACCTCACACCCGCAATCAACGAAGACGAATCACAGCTACCTTTTGCCCGCCCCTACAACATTCCCGCCCAGGTTGCCCAGTCGGTACCTTTTTTTCAGGCGCGTTACTGGAATCAGGAAGACTGGCGGCGCATCGAAGATGCCTGGCTGGACGATGCTACCGGCCTCGCCCTCCAACTCGATAACGTCGTCAACAATACGAGCCTGGTGATGGCCATCGAACTGAATGAGGGTGAAGTCCTGCTCTTTGCAGCCGATGCGCAGGTGGGCAACTGGCTTTCCTGGAAGGATCGCAAATGGACTGACCCGGAAGGTACACAAGTCACCGGGCCGGACCTGCTGCGCCGCACCATTTTCTACAAAGTGGGGCACCACGGCAGCTCCAACGCCACCGCCCGCGAATACGGGCTTGAGTTGATGGAGAATCTGCAGGTAGCCATTGTCCCGGTGGACCATGCCATGGCGCTGAAGCGTAAATGGGGAGATATTCCCTTCAAAACATTGATGGACGCTTTGGAGGAAGCCACGAAGTCGCGTGGATTTACCCTTCGGACAGATCAACCGCCGAGCAATACCTCATTGACGAAAGGCCTGCGCAGTACCGCCCTCTATTTCGAGATTGATTTCTGAGCTTCAGTCCAAATCACCGCATCGCACGATCGCCTGGAGTTTCTTGGTGAATGGGTCTTCGCACAGAGATGCGTATCGACCTGACGTCGCCGGTCAATTGGCAATGACGCTCATGTTGCGCCCGCTGGTCTTGGCCACATACAGCGCCTTGTCGGCAGCACCGATCAGGTCCTCGATGCGGGCTTGCTGCGCCGGATCGTAACCGCACACACCGACACTGACGGTGACCATCCCTTCCGGACTGTCACTGTGCGCAAAACCCGCTTCCTGCACCGCCCGGCGAACTTTTTCCGCCACCAGAAACGCCCCTACATAGTCGGTGCCGGGCAGCACCACGGAAAACTCTTCGCCACCAAAACGCGCCGCCAGGTCACCGGGGCGCTTGATGTGGTCGATGATGATGACGGCGATATTGCGCAGACACTGATCCCCGGCCAGATGGCCATAGCGATCATTGAACGCCTTGAAATGATCGACATCGATCATCAGCAGCGCGAGACCCGTCTGGTTGCGCCGGGCCCGGCCCGTTTCCGACTGGATGAACAGATCGAACTGACGCCGGTTGGCCAGCCCGGTGAGCGCGTCCTCGAGCGCCAGCAATTCCAGGTTGCGATTGAGCTCCAGGAGTTTTTCCTGGGACCCGAGCAACTCGACCTGGATGCGGTTCTGTTGATTCATCAACTTGATCAGGCGATAACCGAGCACGCCGAGGAAGCTGAGCAACAGCGCCACGATCACGGCGCTGAGCATCGATTCCTTGCGCCAGCCGGACAGCACTTCGTCCTTGTTCAGCGCGGCAAAGACAATCAAGGGATAGTCTTCGACGCGTCGATAACCCACCACCCGCTCGACCCCATCGATGGTCGACTTGAGCATCGCCGTCCCTGCGCTGGCGTTGGGCAACAATTGGGTGAACAGCGGGCTCTTGGCCAGGCTGGTGCCGATATCCGCTTCATTGAACGGTCGGCGCACAATGATGCTGGCATTGTCGGCGATCAGGTTGATCACGCCGTTCGTGCCCATGTCGATGCTGTCGTAGAGCTGCAGGAAATGACTCAGATAAAGCGTCGCCAGCGCCACGCCGGCAAAACTGCCATCGGGGTGATTGATGCGCCGCGACACCGTCATGATCCATTCTTCACTGGAACGGCTCTTGATCGCCGGGCCGATATGCGGCCCGCGGTCGGGATGATCGCGGTGGTAGATAAAATATTCACGGTCGGAATTATTGGCGCCCCCCACCTGCACGCCGTTGGAGTTGGCAATCCATCGTCCAGTCTGGTCGTACACGAACAGGCCGTGGAGCTGACTCAGTTCGCTGCGCTGGGCGCTGAGCAAGCGTTGCAAACGATTGAGCCGGCCTCCTTCAATGCCGTCGTTTTCCAGGCGATCGACCAGGCTGAACAGCAGTGTATCCGCCTGCTTGATCGAAGCCTGCGCCTGTGAGGCCAGGGTCTGCGCAAGGTTGGACATTGCCACTTCCTTGTCATGCAGATGGTACTGACGCGAACTCCAGACTTCCCAGCCGACGATCAGCGTCATCGACAGACACACCGCAACCAGCAACATGACTGCCGAACGGACCTTGATCCTGGCGACGCCAGGCCGGTTCTCCTCGATTCGGTCGTAGATGGACGGATGCCCCATGACGCTTCCTCCTCCTTGATGGTTGGGCTTGCCCCCTGCAGGAGCGAGCTCGCTCGCGAAAAACTCAAGGCCACCGAGGGCATCTGGATTCACGCGTTATCGTTCACGACCATCGCGAGCGAGCTCGCTCCTACAGTTGATGCGCTACAGCAGACAAGACTAGACGGATGTTCGTTTCATCGCTTCCAGCCACGCAGGATCCAGTCGCGTCTGTTCGGCGTCGATACCCATTGCTTGCATCCGCGCTTCGTGCTGTTCCATTTCCCGACGCAATTGACCATGGTCACTGGAGTTCCCGTCCAATTGATGCATTTGGTTCAACCCCAGGTGGTAAAAGCGCAACAACTTCATGGCCGTCGGATCGCCCGCCTCTACCGCCGCCGTGACGTGGTGCATCACATTGGTGACACTCATCAGGCTGCGCTTGAGCTGCCAGCTGTAGACCGCCGGCGCCATCCACGCCTGGGTCCAGAACACCTTGCGCATCAGCGCTACCATCACCAGCACCGCGGCGAACACGCCGCCGATGTTGAAGCGCAGATTGTCCCCGCCAGGCTCGCCGAACAAGGTCACTGCCGCGGTGGACAGCATCATCGCCAGCACCAGGAACGTCAGCGCAATAATCAGCGTGCTGCGCCGTGTCTGTTGCCGATAGGTTTCGGCGTTCATCGGCTGAATCTCGAACATGACCTCGGGTTTCCTTGGCTTCAATGATAAAAAGTCTCGCGGGCGCACAAAAAGCGCGGGCCATTATCGCCTCTGCGAGGGATTTAGCTATGCTGGGGCTCCTTTTCATCTTTTCATCGTCAAATGGGGACATGGCGAGACCACGCATTCAGTGCCATCTTCTTTTGTGGATACACACTATTCGGATGCCGTTCTTTGGCAGTGGCATCGTTTTAAGGATCTTTGAATGACCCAACGACAAGTAATCAACGCCTCGGTCAGCCCGAAAGGCAGCCTGGAAACACTCTCCCAACGGGAAGTCCAGCAACTGAGCGAAGCCGGATCCGGCAGCACCTACGACATCTTCCGCCAATGCGCCCTGGCCATCCTCAACACCGGCGCCCACGTCGATAACGCCAAAACCATCCTCGAAGCCTACAAGGACTTCGAGATCCGCATTCACCAACAAGACCGTGGCGTACGCCTGGAACTGCTGAACGCCCCGGCCGACGCCTTCGTCGACGGCGAGATGATCGCCAGCACCCGTGAAATGCTGTTCAGCGCCCTGCGTGACATCGTCTACACCGAAAACGAACTCGACAGCCAACGTATCGACCTGAGCACCTCCCAGGGCATCAGCGATTACGTGTTCCACCTGCTGCGCAACGCTCGCACCCTGCGCCCCGGCGTCGAGCCGAAGATCGTGGTGTGCTGGGGTGGCCACTCGATCAACACCGAAGAATACAAATACACCAAGAAAGTCGGCCATGAACTGGGCCTGCGCAGCCTCGATGTCTGCACCGGCTGCGGCCCCGGCGTGATGAAAGGCCCGATGAAAGGCGCCACCATCGCCCACGCCAAACAGCGCATCCATGGCGGGCGCTACCTCGGCCTGACAGAACCTGGGATCATCGCTGCCGAGGCACCGAACCCGATCGTCAACGAACTGGTGATCCTGCCGGACATCGAAAAGCGCCTGGAAGCCTTCGTCCGCGTCGGTCACGGCATCATCATTTTCCCGGGCGGCGCCGGCACGGCCGAGGAGTTTCTGTACCTGCTCGGCATCCTGATGCACCCAGGCAACGAAGGCCTACCCTTCCCGGTCATCCTCACCGGCCCGAAACACGCGGCACCCTACCTGGAGCAACTCGACGCCTTCGTCGGCGCCACCCTGGGCGAAGAAGCCAAAAAGCACTACCAGATCATCATCGACGATCCGGCGGAAGTCGCCCGGCAGATGACCGCCGGCCTCAAGGCAGTGAAGCAGTTCCGCCGCGAGCGCAACGACGCGTTCCACTTCAACTGGCTGCTGAAAATCGACGAAGGCTTCCAGCGCCCGTTCGACCCGACCCACGAAAACATGGCCAACCTGAAACTCAGCCGTGACCTGCCACCTCATGAGCTGGCCGCCAACCTGCGCCGAGCGTTTTCTGGCATCGTTGCCGGCAACGTCAAGGACAAGGGCATCCGCCTGATCGAAAAACACGGGCCGTACCAGATCCGTGGAGATGCGGCGGTGATGCAGCCACTGGATCAATTGCTCAAGGCCTTCGTCGCCCAGCACCGGATGAAGTTGCCTGGCGGCGCGGCGTATGTGCCGTGTTATCAGGTGGTGGCCTGATAGTTTGTTACCTCTGTAGGAGCGGGGGGGGGAGGGGGGGGGGGTCAGCAAAAGAACGGGAGAACCGCGGCAAAAGTAGGGTTGTTGGTTGTTTT
>NZ_JBPKAM010000118.1:0-16535 GCF_051216495.1 Pseudomonas baetica | reverse complement strand
GCGGTGTATCAGGCGACATTAACGTCGACTGACACGCCCTCTTCGCGAGCAGGCTCGCTCCCACAGGTTTTCAAGGGTTCGCGTCAGTTTTTATCCAGGTCCACGTTGCGCGTCTCACGCAGGCACAGCATGCCCACCACCAGGCTCACCCCGGTGATCAGCACCGGATACCACAGCCCGTAGAAAATATCCCCGGTGTACACCACCAAGGCGAACGATACCGTCGGCAGGAAGCCGCCGAACCAGCCGTTACCGATGTGGTAGGGCAGGGACATCGAGGTATAGCGGATGCGGGTCGGGAACAGTTCGACCATCAGCGCCGCCAGCGGGCCATAGCACATGGCGGAGATGATGATCAGCGCGACGATCAGCGCCACGATCATCGGTTTGTTGATCTGCTGCATGTCGGCCTGTTGCGGGTAACCGGCGAGGGTTACGGCGCCGCGCAGGGCGGCTTCGTCGAAACTGTCGATCTTCGCATCGCCCACGCTCACTTGCACACCGCTGCCCGCCGGTGCCGCTTCGCTTTGATACGGCAAGCCCTGTTTGACCAGGAAGGTCTTGACCTTGTCGCACGGGCTATCAAATTTCGCCTTACCCACCGGGTCGAACTGGAAGGTGCAGGTGGCCGGGTCGGCCGTCACGGTGATTGGTGCCTGGCGGCTGGCCTGGTCGATGGCCGGGTTGGCGTAGTGAGCGAGGGTCTTGAAGATCGGGAAATACAGCGCGGTCGCCAGTAGCAGGCCGAGCATCAGCACCGGTTTGCGTCCGACCTTGTCCGACAGCCAGCCGAAGAAAATGAAGAAGGGCGCGCCAATGGTCACGCTGACGATCAGCAGGCCGTTGGCCACGGCGGGGTCCATTTTCAGGAACTGGGTGAGGAAGAACAGCACGTAGAACTGCGCTGCGTAGAAGGTCACGGCTTGCCCGGCGTTGATGCTGAACAGGGCGATCAGCACCACCTTGAGGTTTTCCCATTTGCCGAAGGAATCGCGGATCGGCGACTTGCAGAGCTTGCCTTCCTCTTTCATTTTCACGAAGGCCGGCGACTCGTGCAGGCTCAGGCGAATCCAGGTCGAGATCCCCAGCAGAATGATCGAGAACAGGAACGGAATGCGCCAGCCCCAGACCTCGAACTGATCGCCGGTGAAGTAGCGGCAACCGAGCACTACCAGCAGTGACAGCAACAGGCCGAGGGTGGCGGTGGATTGAATCCAGCTGGTGTGGAAGCCGCGTTTGCCGATGGGCGCGTGTTCAGCGACATAGGTCGCGGCACCGCCGTACTCGCCGCCCAGGGCCAAGCCTTGAAGCATGCGCAGCACCACAAGGATGATCGGTGCGGCGATACCGATGCTGGCGTAGTTGGGCAGCAAGCCGACACAGAAGGTCGCCAGGCCCATGAGTACGATGGTGGCGAGGAAGGTGTATTTGCGTCCGATCATGTCCCCCAACCGGCCGAACACCAGGGCGCCGAACGGCCGAACGATGAAACCGGCGGCGAAGGCCATCAGGGCGAAGATGAACGCGGTGGTGTCGTTGACCCCGGCGAAGAACTGCTTGCTGATCACCGCCGCGAGGGCGCCGTAGAGGAAAAAGTCATACCACTCGAACACCGTGCCGAGCGACGAGGCGAAGATGACCTTCTGGGTTTCCTGGCTGGTGCCCGCGCTGCGCACGGCTTCCAGGGTCTGAACATGTTCTGACATATCGGTATCCCTCACAGTGATTGTTTTTGTTGTTCCACTGGTGTTACGTGTCCGTGAATCAGATGCAAATCCTTTGTGGGAGCGAGCCTGCTCGCGAAGGGGGCGTGTCAGTCAACATCAATGTTGAAGATCCGCCGCTTTCGCGAGCAGGCTCGCTCCCACAGGGGGAGTGTCTACAGCAGGGTTGAGGATCAGCTGCGCGGCCTTCTCCGCGATCATCAGCGTAGGCGAACAGGTGTTGCCCGAGGTGATGCGCGGCATGATCGAGGCGTCGGCGATGCGCAGGCCGGGGATGCCGTGGACGCGAAGCTCGGCATCGACCACTGCATCTCCGTCGTTGCCCATGCGGCAGGTGCCGACTGGATGGAAGATGGTGGTGCCGATCCGCGCAGCGGCTTCGTGCAGTTGTTCTTCGCTTTGCAGGCTGTCGCCGGGCAGGTATTCGACCGGTTTGAACGCCTTCAGGGCGGGAGCGGCAACGATGCGCCGGGTCAGGCGAATGGCGTCTGCAGCGACCCGCAGGTCTTCGGGATGGCTCAGATAATTGGGCTGGATCAGTGGCGCTTCCTGTGGATTCGCGGAACGAATCTCCACTCGGCCACGGCTTTGCGGACGCAAGTCGCAGACCGAGGCGGTGAACGCCGGGAAGGCATGCAGCGGTTCGCCGAAGCGCTCCAGTGACAGCGGCTGCACGTGGTATTCGAGATTGGCCGAAGTCTGCTCCGGCCCCGAGCGGGCAAACGCACCGAGTTGACTTGGCGCCATGGACAGCGGACCGCTGCGGTCATACAGGTAACGCAGACCCATGCCCATCTTGCCCCACAGGCTGCCGGCGATCTGATTGAGCGTGCGGGCATTTTCCAGTTTGTAGATCAGCCGCAATTGCAGGTGATCCTGCAGGTTGCCACCCACGCCGGACAGCTCATGCACGACGCCGATGCCCAGGCGCTGCAGCAGTGGGCGAGGGCCTATCCCTGAGCGTTGCAGGATGCTCGGCGAGCCGACAGACCCGGCGCACAGGACTATTTCCTTGCGCGCCTTGAAGGTTTTTGCGTGATCCTGCCAATGGGCTTTGACCGCCGATGCGCGACCGTTTTCCAGCAACACACGGTCGACTTCAACACCGGTCAACACAGTTAGATTGGCACGGTCGTGGATCGGCTTGAGAAACGCCTTGGCCGCATTCCAGCGGATGCCGGCCTTCTGGTTGACCTGAAAGTAGCCACAGCCTTCGTTGTCGCCCTGGTTGAAGTCATCGATGCTGGCAATGCCGCTTTGTTCGGCAGCGCTGCGGAAGGCGTCGAGAATCGGCCACGACAGGCGCTGGCGTTCGACTCGCCACTGGCCTTCGGCACCATGAAACTCGGATTCACCGGCAAAGTGATTTTCGCTTTTCTTGAACAGCGGCAACACGTCCTGCCAGCGCCAGCCGGGATTGCCTTCGGCGGCCCAGCGGTCGTAGTCACCGGCCTGGCCGCGCATATAGATCATGCCGTTGATCGACGAGCAGCCGCCCAGCACCTTGCCCCGGGGATAGCTCAGGGTGCGTCCTTGCAGGCCGGGTTGCGCTTCGGTCTTGAAGCACCAGTCGGTGCGCGGGTTGCCGATGCAGAACAGGTAACCCACGGGAATGTGGATCCACGCATAGTTATCGCGGCCACCGGCTTCGAGCAACAGCACCCGGTGTTGCGGGTTGGCCGACAGTCGATTGGCCAGCAAACAGCCGGCTGGCCCGGCCCCGACCACGATGTAGTCGAATTCATCAAGGGAAGTCTGCATCCCTGACCTCGTGTTGTTGTTCTTGTTGTGTCCCATCCTAGTTGTTAGCTTTCGTTTAAAGAATGTTAGTTTTTACCCAGCTGCTGTTTGTTTTTGAACAGCGCGTTCAATCGCCAAGCCTCAAGGACGACCCATGTTCGACTGGAATGATTTGCGGTTTTTTCTGGAGTTGCAGCGCAGCGGGCGTTTGCTGACCGCCGCGCGCCGTCTAAACACGACCCACGCCACGGTCGCCCGGCATATCGAGGCCATCGAAAAGAGCCTCGGCACGGCGCTGTTCATCCAGCATGCCCAGGGTTACGAGCTGACACCGGCCGGCGAAGCGCTGCTCAAACACGCCGAAGCCATGGAAAACGTCGCTTTGCTGGCCCAGGAAGAAATCACTCAGTCGACCGCGCCGCTGGGCAAAATCCGCGTGGGCGTCACCGAAGGCCTGGGCATCATGTTCCTCGCCAGTCGCATGAACGGGCTGTTCGAACGCTATCCGGGCCTGGAGGTGGAACTGGTGGCGGTGCCGCGCTTCGTCAGCATTCTCAACCGCGAAGCGGAAATCAGCATCCATCTCGAACGCCCGGCCGCCGACATGCTGGTCACGCGCAAGCTCACCGACTACCGCCTGGCGCTGTACGCCAGTCAGGACTACCTCGACCGCTCGCCGCCACTGAACAGTCGCGAAGACCTGGGGCGTCACGCCTGGATCGGCTACGTCGACGATCTGCTGTTCAGTCAGGAACTGATGTTCCTCAACAGCTTCTGCCGCAACCCACGGGTGATCTTCCACAGCACCAGCGTCATTGCCCAGCAGCAGGCCGCCCGTGCCGGCCTGGGCATCGCCGTGCTGCCGTGCTACATGGCCAGCGCCGATCCCGGGCTTGTGCCGTTGTTTCCAGACGAAAGCATCCTGCGCAGCTACTGGATCAGCACGCGCCGGGAGCTGCACAAGTCCGTTCGGTTGCGGGTGATGTGGGATTATGTGGTGCAGTTGTGCGAGCGTGAGCAGGCATTGCTGCTGGGCGAACAACCCTTGTAGGAGCGAGCTCGCTCGCGAAAGTCGTCAACGATAACGTTTAAAACCTGACACCCTTCTGCGTTCTCGGGTTCATCGCGAGCAAGCTCGCTCCTACCTCTGCGGTGGTTCACGGGTAGCGCGTTGTGTTGAGTCGTGAGACGTGCCATCGGGAATCGACAGGACGGCACGCAGTCCGCCTTCCGGTCGATTGACCAGCGTGACGCGTCCGCCCAGTCGAGTGGCGATGGTGTTGACGATGGTCAGCCCCAGCCCCGCGCCATTGACGTTGCCACGACTGTAGAAACGTTCGAACAGGCGCGCACGATCCGCTTCATCGATGCCCGGTCCTTGATCTTCGATACTCAGGTGATAGAACCCCTCGGCCCGGTTCAACGCCACGCTGATGACGCCATGTTCGGGCGAGACGTTCGCTGCGTTGGTGATCAGGTTGTTCAGGGCGATGTCGATGGCGGCAGCATCAGTGATCACGTTGCACGGTTGGTCAATGCCATCGAAGGCCAGTTCCAGATCTTTGCTCAGCAGCCAGGGCGTGAGCTGGGCCAGGCTGTCGCGAATGGTCTGGGTCAGGTCAATGCTGTGCAACGCGGGCGCCGTAGCCTTGGGTTCGAGGCGGGCCATGGTCAGCAGCTGATTGACCAGGCGGCTGGCGCGGTCGACACCCGAGATCAGGAATGCCAGTGATTCCCGCCGTTCTTCCTCAGTGCCGGCTTCCAGCAGGTTTTGCGCGTGCACACGCAACACGGCCAGCGGTGTGCGTAATTCATGGGCGGCGTCGGCGATGAAGCGCCGCTCTCGCCCAAGTACTTCCTGAATCTGCGCGAGCATGCGGTTGAGCGCTGCCTGCATCGGTTCCAGTTCGCTCGGCAGCGGCTTGAGGTGCAAGGGTTCGAGCGAGCCGCTGTGCCGGGCCCGCAAGGTCGCCGCCATGTCAGCCAAAGGTTTGAGGCCCCAGCCGATGGCCAGCCAGACCATCGCGGCCAGGATGAGGCTGCCTGCAATGTTGGGCCACAGCGTGTGCCGCACGATCCGGTCCACCAGATCGGCACGCACGTCGTCCCGTTCGCCCACCCAGATCCGCAGATCGTTCTGCTTGTCCTCCAGCAGGAAGGCGCGCCAGTGCCGGTTGTTCAGGTCCACCACATCGCTGAATCCGGGTGTCGACGGCGGCGTGGTGAAGGAGGGCGCGCTGGCGGTGTGCACCAGTCTTTCGCCTTTTGTATTCCAGACCTGAAAGGCAATCTTGCGTTCGTAAGGATGGCCAACGGCACTCGGCATGGCTTCGCTCAAGGCCAGGTTGAACGCCTGATAGAGATGCGCGTGTTCCTCGCTGGTCATTGGCATGCGCATCACACCCTGGAGCAGTCGGGCGTTCTGGGCGAGCTGTGCATCATAGACTTCGGCAATTTCGTGATTGCTGTCGTGCAGGTTGAAAAAACTGATCACGGCGAGGCCTGCGAGCATCAGGCCGATGATCAGCGTCAAGGTGCGACGCCGGATCGACGTCATCGACGTTCCTCCACCAGGTAGCCGACACCGCGGATGGTGCGGATCAGGTCGGTGGAAAATTTCTTGCGCAGGTGATGGATGTGCACTTCCAGGGTGTTGCTTTCGGCCTCTTCGCTCCAGCCGTAGAGCAACTGCATCAGGTGATCGCGGGTCATGACCCGGCCCGGTGGCGACAGCAGTTCATGGAGCAACTGGTATTCCTTGGGCGTCAGTGCGACCGGTTCTCCTCGATAGCTCACTTGCTGGGTGCCAGGGTTGAGCGTGATGCCAGCGTGTTCGATCAGCATCTGCGCGCGGCCGGCGCTGCGCCGCAACAAGGCCCGCAGGCGCGCCTTGAGTTCGGCCAAGTCGAACGGCTTGATCAGGTAATCGTCGGCGCCAGCGTCCAGTCCGGCGATGCGGTCCTCGGTGGCATCCCGGGCGGTAAGGATCAGCACCGGGAGATTCGAGCCGCTGTCACGCAAACGGCGCAGCACCTCGAGTCCGTCCATGCGCGGCAGGCCCAGGTCAAGCACGGCCAGATCGAAGGCCTCGCTGAGCAGCGAATGCAAGGCACTGCTGCCGTCCTGCACCCAGTCGACGGTGTAGCCTTCGCGACCCAGGGCCTGATGGATGCCTCCGCCCAGGGCCACGTCATCCTCGATCAGTAGTAAGCGCACGCGCACTCCCGTCAGTTGAGTTTTTTGTTGACGTCCACCAGAAGGGTTTCGATTTCCTGGCGGCGTCCGGCATCGGCGCTTTCACGACCTGGCCGTGGCGGCGCATTCAGGGCCTTTTGCAGCGCCGCCTTAGCTTCACTGTAGCGTTTTTGGCGGTAGAGGTGATCGCCCCAAAAATACAGGCTATCGATGCCGTTGGGGTTCATTTGCAAGGCAATCTTGAGCAATTGTTCGGCCTTGTCCGAATCGCCGAAGCCGATGGGCCAGCCCGGCACGCGGTCATACAGGGCGCCGAGGCTGGTGTAGGCCGAGCCTTGCAGGGCTTTGGGGTCCAGGGACATGGCTTTTTCCAGGTCGGCTTTGGCGTCCTTGACCTTGCTCAGAGCACCGAGGCCACCCTGGGCACCAGCCCAACTGCTGGTGACGATGCCGGACCAGATCCAGGCCTCGGCCACCGACTGGCGCTCCTGGGTGAAGCGGGCGGCCTGGTCGGCGAGTTTTTCAAAGGCGGCGGTGCGTTGTTCGGCGGGCAGCTCGTATTGGATATGAGCCCAGCTTTGCTGGATGCCCATGAGACGCTGCTGATCGGCGGCGTCCAGGGCCCATGCACCTTGGCTCAGGGTGCCCAGTAACAGGTAAGCGGCAAATGTTTTCATGGTTCGAGGTTCTCGCTGTCGGGCTTTTCACTCAAGCGACGGATCAGCGGCAATTGCTTGCGCAAACCGCGATCCACCAGATTGGGCAGCAGGCTGTTGAGGCGCACGAAAAAACGCTCCGGCCAGCCCAGGTACAAATCGCGGCGGTCGCCGGCGATGGCATGGATCACGGCCGAGGCGACGGTCTGCGGATCGTCGACGCTGGCTTTGAGCGCGTCATTCAAGGCCTGCGCCGCGGGACTGTTCATGTTCGTGCGGGTGGCCCGGGGCGCGACATACAAGACACCGACGCGTGTGTCCGCCAGTTCCCGGCGCAGGGCCTCGGAAAACCCGCGCAAGGCAAACTTGGTCGCGCAATAACTGGCGTAACCGGCATAGCCGATTGACCCGTAGGTCGAACCGACGTTTACCACCATCGCGCTCTGGGCTTGCTTGAGCAATGGCAGGAAGAGCCTGGTCAGGCAGATCGGTGCGTTGACGTTCACCGCCAGCATCGCGTGGATGTCACTGTCATCGAGCTGTTCGAGCATGGCGAAGTGATTGACGCCGGCGGCGTTGATCAGCAGATTGACGCCGCTCATGGCTTGGGCAGCGCCCAGGACCTTGCGCCGGTCTTCAGGAGCCGTCAGGTCGGCGCTGACCCAGCTGAGGTTTTGCGGGAAACGCTGGAGTAAAGGCAGCAACGGTTCCCGATGCCGGGCCACGGCCAATACCTGGGCGCCACTGGTGCACAGCGCGGTGGCGATGGCCTGGCCGATGCCGCCACTGGCGCCGGTGAGCACGACACGGGCTTCAGGCAGGCGCATGCGCAGTCTCCCTCTCATGTGGCAAGCCGCGAAACATGTCGGCGTAAAGCCTGTAGACCACTTTCGAAGCGTGGATCACCGCCGCCTGGTCGGCTGGATCATCCAATGCATTCATCAGCCGGCGGTAGGTCTGCATGTGTTCGATATCCAGTGAGCCGTGGGAGTCGAGGTAGCTGAACGCGCTTTCCGGCAGGCCCAGGCGTTCGCGAATGCTGCCGGCCGCGTGAGTGGCCAGGGCAATGCTGGTGCCTTCAAGTACATTGACCATGCCGAACAGACCGACCGGGTTGTCCCGGGCAATCAGGTCGTAGAGGAAGCTGACCATCAGCTCGATGGGCAAGGAGGGACGGCCTTTGCGCACGGCGTCCTTGTCACCGCCACAGGCTTCGATGTCGTCGAGTACCCATTGCTCATGGCCATACTCGTCCTCGATGTACTCGCACACCGCTTCGCGCAGCCACTCAAGGCGTGACGGCAAGCGCGCACCGCAGGCCATCATCAACGGTACCGTGTGGCGCACGTGGTAATAGGCTTGCGTCAGAAAGGCCCGATAACTCTCCAGGCTCACCCGGCCTTCGAGGGCATCGAGAATGACTGGCAGATTGAACAGCTCGTGACGTTCCTGATGGGTTTCGATTTGCAGCGTGTCAAAAAAGCTCATGATGCGGGTTCCTCGAACAGCGTGGATTCGCTGAGCTGCGCCCGGTACCGCTCGACGATGGCCTCGCGACGTGGGCGGCCGTTGGCGGTCAGCAAACCATTGGCGCAGGTGAAGGGTTGCTCCAGGCGACTCCAGCAATGGACCTGGGCGTAATCGGGCAAGGCCTCGTTGGCCTCGGCCACGGCGGCGGCCAGTTGTTCGTCCGTGCAGTCCGGGCGATGGGGCCAGAGCAGCGCGTGGTTGCGCGGCATGGCTTCGCCGTAGACGAAGGCTTGGGCGATGTGACGGCGTTGGGTCAATTCGGCCTCGACCCATTCCGGGTTGACGTTGCGGCCGAAACTGGTGATGTACTGGTGCTTCTTGCGTCCCTTGAGATAAAGAAAGCCTTCGGCATCGAACTCACCCAGATCGCCGCTGGGCCACCATTGATCGGTGCAGGGCGCCTCGCCCAGATAGCCCAGCAGGGTCGAGCCCTTGATCAGGACTTCGCCATCGTCGGCCAGACGAACCTCGACGTGGGGCAGGGGTTGGCCAACGCTACCGGGGCGGCGTGCACCCGGGCGGTTGAGGCACACCACCGATGCGCACTCCGATAAACCGTAGCCTTCGTAGACCGCTAGGCCGGCACGTCGCGCGCGTAGCAGCAGTTCTGCGCTAACCCGTGCCCCACCCACGGCGGCGAATCGCAATGATTGGGGAGCAAAGGCTTTTTGTTCGGCGGCGTTGACCAGCATCAGCAACAACTGCGGCACCAGGATCAAGCTCTCCGGCTGGCGTGTAGCCAGGCAATGCAGCAGGCGCGGTACATCCACGCCGCTGGCGCCCTGGATGCCCAGTGTGCGCTGGCCTGGCAGGCTCAACGTCGCGCCCGCGTACAGCGCGGCATAGCAGCCGAGGTTTTCCAGCAGGACCGCCAGGGGCAGCAGGGCCAGGTGATGGCGCGGCGCGGTGGGTTGGCTGGCCTGATCCAGCTCGCGGGCGACCCGCAGCAGACTGTCGGCGCTCAGGCAGACACCCTTGGGCGTTCCTGTGGTGCCGGAGGTGAACGTCAATTTGGCGGTGCCGTCGGGCAGAGGTGCCGGAGAACTGAAGTGACGTCGCCAGAATTCGCCGCTTTTTTCATAGCCGGCCTCTTGCAGTTCGCTTTCAAGTTCGGGTCCGGCAATGACCCGTTCGGCCTGACTTTGCGCCAAGCAATGGCTGCGTTGCGCCGGGCTGAAAAAGGGCGGCAACGTCAGGCAGGTCAGGCCTTCGAACAGGATGGCCAGGTCCCAGAGCATCGCCTCGACGCCATTGTCCAGCGCCAGCGCGATCACGCCCGCGTTTTCATCCCGCAAGCGCTGCTGACGGTCCAGTATTTGGGCATACAGCGTGGCGTAGTCCAGCGTTGACTCATCGCCCCACAGTGCAATGTCGTTGGCACGGCGTTCGGCATGCAGTCGCAACGTCTGATGGAAACGTGCGGTTTCAGGCGACATGGCCGGGTTCCTCGAAGGACGTCGGCAATCCCAAGCGACTGAACATCCCGATATTGCGTAGATGAATGAAGCCGGCGCGAATATTGCCGACGTGCACCCAGGGTTTGCTCTCGTAATAGCTGCCCCAATGGTGGCGGTCGTCACCCAGCCGCGCCGGGTCCGCGGCGCACAGCGTGACCGGCTTCAGGCCAAGCCTGTGGAAGCTGTTGACCAGACCGATGCTGCCGGTAAACGCAACCCACTCCAGTCCGCCCATGGCCAGCAGGTAAGTGAGGGTGATGATGCTCAGGCGCGCGCTGCCAGTGTCGGTGGCGGCGAGGTTGCCCACTTCGACGATGCAGGACCGGTCCACTGCGCGGTCGGCGGCGGCGCTGATCAATGGATCGATTGGTTCATCCAGGTAGCGTTCCAGAAACAGCGGGCTGCTGGCGGCCGGGCGCACGCCCGCCACCGCGCATAAATCGCCCGTCTGACTGTTCATGCCAAACAGTTCCGGCATGAAATGACGGATGTCGGCACCGTGGACCTTGCGGAAGTGGTGTTGGATAAAGGCTTCGAAGACAGGGCGATGCGGGTCGTCCTGCAACGCCCTGACCAGGCTCATTGGCGGCGTTTCGGCTTGGCCGAAGTGCAGCGGCAGTGGAATGTTCCAGTTGAAATCGGGCATGAAAGACACCTCCCCCGGTCTAGTGGGGAGAAGTATCCGGGCCTTTTCTTAATGAAGTCTGAAGACGCCTCGGCTGTTGTAGGAGCGAGCTTGCTCGCGATGGACGTGAACGATTACGCGTAAAACCAGAAGCCTGGCGGCGCCCTTGGTTTTTTCGCGAGCAAGCTCGCTCCTACAGAAAACTGTTTTTCAGGGCAGGATTTCGAAGGCCGTACTGGCCAGGCGTTCGCCGTTGACCATGATGTGTACCGCATGCTTGCCGGCGTAGTGGCGGCGGGTGGTGAGCTCCTTGATGTGCTGGCCACGGCTGAGGTGTTCGGTGGCGTTGCCCGGCAGGGTCAGGGCCTTGAGCTTGAACACCTTCGCCGACGTGCTGCCGTTGGCTTTCACGTAATCGATGGCGTAGTCGATCACCAGGCGTTGACTGTCCTGGATCGTGGATTTGACGGCGAACGACAGGGTGATTTTTTCCCCCAGGCCAATCACTGGCGGGTTGACCTGCGCACCGATGATCTCGACTTCTGGCTTGCCGCCAGCCCCGATGATCGCCAATGCTCGCGGGTTGCCCTGTTTGATCAGGCTGCGCAAGGCGTGGCGGGCGATCCACGCGGTGTGCTTGTTATCCAGCGACCAGCCCTCGATCAGTTCCAGCACCCATTCGGGATGGTCCTTGGTGATGTCGTTGAGGTGATTGGCCACGGACTTGCGTACGTAAAGACTGGGGTCAGCCTTGAGGTTGTCGAGGATCTTGGCGGCCCGTGTCGGATCGAGCTGAATCTGCTCCAGGCGAAACGACCAAGGCAGACGCGGGCGGCACCCTTCGCTGGCCAGGCGCCGTACGTGCTCGTTGTCGTCCAGTGACCAGTGGTGCATCAGCCGCAGTGAGCGCTCGACATCACGGCGCAGGAAATGGCGGATCGCGAACTCCGAGGAGCCGAAAACGGTGAAGTACTTGAGCGCGTCCATGGACAATTCAAACCTGTCAGCGCCGTAGGTGGCCACGTAGTGCGGCAGGCACATGCTGACAAAGCCGCTATTGAGGCGCGGGGCGAGGGCGCGCAAGACCTCCAGCGAGGCTTCAAAGTCCAGCGGCAACACCGCGCGCAGGCATTCGCTGACGCGGGCCATGCGCTGCATCACCGACAGTTCCGCCAGGCCGGTCTTGGCCAGCTTCAGGAACGCCTTGGCATCGAACTGGGGGTAAACCGCAGTCATCTCGGTGGCGATGTGGTTCAGGCGTTCAGCGTTGAAGATCTCTTTCAGGGCGGGGGAGGATTGGTCGGCGGCCATATGGGTTCCTTGGGATTAGTTGTCTATCCGATGCACCGCGTTATCGTTCATCGCGGGCAAGCCCGCTCCCACAGTGATTGTTGGTGGCCGCGAATTTAGCGTACACCCACTAACCCTGTGGGAGCGGGCTTGCCCGCGATGAGGCCGGTACAGTCACCTCATTTCGTGCCCGCCTGCTCTTCCAGCTGATCCGACTCAAACAGTCGCGCCAGTTCCGCCCGGGCTTCCTGCGCGGTCTGAATCACTTTCGCCGCGTCATCATAGATCGCATGCTGGGTTTCGAGCACCTGCTCGTCGTGGTCCTTGAAGCGCTTGACCCGTGCATCGGCCTGGGCGTGGGTCAAGCCGAGGCCGATGAGTGTCTGGCGGCTCATTTCCAGGCTCGAATGAAAGGTCTCGCGAATGGCGTGGGCACCCACGTCCATCAGGCGATGCACATGCTGACGGTTACGGGCGCGGGCGATGATTTTCATGTGCGGGTAAAGTTTGCGCACCAGCTCGGCGGTCTTGATATTGGTTTCCGGGTCATCGGTAGCGATCACAAAGTACTCGGCTTCGCCGACCTTGGCCGCGCTGAGGATTTCCGGGCGCATCGGGTCGCCGTAGAACACCGGCACGCCGCCGAAGCTGCGCGACAGCTCAATGGTTTCCACCGAGGTGTCGAGGGCGACGAACTTGATGTTCTGGGCCCGCAGGATACGCGCCACGATCTGCCCCATGCGGCCCAGGCCGGCGATCACCACGCGGGGTTCATCGGTGTCGATTTCACGGAACTGTTCAGGTACCGCCACCGGTTGCACTTTCGGGCTGACCAGTCGGGCGCAAAGCAATAACAACAGTGGTGTCATCGCCATCGACAGGGTGATCGCCAGCACCAGCAAGTCGTAAAGACGCGCATCGAACAGGCCGTTGTCGCGGCCGATCTTGAACACCACGAAGGCGAATTCACCGCCGGCCGCCAGGACAATACCCAGGCGAATGGCGCTGACCTTGTTCAGGCCACCGGCCAGTCGGCCCACGATAAACAGCAAAGGCAACTTGACGACGATCAGCAGCACCGTCAGGCCCAGCACCACAAGCGGCTCGCGCAGCAGCAGGCTCAGGTTCGCGCCCATGCCGACACTGATGAAAAACAGGCCCAGCAGCAGGCCCTTGAACGGCTCGATCTGTGCTTCCAGTTCATGACGGTACTCGGAGTCCGCCAGCAGCAGGCCCGCGAGAAACGCGCCCAGGGCCATGGAAATACCAGCCAGGTCCATCAGCCAGGCGGTGCCGATGACCACCAGCAGTGCGGTGGCGGTGGACACTTCCGGCAAACCGGTCTTGGTCACCGCGCGGAATACCGGCCGCAACAGATAGCGACCGCCGATCACTACGATGGCGATGCTGGCCAGCACCCGTAAACCATGGTTCACGTCCTCGGCGGCGCTGGCGTTGTGATCGACACCGGCCAGCAACGGCACCATGGCGATCAATGGGATCGCGGCGATGTCCTGGAACAGCAAAATGGCAAAGGCCAGGCGCCCATGGGGACTGGTCAGCTCCTTGCGTTCGGCCAGGCTTTGCAGGCCGAATGCAGTGGACGACAGGGCCAGGCCAAGGCCCAGCACGATGGCGCTGTTGAGTGGCTGGCCAAATACATACAACGCCAGCACGCCCAGTACGGCTCCGGTCAGCAGCACCTGGGCCAGGCCGACGCCGAACACCGACTTGCGCATCACCCACAACCGTCGTGGCGACAGTTCAAGGCCAATGATGAACAGCAGCAACACAACTCCGAGTTCGGAGATGTGAGCAACGCTTTCAGGGTTGCGGATCAGACCCAGCACGGAAGGGCCAATGATCACGCCGGCAAACAGATAGCCCAGCACAGCGCCGAGCTGCAGGCGCTTGGCCAAGGGAACGGTAAGGACTGCCGCGAGCAGGAATACGACGGCGGCTTGCAACAGACTGCCTTCATGGGGCATAGGGGGGGAACTCCATCAATCGGTACGGCGGGGGAACAAGGATAAAGGCTGGGCACACGGACGTCAGCTAAGCGTTGGTCACAGGTGCCGAAAACTGCCCGGTCTACAGGCCGCGCGTGGCGAGCCAGGCCGGGCAGGATAGGGGGTCACTGGTTAAGGATGAAAGTCGCCAGGCTTTGCAGATCGTCCGGGTTTAATTGTGCGAAAGGCGGCATGGGGATATCGCCCCATTTTCCGCTGCCTCCGTGCTGGATGCTGGCCGTGACCTTGGCCAGTGCCTGCGGGTCCTTGGCATATTTGGCGGCCACATCGCGATAGGCCGGGCCCACGACCTTGTGGTCGATGGCGTGGCAGGACAGACAGCTATTGTTCTGTAGCAGGGCCGTGGCGTCGGCTTTCGCTACGGATGCCGCCGGGGGCTGGCCCGTCGGCGGGTTCGAAGCGGCCTGCACCTCGGCATCGCTTGCCTGGGCAGTGCCGTATGTCACCGCAAGGTAAGCACCAATGATGCTCACATCCTGATCACTGATCGGAGCGCCGTACACGTGCTGCATCTTGCTCGCCTCGGCCGTCCACTGCGCCAGGCTCATGCCGGGAGGCTGGAAGTTGATGTAATCGGCAGAGTGGCAGGTGGAGCATTTCTGCTGGGCCAATGCATAGCCTGGCAGCGTACTGGGTTTGAACTTCGCCGTTTCCGGCGGCAACGTGATCGACAGCGGCGCTGCGCTGACCGTGGCCGCCCAGCAGACTTGAGCCGCGCACAGCAAGGTTGTCATGAGTCTCATGGGGCCTCCTCAGGCAACGGTCACGTGGCTGGTTTCGACGACGTGGCGGCGGTAGCCCCCGGGGTTCCAGTCGGCTTGCAGGGGTTGCGTCTCGCCCGCGTTGTTACTGGCACGCACCATCAACTGCGTGGCGCCCTTGTGGGTAAAGGTCATCGCCAGCGTCCATTCACGGAATGAAAAACGGCCAAGGTCTTGCCCAAGACTGGCTGCGTGCCAAACCTTGCCACCGTCGATCGAGACTTCCACCTTGCTGATGCCGGCGCCGCCGTCGAATGCGATGCCCTTGAGCACCACGCTTTTTTGCAATGGCAACACATCACCCTGTTTGACGCTGGTGATGAAACTGCGCACCGGCAACCTGGAAATCGGTTGGGTTTGCGCCGCCGTGGTGCCGGGTGCGGTGCAGAAGCAATCGTTGTCCGGAACGCGGTAGCCTTTAGCCATGAAGAAACCGTCGTAGGTATGGTCGACAACGTCTATCTCGCTCAGGTGCTTGACCCAGTACGTGCCGAAATAGCCGGGCACCACCAGGCGAATGGGGTAACCGTTGAGAAAGGGCAAGTCGGTACCGTTCATTGACCAGGCGATCATGGGGTCGCCATCCATGGCATGACTGATGTCCAGCGCCTTGATGAACTCCGGGGTGCTCGCCAGCACAGGCTTATCGAGGCCGCGAAAGGTCACTTGTTTTGCCTCGGCCTTCACTCCGGCCCTTTGCAATACAGCCTTGAGCGGTACCCCCACCCAGCGTGCATTACCCATTGAGCCATTGCCCAACTGCGCACCGAACACCCGTGGCATCGAGAAGGCGCGGCTGTTGCCCGAGCACTGATTGACAGCGACCACTTCCACAGGCGTGGCCAGGGACTTTAGCTCTGCCAGGGACAGTGACAGCGATGTGTCGACCGAGCCCTTGATCGTCAGGCGATAACTGTCCGGATCGATGCTGGTAGGGAAATTGGCCAGGTGATAACGCACGAAAAACGCGTCATTGGGCGTGATGGGCCCTTCATTGAAGACCGGGAAGGGCGTCTCCAGGTGCGGCGGCCGGGTGGTCACCAGGGTCAACGGACGTTTCTGCGGGTATTGCACCAGCGGCCGTGGGCCAGCCGCCAATGTCACATCATCGGCGTTTTCGTCGGCTGCCTTGGCCAGGCTCGCCAGCGGAGAAGCCGCCAGAGCCAGGGTGAAAGCATCGCGTAGCACACGTCGGCGGGTAGGGTGATTGGTATCGACAAAACTGAACTTCATTTTGCACTCCCTGTTTTTTTTTGAGGTACAGCTGACCGCCCCATCAGGGCGAAGAGGTCTGGGGGTGAACGTGTCAGTGGGGTTTGCCTGCACTGTTCGACCTCGCGGAACAGACCAGTATCGTCACGGGCGGGCGCTCTGCTTCTCATTGGGCGTCAGGGAGTTCGCATTTGATGACAGCGGTGATCGATGTGTGCCCTGACAAAATTTCAATTGTGGGAGCGGGGGGGGGTGGGGGGGAGGGGGGGGGGGTCTCCAAGAAGGTTACAAAGTCTGCCACCCTTCTCCCAACAT
>NZ_JBPKAM010000117.1:0-16699 GCF_051216495.1 Pseudomonas baetica | reverse complement strand
CACACCCCCCCCCGCACCCCCCCCCCCCCCCCCCCCCCCCCCCCCCCCCCTCCCCCCTCTCCCCCCCCCCCCCCCCCCCCCCCCCCCCCCCCCCCCCCCCCCCCCCCCCCCCCCCCCCCCCCCCCCCCCCCCCCCCCCCCCCCCACAGGGATTTGGATGGTAGTGGGTTTGGTTATAGGGATTATTCAAATCCGGTCTCTACAGCCATCGCATTTCCGCCCACTCGTTAGCGTCCTATCTGGAGAACCGGGTCGATCGGGACTAGATTTTATTCAGCGCCAGACAGGTACTTCGAGAGAGGAAGGATTCGGCTATGAACAGATTGTTGCGTGTTTTGTTGCTGTTGAAGGTGTTGGTGATGTTGACGCTCGGCAGTGCGACAGCCTGGGCCGAGTGTGAGGATCATGAAACCCAGGCGTCGAGCGGGCAGGCCGGGCAGGGTGCGCTGATGATCGCGGCGTCCGAATCGGAACCGGGTGACAAGGGGCAGGGTGGCAGCGAAGGCGATGATGACTCGACCACCGATGAGCCGGACTCGGATGACCCGGATGAAGGGGATAGCCAGACGTAAATTGCAGGCAAAACAAAACCCCTTTTGCCTCGATTGTTGAGCAATCGAAAAAAAAGAGGCTGTGGATAACACAAATCTCTGTGGGAGCGAGCCTGCTCGCGAAAGCGGTCTGTCAGTCGACAATGATGTGACTGAACGGACGCCTTCGCGAGCAGGCTCGCTCCCACAGTTTTTACAGGAACTGCTCGGCGTAGTGGCACGCCACCTGACGAGTGTCGAGCTGGCGCAACGCCGGCTCTTCAGTGCTGCAGCGTGCGGTGGCGTACGGGCAGCGCTTGTGGAACGCGCAGCCCGGTGGCGGGTTCAGCGGGTTGGGCAACTCACCGACAATCTTGATTTTCGGCTTGGACGGATCCGGATGGATGGTCGGTGTCGCCGACAGCAGTGCCTGGGTGTACGGATGCAGGGGGCGGGCATAGATGTCGTGCTTCGGTCCGATTTCCACGGGGCGACCGAGGTACATCACCATCACGTCATCGGCCACGTGTTGCACCACGGCCAGGTTGTGGGAGATGAACACGTAACCGGTGTTGAACTCCTGCTGCATGTCCATGAACAGGTTGAGCACCTGCGCCTGGATCGACACGTCCAATGCCGAGGTCGGTTCGTCCGCCACCAGCACTTTCGGTTGCAGCATCATGGCGCGGGCCAAGGCGATCCGCTGGCGCTGACCACCGGAGAACATGTGCGGATAACGCTGGTAGTGCTCGGGACGCAAGCCGACCTGCTTCATCATCGCCTGGACTTTCTCGCGACGTTCGGCGGCCGACAGGTTGGTGTTGATCAACAGTGGCTCGGCCAGCTGATCACCGATCTTCTGCCGTGGGTTCAGCGAAGCGTATGGGCTCTGGAACACCATCTGCACGTCTTTGCGCAGTTGCTTGCGCTGGGCCTTGTCAGCGCCGGCCACTTCCTGACCGGCGATTTTCAGGGATCCCGAGGACGGCTCTTCGATCAGCGTCAGGGCGCGAGCCAAGGTGGATTTGCCGCAGCCCGACTCACCGACGACGGCGAGGGTCTTTCCGGCTTCCAGCTCGAACGACACACCGTTGAGGGCACGTACGGTGGCATGGCCCTTGAACAGGCCACGGGACACTTCGTAGTGACGGGTCAGGTCGCGGGCGGTAAGTACGACGGCCATTACGCCACCTCCTGGTTCAGCGGGTAGAAGCAGCGGGCGAGGCTGTTGCTTTTCGGGTCAAGGGTCGGACGTTGCGCACGGCAGTTGTCCTGCACGTACGGGCAGCGCGGCGACAACAGGCAGCCCTGTGGACGGTCGTAACGACCCGGCACGATGCCTGGCAAGGTCGACAGGCGCGTGGCGCCCAGGCTGTGTTCCGGAATCGCCTTGAGCAGCGCTTCGCTGTACGGGTGCGCCGGGATGTCGAACAGTTGTGGCACCTGGCCGACTTCGACCGCTTGACCGGCATACATCACGCACACGCGCTGGGCGGTTTCGGCGACGACGGCAAGGTCGTGAGTGATCAACACCAGGCCCATGTTCTGCTCTTTCTGCAACGCCAGCAGCAGCTCCATGATCTGTGCCTGGATCGTCACGTCGAGGGCGGTGGTTGGCTCGTCCGCGATCAGCAGTTTCGGTTCGCCGGCAATCGCCATGGCGATCGCGACGCGCTGGCTCATGCCGCCGGACAGTTGATGCGGATAGGCGTCCATACGGCTGGCCGCCCCCGGGATCTCAACTTTTTCCAGCAATTCGATGGCGCGCTTGCGGGCGGCCTTGCCGGACATTTTCAGATGCAGGCGCAGCACTTCTTCGATCTGGAAGCCGACGGTGTAGCTCGGGTTCAGCGCGGTCATAGGGTCCTGAAAGACCATGGACAGGTCTTTGCCGATGATCTGCCGGCGCTGGCGATTGCTGAGCTTGAGCATGTCCTTGCCGTCAAAGCTGAGCGAGTCCGCGGTGACGATGCCCGGATGCTCGATCAGGCCCATCAGCGCCATCATGGTCACGGACTTGCCGGAACCGGACTCGCCAACGATGGCCAGTACTTCGCCCTTGTCCACCTTCAGGTCGAGGCCGTCGACTACTGGTGTGGCGTTCTTGTCGCCGAAGCGAACGTTGAGATTCTTGATTTCTAGCAGTGACATGGGAATCTCCTCAGGCGGCATTCTTGAGTTTCGGATCCAGCGCATCGCGCAGGCCGTCACCCATCAAGTTGATTGCCAGCACGCTGAGCAAAATGGTAAAACCAGGCAGGCTGACTACCCACCAGGCGCGTTCGATGTAGTCGCGGGCCGAGGCCAGCATGGTGCCCCACTCGGGGGTTGGCGGTTGTACGCCAAGGCCGAGGAAGCCCAGGGCGGCGGCATCGAGAATCGCCGAGGAGAAGCTCAGGGTGGCCTGAACGATCAGGGGAGCCATGCAGTTCGGCAACACGGTCACGAACATCAGGCGCGGCAGACCGGCGCCAGCGAGGCGCGCGGCGGTCACGTAGTCGCGGTTCAGTTCGCCCATCACCGCGGCGCGGGTCAGACGAACATAGGACGGCAGGGACACCACGGCGATGGCGATCACGGTGTTGATCAGGCCTGGGCCGAGGATGGCGACGATCGCCACGGCCAGCAGCAGGGACGGCAGGGCCAGCATGATGTCCATCAGACGCATGATGGTCGGGCCGAGGATCTTGGGGAAGAAGCCGGCCAGCAGTCCCATGAGGATGCCCGGAATCAGCGACATCACCACCGATGACAGGCCGATCAGCAGCGACAACCGCGAACCCTGGATCAGTCGCGACAGCAAATCACGGCCCAGTTCATCGGTGCCCAGCAGGAACTGCAATTGCCCGCCTTCCAGCCAGGCTGGCGGGGTGAGCAGGAAGTCGCGGTACTGCTCGCTTGGGTCATGGGGGGCAACCCAAGGGGCAAAGATCGCGCAGAACACGATCAGGGCGAAGAACGCCAGACCGGCAACGGCGCCTTTGTTCTTGGAGAACGCTTGCCAGAACTCCTTGTACGGCGACGGGTACAGCAGGCTTTGATCCACGGCGGTGGCGGCGGTGGCGACTGAGGAAGTTGGAGTGCTCATGGGTATTGACCTCAGCGCTGGTGACGAATGCGTGGGTTGGCAAAGCCGTAGAGGATGTCCACCACGAAGTTGACCAGAATCACAATGCAGGCAATCAGCAAGATGCCGTTTTGCACGACCGGGTAATCCCGGGCGCCGATGGCTTCAATCAGCCATTTGCCGATGCCCGGCCAAGAGAAGATTGTCTCGGTCAGGACGGCGCCGGCCAGCAGGGTGCCGACTTGCAGGCCGAGTACGGTCAGCACCGGAATCAGTGCGTTGCGCAGGCCGTGAACGAACACTACACGTGCAGGCGACAGGCCTTTGGCCCGAGCGGTGCGGATGTAGTCTTCACGCAGCACTTCGAGCATGGAGGAGCGGGTCATCCGGGCGATGACCGCCAACGGAATGGTGCCCAGCACGATGGCGGGCAGGATCAGGTGATGCAGATAGTCAAGCAGAGCGCCCGGTTCATCGCTGAGCCACGTATCGATCAGCATGAAGTTGGTTTTGCGTTCCACGTCGATGAGCAGGTCGTTTTGTCCGGAAACCGGCGTCCAGCCCAGGCTGACCGAGAAAAACATGATGAGAATCAAGCCCCACCAGAAGATGGGCATCGAATATCCCGTCAGGGATATTCCCATCACCCCATGATCGAACAGGGACCCTCGCTTGAGGGCGGCAATGACGCCGGCCAGCAGCCCGAAGACACCAGCGAACAGCAGCGCTGCCATCGACAGTTCAAAGGTGGCCGGGAACAGTTGCGTGAATTCGCTCCATACGCTCTCACGGGTACGCAGGGATTCCCCCAGGTCGCCGTGGGCCAGTTTCCCGATGTAATCCAGGTACTGGGCATACAGGGGTTTGTTCAGACCTAGGCGTTCCATTGCCTGAGCATGCATCTCGGGGTCGACCCGACGTTCGCCCATCATCACTTCCACGGGGTCGCCGGGGATCATGCGAATCAATGCGAAAGTCAGCAAGGTGATGCCGAAGAACGTGGGGATCAGTAACCCCAGTCGGCGGGCAATAAAACTAAACATCGTGTGGTGTACCTCATCAGCCGGTTAGGCGTGCCCGGCAGGCCTGGGGTCAGGCCTGCCGGGAGTTTCTTATCTACTTCACCTGGGTGGTGGCGAAGTTATTTGTGGTGAGGGGGCTGATTTGGTAGCCCTCTACGTTGTTGCGCATTGCAGTGAACATTCTAGTGTGCGCCATGCTGATCCATGGTTGGTCCTGGTTAAAGATAACCTGAGCCTGCTCATAGAGCGCTGCACGTTCAGCCGGGTCGGTCTTTTCCCGGGCCTGGTCGATCAGGGCCTGGAATTTGTCATTGCACCAGCGTGCATAGTTTTCGCCGTTCTTCGCCGCTTCGCAACTGAGCATAGGCGTCAGGAAGTTATCCGGATCGCCGTTATCGCCCGCCCATCCGGCGGATACCATATCGTGCTCGCCGTTTTTAGCGCGTTTGAGCATTTCGCCCCATTCCATCACGCGAATGTCGATCTTGATACCGACCTTGGCCAGGTCAGCCTGCATCATCTGTGCGCCGAGCATCGGGTTCGGGTTGGTCGGACCGCCACCGTTGCGGGTGAACAGGGTGAAGGTGGTGCCTTCCGGTACGCCGGCTTCCTTGAGCAGGGCGCGGGCCTTGTCCAGGTCCCGTGGCGGGTTTTTCAGGCTGTGGTTGTAGCCCAGCAGGGTGTCCGGGAACGGGTTGACGCCCACGGTGGCATTGCCCTTGCCGAACAGCGCGTTGACATAGGCCTCCTTGTCGAAGGCGATGTCGATGGCTTTGCGCACGCGCACGTCGCTCATGTACTTGTGCTGGGTGTTCATGGCGATGTACGAAACGGTCATCGCATTGAGTTCATCGACCTTCAGCTTCTGGTCGTTCTTGATGCTCGGGATGTCATCCGGTTTCGGGTACAGCGCGACCTGGCACTCGTTGGCCTTGAGCTTTTGCAGGCGCACGTTGTTGTCGGTGGCGATGGCCAGGACCAATGAATCCGCCGGCGGCTTGCCGCGGAAGTAGTCCGGGTTGGCCTTGAAGCGGACCTGGGCATCCTTGTTGTAACGCTGGAAGACGAACGGACCGGTACCGACCGGTTTGTTGTTCAGGTCGCCGGTCTTGTTGGCCTTGAGCAACTGGTCGGCGTACTCGGCGGAGTAGATCGAGGAGAACGCCATGGCGATGTCGGCCAGGAAGGGGGCTTCCTGACGGGTCAGGGTGAACTTGACCGTGTTGTCGTCGACTTTTTCGACGCTTTTGAGCAGCTCTTTGAAACCCATGCTTTCAAAGTACGGGAAGCCCACGCTCGAGAGTTTGTGCCACGGATGATTCGGGTCCAGCTGGCGCTGGAAGCTCCAGACCACGTCGTCGGCATTCATGTCGCGGGTCGGCTTGAAGTATTCGGTGGTGTGAAACTTGACGCCTTTGCGCAGGTGGAACGTGTAGGTCAGGCCATCGGCGCTGATGTCCCAGGATTCGGCCAGGGCCGGAATCACCTCAGTGGTGCCGGGCTTGAAGTCCGCCAACCGATTGAAGATGGTTTCAGCCACCGCATCGGCGGTGACGGCGGTCGTGTACTGGACCATGTCGAAGCCTTCGGGGCTGGCTTCGGTGCAGACCACCAGCGGTTTGGCCGATACGCCAACTGCGACACTCAGCAACGCGGCCGCGATGGCCGCACGTAGGGGAAGCATTTTCATCAAGAACCCTCTGCAATCGGTTAAGGGACAAAAGCCGCGCGGTCGACTCATCACTGAATCAGCCGTGCGGCCGGTGCATTACAGAATGTTGAATGGAACGGTGGTCACGAGACGGAACTCGTTGATGCTGCCGTCCAGCTGGTTTTCACTGGCACGGTGGGCAGTGTAGGTCGCGCGAACAGTGGTAGCTTTGAGCGGGCCGCTTTGTACCGCGTAGGAGGCGCCGATGCCGTATTCATAATGGTGCTCACCGTCCATCGTCAGCACGCTGTCGTATGCGCCGCCTTTATAGTGAGTGCCGTCGATCCCCCAGCCACGCGCCTGATAGATGTTGAATTTCAGGCCCGGTACGCCGTATTCGGCCATGTTCAGGCCGTAGGCGATCTGGAAGGATTTCTCGTTCGGGCTGTTGAAGTCCGACAGCAGGGAGTTGGCCAGGTAGATGCCGTTGGTTTCGTGCAGGTAGTCGAAGTACTCGTTACCGTTCACTTCCTGGTAGGAGAAGGTCAGGGTGTGCGCCTGGTGGGTCAGGCCGAACGACAGGGAGTAGGTGTCGTTGTCAATTTCGCCCAGTACGGCTTTGCCTTCGTCGACGGTTTTGTAGTAGTTCAGGCCGGTGGTCAGGCTCAGTACCGAGCTGTCACCCAGCACGTGGGTGGCGCCGAAGTAGTACTGGTTCCACATGTCTTCGGCCTGGGTGCCCCACAGGCTGGTGGTCAGGCTGGCGAACGGCTGGTAGGTGAGACCAGCGGTGTATACGTGATCGATTTCAATGATTTCGTCAGCGTATTCGGAGCGGAACTTACGCTGGCTTTCTTCGGTACGTGGAGAGTTACGGTCGAAGGTGGCCAGGTCGAAAGTCAGGTTTTCCAGTTCTTCGCTGTGCAGGCTTACACCTTGAAAGCTGGAAGGCAGCGCACGGTTGCCGATCACATCGACCATCGGGCTGCTGAAGTTCTGGCGACCGGCGGTCAAGGTCGTGTTGGAGAATCGGGCCTTGACGTTCGCCAGACCCAGTTTGCTCCACTGACCCACGGCGTCACCGCCATCTTCGGTCAGGGTACGGTTGTTGCCTGGGCGCACGCGGCCTGGCTCCGGAGCACCGCCGTTACCGGAAGCGAGGTCCTTGCGGTCCTGGTCCAAAGCGATGGCGTTGTAGGCCGCCACCTCGGTGCTGAAACCGACAGTACCTTCGGTGAAGCCCGAGTTGTACTTGACGATGGTGCCCTGAACCCAGTTGATACGGCGATCGGTGTCGAGCAGTGCGCCGTCTTTTTTGTACTTGAAGTGCGCACCGCGCTTCAGTTGTTCGTTGGCGTACCAGTTACGGGTAGTGCCGCTGATCGATTGACCGTCAACGAAGCCGGTCGCTTCGCTTTGAGCACTTTTCTCTTTCACGGTAACCGGGGTATACGCCTGACTTTGTGTTTCCGCGTAAGCCGTGGCGGTGATGCTACTGATGGCCAAAGCCAACATCGCGGTGTTGCTCAGTTTCATGGGTGAAGCTCCTTACTTTCTTTATTTTAATGCCGGTCTTTTTTGGTGATCCGGCTATTTGCTTTGGAACTCATTCCACGCATTGCAAACGTTTGCTTGTCGCCGAATCGGCGAAAAACGGCAATACGTCTACGTGAGGGCGCAATGCGCCCCCAGCGTTTGGCTACACGGTTTTATTATTTTTCGATGCTGACACCCGAGAACACGTTGCGACCGAACGGGCTGACCTTGAACCCTTCGATTTTGGCGCTCAACGGCTGGTTGACCGTCGAGTGGGCGACTGGCGTGATCGGTACCTGCTGCTTGAGGTACTGCTGCGCCTGTTTGTAGAGCATGGTGCGCTGGTCGCGGTCGGTCACGACCTTGGCTTGCTTGATCAGCTTGTCGTAAGCCGGATCGCACCACATGGAGTAGTTGTTGCCGCCAATGGCATCGCAGCTGTACAGCGTGCCGAGCCAGTTGTCGGGGTCACCGTTGTCACCGGTCCAGCCGATCAGGCTGATGTCGTGCTCACCGTTCTTGGTGCGCTTGATGTACTCGCCCCATTCGTAGCTGACGATCTTCACCTTCAGGCCGATTTTGGCCCAGTCCGCCTGGAGCATTTCGGCCATCAACTTGGCATTGGGGTTGTACGGACGCTGTACGGGCATGGCCCACAGGGTGATTTCGGTGCCTTCCTTCACGCCGGCGGCCTTGAGCAATTCCTTGGCTTTTTCCGGGTTGTAGGCGGCGTCCTTAATGGTTTCATCGTAGGACCACTGGGTCGGCGGCATGGCGTTGACCGCCAGTTGGCCAGCGCCCTGGTAAACGGCGTTGAGAATGCCTTGCTTGTTCACCGCCATGTCCAGCGCCTGGCGCACTTCAAGCTGGTCGAAAGGCTTGTGGCGCACGTTGTAGGCGATGTAGCCCAGGTTGAATCCGGGTTTCTCGATCAGTTGCAGTTTCGGATCGTTTTTCAGCGCGGTCACGTCGGCGGGACGCGGGTGCAGGGTGATCTGGCATTCATCGGCTTTGAGTTTCTGCACGCGCACCGAGGCGTCGGTGTTGATGGCGAAAATCAGGTTGTCGAGCTTGACGCGGCTCGGGTCCCAGTAATGTTTGTTGCCGGTGTAACGGATGTTGGAGTCTTTTTGGTAACTCTTGAACACGAACGGCCCGGTGCCGATCGGCTTCTGATTGATATCGCTCGGTTTGCCTTCGGCCAGCAGCTTGTCGGCGTACTCAGCGGAGAGGATCGCGGCGAAACTCATGGCGATGTTCTGGATGAACGCGGCGTCCACGCTGTTGAGCGTCATGACCACGGTCAGCGGCCCGGTCTTTTCGACCTTGGCGATGTTCTTGTTCAGGCTCATACCGTTGAAGTACGGAAATTCGGTCGGGTAAGCCTTACGGAAAGGTTGTTGCGGGTCGAGCATGCGATTGAACGTGAACAGCACGTCATCGGCGTTGAAGTCGCGGGTCGGAGTGAAGTACTTGGTGGTATGAAACTTCACCCCTGGTCGCAGGTGAAACGTGTACTTGAGGCCGTCTTCGGAAATATCCCAACTCGTGGCCAGGCCCGGTACGACATTGGTCGCGCCTTTTTCAAACTCTGCCAGGCGGTTGTACAGCGGCTCGGCGGCGTCATTGTCGGTCGCGGTCGTGTACTGCGCCGTGTCGAAACCGGCGGGACTGCCTTCGGAGCAGAACACCAGGCTGTTACTGGCGGCCTGGCTCATGGAAGTGGCGGCCAACAGGCCGGTGCCCAGCAATGCGGATAAAACCAAGGTATGGCGCATGACGCTCCCTCTTGTTCAGTGTTTTGGCAATGAGCCTTCGTCCCGTCCGCAGACGTGGAGGCTTCATTGGTTTCAAACCATGACGTACAGCAAAAACCGATGACCCACGCATGAGCTGGTCGGCTCCCGACGGTATGAACCGTAGGGCCGGCAGTAAATACGAAAAGTCCGAAAGATTTGTGGGAAACGACGATATGTCCTAGCGCTCTGCTGTAGTCAGCAGACGACTTGGATGTAGGCGATTTCCTGCTTTCTCGGTAGATAAAGCAGCGACGACGTCAGAAACGTCGCCGCTGCCAAACCTTATTTGCTGACGCTAACGCCGTAGAAGGAGTTCAAGCCAAATGGGCTGATCTTGAAGTCCTGCACTTCGGCGCGCATGGGTTGATACACCGTCGAGTGAGCGATAGGGGTGTATGGAACAGCATCTTTGAGGACGTGTTGCGCCTGCTTGTACAGCTCGGTGCGCTTGGCCTGGTCCGAAGTACGCTTGGCCTGTTTGACGAGATCGTCATAAGGCTTGTCGCACCATTTGGAGAAGTTGTTGCCTTCCAGCGAGTCGCACCCGAACAGCACGTTCAGCCAGTTATCGGGGTCACCATTGTCACCGCTCCAGCCAATCAGCATCGCCTGGTTCTCGCCACCTTTGGAGCGCTTGATGTACTCGCCCCACTCGTAGCTCTGGATCTTGACCTTCAGGCCGATCTTGGACCAGTCGGACTGCAGCATTTCTGCCATCAGCTTGGCGTTCGGGTTATACGGACGCTGAACCGGCATCGCCCAGAGAACGATTTCGGTGCCTTCCTTGACGCCGGCTTCCTTGAGCAGCTCCTTGGCTTTCTCAGGATCGTACTTGGCGTCCTTGATGGTGGTGTCATAGGACCACTGGGTCGGCGGCATGGCGTTGACGGCTAGCTGGCCGGCGCCCTGGTACACGGAGTCGATGATTTGTTGCTTGTTGACCGCCATGTCCAGTGCCTGACGCACCTTCAGGTCGGCCAGCGGGTTTGGAACGCTTTGACCTTTGACCTGCGGCATCACGTTGTAAGCGATGTAACCCAGGTTGAAGCCAGCCTGGTCAGGCATTTTCAGGGTCTTGTCAGCTTTCAGTGGCGCAAGGTCGGCTGGACGCGGGAACAGGGTGATCTGGCACTCGCCTTTTTTCAGCTTCTGGATGCGCACCGACGGGTCAGTGGTGATGGCGAAGATCAGGTTGTCGATCTTGACGTCTTCAGGCTTCCAGTAGTCCTTGTTCCCGGTGTAACGGATGTTGGAGTCTTTCTGGTAGCTCTTGAACACGAACGGGCCGGTGCCGACCGGTTTCTGGTTGATGTCGGCGGCCTTGCCATCCTTGAGCAGCTGTGCGGCGTACTCGGCGGACTGGATCGAGGCGAAGCTCATGGCCATGTTCTGGATGAACGCGGCATCTACATCCTTGAGGGTGAACTTGACGGTCTTGTCGTCGACTTTCTCGATCTTGGTGATGTTGGTGTCCATCCCCATGTCGGTGAAGTACGGGAATTCGGTCGGGTACGCTTTGCGGAACGGGTCATCCTTGTTAATCATGCGATTAAAGGTGAACAGCACGTCGTCGGCGTTGAACTCACGAGTCGGCTTGAAGTACGGAGTGGTGTGGAACTTGACGCCTTCGCGCAGGTGGAAGGTGTAGGTCAGGCCGTCGGCGGAGACGTCCCAGCTGGTTGCCAGGCCAGGAATAACGGCGGTGCCGCCACGCTCGAACTGCGTCAGGCGGTTGAACATGGTTTCTGCAGAGGCGTCGAAGTCGGTTCCGGTGGTGTATTGACCTGGATCGAAACCGGCCGGGCTCCCTTCGGAGCAGAACACCAGGTTAGTCGCAGCTTGAGCGAACGGTGCACTAGCCAACAGGCTGGCGCCGACTAAAAACGGAATGACCGCTTGTTTGAGCATGGTGGCCTCATGATTTGTTGTCATTTTTTGATTTTGAGGACGACCTCGTGAGTCGTGCCTGCGGATACTTATGCAGGGGCCATACCCAATGCAAGATGCGATGCGTTTATAAGCCTTAAACGGTGGCACGAACGTACCTTAATGTCGCATTTGTGTAATTTTTGACGCATTTAACCGTTTGCGAGGCGTTTTTGCAGTGCATTTAGTGCACTTTTTTAGTGCATTCAAACCTTGGGTTGCCCGTGGACGGGGCGAAGGTGTTACCTATTTAAACCCGGTCCTGTGGGGCTGAATGGGAGTGGTTATTGTTGCACCGTCATTGCGCTTTGCTTGCTGGTTGTACCAAGTGCAACTGAAGTCGCATTTCAGGGGTTGCCCGCCCGTCCCGACATTGAGCATAGATGCTGTTTGCAAAAAAAAGGCGATCACCGGGAGTGATCGCCTTTTTTTTGCCTGCGGGTTAACGAATCAAGGCATCAGCACTTCAATCGAGCCGTCCGCTGTCATGCTCACCTGGCTGGTGCCGGCTTCAACGTCCGGGGTTACGGGGGCGGCGCCGTCCATGCTGGCGGCTTTCATCATCATCGGTGCGCGCATGTACGGTTGCGGGTAGCCATTAGTGTTGAGGTTCAGGTTGACGATCTTGTAGCCCTTTCCACCCAGAGCGTCGGTGGCGAGTTGGGCGCGGGCCTTGAAGGCCGTCACGGCTTCCTTGAGCAGGGTGTCTTCGCTGGCCTTGCGGGTTGGCGTGGCGATGGCGAAGTCCATGCCCCCCATCTTCAGATCGGTGAGCAGTTCGCCGGTCAGCTTCGACAGTGCGGCGAAATCCGTGCTTTCCAGGCGCAGTTCGGCACGCTCGCGCCAGCCAGTGATTTTCTGACCCTTGGCGTCGTAGATCGGGTAGCTGTTGCGGCTGCCCTGGCGCAGGGTGATGTCCTTGACCTGCTTGGCCTGGGCCAGTGCCTTGTTCATGGTGGTGCTGACGTCGGCGGCGAGCTTGGCCGGGTCGGTGTTTTGTTCTTCGGTGTAGAGGGTCACGATCATCAGGTCGCGAGCCACTTCCTGGCTGACTTCGGCGCGCAGGGAAATCTGGTTGTAATGAAGCTCCTCGGCAGCCATGGACGGGAAGCTGGCGATCGTGCCAACGCTCAGGGCAAGGAGGGCGGCGCTGCGGCGGAATGTGTGCATGAAAGCTCCTAAGGTGGTGCGCAGGCGTGGTCCGGGCCTGCGTGAAACCATCAGACTCTATGGAGCAGCGGCAAGTTTCAAGCTGCAAGCCACAAGTAAAAGCTTGCAGCTTGAAGCTAATAGCTTGCAGCTGCTTCACTGTGGCGGTTTGCCGCACGTTTGCCTGTCAGTGCCCCCGCTTGGTTATACTTCCGGCGACCCGCCTGGAGCGCTCATCAGGAGAGCTCATGCTCGCCCCCGTTCAAATCACTTCCGCCACTCGCCAGAACCTCTGGCGGCTGACATTCATCCGCACGTTGGTATTGGCTGCCCAAGCAGGTTCCGTGGGCCTGGCCTACTGGCTCGAGCTGCTGCCGCTGCCCTGGTTTCAACTGGCCGCGACCCTCGGCTGCTCGATGCTGCTGTGCGCGTTCACGGCGATTCGCCTGCGCACCTCGTGGCCGGTGACCGAGCTTGAATATGCCGTGCAACTGGCCTGTGACCTGTTTATCCACAGTGCCTTGCTGTATTTCTCCGGCGGCTCGACCAACCCGTTTGTTTCCTACTATCTCGTGCCGCTGACCATTGCGGCAGTGACGCTGCCATGGCGCTATTCGGTGATTCTGTCGGGCATCGCGCTGACGATGTACACCCTGTTGCTGGCGCGGTTCTACCCGTTGCAAACCTTCCCGATCGCCCGGGAAAACCTGCAGGTTTATGGCATGTGGCTGAGTTTCGCCTTGGCGGCGGCAGTGATCACGTTCTTCGCCGCGCGCATGGCTGAAGAGCTGCGCCGGCAGGAAGAGCTGCGGGCCATCCGCCGCGAAGAGGGTCTGCGTGATCAGCAGCTGCTGGCCGTCGCCACCCAGGCCGCCGGCGCCGCCCATGAATTGGGTACGCCCCTGGCGACCATGAGCGTGTTGCTCAAGGAAATGCGCCAGGACCACCACGACCCGATGCTGCAGGACGACCTGAGTGTGCTGCAGGATCAGGTCAAGCTGTGCAAGGAAACGCTGCAGCAACTGGTGCGGGCGGCGGAGGCCAATCGCCGTTTGGCGGTGGACATGCAGGACGTCACCGATTGGCTCGATGAAGCGCTCAATCGCTGGCACCTGATGCGCCCGGAAGCCAGTTATCGCTTCCAGCGCCTGGGCCAGGGCACTGTGCCGCGCATGGCGCCACCGCCGGACCTGACCCAGGCTCTACTGAACCTGTTGAACAACGCGGCGGATGCCTGCCCCGAAGGGTTGCAGGTGACCCTGGACTGGAATCCTGAAGACTTGACCATCAGCATCCGCGACCACGGTGCCGGTGTGCCGCTGGCTATTGCCGAACAAATCGGCAAGCCGTTCTTTACCACCAAGGGCAAAGGTTTCGGCCTGGGCCTGTTTTTGAGCAAGGCCAGCGTGACACGCGCCGGCGGCTCAGTGAAACTCTATAGTCATGAGGAAGGCGGCACGCTCACCGAGCTGCGTCTGCCCCACGGCGCCCGAGGAGACCAACATGAGTGACGAAATCCAGGTTGAAGGCGAAGAACTGCCGCATTTGCTGCTGGTCGACGACGACGCGACCTTTACCCGGGTGATGGCCCGCGCCATGGCTCGCCGCGGCTTTCGCGTCAGCACCGCCGGTTCCGCTGAGGAAGGCCTTGCACTGGCGCAGGCCGATCTGCCGGACTACGCCGCGCTGGATCTGAAAATGGACGGCGATTCGGGCCTGGTGCTGCTGCCCAAGTTGCTGGAAATGGACCCGGAAATGCGCGTGGTGATTCTCACCGGTTACTCCAGCATCGCCACCGCCGTGGAGGCGATCAAGCGTGGTGCTTGCAACTACCTGTGCAAACCGGCCGACGCCGACGACGTGCTGGCCGCGCTATTGTCCGAGCATGCCGACCTCGACAGCCTGGTGCCGGAAAACCCGATGTCCGTGGACCGCTTGCAGTGGGAACACATTCAGCGCGTGTTGACCGAGCACGAAGGCAACATCTCCGCCACCGCCCGCGCCCTGGGCATGCACCGCCGCACCCTGCAGCGCAAACTGCAGAAACGTCCCGTTCGCCGCTGAACCCGCGCTGAACGAATGCGGGCCGTTCCTCGCGACAAACCGAACCGATCATCTATGATCGGTTCGTGCGTGCCTTTTTCTTTATCGAGCCTTTTCCATGAATCAGAACGCTGAATATTCCGCGGTCAACGATGCTGTGCGCGGGCAGTTCTTTCGAAAAATATGGGCGATGACCACGCCTTACTGGCGCAGCGAGGAGAAGGGCAAGGCCTGGACGTTGCTGATTGCGGTCATTGCGCTGTCACTGGTCAGCGTCGGGATCTCGGTGTGGTTCAACACCTGGTACAAGGATTTCTATAACGCCCTGCAACAAAAGGACGAAGAGGCGTTCTGGCGGTTGATTCTGTATTTCTGCGTAATCGCGGCCGTGGCGATTGTCGGTGCGGTGTACCGGCTCTACCTGACACAGATGCTCACGATCCGCTGGCGGGCGTGGCTTACCGAGCAATACTTTTCCCGTTGGCTCGCCGACAAGAATTACTACCGGCTGGAGCAGGGCGGCTACACCGATAACCCGGACCAGCGGATTTCCGAAGACCTCAACAACTTCACCTCCAACACACTGGAGCTGGGCATTGGTTTGCTTCGCAACATTGTCAGCCTGGTGTCGTTCTCGATCATTTTGTGGGGCGTGTCGGGCAGCATCGAAGTGTGGGGCTTCACCATACCGGGCTACATGTTCTGGTGCGTGCTGGTGTATGCCGTGGTGGGCAGTTGGCTGACCCATTTGATCGGTCGTCGTTTGATTGGCCTGAACAACCAACAACAACGCTTCGAAGCCGACCTGCGTTTCTCCATGGTGCGGATTCGCGAGAACGCCGAAAGCATTGCGCTGTACAACGGCGAACCGAATGAAAATCGTCGGTTGAGCAGTCGCTTCGGGATGGTCTGGCATAACTTCTGGGACATCATGAAGGTGTCCAAGCGCCTGACGTTCTTCACCGCCGGTTACAGTCAGGCCGCCATCATCTTCCCGTTCATCGTCGCTTCGCCGCGCTATTTGTCCGGCAAGATCGAGCTTGGTGAGCTGATGCAAATCAGCTCGGCGTTCGGCAATGTGCAGGAAAGTTTCAGCTGGTTCATCAGTGCGTACCAGAGCCTCGCGGCATGGCGTGCGACCTGTGATCGTCTGTTGAGCTTCCGTCAGGCCATGAGCGATAACGAAGATCGCGCACCGGCCATCGATGTGCAGAGCCAGGGCGATGCCTTGAAAGTGCATAACCTTGGCCTCGACCTTGCTGACGGTCGTCACTTGCTGACCAATGCCGACATGACCGTCGAAGAGGGCGAGCGTGTCATGCTCAGCGGCCGTTCCGGCAGCGGTAAATCGACTTTGCTTCGGGCGATGGGGCACTTGTGGCCAACGGGGCACGGCAGTATCCGCATGCCGGCGGCGCGCCATTTGTTTCTGCCGCAGAAGCCTTATTTGCCGATTGGCACCTTGCGTGAAGTATTGAGTTATCCACAGGCTGGCGATACCTATCCGAACGAGCGCTACGTGCATGTCCTGGAGACCTGCCGTTTGCCGCATCTGGTAGGGCGTCTCGATGAAGCCAATCACTGGCAGCGCATGCTCTCGCCGGGTGAACAACAGCGCCTGGCCTTCGCCCGTGCGCTGCTGTACGCACCGCAATGGCTGTACATGGACGAAGCGACCTCGGCGATGGATGAAGAAGACGAAGCGTCGCTGTATCAGGCGCTGATCGACGAACTGCCAGGGTTGAGCATCGTCAGTGTTGGGCATCGCAGCAGCCTGAAGCGTTTCCATCCGCGGCATGTTCGAATCGACAACGGCCATCTGGTGGACCAGACCGTGACTGCCTGACGCAATAAACCCTTGTGGGGGGGGGGGGGGGGGGGGGGGGGGGGGGGGGGGGGGGGGGGGGGGGGGGGGGGGGGGGGGGGGGGGGGGGGGGGGGGGGGGGGGGGGGGGGGGGGGGGGGGGGGGGGGGGGGG
>NZ_JBPKAM010000116.1:0-17080 GCF_051216495.1 Pseudomonas baetica | reverse complement strand
GCCACTCTTTCGAGTAGCCTTTTTTGATGTTTGGTTGCGGGAGCCGGATTTGAACCGACGACCTTCGGGTTATGAGCCCGACGAGCTACCAGACTGCTCCATCCCGCGTCTGTGTGGCGGCATTCTACAGAGGATCGACAGGCTGTCAACCGTAAATCTTGGTAAAACCTCTTCAGGTTCAATTGCTTAGCTCGATGATGGGGTTGCTGATCGCTCTGAAAGGCAGGCGTGGCAAGGCTTCAAGCTCTATTGGTCAGTGCCGGATGATTGAAAAAATAAATTTATCAATCGCGCTTCCTACATTCGATGAAGAACATTCAGACCACTGGTGCTATATACAGGTGTCAGTGAGATACTGCTTATCCCACAGGGCGCGTCGCCATTCTTTACTCTGAACACCGCGTTGATATGACCCAGCGAAAAATCATCCACGTCGATTGTGACTGTTTCTACGCCGCCATTGAGATGCGTGATGACCCGCGCCTGGCCGGAAAACCGCTGGCGGTGGGTGGTGCGGCGGATCGCCGTGGAGTCATTGCGACCTGTAATTATGAAGCCCGGGCATATGGCGTGCGTTCGGCCATGTCGTCCGGGCATGCGCTGAAGCTGTGTCCGGACCTGACCATCGTCAAGCCACGTATGGATGCCTACAGGGAAGCGTCGAAGGAGATTCACACGATCTTTCGCGATTACACCGACACCATTGAGCCGCTTTCCCTCGACGAGGCCTACCTTGATGTGTCGGACAGTGCGCATTTCGGTGGCAGCGCCACACGTATCGCCCAGGACATCCGCCGGCGGGTATCGAATCAACTGCACATCACTGTCTCGGCCGGCGTGGCGCCGAACAAGTTTCTCGCCAAGATCGCCAGCGACTGGAAAAAGCCCAATGGTTTGTTTGTCATTACGCCGGATCAAGTCGAAGACTTTGTCAGTGGGTTGCCCGTGAGCAAGTTGCATGGGGTCGGTAAGGTCACTGCCGACCGGTTGGGCAAGCTCGGCATCCACGATTGCGCGCAATTGCGCGAGTGGGACAAATTGGCGCTGGTGCGCGAATTTGGCAGCTTCGGAGAGCGCCTCTGGTGCCTGGCGCGAGGGATCGATGATCGCCAGGTGCACAATGACAGTCGCCGGCAGTCGATCAGTGTCGAGAACACCTACGATGTCGATCTGCCGGATTTGGTGAGTTGCCTGGATAAATTACCCGAGCTGCTGGAAACCCTGGCCGGTCGCATGGCGCGAATCGACAGCAGCTATCGGCCGGGGAAACCGTTCGTCAAAGTAAAATTCCATGATTTCACCCAGACGACCATTGAGCAGGCAGGGGCAGGGCGGGATTTGGGCAGTTATCAGTTGTTGCTGACCCAAGCGTTCAATCGTGGAGGCAAACCGGTTCGGTTGTTGGGGGTGGGGGTGAGACTGGAGGATTTGCGGGGCGGGTTTGAGCAAATGGAGTTGTTTGAGCTGTAGGAGCGAGCATGCTCGCGATGGACGTCAACGATAACGCGGGCTTGTCTGAATGCCCGCGGTGCCTGCAAGCCCATCGCGAGCAAGCTCGCTCCTACAAAAGCGTTAATTCGGTCCCGGATCCGCCACCAGGCGCCCCGCATCCTTGGTCAAGGACTTGAGGAACTCGGTCTGCAATTCGGGATCGTTGCGGGTCAGTTCGATCAGGCTCTGCTCCAGTTCACTGGCTTCTTCTTCCAGACCCAGTTCCGACAGGCGTTTGACCCGGTGTACCCACTGGCTCACTTCGTCGTCTTCGAGATCGTCGTAAATCAGACCGTGGGCTTCCAGAAGCTTGCCGCGCAAGGTGTGGCTCAGCGCCAGGGACGAGTTGGTGTGCACGTCATCCTTGGCGTCCGCGACACTGATCTGCAGCTTGCCCAGGTGATTGAGGTCATGTTCGGCGAACGGACTGTCCAGCAGGTTCAGGCGCAGGACGCCGTTCTTGTCGGTGCTCAGCTCGAACGTATCCTTGCCGGCCTTGACCTCGACCGGACGCTCGCTCCAAGGCAGGCTCGAATATTCGGTGCGCTTGTCGCGCTGGACTTCGTCGATCCCGGCCAGGTTTTGCTGTGCGCGACCATGAGACTGCACGTTCATGAACGGGTTGAGCCCGGCGAATCCGTAGTTGAACCAGTCCTTGGTCATGCTATCCGGCAGGTTACCCAAGGCAAATACGTTGGCCACGTTGGCGCCGACACCCGCCACCACAGCCACCGCACCCAGCGGGATCTCGTAGACCTCCCGCCAAGGTTGGTAGGGGGTGTAGCGGTCGTAATGGCGTGTGACTTCGAATTCAGTGACTTCGAAAGTCTTCTGCTCGAGGATTTTCACCCGGCGTTGCGGCAGCTCAAGCACCTTGGGCTCACCAACATCGATCTGCAGGCTGTGATCGAGCAGTTTGCGCTCGACACGTTCCTCGTGCTCGCTGCGTTGTGACATGTGATTGGCACAGCCGCTGACCAGCAGGGTGCCGCACAGGGCGGCACCACCGAGGCCTAAGGTGTTTCGCTTGAACATGACGTCTCTATCTGGTTTCAGCGGCGGATACGGGCCTGAAGGAACGACAGTACGTCGGCGACCGGCAGCGCTTGTGGCTCGGCCTCGGTACGGCTCTTGTATTCCAGGTTGCCTTCGGCGAGGCCGCGGTCGCTGACCACGATCCGGTGTGGAATGCCGATCAGCTCCATGTCTGCGAACTTGATGCCCGGGCTGGTTTTCTTGTCGCGGTCGTCCAGCAGGACTTCGAAGCCGGCTGCAGTCAGTTCTGCATACAGCTTGTCGGTGGCCTCGCGGACCAGGTCGGTCTCGTAGCGCAGCGGTACCAGGGCGATCTGGAACGGCGCCAGGGTATCGCTCCAGATGATGCCTTTGTCGTCGCTGTTCTGTTCGATGGCAGCGGCGACTACGCGGGAAACGCCAATGCCGTAGCAGCCCATTTCCAGGGTGACCGGCTTGCCGTTCTCGCCCAGCACTTCGCACTTCATCGCCTTGCTGTACTTGTTGCCCAGCTGGAAGATGTGCCCGACTTCGATGCCGCGCTTGATTTCCAGGGTGCCCTTGCCATCCGGGCTTGGGTCGCCGCTGACCACGTTACGCAGGTCGGCAACGGTAGGAACCGGCAGGTCGCGTTCCCAGTTCACGCCGAAGTAGTGCTTGTCGTCGATGTTGGCACCGATGCCGAAGTCGCTCATCAGCTCGACGGAACGGTCGATGATGATCGGAAGCGGCAGGTTCAGTGGGCCGAGGGAACCGGCGCCGGCACCGATGGCGTCGCGCAGTTCGGCGTCGGATGCCATGACCAGCGGGCTGGCGACGCCAGGTTGGTTGGCGGCCTTGATTTCGTTCAGTTCGTGGTCGCCACGGATGATCAGGGCGATCAGCTTGCCTTTCTCTTCCGCATGCACGATCAGGGTCTTGATGGTCTTTTCAATCGGCAGATTGAATTTCTCCACCAGCGCAGCGATGGTCTTGGTGTCCGGGGTGTCTACCAGGCGCAGCTCTTCGGTCGGCGCTGGGCGCGAGGTTTCGCGCGGTACAGCTTCGGCTTTCTCGATGTTCGCCGCGTAGTCGGAACCGTTGCTGAAAACGATATCGTCTTCACCGGATTCGGCCAGTACGTGGAATTCGTGGGAGCCGGCACCGCCAATGGAGCCGTTGTCGGCCTCAACCGGGCGGAATTTCAGGCCCAGTCGGGTGAACACGTTGCAGTACGCCTGGTGCATGCGGTCGTAGGTGACCTGCAGCGATGCCTGGTCGGCGTGGAACGAATAGGCGTCTTTCATGATGAATTCGCGGCCGCGCATCAAGCCGAAGCGTGGGCGGATTTCATCACGGAACTTGGTCTGGATCTGGTACAGGTTGATCGGCAGCTGTTTGTAGCTGCTCAGCTCGTTACGCATCAGATCGGTGATGACTTCTTCGTGGGTCGGGCCGGCGCAGAAATCGCGACCGTGACGATCCTTGAAGCGCAACAGTTCAGGGCCGTACTCTTCCCAGCGACCGGATTCCTGCCACAGCTCGGCCGGCTGGGTGCTCGGCATCAACACTTCGAGGGAGCCGGCGGCGTTCATTTCTTCGCGAACGACGGCTTCGACCTTGCGCATGACTCGCAAGCCCATCGGCAGCCAGGTGTACAGGCCCGAGGCGAGTTTGCGGATCATGCCGGCGCGCAGCATCAGCTGATGGCTGATCACGACCGCGTCGGAAGGCGTTTCTTTCTGTGTGGCGAGCAAAAATTGACTGGTGCGCATGGTTGGCCGTTATCGATTGCTGATGACGAGAAATGACGGAGCATTGTACGGGCGAGATCCGCTGTCGTACAGGCGTGCGGTCGGTGGCGTGGCGAGAGGGCGGGAAACGTTCCGCCCTCTGCGAGATTTCCTTCGAATGTTTCCTACGATTCTTCCGCGACCTGGGTCGGTACGGGTTCCGGCGTCGGTGTCGGACCTTCGCGACGGTTCTCCTGGAACCAGTGCAAGGCAATCAATACCAGGGTCGGAACGCCCAGCAGGGCGGTGATCAGGAAGAAGTTGTGATAACCGAATTTTTCCACCATGACCCCGGAGTAACCGCCGATCAGGCGCGGCAGCAAGAGCATGATCGAGCTGAGCAGGGCGTATTGGGTGGCGGAGAACTTGAGGTTGGTCAGGCTCGACAGGTAAGCGACGAAGGCCGAAGTCGCCAAGCCGGAACTGAAGTTGTCCAGGGAGATGGTGACCACCAGCATTTGCAGGTTAGGCCCCATGTCCGCCAACAGCAGGAACAATATGTTGGTGGCTGCTGATGCGGCGCCACCGATGAACAGAATGGGCAGGATGCCGAAGCGCACGATCAGCAGGCCGCCCATGCCAGCGCCGACCAGGGTCATGATCAGGCCGAAGATCTTGCTGACGCTGGCGATCTGGTCTTTGGTGAAGCCCTGGTCGATGTAGAACACGTTGGCCATCACGCCCATGACCGTATCGGACATCCGATAGGTGGCGATCAGCCCGAGCAGCAGCAGTGCTTGCCAGCGGTAACGCAGGATGAAGTCATTGACCGGTGTCAGCACTGGCGCCAGTCCGCGCCGGCCCATGGCCGAGAGGCATAGGGCGGTGAGGGTGGTGTAGAGGATCGCACGCAGGAATGCACGGTCTTCGAGCAGCAGGTCGAGCAGGCTTACGCCATCGAATAGCACGCTGGCAAAGTCGGTGTTGTAGAGCTGGGTGAACATGGCCGGCACGGAAACCAGCAGCACGATCAGTACGAACACGGAGGCCAGTTGATGCACGAAACTGTATCGCCCTGCCTGCAGTTGCGTTCGCAGCGGAACGGGCGGTTCACGCATGAACAGGCTGGTCACCAGTGCTGGAACCATCAAGGCGCCAAACAAGATGTAGGTGCCGGCCCATGCGGAATGCTGGTAGTTGAAACCGGTCGAGCCGAAACCCTCGGCAAAATACAGCGCGCCGGCGGTCGCCAGCAGTGCGGCGATTCGATAACCGGACATGTAGCTGGCGGCCAGCGCAGCCTGGCGACTGTCTTCGGCGATTTCCAGACGGTAGGCGTCAACCGCAATATCTTGCGTCGCCGAGGCGAAAGCGACGATCACCGCAATGGCGATCAGCCAGGACAGGTGCTTTTGCGGATCGCAGAAACCCATCCCGATCAGGCCGAGGATCACCAGTCCTTGAGATAGCACCAGCCAGGAACGTCGTCGGCCCAGCTTGCCGAGCAATGGCAGGCGCCATTGGTCGAGCAGCGGTGACCAGACCCATTTAAAGGCATAGGCCAGGCCGATCAGGCTGGCATAGCCGATGGTTTCGCGAGCCACACCGGCTTCGCGCAACCAGACCGAAAGTGTCGAGAACACCAGCATGTAAGGCAGGCCGGCAGCGAAACCCAGCAACAACAGTACAAGCGTCGAGGGGCTGGCATAGGCAGCGAGCGCGGCGCGCCAGGTTTTACGGGGCATGGGCTGGAGTCTGCCTCAAGAAATACGGAAACAAAGCGCGCACTCTAACCGCTGTGCTCTACCGGACGCCAGCCATGGCGCCGAATATCAACACGATTATTCAGGATGCTGATGCCCTCCATGCGCAATCGCGCGCGTTGTTCGTCCCCGGACGGGCTGCCCGCCGGCAGGCTGATGCGTCCGCCAGCGCCGAGTACGCGGTGCCAGGGCAATTTACTGTCACCGGGCAGTTGGCTCAATGTTCGCCCAACCCAGCGGGCAGCACGCCCCAGGCCGGCGAGCTCCGCTAACTGGCCATAACTGACCACCTTACCCTCGGGCACTTGTGCGAGGGTCAGGTAGAGTGCCGTGCGTCGGATTTGTGCCGCACTCTCTGGTTCAGCGAAGGGTTCATTCACGTCCGGCGTTCCTGGAAAAGTATTCCTGAAAAGATTCACAGTACCGTCTGTAGAGTAAATGGTGGATTGCCGCTTGAGAAATGAACTCAATAGAAATAGTCGTGTCAGTCCTTGCTAGGGCCTTATTTCCTCGGATAATGCCGACTTTTTTTCGCAATCTTGAGTTTGTTTTTGCTTATGTTGTCCAGAACCCTGCTGTGCCTCGCTGTCATCAGTGCTTCCACGTCTTCGCTCGCCGATACCGTCTGGCTGAAGAACGGTGACAAGCTGAGCGGCAAGATCATTCTGTTCGATGGCGGCAAGTTGCTGATCCAGACTGAATACGCAGGGGCTGTCCCGATCGACTGGAAGCAGGTCAAAACACTGGAAAGTGATCAGGAACTGCTGGTCAAGCAGGATGCCTACACCGGCGAGAAGGCCAAGTCGCTGCATGCCGCAGAGGATGGCAAGGTCACCCTGGCCAACGGTGACACACCAAGGACGGTGGAGCTGGCGAGCGTCCAGCAGATTCTCAAGCCCAAGCCAGTGGTCGAGGATCTTGTGTGGAAGGGCAACATCGATGCGGCCCTGGATTACCAGCGGGCCGATAAGGACACCGATGACTACGACATCGACTTCAAGACCACGGCGCGCCATGGTCGTTGGCGACACATTGCGGAAGGCGAATACAACCGCGAGTTCCAGGATGACGTGGTCACCACGGACAACTGGCGGGCTGAGTATTCCCTCGACCGCTTCCTGACGGATAAATGGTTCTGGCAAGGTCGCCTGGTCTACAAGCGCGACAAGGTCGAAGATCTGTCCCGTCAGCGAACCGTTGGTACGGGCCCGGGTTATCAGTTCTGGGATGACGAATTGGGGGCTTTCTCGCTGGGCTCCCTGGTCAACCGCACGGACTATCAATTCGCCGACGGCAGCAAGGAAAACTTCTATTCCGTGGCGATGAAGTGGGATTACAACCGCTATCTGGTTGGCAAGAAAGTCGAGTTTTTCACCAATGGCGAGGTGGGCAAGCCGTTGTCAGGCGTGGCCGAGTATGCACTGGATGCAGAGCTGGGCTTGCGCTACAAGGTGACCGACTGGGCTTCGCTTAATCTGAAGGCCGAACGGGACATCATCAGTGGCACTGACGATGCCGACCTGGACAAGACCCGCTATACCGCCGGGTTTGGCGTGACCTGGTAAGGCCTCAAAAGATCGCAGCCTTCTGCAGCTCCTACATGGATTGACGTACACCCTGTAGGAGTTGCAGAAGGCTGCGAACTTTTCAACGGGCACAAAAAAGCCCCGCTGTTGAGGGCGGGGCTTTTTACTAAAGCAAGTGCAAGTTAGATAACTTGAACTTCTTCAGCTTGCATGCCTTTCTGACCGCGAGTAGCGATGAAAGAAACCTGTTGGCCTTCTTTCAGGCTTTTGAAGCCGTCGGATTGGATAGCTTTGAAGTGAACGAACAGGTCATCACCGGATTGTGGAGTGATGAAGCCGAAGCCTTTTTCATCGTTGAACCACTTAACGGTACCGGTTTGGCGATTAGACATGGTGTAACTCCTTGGACAAAGATAACTGCGACTCAGGAAGAACCCTGGCCGAGACTGAGTGCAAAGAGCAGGAAAAATTCTTGTAGACGGTTGGATCGAAATTCAACATATCGTGCAGAGATTCTCAGTGACACAAGCAACACAGTGGCGCCACCTTAACCCTTTTTCCGATAGGTGCCAATGTTTCTTGCGAAGGTTTCTCGGTTTTCATGATCGACGGTGCATCGTATTGTTTCGAAGGTCCGTCAATTCAAGGTGATCGTCGAGAATTGTGCCCGGCGCTTTGAACCCGACGGCGCGCCCCGGTAAGATGCGGGACAGATTTTTCCACCTCGCTATTCAGGACACCCGCCATGAGCATCAAATCGGACAAGTGGATTCGCCGCATGGCGCAGGAACACGGCATGATCGAGCCGTTCGTCGAGCGCCAGATGCGCGGCAGTGACGATAGCCGTGTGATCTCCTACGGCGTATCGAGTTACGGCTACGACGTTCGTTGCACCAATCATTTCAAGGTGTTCACCAACATCAATTCGGCCATTGTCGATCCGAAGAACTTCGACGCCGGTAGCTTCGTCGACATCCACAGCGACGTCTGCATCATTCCGCCGAACTCCTTCGCCCTGGCCAGCACCGTCGAATACTTCCGTATTCCGCGCAACGTATTGACCATTTGCCTGGGCAAGAGCACCTATGCCCGCTGCGGCATCATCGTCAACGTCACCCCGCTCGAGCCGGAATGGGAAGGTCACGTAACCCTGGAGTTTTCCAACACCACCAACCTGCCGGCGAAGATCTACGCCAACGAAGGCGTAGCGCAGATGCTGTTCCTCGAGTCCGACGAGGAATGCGAAGTTTCCTATAAGGATCGCGGCGGCAAGTACCAGGGCCAGCGCGGCGTGACCCTGCCACGGACCTGAGTCAGCCGTCTGACAAAACGTGGGAATTCCTGGGCGAGCGTACACTCTATGGAGTGTACTGCCCGATCCGCGCAAGGCGGACCGGGCCATCGCTCAGGAGTGCTTTATGAAGATCGACCCGCGAATAAGTGCCGAACTGGCAAGGCTTGAGCCCAATCAGGTTGGCGTTTTAGCCTGGTCGTTGCTGGCACACCCACCCATCAGCATGGCAGGGGGCATCCCTCACCAGCCTGATCCCGATAGCCCCAACGAACAACCCGAAGAGCCCGGAGAGCCCACCCTGCCGGATGAACCGCCTCCTGCACCGGTCGTCTGATTGAATTGGATGTAGGAGCGAGCTTGCTCGCGATGGTGGGTCAGGCACCACGGTGTAGGCTGACACTCCATCGCGAGCAAGCTCGCTCCTACAGTGGTTTGCCGGTTACTTGAGGTTGCCGCTCAGGAACTGTTTCAACCGCTCACTCTTCGGATTACCCAGCACATCTTCCGGCGCGCCTTCTTCCTCGACCAGGCCTTGGTGCAGAAACAATACTTGGCTCGACACTTTGCGCGCGAAGCTCATTTCGTGGGTGACCATGATCATGGTCCGGCCTTCTTCGGCCAGGCCCTGGATCACCTTCAGCACTTCGCCCACCAGTTCCGGGTCCAGCGCCGAAGTCGGCTCGTCGAACAACATGACTTCCGGTTCCATGGCCAAGGCCCGGGCAATCGCCACGCGCTGCTGTTGACCGCCGGAGAGGAATGCCGGGTACTGGTCGGCGACCCGTGCCGGTAATCCGACTTTATCGAGGTAGCGGCGTGCACGGTCTTCGGCTTCCTGTTTGCTGCAACCCAGCACCCGGCGCGGGGCCATGGTGATGTTTTCCAGCACGGTCATGTGGCTCCACAGGTTGAAGTGCTGGAACACCATGGCCAGGCGGGTGCGGATCCGTTGCAGTTCGTCGGGATCGGCCACATGCATGCCGTGGCGATCCTTGACCATGCGGATCGCCTGGCCGTCGAGACTCATGGCGCCGTCGTTGGGTTGTTCGAGAAAGTTGATGCAGCGCAGAAAGGTACTTTTGCCCGAGCCACTGGCGCCGATCAGACTGATGACGTCGCCGGTGTTGGCCTTGAGCGAAACGCCTTTGAGCACCTCATGATCGCCATAGCTTTTATGCAGGCCTTCAATGGTCAGTTTGTACATGTAACAAGCATCCTCAAGGCGAAAGTAGGTAGCCGCTGCGATAGGCTTCGGCGCCTGCAACGTGGGCGATCACCATGCCGGCGGTGGCCATGCGGCGCAGCGAGCGGGCGTACATCAACCCGGTGGCGGTGCAGTGGACCGGTGTGACGCGGTCAGAGATCGGATCGATGATTTCGGCAATCAGTTGCCCGGCTTCCAGGTATTCCCCTGGCAGCGCGGTGAACACCAGCAGGCCGCCGACCGGCGTGGACACAGGCTCGACACCGGCCAGCGGCGTGGCCGGGTAGGGCAGGTCAGGCAGGGGTGCCGGTTCGCCCGCTATCGCGCCGAAGTGAATCAGATAGTCGATCAGGGCCTGGCAGTCGAGGCTGGCCAGCGGATGATTGACGTCGCCTTGGCCGCGCAGTTCGACCGTGACCGAAAAACTGCCCAGCGGAATATCGAAATGCTCGCCGAAGCGCTCCTTCAATTGCCACCAAAGCAAGGTGAAGCATTCATCGAATGACTGGCCGCCGGAATCGGTGGCCAACAGGCTGGCTTCGGCACCGATGTAGCGGGCCAGCGGCTCGACCTGCGGCCAGGCTTCTGGCGTGGTGTAAAGGTGCGCGACCGCTTCGAAATCACAGTGCAGGTCCAGCACCATGTCGGCATCGCAGGCCAATCGCTGCAAGGTCAGGCGCTGGGATTGCAGTTGCGTACTGGCAGTCTGCCGTGCCAGTGCATTGCGCAGGCTGTTGCGGATCAATTGCAGGTTGTGCTGCGGATTGTCGCCGAGCTGGCCTTCGATGTCGTTGCCGACCTCTTCGCTCAAATCGACGAACCAGCGGTTGAAGTTCTGCCCACTTTCCAGCTCGTAGCGGCCCAGTGGCACGTCCATCAGCACTTGTTCCAGGCCGACCGGGTTGGCAACCGGAACCAGAACGATTTCGCTGCGCAGGCGGCCAGCGGCTTCCAGCTCTGCCAGACGTTGCTTGAGGTGCCAGGCCACCAGCATGCCGGGCATTTCATCGGCGTGAAGGGAGGACTGGATATAGATCTTGCCTCGGGCGTTTGTAACGGCGGGTGTCGTTGCAGGCCCGAAGTGGAAGCTGTGGATCTGGCGTGCGGTCCCCGGCAGCGGGGCCAGCAGGTCATGAATCTGGTGGCGCATGTGCGTAAAGTCCTAGTGGGTCGGCCCGAGGAAGGCCAGCCAACGGCGTTCGGCGAGGCGGAACAGGCCGACCAGCGCAAAGGTGACGGCCAGGTAGATCAGTGCGGCGATGCCGAACGACTGGAAGGTCAGGAAGGTCGCCGAGTTGGCGTCCCGAGCCACTTTCAAAATGTCCGGAATGGTTGCCGTGAACGCCACGGTGGTCGAGTGCAGCATCAGAATCACTTCGTTGCTGTAATACGGCAACGAACGACGCAGGGCCGAAGGCATGATCACGTAGGCATACAGCTTCCAGCCGGTCAGGCCGTAGGCCTTGGCTGCTTCGACTTCACCGTGGGCCATGCTGCGAATGGCGCCGGCGAATATCTCTGTGGTGTAGGCACAGGTGTTCAGGGCGAACGCCAGGATCGTGCAGTTCATCGCGTCGCGGAAGAAACTGTCGAGCAGCGGTTGCGCACGCACGGCGGCCAGGCTGTAGATCCCGGTGTAGCAGATCAGCAGCTGGATGTAGAGCGGCGTGCCACGGAACAGGTAGGTGTAGAACTGTACCGGCCAGCGAATGTAGAAGTGCGGCGAGACCCGGGCGATGGACAACGGTATCGAGACGATGAAGCCGAAGAAGATCGACGCGCTGAGCAGCCACAGGGTCATGGCCAGGCCGGTGATGTTTTGGCCGTCGGTATAAAGGAAGGCTTTCCAGTATTCCTGCAGGAGTTCGATCATCGTACGGCCTCCCGTGTGCCGGCGGCATAGCGGCGTTCGAGCCAGCGCAGAATGATATTGGAGGCGCTGGTGATCACCAGGTAGATCAGGGCGGCGAGCACCAGGAAATAGAACAGTTGATAGCTGCTTTTACCCGCGTCCTGGGCAGCCTTGACCAGATCGGCCAGGCCAATGATCGACACCAGCGCAGTCGCCTTGAGCATGACCATCCAGTTGTTGCCGATCCCCGGCAGGGCAAAGCGCATCATTTGCGGAAACACCACGATGCGGAATCGCTGGCCACGTTTGAGGCCGTAAGCGGTAGCCGCTTCGACCTGGCCGCGAGGCACGGCGAGGATGGCGCCACGGAAGGTTTCGGTGAAGTACGCACCGTAAATGAAGCCCAGGGTGAGTACGCCGGCGCTGAACGGGTTGATCTCGATGTATTCCCATTCCATGTAGTCGGTGAGCGACGTCAGCCAGGTTTGCAGGCTGTAGAAAATCAGCAGCATCAGCACCAGGTCCGGTACCCCGCGAATCAGCGTGGTGTAGCACTGGGCAGGCAGGCGCAGCAGTTTGACTTTGGAAAGCTTGGCACTGGCACCGAGCAGGCCGAGCAACACGGCCACCAGCAGCGACATCGCCGATAATTTGATGGTCATCCAGGTGCCTTCCATCAGCAGCGGACCGAAGCCCTTGAGGCTGAAGGCGGAGAGCCCCAGATTTTGTAAGAGGTTTTCGAACATAAATCAGCAACCTGATCGGAAGAAAAAAGCGCCCATCGCGAGATGGGCGCCGGGCATTATTTGCCGCTGTACAGATTCAGATCGCCAAAGTGTTTCTTCTGGATGGTGGCGTAGGTGCCATCATCGTGTAACGCTTTGATACCTTTATCCAAAAGCGCTTTCAGCTCGGTGTTACCTTTCTTAATACCGACAGCGGTTTTGGCTGGCAGCAGTTCGCTGTCGACCGGTTTGCTGACCTCGTAATCGGCGCCATCAGGCGACTTGAGGAAGCCCAGTTCCGCTTGCAGCATGTCCTGGATACCGGCATCCAGACGACCGGATCTCAGGTCGGCATACACCTGATCCTGGTTCTGATAGGCCTGGGTTTTCACGCCGGCCTTGTCCAGAACGGCCTTGGCATAAGCTTCCTGAATGGTGCCTTGCTCGTAGCCGACGGTTTTGCCCTTGAGCGTGGCAACGTCTGCGGTGATGCCAGAACCTTTCTTGGACACATAGGCGGTTGGGCCGGAGAACAGCTCGCTGGAGAAGTCGATGACTTTTTCGCGGGCCGGGGTGACGGTCATCGAGGAGATCACACCGTCGAATTTGTTGGCCTTCAGGCCTGGAATCATGCCGTCGAAGTCACTTTCGACCCATTTGCACTTGACCTTCAGCTCGGCGCAGATTGCGTTGCCCAGATCGATGTCGAAGCCCACCAGGCTGCCGTCGGCCGCTTTCGACTCGAACGGTGCGTAGGAAGGGTCAACGCCAAAACGCAGTTCCTTGTATTCCTTTGCCAGCGCAGAGCCAGCAGCTACGCACAATGCCAGTGCAGACAGGGTCAGCAATGCTTTTTTCATTATTCAATCCCTAAGAACCAATATGAGCGCTTGTGGCGCAGAATTATTGTTACTGGTACGCGTAAGACTTAATGAAAGTAGCAATTTCCGAACCAGAGTGCCGAACAAGCGTTTAAAAGGTGTCCGGGAAATTGCCGGAAGCGATTAGTGCACGAAAACGGGCAGCGTGAAAAGCCTGCACTGTTTTTGGTGGGAGCGAGCCTGCTCGCGAAGAGGGCATGCCAGTCGTTATTCAAGGTGACTGACACGCCCATTCGCGAGCAGGCTCGCTCCCACAGGGAATTGTGGCGGTCGTTATTTGCCGGGTGTCAGGGTCAACCGCTTGGTTCCATACGCCTTGTCAAAGTTCTGCGGCTGCATCGGCAAGCTCATGTATTGCCCCTTCAACCACGGATCGATGCTGTTGAGGTAGTTCGCACTGGCCGGGTTGCCGGACTGGCCGGTGGCGAGCTGAGCCGTCAGCGGTTCGGCCTGGCCAAAGTCGACAATAAAGCGCATGGCCGGCACCAGTGTCGTGTTGAAGTCCTGGCCCCAGGCGAATGCCGCAGTGTTGAGCGTGGTGTGATCGCCGCCGGCCGGCAACGGTCCGCGTACGGTCTGGCCGTTGCTGTTCTTCCATTCGTAGCGGTGCAGTTTGCCCCACTGCCAGGTGTTGTGGCTGCCACCCAGAAGACTGTCGCCAGCGCTGATCGCCGCTGCCAGGCTGCGGGCGAGGATGGCCGGTTTGTCTTCTTTCTGCGCGGTGCGCGTGTCATCCCAGAACGGACTGTCTTCTCGGCCCAGCAGGTGATCGGCCTGGGCGGCGTAGGACAACTTGCCGTTGGCGATAAAGGCTTTCCACGCCGGACTGCTTTGCGGCCCCAGTTCGTCGAGGAAGATCTGTTTGGCGCTCTCTTGCAGGAACAGTTCGTAGATTGCCGCATCGGCGGAAGTCGGGCTGAGCTTGCCGTCGAATGCCATCAAGCGGGTAAAGGCTTCGCGGGCCTTGTCGCGATCGGCCGCCGGCAAGGCGTCGATGGCCTGCTTGAGCGGCTGGGCCATGCCCGGTGCTTCGAACATTTTCTTCAGTTTGGCAGCGAAGGTGGTGGTCTGGTCGTACTGCATGGCGATCAGGCTGCGGGTGTCGTGCTTGCCCGCTCCGGCCAGTTCAGCCAGGCGTTCGCCGCGTTCCGGCGCCGACCAGGAGTTGGACAGTTGCATGCCGTAGCCATGGGGAATGACCCGCTGGTTGGCGGTGCCGAGCCAGCCTTGCGCCGGGTCCTGATCGTAGGGGTGAAGCATCGGGTCGGCGTAACCGTCCCAATCGTAACGTCCTTCCCAGCCCGGCGAGGGCAGCAGGCCTTCACCTTCACGACGGTTGGGGTAGCGGCCGGTGACTTGCCAGCCGATGTTGCTGGCATCGGCGAACACCAGGTTCAGGGCGATGGCGCGGATCTCGCGGCTGGCGTCCGAAGCGCGTTCGACGTTCTGCGCCCGGGACAGGTCGAAAAACGCGTCCAGGGTTTTGTCGTCGGTGAAACTCGGTGACTGCAAGGCCAGTCCGTAACCGCTGCCCTGGGCCAGACCTTGGGCGCTGTTGAGCAGTGGACCATGGCGGGTTTCATACACGGCCTCGCGAATCGGACGCTGGCCTTTGACGAAATAGGTTTCGTTGCGCACGATCGCAGGCGTCCATTTGCCGTTGGATTCGTAAGTGAGGCCATTGCCCTGGCGTTTGACTTTTTCCAGGAACAGGTCCTGGTTGTCGCCCATGACGGTGGTGGTGCTCCAGGCAACTTTACCGTTGAACCCGCCCAGCACCAGCGGCAACCCGGCGATGGTCACGCCGGACGCTTGAAATTTCGTGGTGCGAATCTGTACGTAGTTGAACAGCGATGGCACGCCCATCGGGCCATGGCTGTCGCTGGCCAACAGGCTCTTGCCACTGCGGCTGCGCTGCGGGGCGATGGCCCAGTTGTTCGATGACGTGGCGCCCAGCAGATTAAGGTCAGAGAGTTGTTCTGTGGCTTTGCTGATCTCCGCCAGCCCCGGCACTTGCCCAGTGAGCTTGATGCCTTGGAGTTTTTCGCTTTCGGCCGCCGGCAGCTTTTCATCCGGGGCGGAAGGGGTCAGCCATGGCAGCTTGTCGGTGGTGACCGTCTGGGCCAGCACCAGTGAGGAAATTTCTTCGGGCAGGTTGGCCGACTGACTGAAGTTCAGCAGGCAGAAAATCAGCGCCGAGTCTTCCGGTTTCCAGTATTCAGGTTTATAGCCGCTGGCCGCGAGGTCGGCCGGCAGTTTGTCGCGGTAGCGGAACAGGTAAGCATTGACCCCGCGGGCATAGACTTCAAAGAAGCGTTTGAGGCGTGGCGAAGACGCTTTGTACAGCTCACCGGCACTCTTCTTCAAATTGACGGCACGCATGTAGCGGTCGGCATCCAGCAGGTCCGAACCGTGCATCTCGGCCAGGCGTCCCTGGGCCAGCAAGCGCAGGGTGACCATTTGCGTGATGCGATCGCTGGCGTGCACGTAGCCGAGGGTGAACAGCGCATCGTGGAACGTGCTGCTTTCGATCAACGGTACGCCCATGGCATTGCGCCGCACCGAAACGTTCTGCGCCAGGCCCTTGAGCGGCTGCACACCGGTAGTGGGTGGGAGGGTGTCCTGGGCATTGAAGCTCTGACAGCCGGTCAGGCTCAAAACCCCCGCCACTGCTGCGGCAACGCCGAACCGGGGTAGAAAATGTATAAGGGCTGGCGAGGCCATGGCAAAGCTCCTGCGGGGGTGGTAGCGCAATAAAGTCGCTACGTTAGTGAGCAGGAGAGGGCCGCGCAAGCGGGGGGCAAGGTTATTTCAGGAATTGTCTGATAAACAAAAAGATCGCAGCCTTCGGCAGCTCCTAAATTGGATTGGCGTACACCTTGTAGGAGCTGCCGAAGGCTGCGATCTTTTGCCCTTCAACCCTATTTCCGGGAGCAGCAAGGGCATGGAGCTCAACACAAACGCGGCACTGATCATCATCGATCAACAAAAAGGCATCCTGCACCCCAGACTCGGTCGTCGGAATAACCCACAGGCCGAAGAGCGCATGCTGGAGTTGTTGAGCCATTGGCGTCGCAGCGGACGGCCGATCGTTCATGTGCAGCACTTGTCCCGTTCAGAGGATTCCGTGTTCTGGTCGCAACAATCGGGGGTGGAATTTCAGGAACGGTTTGAGCCAATGCCTGGCGAACTCGTGATCCAGAAGCAGGTTCCGGATGCGTTTTGTTCGACGGCGCTGGAAGCCGTTTTGCGCAACGCAGGGATCGAGCAAGTGATCATTGTCGGTGTGGCGACCCACAACTCGGTTGAGTCCACGGCGCGAACGGCGGGTAACCTGGGGTTTGATACCTGGGTGGTGGAGGATGCCTGTTTCACCTTCGACAAGGCTGACTTTTTCGGTCATGCCCGTTCAGCGGAGGAGGTTCACGGGATGTCGCTGGGGAATCTGCATGGGGAGTACGCGACGGTGGTCAGTACTGCGCAGATTCTGAATTGATGGTGACCATCAGGGCCTCGTTGGGGGGAGGGGGGACGCCCCCCTCTGTTTTTTTTTTTTTCCCAACAACCACTTTGGGGGAGCATCTTCCCGTAGGGAACTCACACAAAAAAAAAGCGCCT
>NZ_JBPKAM010000115.1:0-18052 GCF_051216495.1 Pseudomonas baetica | reverse complement strand
GATCACCGCGGGGTGTCAGGTTGCCAGCGTCATCGTTGACGACCATCGCGAGCAAGCTCGCTCCTACAGGGAGAAGATCATCAGCGCGGCCGCAACACCAACGCAAACAACTCCCCATGCCCATTCACATTGAGCTTGTGATACAGGTTGCGCCGATGCACCTTCACCGTCTCCGGGGAGATGCCCATTTGCTGGGCAATGGCCTTGCTGGAGAAGCCCTGAAGGATCAACCGCGCCGTTTCGATTTCCCGCACTGACAGGCGTGCGTCGAAACGGTCGAGCAAGGTCGCCAGATCACCGGCCACGGCTTCGACAGCCGGGCCTTCCGGCGGCAACAGTTGCAGGTGTCTGCGCATCGCCGCCAGTACCCAGTCGCGCACACACAGCAAGCGCCCCTGCTCTTCGAGCGTGAAACGCGTTGAGCGCCCCAAGGAAAGGCCGAGCACGGCGCCGTCGAGGTTGACCATAAACTGCAACTCATCACCGCCCACCACCGGGCGGAAGTAACTGAGGTAGTACTCGCTCTGCTGGAACTGATCGGGGGCTACCGAGTCAAGGCTGTGCAAGCCGTCGGCGATGCCGGCGCACACGGCCAGGTAAAACGGATCGAGCAAGTACATGCCGGCGCTGTAATCGGCCAGTTCTTCCTGCTCGTCGCCGCTGCCCTTGGCGTCGAAATCGATCAGCAGGCGCGGCACCCGCCCCGGCTGCATCACCGCGACCAAAGCATTGTCCAGCGGCACCAGCAGACGCAGGGTGTCGACCAGCGCACGCCAGAATCCGTCCTCGCCCACTGTGCCGAAGATCCGCGCCAATCCCTGGTGCAGCGGCATCTCTTTCAACAACGCGTCCACGCACTACCCCTTTTGAGTAACCCATGATGGGAATGGGTAACGGCCACCCCGGTCGATACGCTGCAAACTCCTGAATATCACCGGCCGCAGCAGGCCAGGAGTGCCGCATCATGAGTGGTCACCGCACGTATTTCAATCTGGGCCTGGGCGCCTGCCTGGCGGTTTCGCTGTCGGCGGTTGCCACCGAAAGCCCGACCGTTCACGTGTACAACTGGTACGACTACATCGGCCCCGACACCCTGCACGACTTCAAGCGTGACACCGGCATCCAGCCGGTCTACGACACCTTCGACAGCGCCGAAGTGCTGGAAGGCAAACTGCTGACCAGCCGCAGTGGCTACGACGTGGTGGTGGCCAGCAATTACAGTCTGCCTACCCTGATCAAGGCCGGTGCGCTGGCCCCGCTCCCCCGTAGCGAGATGCCGGACTTCAAGAACATGGACAGCGACCTGCTGGCGAAACTGGCTCACAACGATCCGGGCAACCAATACGCGGTGCCCTACCTGTGGGGCACTAACGGCATTGGCTACAACATCGACAAGGTGCGCGCCGTGCTCGGCGACAAAGCACCGGTGGACTCCTGGGACCTGGTGTTCAAGGAAGAGAACCTGGCCAGGCTCGGCGAGTGCGGCGTGGCGATGCTCGACTCACCTGCGGAAATGCTGCCGGTTGCCCTGCACTACCTGGGCCTGCCCCCCAACAGCACTAACCCTGAAGACTACAAGAAGGCCGAAGCGCTGCTACTCAAGTTGCGCCCGCATATCGCCTACTTCAATTCATCGAAATTCATCAGCGACCTGTCCAACGGCAACATCTGCGTGGCGGTGGGCTGGTCCGGCGCGATGCTGGAAGCCAAGACCACCGCCGAACAGGCCGGCAATGGCGTGAAGATCGCCTATAGCTTGCCGAAGGAAGGCGCGCCGGTGTGGTTCGACACGTTGGTGTTGCTCAAGGATGCACCGCACCCGCAACAGGGGCTGGCCTTCATCGACTACCTGATGCGCGCCGAGGTCATCGCCCCGGTGAGCAATTTCCTCAACTACCCCAATGGCAATCGCAATGCGACGGCGTTGGTGGCTGAAGCGACCCGGTCCAATCCCGCCGTCTACCCATCAGCCGAGGCCTTGGCCACGTTGTTCACCTTGCAGCCTCTGCCACCGGCGACCGAGCGGGTGCGTACGCGGATATGGAGCAAGGTCAAGAACGGTCAATAAACCCACCGCAATCCCCCTGTGGGAGCGAGCCTGCTCGCGAATAGGGCGTGTCAGTCGACATCACCTTTGCCTGATCCACCGCTTTCGCGAGCAGGCTCGCTCCCACAGGTTTGTACTTTTACGCCATTCATTTGAAGAAGAGCTAGCCATGAAACCACGTGCCCGCGACCTGAACATTCAATTCGGCCAACTGCAACCCGGCCCACTTAACGCCATCACCGACGTGCCCGGCGTGCGGGTCGGTCACAGCAACGTCCGAGGACGCACCGCCCAGGGTCGCGACATTCTGACCGGTGTCACCGTGATCGAACCCCGTGCCGGTTCTACCAGTCAGCAGCCGTGTTTTGCCGGTGTCCATGTGCTCAATGGCAACGGCGACGCCACGGGGCTTGAGTGGATTCGCGAGGCCGGTCTGCTGACCAGTCCGATCGCCTTCACCAACACCCACAGCCTGGGCGTGGTGCGCGATGCCTTGATCATGGTGGACCGTGAACAACAACCGGACGACGGGCGGCTTTACTGGAACATGCCGGTGGTGCTGGAAACCTTCGACGGTCTGCTCAACGATATCAATGGCTTTCACGTAAAGCCCGAACATGTAGCCGAAGCGGTGCATTCGGCGGTGGGCGGACCGGTAGCCGAAGGCAATGTCGGCGGTGGCAGCGGCATGATCTGCCACGAATTCAAGGGCGGCATCGGCACTGCATCGCGGTGGCTCGACAGGGCCCAGGGCGGCTGGACCGTCGGTGCCATCGTCCAGGCCAACCATGGCATCCGCCATGAGCTGCGCGTCGATGGCTACCCGGTCGGACGCTACATGGCGCAGGTCGACTCGCCGTTTCTCAAGGCCTCGCTGCCGCATCCGGGCATGGGCTCGATCGTTGTCTGCCTGGCCACCGATGCGCCATTGCTGCCGCACCAGTGCACGCGTCTGGCACAGCGTGCCAGCCTCGGCCTGGCCCGCACCGGCGGCGGCAATGAAGACCACAGCGGCGACATTTTCATCGCCTTCGCCACCGGCAATGCCCACGTGCCACCTGCTGCCTACGAGCGCAAACGCTCCCCCACCACTGACCAGTTGAGCATGGTCAATAACGATCACATCAGCGAATTGTTCCTGGCGGCCACCGAAGCCGTGGAAGAAGCCATCATCAACGCCCTGCTGGCCGCCGAAACGACCGAAGGTAACGGGCATGCGGTACCGGGCCTGGACGCCGAAACGCTGCTCGAGGCCCTGGGCCAGTCCGGTTGGCCGGGTTGCAGAAGCTGACATTTGTGGGGGGATTCGACTAGCGGTACTTGAGGGCGAACCCCCAACTTTCTACGATGGAGTTGCGCAGCCGCTTGCTTGCCCAAGCCGTTGCGTAGGTGGTGAGTGCATTGAACCCCTATCAAGCTCACCGCCTGCTTCATGCGCATCTTGAGCCTCAATGGCTCCACACCTCCCCATCAAAGAGCTTTGAGGCTCTTTTTTAACTGCGCGAAACCCAGACATCAAAAAGCCCGGCATCTGGCCGGGCTTTGTGCATATTCAAATCACTACCTTTCCTGTAGGAGCGAGCTTGCTCGCGAAAAACCAAAGGGCGCCACGGGGCATCTGGTTTTACGCGTCATCGTTCACGACCATCGCGAGCAAGCTCGCTCCTACAGGGGACCTGTCGCGTTAAAGGAACGGCGATCAGACAAAGCGCAAACGAGGCCCACTCACTGGCACCGCCCCCTCCCCCAACCGCTCACGCACAAATTCATTGGCCTTGCGCGTCAATTGATCCAGGTGCCGATCCCGCTGTTTTTCCGCATCGAGCATGGCCCGCTTGCCGTGCTTTTGCAGCAGGTACGTATGAATCTGCCGTACCTCCTGCGAGCTGTAGATCGGCGCCACGTCCAGCAACGCCATCAAGCCATCGCTGCCGTGGTCGCGGGTGTTCATCAGGACCTGGGTTGCGCGCGTGCCAACCACTTGAAAACCCATCGCCTCGAAATACGGCACCTTGGCCACTGCGCACGTCAGTTCGGCGTGGGGGTAGCGGCCGACCATCTCACGCAGCATCCGGCGCGCGATGCCCTGGCGACGCTGGCTGGCGTGCACTGCCATGTACGCCACGCCGCAAGCCTCGGGATCGTCCTTGACCGGCAGGTACAGCACAAAACCAGTCACCTGCTCCGGGTCATCGAGATCGGTGGCGACGATCAGTTCCACATCGATTCCTTTCGCTCCGTTCAACGCCTCCAGATACAGGTGGACCTCGTAGCCGATCGCGTACTGGTACAGGTTGTGCAACAGGTTGCTCGCCGGAATCGCGACCATGCTGATGTCGGTCAGGTTATCGACCACCAACTGCAGGATCTGGCTGTTGATGTGCTCGGGGCACGGGGTCTTGAAATGGGTGATGTGGGGCATTGCGGGGATGGCTCCGGGTACAAGGCATAGGTCGCGCGGCCGCCTATGATAGCGCGACCGGCTGGATGATGATCTATGGCGTGAACCCCCGCCTTTGGTGAAAGTAACCCAATGAAATCAAGGAAATTTCCCCGAAACTGAGGAATTTCCCCCACACCCGACTGCAACACCTGTGAAACAGTCTGAAACAACTTGTTCATTCGATTGGACTTTTGTTTCCCGCGCAGTGATGGCCCAACAGTTGCACGCCCCCTTGTACCGCAATAGCAGTCGTCCCACACAACAGGGATGGCGGGTTTCGCCATTTTGGCAATGCAAGGGGAAACCAAATGAAAATCCCAGAAACACCCTTCAGATCATTCAATTTATTGCGGCGGTCGAGTGTGGCCTCTGCGGTGCTGATCACCGCCAGCCTGGCCAGCGCGGCGCCGCTGGACGATGTCAGCCACCCGCCGCCAACAGACCCTTCGGCCTACACCAACCCACCCGCCGATCCGGTAGCCGCGAAAGCAGCACTGGATGCCATAAACACCATGCCCGAGGCCAACCAGGGCGCGATTGCCCTGCCCAACGGTGTATATGGGGACCGCAACACGCCACGTGCCGACAACGTGCTGCCACCCGCCTTGCAAACCTCGTTCAAGATCCCGACCAATGGCAAACCCAGCCCACTGTTCGGCGCCCAACCGTTCACCCAGCAGCTGTTGCTGTTCGAAGAATTCGGCACGGAAAAACTCGACCCGACGCTCCCCGCGCCGCCTCTGACGTTCCCCGTTCCCACCGTCGGCCCGGCACCGGCGCAAGACCCGAACTTCGTCGCCCGCAGTGGCCCGTCCAGCGCCGCGCTGGAAGCCTTCATGAAACAGCCTGGGCTGTACCCGTTTCCATCACAGTACTCCAACGTGCTGGATCGCAACCCCTGGAAGGCGCAGATCGAAGCCTTCCTCAACCGCCAGCCAGTGGGCTCGCCGGCCGAGGGTCGTCCACCGGGAAAAGGCTGGTCGCACCAGCGCTGGAACGAGTTCTATCCGCAAGTCGCCTTCAAAACCGTGCAAGCGGGCGCCAAACTCAACGGTGGCATGCGCGACCGCAGGCAATTGCACAACTATGCCGTGGGTGAGTTCGGGCCTGGCGGCCTCTACTACCAAACCTCGGACATCCCGACCACGACGGGTACGACCAAAGGCATCGACACCCGTTTCCACCCCAACATGCCAATTCAGAACCACAACGCGCTCTGGACTTTTGACGGCACCTTTCCGCCGAAATTGCTCATGGTCCGCTATGGCCAACCGGTGCTGATGCGTCACTACAACGCCCTGCCCATCGACCCGGCAGCCAACATGGGGTTCGGCCTGCACACCATCAGCACTCACGAACACAACGGCCACAACCCGGCCGAAAGCGATGGCTACACCAATTCGTTCTTCTTTCCGGGGCAGTACTACGACTATCGCTGGCCGATTCAACTGGCCGGTTACGACACCATCAACACCGACGCCCACGACCCACGAGCCGCGTTCCCTTGTGCACCCGGCGAAACCCTGTTCGTCAACGACGCCACGCCAGGCCTGAAGACGTGCCAAAACGGCACGATCAAGATCCGTGGCGACTGGCGCGAAACCATGAGCACCCACTGGTTCCACGACCACATGCTCGATTTCACCGCGCAGAACGTCTACAAGGGCAACGCGGTGATGATGAACTACTACAGCGCCCTGGATCGCGGTAACGAAGCGATGGAAGACGGCGTCAACCTGCGTTTCCCCAGCGGCAGCGCCTTGCCATGGGGTAACCGCGACTACGACGTCAACCTGGTGGTGGCCGACAAGGCCTGGGATGCCAACGGTCAGCTGTGGTTCAACCCGTTTAACACCGATGGCTTTCTCGGCGATCAGATCCTGGTCAACTGGCAGTACCAGCCGCGCCTGAAAGTGCGTGCGCGCAGCTATCGCTTCCGCATCCTCAATGGCTCGGTATCGCGCTACCTCCGGATTGCCCTGGTGCGTGAAGTCGCCGGCAATGGTGGCGAGTTCCCGGGGCCTTCAGGGTCCGGGGTGTCCTACAAGCGCGTGCCGTTCCACATGATCGCCAACGACGGCAACATCATGGAACACGCCGTACCCTTCGACGGCAGCATGGACCTGGACGGCGACGGCGATAAGCAGAACCACAATGCGATCCTGCCGACCCAGGGCATCGCCGAACGCTTCGACATCATCGTCAACTTCGCGAAAAACGGGATCAGCGTCGGCGACAAGCTGTACTTCGTCAACCTGATGGAACACCAGACCGGCAAGGGTCCGGAGGATGACCCGCTGAGCCTGGCCGATGTGCTGTCCGAGAAGTACAAAGCGGTGATCAAGCAAGGCAGCAAAGGGCCTGAGTGGGACAACGGCGACCCGGTGGTGGGCAAGTTCATGCAGTTGGTGGTGCAGCCCTACAGCGGCACGGATGTGAGCATGAACCCCGCTGATTATGAGCCGGCCAAACCGGGCAAGGCGGCAGGCAAGGTCATGATTCCGCTGACCATCGATCGCGACAATCCGACCGACAAGGACATGCTCAAGGTGGCGCGCCATCGCGAGTTCATTTTCGGTCGATCCGATGGCACCGACGAAGCGCCTTGGACCATCAAGACCGACGGTGGCTTCGGTTACGGTATGGACCCTCGTCGGCTCAGCGCGGCCCCGCAACTGGCCAACGGCCCGACCGATGGCGGCTACGCCGGCACCGGTACGCTGGAAGTGTGGAAAATCAAGAATGGCGGCAACGGCTGGAACCACCCGGTGCACGTGCATTTTGAAGAAGGCATCATCCTCAGCCGCGACGGCAAGGCGCCACCGGAATGGGAAAAAGGCGCACGCAAGGACGTGTATCGCATCGGCGAAGGCATCGACAGTTCGGTGGATGTGGAAATGGCGATCCGCTTCCGCGAATTCGCCGGGACCTACATGGAGCACTGTCACAACACCCAGCACGAGGACTCCTCGATGCTGCTGCGTTGGGATATCGAGCATCCCGGTCAGTTCCAGTTGATGCCAACGCCCTTGCCCGGCTGGGACGGTGTCACCTACGTCGCCTCGGCTGCACTGCCAACCTTCCGCACCGGTGGTGACGGTAACGACAACGAAGGCGAAAACAAAAAACCCGTGGCCAACCCTGACAGCGCCTCCAGCGCCAACGGGCAGGCGGTGACCATCAACGTGCTGGCCAACGACACCGATCCGGACGGTAACCTGCCGCTCAAAGTGGTGGGCCTGAGTCAGCCGGACTCCGGCAAGGGCACGGTGACCACCGACGGCACACGTGTGATCTACACGCCACCGGCCAGCGCCCCCGGCCCCTTCACCGCGACCTTCACCTACCAGGCCAGCGACGCCAAGGATGCCGTCTCGGATCCGGCCACCGTCTCCGTGGCAGTGACCCCGGCGCCGGCGGTCAACGAAGACCTGGTGGTGAGCAGTGCAAGCGTCACGGTGCGCAGCAACAACCGCTACACCTGGGACCTGTCCGGTACCACCTCACGGGGCACAGGCAACACACTGACGGTCACCGCGGCGACGACCGCCGGCCCGCTCAGCCTCGGTAACGCGACCCTCACGCCAATCGGCACCGGGGCCCGCTGGAGGGTGTCGGTCAGCACCACGGGGGCCGGCCCGGCGGCTACGCCGACCGTGACCATCACCTCGACCTTCGGCAAGACGGTGACAGCACCGATCACGGTGAAATGAGGTAGTTCGAATGGCGCCCGGTCCCTGCAATGGGGACCGGGCGCTGATCGAATGTGGGGAACTGCATGCAATCCGCCCTGACCCGGCGCTGCCCTGCAAGCGAAGAAACAAACCAAAAGCGTCGACAGTGTCTAAAGCGCGAAAAGATCTCCGACACCACTGTTGTCCTCTCGAAGCTTAAGCGGGCTGTCGTACACCAGAAGCAACAGCTGTCCGGTGCCATTGCCTTTGGAGAAAAGCGTCATGCCTTCCGCATGGTCACCTCCTTCACCAAAGGGAACATCCAGGACCTTCGCAAGACGCTTCCTGACGACCACGCTATCCCCTGTCGTCTGCACGCCATCGACCCAGCGACTGACCGTCACCGGACCATCGAGATCCATGGTGGGACCGGCGAGGATCAGCAAGTCTTTGCCGTCCACACATAGGTCGCGAATACCCAGACCACCCAGTTGCAGAAAGTGTTTGCGATACCGCTGACAATCCTCACCGATCTTCGCCAGATTAAGCGTATGGGGATCGTCCTTGTCCACTTGCGGTTCAACTTCAAGAATGACGGCCCATCCTCTTAACACCGGCCCTCGCAATCCAACGAAAAGGCGCTTACCGGCGACAGCCAGGCCTTCGATATCAAACCCGTTGTCCTTGCCGGGAAGCGCAAAAAAATCCCCCAGATGCTCATCATGCCTAAGCGCTTTGGTCAGCGCGTTCCACGACTGCCCACCACGCAACTGTGCGGCGGTTCTCTGCGAATCCGTGGTTTTGCGCACAAGCTTGAACGTGCCGTTTTCCTTCTCCACTGGAATTCGGGCCAACAAATACCGGTTACCATCGCTACTCACATCGCTCAAGCGCTCGATGTTCTCGCCCTCGCTTTTATCGGGCTCAGGTTGCTTGCGCTTGAGGCTATGGGAGGTGATCAACCAGAGATAATCGCCGGTCTCGTCACAGGCCAGCCCTTCTATGTCGGCCTCTTCGAACTTTTTCGCTGACTTGGGTGGAGCAGGCAAATCCAATAATTCATGCAGTGAGAACTGCTGATGGTCTTCATAAATCAACTCACCCTCAGCCGACTGCCCCTTGAAAACAAGCCGCTCCAGGCTCAGCGTTTCATCGTTGGCAAGCCACAGTGTCTGACCCATCTGTAACACCGCTGATAACCCATCACGGAGCTTCTTCTTTTTATCTACATCAAACTGACTGTCAAACTTGAGTAACACTTTCCCTAAAAGACTCATTTGCGCCACCCTTCGAATTTACTGGACCATGCCAAGCGACTCTCGCCGACAACCTGGACGCCAAACGAACGTTACTGTTCTGGCGCCACCATCCGAAACCGAATATTGATCTCGTTGGACACAACGCTGTCGGCCCACTCCCCGTCGCCGATCTTGAAGTCACTGCGTTTGAGCACCAGTTCGCCATCGAAAATGCCGATTGCACGCTCTGACTTCAGCTTGACCGGTACCGCCACTTCCCGGGTCATGCCCCTGAGCGTGAGGTTGCCGGTGATCTGGTAGCGGTCGTTGCCAAGGTCCTTGAACCGGGTCGATTCGAACGTCGCCACCGGATAACGGGCGGAGTCGAACCACGCAGGCTTTTGCAATTCCGTATTGGCGTCTTCGCTGCCGGCGTCGATGCTGTCCAGGTCGATGGTCAATTTGGCGTGGGCTGTATCAGGCTGGCTGGTATCGAAATCGAGCTCGCCCTCGAACTTGCCGAAGGTACCGTAGACCTTAGACCCCATCTGGTTGTAGGTGAAACTGATGGTGCTGGCCGTGGGATTCACGTGGGTGTATTCGACGGCCTGGGCGCCGGGTAATACTCCGAGTGTCGCAATGCCAATCAATGCGCTGAAGCGCGTGAATCGAGAGCTCATGGGACTCTCCGGGGCGAGGCCCCTCATGGATTGAGGTGTCGAACGCACGGTGGACTAAAGCAAATAAACGCCGTTTATTCCACCTTGCGAATCGATATCCGCCGTTGACCACGGCCTGGTCCCACTTGAGAAACACGAAAAATTCGGCAACCGGCGATTCGATGCAGAACACTCAGCGACAATCAACTCACCTCCCTCTGCCAGGCCCGCTGCAACAGCTCCATGACCTCCTTATCCGAGGTCTGGGAAAAATCCATGTACCAATAACCGATCGACATCAGCCAGTCGGGAATCAGTGGGCAGATCAGTTCATCCACTTCTCGGCGCAACGCCTCAGCCGTTTCGATCGGTGCCACCGGCACGGCAACCACGATGCGCGACGGTCCGTGCACCCGTACCGCGTGAATCGCCGCCAGCATCGAGGCGCCGGTGGCCAGGCCGTCGTCGATCAGGATGACCACCTGATCCTTCAACTGCAGCGGCGCACGCGACCCGCGATATACCTGTTCGCGACGCTGTAACTCCTTCGTCTCCCGGGTCACTACGGCATCGAACGCCGCCTTGTCGATCGGATGCGCCCGCAGCGCCTCGTCATTGAGAATCTGGATGCCGCCACTGGCGATCGCTCCCATGGCGAACTCCGGGTTCGACGGTACCCCGAGCTTGCGCACAAGCATCAGGTCCAGGCGCACCTCGAGGGCGGTGGCCACTTCATAAGCCACCGGCACCCCGCCACGGGGCAAGGCCAGGACAATCACATCGGCGCGGCGGGCGTAAGGGAGTAGCGGTTCCACCAGGCGCCGGCCAGCGGCGGCGCGGTCCTGGAGGATGGTTTGCGATGAGGGGCCCATTTGAAAACCTCCCCAGGCGATCAGGCCTGTCGGTTCACCACATACCCGCAATTGTCGGCCTGACATTGGCCGGCAACAAGTCCGGTCATACCCTTTCAGCACAATCACCTGTGGGAGCGAGCCTGCTCGCGAAAGCGGTGTGTCAGTCAATGAAGATGTTGCCTGATCCACTGCATTCGCGAGCAGGCTCGCTCCCACATTGGTCTCCCATATTGATTGATCTCAAGGACCCTCGCGCCCTACACCAGCCGCTCAATCTTCTGATGCTGCCATACCAGTTTGTAATACAGCGTCTGCAACGTCAGCATCCCCAGATACGCCACCGGAAACGCCATCCACACCCCTTGCAATCCGAATCGCGCATCCAGCAGATACGCCACCGGCAACTGCACGCCCACCACGCACACAATGGAAATCGCCACCGGCACCATCACCGTGCCGCTGGCCCGCATGATGCCGCCGATGATCGCCTGGAAACCGAACACCAACAGACTCCAAAGCATGATGTGCAACAGATGGTCGGCCATGCTCAGCGTCGCCGCTTCGGTGAGGAAAGAGCCCAGCAAGCGGTGCGACAGCAGATACCCCAACACCACCAGCCCACCGGTCAGGCACACGTTGATCATCAACCCCGTGCGCAAAATCGCCCCGATGCGTTCGATACGCCCAGCCCCGATCGCTTGCGCCCCAAGGATCGACGCCGTGATCGCAATCGACAACGCCGGGAACTGCACGTAGTTGACGATCTGCGTCACCGCCCCGTACGCCGCCGTCGCTTGGGAACCGTGCTGGTTCACCAGCGCCAGAATCACCAGCTCCGACAGTGACAACACCACCATCTGCAACCCGGTGGGCAAGCCGATGCGCAGCACCTTGCCGAGGATCGCCCAATCGAGCTTCATCGCCGCAAAAAACTCGCGGTCCGGCGCCAGCGGATGCCGCTTGCGAATCAAGCGCCACGCCAGCCATGCCATCGCCGCCAGGTTCCCCGCCAGCCCGGCAAACGCCGCACTCTGAATCCCCAGCATCGGCAACCCGAACCAGCCGCGAATCAACGCCGGCGTCAGCGCCAACCCGATGACGGTCGACACCACCAACGCCAACAACGGCGATAGCGTGTCACTCACCCCGCGCAGCAACTGCGTGAACAACACGAACACCAACAGCGACGGCATGAACCACAACATCACATGGGCATACGACACCGCGTCATCCAGCACATCCCCCGGCGTCCCCAACCCCACCAGCGAAGACCGCGCAAACACACTCCCCACCACCGCCGCCACCAACCCGATCAACAGCCCCAGCAACAAGGTCGACCCGGCAATTGCCTTCACCAGATGCGGTTCCCGCGCCCCCCACGCCTGGCCGATCAACACACCCGCCCCTGCGCCGAGACCAATGACCAGGGCGATGAAGAAGAACACGATGGGAAACATGCCGGATACCGCGGCCAGCGCCTGGGTGCCGAGCATCTGGCCGATGTAGATGCTGTTGACGGTGCCGGACATGGATTGCAGGAAGTTCGACAGGACCATCGGGGCAAGGAACAGCAGGTAGGTTTTCCAGAGGGGGCGTTGGGGTTGGGTTGGGGTTTGCATTGAGGGTCCGTCTCGGGTGCTGGCGTGTTGATTGAGGATAGCTTCGGTGGCTGAAACCACGGGGGCGATGAACATCTCAGGTCTGTGTTTGGAATGCCAGTGCAGTGATGGGAAAGGTCTGAAGTTTCATCAACACAGGTCCTACATGAAGTTCGGAAGTGCTCACCTACTCTGCTGATGTGGATGGGGCTTATAGTCAGCCCCGTCGTCCACATGGCGATTCGGGTTTGGCGACCTGATCGATCGGAATGCAGTGCGCTGTGTTTTAATGCTGGCGCTTTTGCATGCCCGCAAAGTTGTCTTTATGACAGCTGTGCGCGGGAGACCTTCGGGTCTGCCGGATTCCGATCCCGGTTCGCCAACCTGCGTACAGCTGTCACCCAATCGTTTGGCGACGATTGAGGGGCAGTCAACCTTTGCACTGATCGGAGTTTTTACTTATGGAAAGATACATGCCCCTCACCGGAATCGACCTGATCCCGGCCTCCTTGCTCATCGACACCCAAGCCCCACTCGACGTGCTGCAAGCCATGGCGGACTACCGCATTCGCACGGTTACGCAGGTGTTGGAGAATATTGCCTTTCGTGCAGAGATTGGTTGCGACACGGTGGTTTTGAAGGACTTCTCTCAGCTGTTATCCATTCCGTTGCGCGATGGGTGTGACTTGATGGATGTGATTGGGCGGCGTTTGCGGGCGCAGGCGGCGGAGTAAATGAAAACGGGCGCCAAGGCGCCCGTTTTTTTGTGCTCACGATCAGCGTGCAAACACGAAAGAGGGCCATTTTCACTCAGAAAACTCGCAGTCATTTCACAAGACTTTTGTGAAAAAAAATGTGAAGAAAAATCATCACAACAAAACTGTATATCGACTGTAACCCTTTAAATAAGCGGCGGCTCCTCTCTCAGGTATGTGAAATAAAATGTGAAGCCTCTCATACGGTATAACCACCTAGGTTGCGCAGGATATTTTTCCGGATTTGCATCGGCGGTTTCAGTAAATGGAAAGCGAGCTCAGGTGCCCCCAAGCCACAGACCGATTCTCCTGCCAATTGCGCATTACTTGCCTCTAAATCTGCCAATCGTTCCCCCGAACGACGTCGCCCACTCCCAGATGATGGCAAACAGCTACGCTTCCCCCGTCCTCCCCGACACACCTTCACCCACCCAATACCAACCAATGACCCTGTGGCGAGGGAGCTTGCTCCCGTTGCACCGTTCCGTGCTCGGGGCGACATGGAGCGAGCTCCCTCGCCACAGGGTCAATGTCTGTCGCGCCCACCCTTTCAAGTCTAAACATACAAACGAGCCGGCTCCGGGCGGCGTTCCGACGAAAGCGGTGGATCAGCTGACAGTAGCGTTGGATGTGATGCCGTCATCGCGAGCAAGCTCGCTCCTACAGGGTTCTGTGAACCATTGACTGCATCAATAGTCACCATCAACTCAATGAAGTTCTCTTAAAAATCCTGCGGCGTAACATCTGCTCCATACCAACCGATAACACCCTGGAGCACACGATCATGAAACGCCAAACCCTTCTCAGCATCGCTTTCTCGGTTTTCGCAGTTAACGCTTTTGCCGCTACCTCTGCTCAACCTGTAGTCGCCGAAGGCGGCTCGGATCGTCTGATCGAAAGTCGTGTCGCTGAAGGGGGTTCGGATCGTTTGATCCAGAATCGTGTCGCTGAAGGTGGCGCCGACCGCCTGCTGGAAAAACGCGCTGTCGCCGCCGATGGCTCTGACCACCTGCAAGGCAACCGTGTCGCCGCCGATGGCTCTGACCACCTGCAAGGCAACCGTGTCGCATAAAGTACTGCTGCACCACAGCTCCCAAAAAGCCCGGCCTGATCAGCCGGGCTTTTTCGTGTTCGACGCGTCAATACCTTATTTGGGGAATAGTCCCCAAAACAGGCTGACTTTCCCCCAACGCCAACCATTGCCTTTGCATGCTGGCGGGATAACGAAAAAGCGCAGAAAGCGCCGCATCGTCCGCAGAACGACGGCCTGGCCCTTCCAACACGAAAGAGCCTAGCGGGGGTTTGGCATAGAGAATGCTGGGGTTGCATCAAGGATTCTTCGAGTGGTTCAGCTGCTAACACTGGATGAGCAGCATGCACAGGACGCTCCCCATGCCAACCATTTCAACACTGATCAGACGTCTGAAACGGGGAGCGACCGAGTCGATTGCGCCCACACGGCAGTCCAACCTGCTTCGGGGTTTTTCGATCATCAGTTTCATATTGATCAGCGCTATCGCGATCGGTCTGGGCTCTGTGTCGACCCGTTTCCTGGTCATCGAAAGCCTGGAGCGCGACGCGCTGTTATCGGCGCAGTTTATCCAGACCATCGCCAAGGGCGAGATACGTCACCATGGGTTAACCGGGATGCTAATGGGCGATGTGCTGGCAGCCACCCAATATGGCATGCTCTCGGAGGATTTTTCGCAGAACCGGCAACGGGCGCGCTCCGAATTTCTCGACCACCTTTCGCACCTCCCGGACTCACTGCTGATCAGTATCTATTCCCCGCTCCGGACCGTGATGTGGTCGACCAACGCGCAGCTTGTCGGCAAAAAGTTCTTCAATGACGAGGCGCTTGAAGCGGCCTTCAGCTCCAGGGACCGGGTCTCCACCCGATACAGCAGTGCCGATGAAATACGTCCCGAACAGCAATTCCTGCTCCCGCCCAAAATGTTCTTCATCGAGAGCTACATTCCCCTGGTCGATGACCTGGGCAATACCCTGGCGGTGGTGGAGATCTACAAGGAACCGGCGGACCTGATCGAACGCCTCAATCGCGGCCACTGGATTATTTGGTTGTCCACGGCGGTGGGCGGCCTGCTGCTTTACCTGGGGTTGTACTGGATTGTTCACCGGGCATCGAATCAGTTGGCTTCGCAGGAGGCGCAACTCGTCGCCAACAAGACTTATGTGGGGCTGGTCGAAATGTCCACGGCGGTCGCCCATAGCCTGCGCAACCCCCTCGCCTGCATCCGTTCGAGCGCGGAATTGGCCAATTCAATGGAAGGTCAACCGGCGAGAAAGAACATCGACGATATCGTCAGTCAGGTGGATCGGATGGCGCAGTGGGTGCATGAGTTACTGCTGTGCTTGCGACCTATCCGCGGTGAGGCGGAACTGGTGGAACCCATGGTGGTGGTGCAGACCACACTGGCCGGCTTCGCCACACAATTGGGCCAATCAAGCATCCAGGTCGAGTTCAGGAATGAACCGACCGCCCGGATCATCAGTAATCCGCTGTTGCTATCCCAAATCCTCAATAGCGTGATTGCCAATGCCATAGAAGCGATGCCCGAAGGGGGAACGCTGACCATCCAGGCCATCGTGGACGACGCCCAGCAATGGTTGCACCTGACCATTGCCGACACCGGCGAAGGCACCGCACGGCAGCAAGAAATGATGGCCTACAAATCCTTCTACACCACGCGGCAAGGCAGGCTCGGCATCGGTTTGATCATGGTCAAGCAGATCATGGAAAGTTTTGGCGGCGAAGCGGGGCTAACCTGCCACGAACAAAAAGGAACATCCGTGCACTTGAGTTTCAGAGTTGTGGAAAGAAGAGCCCGTACGTTGAGTTAATCCGGACTTATCCATTAGGCCCGGTGTTGCAGGCTGTGACCTCAAATCAGCCTAGCCACAAACCTGTGGGATGGGTGTGTTCACAATGCTACTGACAACACCCCTTGCCGACCCGGCAAAAGCACGACGCCTTGATCTCCACGTCCGACCGCGCCAGGGCCAGGTTTAGACGAGTTTGCGCAGCGGAGGCTTCGGCGTCCCGGCCCAAACGTTTCAGGCATTCGACGTAGCCGTGCAAACTCCACACGTTGTCCAGATGCCAGGACGCGCGACTGAGCGTGTTGTCCAAGCCAAGATCGGCCCGGTAGGCCTGCAGCGCTTCGTCCACCCTGCCCTGTTCCAGAAGCAACGCACCCAGTGCGTGGCGCACCGGTTGCATCCAGCCCCAGGGCTCGTCGTACGGCAGGTTGTTGTCCAGTTCCAATGCCTGACGCAAGTGATCGAACGCGCAATCGTGATTGCCTTTGCGGTATTCGATTTCGCCATTAAGCATGGCGCCGGCCACGGCGAGGATGTCGACGCATTGGTTATTGAACAGGTAGCGGGTGTCCGGCACTCGGGCCCAGGCTTCGAGGAACAGGTGTTGTTCGGCTTCGGCGGCGGCGACTTGCCCGGTGGCGGCGTAGGCCACGCCTTTGCCGTAGTGCAGCATTGCCGTGGTCACGCAGTACAGTGCCTGATCATCGGGTAACTGCGTGGCCAGGATGTCCTGCCATTTGCCGAAGCGGATCTGCACGTGAACCTTCATTGACACAAAGCCTTCCAGCCAGTCGGCCATGGGCGGTTGTTCCACACGCAACAGTTCTTCCTTGATGGTCGCGGCCAGTTGTTCGGCAGCTTCCAGGGCGGGTTGGTATTGGCCGAGGAACATCGCCGAGTAGAGTTTGAAGTGGTAGTTGTGGCTGCGATACAAGGTATAGAAATTGATCGGACCTTCCTGTTCAAGGTACTTGCTATCGGCCTGGATTGCCCGGTGGTTGGTGATCATGGCCCCACGGTAATCGCCACACAGCACGTCGATGTGCGAGGGCATATGGCGCAGGTGCCCGGCGTCCGGCACCAGGTCACGCAGCAGGTCGCCGGCGCGCAATGCCCGTTCCGGGTACGGCGACATTTCCATGGTGTGGACGTACATGTGCAGCACGCCGGGGTGCGGTGAGTCGCCGTGTTGCTCCATGCGTTGCAGGGCCTTTTCCAGCACGGCGACGGCTTCGAAGGTGTCGGCGCCCGCTGCCGGTTGAGCTGTTTTCAGGTCCCACAATTGCCAGGGCGTACGGTCGATCAGTGCCTCGGCAAACAGCGCCGCTACGTCGGGGTCATCGGGAAAGGATGTGTAGACATCGCGCATGGACGCCGCGTAGGCATCGTTCCAGCTGAAGAGTTGTTCGACGCTGGCCGCCTGATCGGCCTGGTAGCGCTGCTCCAACGCGAGGATCAGCGCCTGCTCCACTGGCGAGGCGTTGTCCAGATGCGCCAGTGCGGTTTGCGTCGCCTGTCGGGCCTGGGCCACAGCCTCTTTCAACTCCTGTTCGATGAAGGCGTCCCAGCGCTTGTTGTAATTGGGACCCGAGGCGTAGGCGATGCCCCAGTAAGCCATGGCGCAATCGCGGTCGTGCTCGAGGGCCTTGTGGAAGCAGCGGATGGATTCGTCATGGTTATAGCCGTAGCACCACACCAGACCACGATCGAACCACAGTTGGGCCTGCGGCGAACGGGTGGTTACCGGGCGGCTGTAGGTGCCCAGATCGTAATAGTCGCGCATCGGTTTATCCTCTCGATCAGAGGGTGGAATGGGCGAAGATCCAGCATACCCCTGCGGCCGTGAGCGGACGGCAGAGCCGACGACAGGCCAAACCCTGTGGGAGCGAGCCTGCTCGCGAAAGCGGTGTTTCAGTCGCCATGATTGTTGAATGACATACCGC
>NZ_JBPKAM010000114.1:0-18085 GCF_051216495.1 Pseudomonas baetica | reverse complement strand
CCCCCCCCCCGCCCCCCCCCCCCCCCCCCCCCCCCCCCCCCCCCCCCCCCCCCCCCCCTACCTCCCCCCCCCCCCCCCCCCCCCCCCCCCCCCCCCGCTCCCACAATAGGTGTTTACGCCGAAAAATCGACAAACGATGCCAATTACGCGGCGTACGGCAGCGCACCGCGCAGATTGTGGAACTAATCTTTCACGACCGCCTTGAATAGCGAACCAGATTTCCATTCTGCCGTTAGAAACCTTCCTCGATCTGTCCAGGCGCATGGTTGGGTGATCACGCACCAGGATCCTTATTGTTTTGCCTCCCGTTGTGTGGTCTGGCAGCAATTCGTGAGAGGAAACCGGGTATGAATAGGCACTCGCACCGCATCAGGTTTTACGTTGCGTGTTCATTGATCTTGGCACTCAACGGTATCGCACAGGCAGCACAGACAGAAAAACCCAATATCCTGTTCATCGTCTCCGACGACACCGGCTACGGTGACCTAGGGCCTTATGGTGGCGGTGTTGGCCGCGGAATGCCGACGCCGAGCATCGACCAACTGGCAGCCGAAGGCACCACCTTCTTCTCCTTCTACGCCCAACCCAGCTGCACGCCAGGCCGGGCCGCGATGCAAACCGGGCGCATCCCAAACCGCAGCGGCATGACCACCGTGGCGTTCCAGGGTCAGGGTGGCGGCTTGCCGGCGGCTGAATGGACACTGGCCTCCGTTCTGAAAACCGGAGGTTACGACACTTATTTCACGGGCAAATGGCACTTGGGCGAAGCCGATTACGCCCTGCCCAACGCCCAAGGCTATGACGTGATGAAATACGTCGGCCTGTATCACCTCAATGCCTACACCTACGCCGACCCGACATGGTTCCCGGACATGGATGACGAGACACGTGCCATGTTCACCAAAGTGACCCAGGGCGCGCTGTCGGCCAAGGCGGGAGAGAAAGCCGTTGAGGAATTCAAGATCAACGGCCAGTACGTCGACACCCCTGTAGTGGATGGCAAGCCCGGTGTCGTGGGCATTCCGTTCTTCGACAACTACGTGGAAAAGGCGGCGCTGGAGTTTCTCGAGACCGCCTCGAAATCGAACAAACCGTTCTTTATCAACGTCAACTTCATGAAAGTGCACCAGCCCAACCTGCCGTCGCCGGAGTTCGTTCACAAGTCGATCTCCAAGACCAAGTACGCCGACTCCATCGTGGAACTCGATACCCACATTGGCCGCATCATGGACAAGCTCAAGGCACTGGGCCTGGATAAAAACACCCTGGTGGTCTACACCACCGACAACGGTGCCTGGCAGGATGTTTACCCCGACGCAGGCTACACGCCCTTCCGGGGCACCAAAGGCACCGTGCGTGAAGGCGGCAACCGGGTACCGGCGATCATGGTCTGGCCCGGCAAGATCAAGGCGGATCAAAAAAACCACGACATCATCGGCGGCCTGGACCTGATGGCGACGTTCGCTTCCGTGGCCGGGATCAAACTTCCGGACAAGGATCGCGAAGGCAAGCCGATCATCTTCGACAGTTACGACATGACCCCGGTGCTACTTGGAACCGGCCCAGACCCTCGCAAGGAGTGGTTCTACTTCACCGAGAACGAGCTGTCCCCCGGCGCTGCCCGCGTGGGCAACTACAAGGCGGTGTTCAACCTCAGGGGCGACAATGGCGCCGTCACCGGTGGCCTGGCTGTCGACTCCAACCAGGGCTGGAAAGGCCCGACCAAGTACGTGGCGACCGTCCCTCAAGTGTTCGACCTGCTGCAGGATCCGCAGGAACGCTACGACATCTTCATGAACAACTACACCGAACACACCTGGACCATGGTGCCCATCAGCATGGCAATCACGAAGCTGATGAAAACCTACGTTCAGTACCCTCCACGCAAACTGCAAAGCATGGGCTACGATGGCCCGATCGAAATTTCCAAGTACCAGAAATTCCAGTCGGTACGCGAAGACCTGGAAAAAGAAGGCGTTGTCATTCCAATGCCTAACTAGCCCTGTGGTGGCAGCCTCGTCGAGGCTGCCACTCTCTTTCAATGAAAGGGCATTTGAAGCCACCATGCATCCCACTGCAAAAAAATCACCTTCGTGAGTCATGCCGAGCCATCAACGGCCGATAATGTCGAGGCGTCGTGCCCGTTGGCCGCCGCTTTATGGACCAGAATGTTTTGACAGGGGCTTCAAATGCGTCATCTGCGACACCTCACCTCCCCCCTCCACCAGCAAAAAATCGCCGACGTCACCTTCCACATCGCCCCGTCCGACCAAGGCGAATTGGTGCCATTGTTGCAGCGCTTTTTTGCCCAACCCGAGCAGCACAGACTGCTGGATACCCCCGAAGACACCCGCCGCGTGGTCCTGCTCGAAGGCGAGCGCAAATGGGTGTTGAAATACAACCGCCTGACCCACTGGAAAAAGCAGCTGCAGAATTTCCTCGGCCTCAAGCGCGCGTTCGGCCTGCACGACCTGACCAATGAGTTCATCAATTTGTCGGCTGTGTCGGCCAAGTCGCAATCCTCGCCAAGGGTCGCTGCCTTCGGTCATGTCGGGCGCTTTCCGTTTCTCAAGGAAGAGTATTTGCTGGTGGGCTTTTTCGATGATCATTGCAGTGTCGATGATCGCCTGACCCAGCACCCCGAACTGGCTGCCCCGCTGCTGATGGACATCCTCCCGTTGTTCGGCCGTATGCTCGTCGAAGGCTTCGTGCACATGGACCCCCATCCCAAGAACATCCTGATCGGTCCCGACGGCACGCTAAGACTGATCGACTTCGAATGCTGTGCGCACTCGGTGCTGGATCACGATTTCAGCCTGGGGTTTCTGCTGGGTTATTTCTATCGCTATTGGTTCCAGAACTTCATTTCACTGCAGGACTATGACGCTTGCTGCGAACGCTACCTGGCGCAAGCGCATCCAACCTTGAATCGCGAGGTTTTCCAACCGGTGTACGAGCGTTTTCGGGACAGTGGCGTTTCCCGCAGCACGCGCTATCGCATCCTGACTTGCGGCAAATCCCAGGACGAGTTTCTGCGCAGTTTCAAATAATCGGTCACTCAGCCCTGCTTCAAATCCAGGCAGTAAGTGTAATAACCCGGATCACGCACGTACCCCAGCGACTCATACAACCGCTGCGCGCTGTGGTTGTCGGTCGCGGTTTCCAGGGTCATGCCTTTGGCGCCCATCAGCCGCGCAAAATCCCGGGCGGTGTTCATCAGCAACGTGCCCACCCCTTTGCCACGGGCGGCGGGTGTGGTGAACAGATCGCCCAACAACCAGGTGCGGTGTGCGTCGATGGAGGAAAAAGTCGGGAACATCTGCACGAAACCCAGGGCTTCGCCGCTGTCATCCACGGCATGGAAAATCACCGACTCGTCCCGGGCAATGCGTTCGGCGATGAAGGCGCGGGATTGCGGCAGGTTTGGCGGTTGGCCGTAGAAGCCGCGATAGGCGTCGAACAACGGGGCGATGGTGTCGAGGTGGGAAGCGTCGGCGCGCAGGGCCTGGATGGGCATGGGGGTGAGTCCTTGCGGGGTTGGGATTTACAGCCTAGCAAAGATCAAAAGATCGCAGCCTGCGGCAGCGCCTACGTGGGACCGGTGTAGGAGCTGCCGCAGGCTGCGATGTTTTGATCTGAATAAACACCTACCCCTCGTTCCACGCCACCATCGCTTCGTTGTTATCAATGAAAATCTTCGTTGGCAACTTTCTCGCGGTGGCGTGCATCCTAGGATTTCCAAGCGCTGCCTTACTTAGCCTCGATCGGCTTGCAACAACATCACCAGGTCCTGTTGGGGAACTCCACCTTGCGCAACGGGTGCGCGCTGTCCGGCGGGGGTTCTGTCCGCCCATTGGCGCCGCTCCTGCCCTGATAAATCTGCCCGTCCTGGCCCACCAGTCGATACGAAAATGGCCGAAGTTCATTGCCCCACTCGTCCACGATGACGTAATGCCCGTAGCCTGGTTTGTCGGGTTCGGGTAGCCAATCAGGCAATAATTGAGGGCGACGGTCCGGGCATTTCGCATAACGCCCGGGGACGAAACAATCGCGCGCGCGACCAGTGCGGATAGTCTGTAGTTTCAGGAAATCCGGGTGCCATTTACCGTCAGCCACGACGCTGCCGTTGGGGTAGGTGAAGGAGGTGTAATTGCCTTTTTTCTTTTCCTTCGGGCCGACTGAATAAAGAACGTAGTCTGAATGCAAGACAGGTTCGAAATACACTTTTCGCGCGGTTAATGCTTGATAGCTGAGATAGATACTGCCCGCTCCGGCCAAGCTGACACGCTTACGATAACCGCCTATATAGCCTTCACTGACCCACGGGTAATATTCCTTCTTAATCTCCAAGTCTCCATCAACTTTGACATCAGCTCCCCCTCTTGGTGAGTTGTTGTGATCGAAAATCACCACAACTCCACCACCAGCGCCAAAGGTCACGTTTTCTCCAAACTGCGTCGGATCTGCATAGGCCACACCAAAGGTCACGTTAGCCAGATGCCATTTGCACGCGCCACCGCCATCCTTTGGCAGTTCGATTTGATAAAGGTCACTTTCCCCCTGACGCTGGAACTCCTTGTAGACGGAGTGATGACCATCGAGCTCAATACGTTGGCCACTGGCTCCATGGCTAATGCGTTTGCAGGTGGTGGAGCGATACATGACCCACATGGTTTCGGTTTTCAGCTCCTTGGGCACTTTCACCGTCACGGTGATCTGCTCGCTGTCCGCGGGTGGGGTCAGGCTGTAGTCCTTGGAGCATCCGCTCACGCTGAATAACAGGGAGAGTAAAACGATGGACATCTTTCCGATCATGGTCTCAACCTTGGTTGCGAGAGCGCATTCATTCGTAGGTCTTTGGGTAATAGGCGTGTGGGTCAGCCACGGCATCGAAGCGCTCCATGACTTCGCCACTGGAGGCTTGCAATGATCCTGCGAGACAAACTGCGCACAGAAAAAATCACCATTTGTCCACGGGAAACTCGACTTTGCGAAGCGGATGCGCGCTGTCCGGCAAGGGTTCTGTCCGTCCGTTGACGCTGCTCTTGCCCTGATAAATCCGGCCGTCCTGGCCCACCAGTCGATAGGCAAATGCCCGAAGTTCATTACCCCACTCGTCCACGATGAGGTAATGCCCGTAGCCCGGTTTGTCGGGCTCGGGTAACCAATCGGGTAATAGCTGCGGGCGACGGTCAGGGCACCTGTCGTAACGCCAGGAGTCGAAGCAATCGCGGGCGCGGCCGGTGCGGATGGTTTGTAGTCTCAAGAAATCCGGGTGCCATTTACCGTCAGCCACGGTGGTTCCGTCGGGATAAGTGAAAGCGGTGTAATTGCCATCCTTCTTTTCCTTAGGTTGCTTGGAGTAAATCGTAAAGTCCGGATGCAGAATGGGTTCGAAATACACCTTTCGTGCCTGTAATGCCTGATAACTCAAGAAGATATCGTTCCCTTCTGTCTTTAAACTAACTCTCTTTTTTTCCCCCCCCATAAAGGACTCACTTACCCAGGGGTAATAGTCTTTTCTAATTATTAAATCCCCATCGACCTTGATATCCGCCGGACCTCTTGGCGAATTGTTGTGGTCGAAAATCACGGTCACCCCTCCGCCGGCACCAAAGGTCACGTTCTCACCGAAAAGTGTCGGATCGGCATAGGTAACGCCAAAGGTCACGTTGCTCAAACGCCATTGGCATGCACCGCCACCATCCACCGGCAAATGCGCTTCGTAAAGTTCGCTCTCCCCCTGCCGCATTGGCTCAATATCGATGCGCTGATACCCATCGCGCTGATAGGGTTTGCCACTGGCCGAGTGATCGGTGAACGTGCAGCGTGTGGAGCGATACATGACCTGCATGGTTCGCGTTATGAGCTCTTTCGGCACTTTTAGTGTCACGGTAATTTTTTCACTGTCTGCCGGCGGCGCCAGGCTGTAATCCTGACCGCACCCACTCAGACAAAAAAACAGTGTGAAAAGAGCGAAGGGCGTCCTGTAGAACATGCGTTTGTCCTTGGCCTTGTGAGCAGGCTTAACCGAAGGTTTTTTCGTAGTAGGCGCGCGGATCGGCGATTGCGTTGAAACGCTGCAGCGCCTCGGTACCGCCCTCGGCCTGTAGCGTCACGCTCAAGGCGTGGTCGATCAGTTTCTGCATCTCCAGAAACACGCTATTGCGGCTGTATTCATCCGCGGGGGTGCTGCCGTAGTGATCCTTCATCTGTTGTTCGAACTTGCGCCGTTGTACCTGCCGCTCCAACAGCGGCTCCCGTGATGGGTCGAGGGTCTCCAGCAACTGGTTGTGGATGTAGGGTTGGTACTGCGACATGAAGTGATCGCCAATGCCCAGTAGCCGGTTCACATCTGGATGACTGTGGCGTGGAAAGAATCGGGCACGGCTCTCGGTGCACAGCGAAGCGTTCAGACGTTCTTGAGCCTGCTCGGCCCGCTTGTCGTCGACCTCACAGAGGCTGGGCACCAGGTACAGCTTGGCCTTTTCCTGCAAGCGAACGTTGATCGTGCTGCGGTACTGAGCGCCATCGGGCTTACGGTACGCAGGGTATGGAGTGATGGCCTGTTCCTGATGCTGCTCGGCCCTGAAGAACATGGCGAGTTCGCCGTGATGGCTGAACGGGTCACCGTGTTGAAACATCGCGCTGGCCAGCGCCTGGCGGGTCGACCAACTGAAACCCATGAATGTACCCATTGGGCCATAGAGGTCGTACAGATGATTGTCCAGCGCCGCCTCGGGTGGCACGCGGGGAACGACATCGGTGTCATTGACATGGCGGAAATGCCATAGCTCGCTCAGCGATTGCACGGCCTTGAGGGTCAAGGTCCGTGGCATGCCATAGGTGTACAGCAGTGGATTGCGATCTTTCAGTGAGGCGGCGTGGATGAGTGCGAGTGCACCGCCGAGGCTGTGGCCGCAGATGAATAGTTTTCTGTCGAAAGCCGCTTCTGGAAGCGCCCCGCTCAGATCCTCAGAATAATTATTTCTGGCAACTACAAATGCATCGCGAAAACCTAGGTGCACACTACCTTCAGGCACTAGATCAGCGCAGGGTACTTTGGATTCGCAAATGGCTGCGAGCTCTGGTTTAACAGGACGAAAAGTCATATCGGTGCTTAGGTCGGCCAGGCCACTCATTTCGGTGCCGCGCCAGGCCACCAGTACCTGCGATGCGCTGATGGCGTAAAACAGCTGGGTGTCACCTTCTGGGGGAATTGCCAGTTTTGTATCTAATGGCTTGACGGTTACATAACGATCACTGAAAGGCACATCAGTCACCAGACAAGGCCACGCCTGGCCGTTATCCCAAACCCTCGGTGTGCGTGACAGGTCGAGGCATTGCAGCTCGAAAAGCTCGTTGGCCGAACCCAGTTGGTTCTTGGGCCGCGTGCTATACGCCAAAATGCTCATCAACCCCAAGTTGTAAGCATTGGCCAGGCTGTATTCCGACTGGTGGTGCAGCACCAGCGACCAGGCGCGGAACGGGCAAACTTCCAACACATGACGCCGATCCAATTGGTCATCACTGACGGTGAAACCACCGAAATTCGGGTCCGGAAAATGGAAAGCCGGAGGATTCTTTGGGTCATCCAAAGCTGGCTGGAACGTTGGCAGTTGATCGCACAACTGCCCAATCCGCAGATAGTGATAGCCATGACCGTCCGCAAGCGCCTGTTTCTCGATCGGCGAAAACCCCGAACGCTGCGGACCATACAGTGGAGTGCGGTCACCCAAACCCGGTCGACGCGGTTCGGCCCGTTCGGCGCGCAGGCGGCGGGTCTGCAGCAGCTCGGCCAGCGGGTCGGCCTCGATTTTGAGGGTGATGGACAGCGGATACAGGTCGTCAATGCGGATCACGCCCTGGGCGTCGCTCAGGCCAACATATTCATCGGCGTTGCCGTCTCGAACGGCCTGATTCACTGCTCGCCAGGGCAGGTTTGCCAGGGGTTCGCCCTGTTCGTCGAGCAATTGAAATTCGATCCAGTGGCGGATCTGTTTGCCCACAACAGTAATGGTCTTGAAAGGGTTGAGCGTGTCCGTACGGTGCAGGTAGTCGTTCATGTCAGTCCTTGAGTAAGAGGTTTGATTCCCAAAAAATTGATCCCTCCCGAGGGCTTCGGGATGGTGCACGAGGGGACGTCATGTCCACCCTCGTGCAAGCGGCCGATAGCTTTCTGGAAGATGACAAGGGTTGAAATAGGACGCTTCCCTGATTCGCGTAGGAAGCGTCCGGGAGTTGGGTCGTGGGGTCTGTAAGAATTTTCTATAACGGCGGTTAAAGGCAACCAACTGAGGATTGTTAAGCCTCTTTTCGGCGCTTACTGGCGCATAACTTTCTGCGTGTTTAAAAGCCGGCGAAGTTACTTGATGAAAGCCACAGATTCTTGCGTCGTTGCCTACCGTTACGCCAGAATCCGCCGGCTTGTATGCCTTGGGGCTGCTGGGTAACTTGATTCGCGTCACTGGTTGTCAGTGATCGGGTTTAGTAGCCCGCCAAGGTTATAGCGGTCGCACGAGCATCATCAGTCAGGTTCTCCTGAACTCGATGGTAGCTGTGCGCATGGCGTCCTCGGACGCGCCGGTTTTTGCTTACCCTTGCCGGTCTACTAACTTGCGCACAGCTGCCTCCCTTTCGTGTAGTAGCGAAGGGTCGCGGCCCTACTACTTAAGGGAAGCATTCATGGTCAAGCCAACGCCAAACCCGCCGGAATCCGATCCGGCAACATCCGTCCGCATCCCCTCAGCCGCCGACATCAACGCCACCCCCCGCACGCTTGACCCCACCTTCATCGTCAACCCCGATCTCGATACACAAACCCTTCTGGCCCATGCCTGCGAATCGCTGACGTCGGCCAATGTCATGACACTGGATCTGGCGGACAGGACGGAGGGGACAAGTCGCAACACCCTGCTGGGTATTGCGCAGGTCATTATGTTGGGGGAACTGGCGGTGAATCGGGCGCTGGATCGGATTGAATCGGCGGGATAGAAAAGCAAAAGATCGCAGCCTTCGGCAGCTCCTACATGGGATAGGTGTAGGAGCTGCCGAAGGCTGCGATCTTTTGATCTTTTATCCGGTGGCAACGATGGCGCGGGCAGTCTGGATGCACGCGTTGGCCGCACGTTTTTCGCGAGCATGCTCGCTCCTACAGGTATGCGCCCACCTCGGTCCTGTAGGAGCTGTCGAGTGGAACGAGGCTGCGATCTTTTAGAGGCAGGATCAAAAGATCGCAGCCTGCGGCAGCTCCTACAGGGGAACGGGGTGTCCGCGAGATGGAGTCAGACCCGTACGTTACGCCCCGGCAAGGAGGAGCGCTGGCTGTTCTCCCAGTTCTCCACCAGCCCCACCGGCACCTCCGCCGCCGGCAGCATTTTCCTCCCGCGAACCAGATCCGAAGCCCGTTCGGCCAGCATGATGGTCGGGGCGTTGAGGTTGCCGTTCGGCTCGGTCGGGAACACCGAGGAGTCGATCACCCGCAGCCCGGCGATACCATGCACCCGCAGTTCGGAGTCCACCACCGCCATGTCGTCCTCGCCCATGCGGCACGAGCCGCAAGGGTGGTAGGTGCTTTCGAGGTTTTCGCGGACAAAAGCGTCGATCTGTTCATCGGTTTGCACCAGCGGGCCGGGGGCGATTTCGCCGTCGCGGAAGCGGTCCATGGCCTTTTGGCCGATGATTTCGCGGGTCAGGCGGATGCAGCGGCGGAAGCCTTCGCGGTCCTCCTCCCGTTGCAGGTAGTTGAAACGGATCTCCGGATGCTCGTACGGGTCGGCGGAACGCGCCCGCACATAGCCACGACTTTTCGGTTTGTTGGGACCTGTGAGTACCATGAAGCCGTGGCCCTTGATCGGTTTGTTGCCGTCGTAGCGCATGGCGGCAGGCAGGAAGTGGAACTGAATGTCCGGCCAGCGCAGACCCTTGTCGGAGCGGATGAAACCGCCGGCCTCGAAGTGGTTGGTGGCGCCCAGCCCGTCCTTGAACAGCAGCCAGCGCAAACCGATCATCAACTTGCTCAGCGGGTCCATTTTGCTGTTGAGGGTCACAGGTTCCTTGCAGCCGAACTGGATGTACACCTCGGCGTGATCCTGCTGGTTCTCCCCTACCCCCGGCAGGTCATGACGCACGACGATCCCGGCTTTGCGCAGGACTTCGGCCGGGCCGATGCCGGAGCGTTGCAGCAGGTGCGGCGAGCCGATGGGGCCGGAGGAAATCAGCACTTCGCGGTTGCAATACACCTCGTGGGTCTGGCCATCGTGGTCATAGCGGATGCCCACCGCGCGCTTGCCGTCGAGGATGATCTGGCGGGTCATGGCGTGGGTGATCACGGTCAGGTTCGGCCGGCCCATGGCCGGGCGCAGGTAGGCATTGGCAGTGGAGCAGCGCACGCCGTTTTTCACGGTCATGTGCATCGCGCCGAAGCCTTCCTGCATGAAGCCGTTGCAGTCGTCGGTCTTGATGTAGCCCGCTTCGGCGCCGGCTTCGACCCAGGCCCCGTAAAGCGGGTTTTTCATGTGGTTGCCGTTGGTGGTGTGCAGCGGCCCGGTTTGCCCGCGATAGTTGTCGCCACCGTCCTCGTAGCTCTCGGCGCGTTTGAAGTACGGCAGGCAATTTTTATAGCCCCAGCCTTGAGCGCCGAGGGTTTCCCACTCGTCGAAGTCATAGGCGTGGCCACGGATGTAGACCAGGCCGTTGATCGACGACGATCCGCCCAACACCTTGCCCCGCGGGCAGTGAATGCGTCGGCCGTCGAGGTAGGTTTCCGGTTCGGTTTCGTAGCGCCAGTTGTACTTCTTGGTGTTCATCGGGATCGAGAACGCGCTGGGCATCTGGATCACCACGCTCTTGTCGCTGCCGCCGAATTCCAGCACCAACACGGAAGTGGCCGGGTCTTCGCTCAAGCGGTTGGCCAACACACAACCTGCCGAGCCTGCGCCGATGATGATGTAGTCGTATTTTTGCGTCGTCATGATTTATCTCCGGACCGCCGACTCTTTGAACACGTTGAGCGAGTCGCCAGTGGTGTATTGCGGACAGGTTTTTTCGATCTGCTGGATCACGGCTTCTTCGCGTTTTAGATCAATCGAACGGCTCAGCCAGTAGTACGCCAGCCCCGAGACGATCAGCCCCACCAGCCAGGCGATGTCGATACTGCCCAAGGCCTTGGCCAACGGGCCGACATACACCTCGCGCTGTTCGACGCCGTCGAAGATGTAGAAGAACGGGATCATCGAGATGAAGCCGATGGCGTACGCGAGAATGCCGCGCAGGCCCCAGCTGCCGTAGATGTTGCCGTGGGGCATGAAAAAGTGCGGGATGGCGTAGCGGCCTTTGCGCACGAAGAAGTAATCGGTGAGGTTGACCGAGGTCCAGGGCACCAGGAAGTACAACATCACCACCAGGTAGATACCGAGCACTGACAAGCCCTTGCCGGAACTCTGGATGCTCAGGGCCACGCCCAGCTGCAGCAGGATCACGAACAGGATCGCCAGGATCCGCGCCTTGCGGGTCGGTTCGATGTGCTTGATCGAATCGACACAGGTCAACGTAGTCAGCTTGGCGCTGTAGATGTTCATCGCGATCACTGGTAGGAACGCCAGGATGGTGATCACCACCACCGCTGTGCCCATCAGTGGCGACACAGTGTTGCCGACTTGTCCGAGGGCCACCAGCACGTCAGTGGAGTGCAGGTGATCGGCCAGCCAGCCGCCCACGGAAATCATCCAGGCACCGGACAACGACGCTCCGAGGAACACCACGGCAATCAACTTGCCGCTGGAGGTGTTCTTCGGCAGGTAACGCGAGTAGTCGGACACATAAGGGGCATAGGCGATGTTGTAGCTGGCGGCTGCCGCGAACTGGGCGATGAAGCCGGTCCAGTTGAAACCCAACGGTGCCGGGGCCGTTTCGCCTTCGGCCAGCGCCGGCAGCACTGCATCCGGCACCCACCCCATCAGTACCGCCAGGGTCACCAGGCCGTACAGCGGCAGGGACAGGTACAACGCCCATTTGAAGCTGCGGTGCATCCAGTCATGGCCGAGGATCGCCAGGACAGCTGCCGGGACAGTCACCGCCACCGCAATCACCGTGGGACTGAAACCGAACAGCGTGTGCAGGCCCTGCATCATCAACACCAGGTTGACGATGTTGAAACCAGCGAACACGAACAGCGTCGCCAGCAACACCAGAATCACCCCGCGATAACCGAACTGCGCCCGGGACTGGATCATCTGTGGCAGGCCCAGGTGCGGCCCTTGCGAGCCATGAAAAGCCATGAACAAGGTGCCGAACATGATGCCCAGCGTGCCGGCCAGGGTGGTCCAGAGCGCGGTCAGGCCGACGCTTGGACCGACGAAGCCGATGGTCATGGTGAAGAAGGTGAAATTGCCGAGGAACCAGAACGGTCCCTGGCTCGACAGCTTGTCGGTGCGTTCGCCCTCAGGGATGAAGTCGATGGAATGACTCTCGACCACGGATTTGTCGTCGAGGATGGACACATTCGGGACAGGCTTGGCGTCTATGTTCATGATGGACTCTTGTTATTGGAAGATCATGACGAGATAACCGCATTGTTTCGGCGCGTCCTTGCCGTACACCTGTAGGAGCGAGCTTGCTCGCGATGAATCCAACAACACCACGGGGTGTCAGGCTGCCAGCGTTATCGTTGGCGACCATCGCGAGCAAGCTCGCTCCTACACAGGAACTGTGTCAGCCGGGCAAGGTGATCCACACCGCCTTGGTTTCGAGCAAGTAATCCAGCTGCTCCGCGCCCAAATCCTTGCCGAACCCGGACTGTTTGTAGCCACCGAACGGCATCGACGGGTCGAGGGTGCCGTGGGCGTTGACGTAGACCGAGCCCGCTTTCAACCGTGGAATCAAGCTGTGCACCTTGCCCAGGTCGTTGGAATACAGGGCCGCCGCCAGGCCATAGACCGAGTCATTGGCCAGGGCCAGGGCCTCTTCTTCATTGTCGAAGGCGGCAGTCACCAGCACCGGGCCGAAGATCTCTTCCTGGACGATGCGCATGTCGTTGCGGCAATGGGCAAAGATCGTCGGTTCGACGAAGTAGCCCGGGCCTTCGACCGGCTGGCCGCCATAGACCAGTTCGGCGCCTTCGGCCTTGCCGGTTTCGATGTACTCGGTCACGCGCTGCTTCTGCTGGGCCGACACCAGCGGGCCGATGAAGCAGTCCGGGTCCATGCCGGGGGCCATTTTCAACGTCCGGGTGTAGGCGATCAGTTCGCGCAGGAAATCGTCGTAGACACTGCGATGAACATAGGCCCGCGTACCGGCGTCGCACACCTGCCCCGAGTTGAAGAACACTCCGTTGGCCACCGCTTGTGCAGCGGCCGGGATGTCCGCGTCGGCCATGACGATTACCGGTGATTTTCCTCCGAGTTCGAGGGTTAGTCGCTTCATTTCGTCCAGCGCGGCGCGGCCGACGGTGCGGCCCACCGGGGTCGAGCCGGTGAAGGTCAGTTTGTCGATGCCCGGATGGACAGACATGGCCGCGCCGACCACGCTGCCGCGCCCGGTGACGATGTTGATCACCCCGTCCGGAATGCCCGCTTCCTGCACCAGCTCGGCAAAACGCAGGGCCGACAGCGAGGTCAGTTCGGCGGGTTTGACCACCACGGTGCAACCGGTGGCCAGCGCCGCGCCGAGTTTCCAGGCCATGGTTTGCAGCGGGAAATTCCACGGCACGATGGCACCGACCACGCCCACCGCTTCCTTGCGGGTATAGGCCAGGTAATTACCGGGCAGCGACGGCTCGACGGTACGGCCGTGGAGCTTGGTGGCCCAACCGGCGAAGTAACGCAGGGTGTCAACGGTGCCCTGGATATCGACATCCTTGGCGAACGCCACGGATTTGCCCATGTCGATCGATTCGATTTGCGCAAGCTCCGCGGCGTTCTGCTCGATCAGATCCGCCAGGCGTTGCATCAGCCGTTCGCGTTCCGCCGGTTTGGCCTGACGCCAGGCGCCGCCGTCGAACTGGGCGCGAGCGGCTTGCACGGCGCGATCCAGATCCTCGGTCGTGCCCATGGGAATGCGAGTGATCAGGCCTTCGGTCGAAGGTTCGATGACTTCGGAGGTCTGGCCGTCGCTGGCCTCGACCCAGGCGCCCCCGATGAACATTTTCTGCACCTTGCTCAGAAACGTCTGGGTGGCTTCGGATACACCGAATGTCTGCAAATACTGCTTAACGATCGCGTCCATTTTCAGGCTCCTCTGTGTGGCGGTCGGGTCACGCCGTGGCCGTAGTGGTTTCGTTCATCTCAGACCGCGCTTGAGCGCGTTCGTGGAAGATGAAGCCGATGCTGTTGAGCAGTAGTTGCGCGGCGAGGATCGAGGTCATGCCGGTCGGGTCGTACACCGGTGCAACCTCCACCAGGTCCATGCCGACAATGTTGCCTTTGCTTCGTTTGGCCAGGGCCTGGATGATTTCCAGCACTTCGTAGTAGAGGAAGCCGCCGTGGCTCGGGGTGCCGGTGCCAGGGGCGATGGACGGGTCAAAACCGTCGATGTCGATGGTGATGTAGTAGTTGATGTTCTGCGGGATCAGCGCCAGCACCCCGTCGACACCCAGGCGACGCACGTCGCGCACCGAGAGTATTTTCGAGCCAGCCGCGTGGGCGGCTTCGTAGTCATCGCGGTTGGACGACGACACGTTGCGGATGCCCATCTGGGTCATGCCGACGATGTGGTTCATTTCCGAGGCGCGGCGCAGCGGGTTGCCATGGCCGTAGCGAACGCCGTGGCGTTCATCGACGAAATCCAGGTGCGCATCGAAGTGGATGATGTGGATCGGGCCGCGACCTTCGAACGCCTTGATCACTGGCGCGTGCACCGAGTGATCGCCGCCGAGTACCACCGGCATGACACCGGCATCGAGGATCTTGCGTACGGCGTATTCGGTGTTTTCGTTACTGGTGGCCATGTCGGTGTGGACGATGTCGGCATCACCGACGTCGACCATGCGCACGTCGGCGGCGGTCAGGTACATGACGTCGTCTTCGTGGTCGTAGGCGCCGGCGTGGCCGAAGGAAAACAGCGTCGATGCCTCGCGAATGCCCCGTGGCCCGAAGCGCGCGCCGGAGCGCCATTGGGTGCCCATGTCGTTGGGCACACCGAGTATCGCCACATCCGCGTCCAGCGCATCCCAGTCGGTGCACACCGGGGATTTGCCGAAGGTGCAATGCCCCACGAATGGCAGGTTCAGGCGACCGGATTCATAACCGTTGTTCGACATTTGGGCCTCTCCACTTCTTGTTATCGGCTAGGCGGACTGCAAGGCGACCGCCGTTGGAAAGACTATGGGCGCAGCTTTTCGTGGAAAAAATGCTAAACATCAGATACTCATATCGGCATTAGCGATGTATCCACACGCGGGAGGTCCAGGGTGATTCAACTGCACGATGTCGACCTGAAATTGCTCAGGGTGTTTGCCACGATTGTCCGTTGTGGCGGGTTTTCCGCAGCGCAAGCGGCGTTGAATGCCGGGCAATCGACCATCAGCGAACAGATGACCCATCTGGAGACGCGGCTCGGGGTCAAGCTCTGCCAGCGCGGGCGCAGTGGCTTTCGCCTGACCGAGCAAGGGGTGGCGATCCATGAAGCCACCCAGCGCCTGCTCTCGGCGGTGGAGAATTTCTGCATGGACGCCGACGTACTCAAGCAGCACATCAGCGGCAAGCTCAACCTGGGGATCATCGACAGCACCATCACCGACCCGGATTCGCCGATCCCCCGCACCACCCAGCGCTTCGTCTCGCGCGGGCACGATGTGCACCTGAGCGTCTACGTCGGCGAACCCGCGGAACTGGAGGAACGGGTGCTCGACGGCCGCTTGCACCTGGCCATCGGGCACTTCCCGATCCATGTGCCAGGCTTGCAACATTCACCGCTGTATCAGGAAGCGTTGGGGCTGTATTGCGGACGGCGCCATCCGTTGTTCGGCAGCCAGGCCGAGGGAGAGGAACTGCTCGAAGAAATCAGCACCAGCCGCATCGTGGTCCGTGGCTACATGCAGCAATACGACCTCGAACACCTGGGTGTCAGCAAGGCCGCGGCGACCGTGGACAATATCGAGGCCCTGGCAATCCTGATCATCTCCGGCGCCTACCTGGGCTTTCTGCCGGCGCATTTCGCCGCCCAGTGGATCAAGACCGGCGAGATGCATCAACTCGCCCCACAGAGCCTGCAACTGATGTCGCCCTTCGACGTAATCACCCGACGCGGCACGGCGCCACCACCGATTCTCCAAGCGTTTCTCGAGGATCTGGCGACCTGTTCGCGTAAAGTGCCATCCCCCGAAAAACACTGATGAACCTTTTCACTTGTGGGAGCGAGCCTGCTCGCGAAGAGGCCATGACATTCAACAGTGATGTTGTTTGACACTCCGCCTTCGCGAGCAGGCTCGCTCCCACAAAGGTCGTATGCAAATCGATACACCGTAGCGAATTCAGGACAAGCCCCGGATAACACGGCCACCCTGGCCTTCGCTCGCCAAAACCTCAAATGCCTGTATTGATTTCAATACGGACGACACCGGCCACTCATTTCGACAAACACTCGCAAGCCTTTGTTTTAAAAAACATAAACCCAACTGGCACTGCCCTTGCTATCGCTCCCACAAAGAACAAAACAGAGGGCTCCACCATGTTCAGCAAGCACGACCAGATCGAAGGCTACGACGATGAACTGCTGGCGGCGATGAACGCCGAGGACGCGCGACAGGAACACCATATCGAGTTGATCGCTTCGGAGAACTACACCAGCCGACGGGTGATGCAGGCGCAAGGCAGTGGCTTGACGAACAAGTACGCCGAAGGCTATCCGGGCAAGCGATATTACGGCGGTTGCGAACATGTCGATGTGGTCGAGCAACTGGCGATCGATCGTGCAAAAGCGCTGTTCGGCGCCGATTACGCCAACGTGCAACCGCACTCCGGCAGCCAGGCCAACGCGGCCGTCTATCTGGCGTTGTTGCAAGCCGGTGACACCGTACTGGGCATGAGCCTGGCCCATGGCGGGCACCTGACCCACGGTGCCAAAGTGAGTTTTTCCGGCAAGCTCTACAACGCCGTACAGTACGGCATCGACACCGCTACCGGGTTGATCGATTACGACGAAGTCGAACGGCTGGCCCTTGAGCACAAGCCGAAGATGATCATTGCCGGGTTCTCCGCGTATTCGAAGACCCTCGATTTCCCGCGCTTTCGGCAGATCGCCGACAAGGTCGGCGCGTATCTGTTCGTGGACATGGCGCACGTCGCCGGGCTGGTGGCCAGCGGTCTGTATCCGAACCCGATTCCGTTTGCCGACGTGGTCACCACCACGACCCACAAGACCCTGCGCGGTCCCCGTGGCGGGTTGATCCTGGCCAGGGCCAATGCGGAACTGGAGAAAAAACTCAACGCCGCCGTGTTCCCCGGTGGCCAGGGCGGCCCGCTGATGCATGTGATCGCCGCCAAGGCCGTGTGCTTCAAGGAGGCACTGGAACCGGCCTTCAAGACCTATCAGGCACAAGTGATCCGCAACGCCCAGGCCATGGCGCAGGTGTTTATCGAGCGCGGTTACGATGTGGTCTCGGGCGGCACCGACAACCATCTGTTCCTGGTCAGCCTGATTCGCCAGGGCCTGACCGGCAAGGACGCCGACGCCGCACTGGGCCGTGCCGGCATCACCGTAAACAAAAACGCCGTGCCCAATGATCCGCAATCGCCCTTCGTGACGTCCGGTCTGCGAATCGGTACGCCGGCGATCACCAGCCGGGGATTCAAGGAAGCCCAGAGCATCGAACTGGCGGGATGGATCTGCGACATCCTCGACCACCTCGGCGATGCCGATGTCGAGGCCCGGGTGGCCCGGCAAGCGGCTGCGATGTGCGAGGATTTCCCGGTCTATCGCGACTAATCCTTCTGCTAATCCCTGTGGGAGCGGGGGGGGGGGGGGGGGGGGGGGGGGGGGGGGGGGGGTAGGGGGGGGGGGAGGGGGGGGGAAGAAAAGGGGTATTGATCAAAGAGTAAGGCGAATGCGAACGGTAGGCGGCGAGGAAAACATAGAAATCGCGCTCGCG
>NZ_JBPKAM010000113.1:0-18267 GCF_051216495.1 Pseudomonas baetica | reverse complement strand
CCCCCCCCCCCCCCCCCCCCCCCCCCCCCCTCCCCCCCCCCCCCCCCCCCCCCCCCCCCCCCCCCCCCCCCCCCCCCAGGACATGCCTGGTCCCTGTACTAACTTCCCTATCTTTTTGTAGGCACCGGCCACGCTAAGACCTGGCTGCCCGCGCAGCGTGGTTCAAGGACATGTTTCTGGGCCGGATTTTTCCCTGACCTCCATGCCGTCGCCGGTGCCGGATGTCCTGCGGGCCACCGCCAATCAGTTCATCAACGAATACCGCAGCAAGGTGCGTACGTTTGACGATGAATATGTAGTGGCGCCGGGCGTGCTCGCCAAGCTCACCGGCGGCCACACCCCGGGGCACAGCGTGGTCTATGTGAACTCTGGCGGCCAGCGGTTGACCTTCGCGGGCGATGTGCTGTTCCCTGTCGCCTTCGAACACCCCGAGTGGCACAACGGCTTCGAGCATGACCCCGGTCGCATAAATTTGAAATGCACGACGTAGCCCGACACAATCACGCCCCGATCCGGCCAACGGTGCCGGAGGTTCGTGGTGAGAAAGGGGCTGCAGTTGAACGAACAGACATTGTCCATGCGTCTGGAGCGCGTGGCAGCACATGTACCGGCAGGGGCACGCCTGGCCGATATCGGTTCGGATCACGGCTACCTGCCGGTGGCGTTGATGCGCCGTGGCGCCATTGCGGCGGCGGTGGCGGGGGAGGTGGCGTTGACGCCCTTTCAGGCGGCCGAACGCACCGTGCGCGAGAATGGCCTGGACCGGCAAATCACCGTGCGCCTGGCCAACGGCCTGGCGGCCATCGAGCCCGGCGACGGGATCACGGCGATCAGCCTGTGCGGCATGGGCGGCGAGACGATTCGCGACATCCTCGACAGTGGCAAGGCACGCCTGAGCGGTCAGGAACGCTTGATCCTGCAACCCAATGGCGGTGAGCAGCCCCTGCGCCAGTGGCTGATGGACAATGGTTACCGCATCCTCTGTGAGGAAGTGCTGCGGGAAAACCGCTTCGACTACGAAATCATCGTCGCCGAACGGGCCGGGCCCGTGACCTACACTGCCCGAGAGCTGTACTTCGGCCCGTTGCAGATGCAAGCCCGCAGCCCGGCGTTCCTGACCAAGTGGCAGCGCAAACTGCGCCAGAAACAGAAGACCCTCAACCACTTCGCCCGGTCGCGCCAAGGTGTGCCCGAGGAGAAGGTACAGGCCGTCGCCCGACAGGCGCGGTGGATCACCGAGCTGCTGGCTTGAGCACGATCAGGCGCGGTGAAGAGGCGCGACCCGAAGCGCGCCGCTATCGGTCCAGCAAAGGTGCCAGCAGTGCACACATGCCGCGCCAGTGCGACCCCTCCCAATACACCCGTTCACAGCCGTCGCAGCGCAGGAAATTCGAGTAGAGCGCGCCAACCCGTGGCGGCACGAGCGGCCGGGCCACTTCCAGGCTGATTTCGTGCAGCGGCAGGTTGCAATGCAGACACAGGCTAAAGGGCCGTGCGCTGCGCGCCAGGTCGAGGCGTTCGTATATTTCGCGCAGCTGCAACGATGGCTTCAGGGCATGCACGTAACAGCCGTGGCTGATGATCCGGCGCTTGAGCAGTTCGCGGTCGCGGGTCAACACAATGCGTCCCTGGGTGGCTGCGATCTCGGCGATCTCGCCGTCCTCGAAGCCATTGTCGTAGAGGGTGTCGAAGCCGCTCATGCGCAGCAGGCTGGCCAGCCCGCCCAGGTGCGCATCGGCGACGAAGCGCAGCACCCGCAGTGGTTGCGCGCGAACCTTGAGCAGCGGGCTGATGTCCAGGGTTTCGAACTTGGGGTATACCGCCAGCCGGTCACCGTCGAAGATCACCCGCCCGAAGCCCACCGACTCGCCGTTGAGCAGCACCAGTTCGACCTCCGTGTGCGGTACGCCGAGCGCCTCGATCATGTGCTTGACCGTCGCCCCTTGTGCACATTCGCAGGTAAAGGGCTGCCGCCGCCGTTCGACGGGCAGGAAGTCGTTGAGCTCCTCGTAGAAGCGGAAAGTTGCACGGGCCATGCTCAACAGTATGGCAGGGCTGCGGGATGTCATGGCCTCTTCGCGAGCAAGCTCGCTCCTACAGGGATGGTATGGCCAACACGTTGCAGGGCACCTTATGCAGCACGTGCTCCGTCGTACTGCCCATCAGCTTGTGCAGGCCCTTACGATGGGTACTTCCCATGATGATCACATCGGCTCGGCTATGGGCTGCGTAATCGGACATTACTTTAGCGGGCGCCCCTTCAATGAAGTGTTGCCGTTCAGTGGCGACGTGGTAGCTGTCAGCCAACGCAGTGAAGGACTTATGCAGCGCGCGACGTACGTCGCTGCTGAAACCCGGCATCGTCACGGCACCTGCGCCGGCGTCAGTGATGTGGGTTCGCGAGGGGTCGAAGGCGTGCAGCAGGTGCAGCTCCGCGTTGCATTGCGTGGCCATCCGTTGCGCGGTCAGGATGATCCGGTCGTTGAACTCTGTAATCGGGTGGTCGGGATGGGACAGGTCCACCGCGGCCACGATCACCCGTGGAAGCGGACACCTGACTTCGCTGACCAGATGAACGGCAACCGGGCAATCGCGCACCAGATGCCAATCCAGGGGTGTGGCGAACACGCGTTTGAGTGTTGATTCGTGGTGTACGTCCTTGATCACCAGGTCCGGTTGCAAGTCCTTCACATGCTGAAGGATTTCTTGCAGGACGTCCCGGGTCAATATCACTTCGGTGGTCACCGCAACGCTATGGCCGCGGATCAGTTGGGCTTCATCCTGCAGCCACTTCTGGTTCTCCTCCTGACAGCGCTCGAGAAAGTGCTCATCGCCGCTCATCAATCCCAGGGTGTCGACGTTTTCGATGAACACCGCGATATGCAGCATGGCGCCCGTGGCTTTGGCCAGCGCGACGGCCCGTTCCATGGCGGGCGTGTGGCGCATGTTTGGACCGACAATCAGAAAGAGGCGTTGATATTGGCTCATGTCGCACCTCCAGCATTATGGGTAATCCGTGGGTTTGCGCCGGCACGCTGCGCCACACTGTGGCGTGCTTCAACCGCCTCGACTTCCCGGGCCGACACTACCAATATACGTCAGCATTCAGTGACCGTAGTGAATACCTGCACCCGCGAGCCAGACTTGCGAATGCTTCACACCGCCAGGATATGCGATGAGTGAACGACACATGATCCGCCAGGCCGTTGCCAACGATGAAACCGCCGTACGTGTTTGCGCCGAGCAAGCGTATGCCCAATACGTCCCCCTCATCGGCCGCAAGCCCGCACCGATGCTGGCGGACTTCAAGGCACAGATTGCAGCCGGCCAGGTGTACCTTTGCACGGGAGCGCAAGACGAGCTGCGGGGTTTTATCGTCTTCTACCCGGTGGATCGGCACATGTTTCTCGAAAACGTGGCCGTGTCTGAAGCAGGACGCGGCAAAGGCATCGGCAAGTCGCTCGTTCAGTTCTGCGAGGCAGAAGCGGTGCGCCTGGGGCTTGGCAGCGTTCACCTCTATACGAACGAGAAGATGACCGACAATCTGTCGATTTATCCTCGACTTGGTTACGTCGAAGTCCAGCGGCGCTCGGAGGACGGCTTCAATCGCGTCTACTTCGAAAAGCGCCTGGGTTGACCACTCACTGCTTGTAGCCAATTTGCCGCAAGAAATTCTTGCGCCACTGGATGTCTGCGTCGCCTTCAATGTCTTTGGCACAAAAGCCATCCACGACCCCCAGGATGGCCCGTCCTTGTTCCGTCTGCATCAGAACCACTTCGGTGGGGTTGGCCGTTGCACAAAAAATGCGACACACCTCCGGCACCATTTTCAGGGTGTTCAGTACGTTCAGCGGATAGAACCCATCGCCCAGGAAAAGGATGAAGCTGTGACCTGCGCCGATGGCCTGCGCATTCTTGCGTGCCAGTTCGATCATTGCGTCATCGGTGCCCGACCACCGCACCATGCATTTGCCGGAAGCTTCACAAAAGGCCACGCCAAAGCGGATCCCTGGCACGGTATTGACCAACGCTTCGTGGATGTCCTCGACGGACTTGATGAAGTGCGTCTGGCCCAAAATGAAGTTCGTTTCGTCCGGCTTATCGATTTTCAACGTGGTGAGTTGCATCTCGAACGCCTCTCTTTGGAGATAACCCCTTAAGTGGATGAGATGATTTTAGATGGTCGGAACGACCTGCGTGAATTCAGGGGAAGTTATAAGGCGGCACTTCACACCGGCCGGTTGAGCACCAGCAAACGTGCCGCCAGAGCCATCATGACCACTGCGAAACCATAAGTACCCAGTCGTCCGGAGATCCTGCCGCCACGCAGACGTCCGTGCAGCCGCCCGGCACAAACGCTGAGCAGGGCATGAAAGACCCATGCGATCAGAGCGAGCAACACCCCCAGCAGCATCAGTTGCAAGGTGACACTGCCGGCGCCCACGGTGACGAATTGCGGCAGGAACACCATGAAGAACAACAACGCCTTGGGGTTTAACAGGCTGTTGAGCGTGGCCCGGATAAAAATCTTGCGCAGCGAAGCCAGCGCAGGTTGAGCATCCGTATTCACTGGGGGCGACTTCAATGCCTGCCACGCCAGCCACAGTAGATAACAAGCCCCGGCCCAGCGCAGCACATCGAACGCCGGCGCCCAACTCATCACCAGCGTACCGAGACCTGCACTGACCATGGCAGTCATCAGCACATCGGCCAGGCTGATGCCCAGCGCTGCGGCGAAACCGGCGCGCCAGCCGTTGGCCACTGCATGACTGGTGACGAAGGCCATGTTTGGGCCAGGCACGATCAGCAACAGCAGGGCGGCGATAACGAACAGGTAAAGGTTAGTGGCGTCCGGCATGGTGCAAATCCTCCTGGGATGAGCAGCAAGGCTAACCATTTGCGGTCGGGCACAAGCAGATACAGTGGGGTTGGATTTGATAGCAACAGTCAGGCCGCGAAGGGCAGGCGTCGGAAATGGTCGAGTAGCGATGGATTGTGGATCAGCACGACATTCGCGACATGGGGCGTCTGAGCTTATCGCTACAAATTCCATAGACGAATGATCCTTGCCCGGTTTTGCGATCAGCCATAAACCCTCCAGGCATGTACCCATGTATTCAGGCCAACGACGCCGGTCCTAAGCCGGCAGAAGGAGGGACCATGAACGACAGTGCAATTCCCGAGGGTTTTACCCCGCTGACCCGCAGCAGTCCGCTGCTTGATTTGCTGGGCCCGATCTACGGCAGGGGCAGTGGCTTGCAACTGGAACTTGGATTGTGGACCGACGCCCGGCATGCCAATGGTCGCGGTACTTTGCATGGTGGTGTCCTGGCGACCTTGGCCGATGTGGGGATGGGATACGCCATGGCGTTTTCCAGCGACCCTCCGCAGCCTTTGATCACGGCAAGCATGACCCTGGATTACCTCAGTGCAGTGAAAATCAATGAGTGGCTACAGGTGCGTCTGGAGACTTCCAAAAAAGGACGGCAACTGGCGTTTGCCACGGTTGGGCTGTATGTCGGTGAGCGGATGGTGGCGCGTGCCAGCGCTGTATTCGCAGTGCCAATGAGTCATTGATTCTCCATCACATTCTACCTGTGGCGAGGGAGCTTGCTCCCGCTGGACTGCGCAGCAGTCCCTCTTTTTGGGGCCGCTGCGCGGACCCGGCGGGAGCAAGCTCCCTCGCCACAAATGCATATAGGAAGTTGGATTACGTTGAGGCTTCTCGTACATGAGGATCAAAAGAGCAGGGCCTGTGTATCGCTGTGTATCCGAACCCCGTGTACGGAGACTGGCTTACAAATGCCCCGCGATCCGGATACATCCGGGATACACGTATGCAGTCAAATAGCCCTGCCTTAGCGAGAAAGCAAATGCGCTCGCACCACGGCTTATCGCCCTTGTGGCATGACCCTGAGCGGCCTGGCCGCACACTGTATCCGGAGTAATCAGCATGTCCCGTATGTCGAATAAATCCCGCATTGGCCTGATCGCAGTTGCACTGGCCGGCAGCATGAACCTCGCCTCGTCCGCCTTCGCCGCTGACGCACTGCCACAAGGCTACCAACTGGCCGCGGCGGAAAAGACCAGTGAAGGAAAGTGTGGCGAAGGCAAGTGCGGCGCCAGCGAAACCGGCGCCAAGGTGACCAAGGCCGGTGAAGGCAAGTGCGGTGAAGGCAAATGCGGCGACGCGTCCTTCGCCCGTACCGACACCGACCACGACGGCCGCGTTTCCCTGAAAGAACTGCTGGCTGTGGCCCCGCAAGGTGGCGAAGAGTTCAAAGCGATGGACACCAACGGCGACGGCTTCCTCTCCGAAGGCGAGGTCTACAAGTTCCGCACCAACCAGTACATCTCCAACGGCAAGAAAGTACCGACCGAATTGTTCACCAAGATGAGCAAAGCTCAGGGCTGATTGATTGGTGCAGTCGAAAAAAACCTCCCCGGTATCGCAACCGGGGAGGTTTTTTATGGTGGCTGAAAAGACGATCAGTCAAATGCACTGCGGTATGCAAACAGCCCGGGCAATCCCCCCGTCATCACGAACAGCAGGTTACTTCCCGCCGGATAATCACCCCGGCGCACGGCTGCCAGCAAACCGGCGAAGGCCTTGCCGCCGTAGACCGGGTCAGTGAGCAGGCCCTCATGGGAGGCCAGCAGGCGCACGGCTTCCAGCATGGCTTGGGTCGGTGCGCCGTAGGCTTCACCGCGTTGGCTGCCATCGATGCTGATCGCGTTGTCGACCAGGGTGGCGAATGGGTCTAGCAGATGCAGGGTTTGCCGGGTTTTTTCCAGGGTCGTGGCGCAGGCTTGTTCTTCGGTGGCCAGTACCGAGTAGCCAGTGATTGTCGTGGATGAGCGAGCCAGGGTGACGCCGGTTAGCAGCCCCGAATGGGTGCCGGCGCTGCCGTTGGGCACGATGATGCGGTCAAATTGAATGCCCAGTGCATCGGCCTGGCGCAGGATCTCGGCGGCGCAGGCGGCATAGCCCAGGCTGCCCCGTGGGCTGGAGCCACCCAGTGGCATGACGAAGGGTTTCTTGCCTTGGGCCTTGAGTGTGTCGACCAACTTGAGGGCGAAGGTATCCGGCGCTAGGCCTCGCGGCAGGCGATGGACCGTCGCGCCGAACAGACTGTCCAGCAGGACGTTGCCGTTGTGGCAGAAGTCCTCGTCGGTGCGCACGGCGGATGGGGTCAGAATCAGTTCGCAGGTCAGGCCGTGGCGGGCCGCGGTGGCGGCGGTCAGGCGGGCGTGGTTGGATTGAAAACCGCCCCAGGTCACCAGGGTGTCGGCACCCTCGGCCAGCGCTTCGCCCAGCAAAAACTCAAGTTTGCGCAGCTTGTTGCCACCACCGCCGAGGCCGGTCAGGTCGTCACGTTTGACGTAGAGGTTGCAGCCATTCAGTTCGGGCAACTGGCTCAAGCGCGACAGCTTCTGGATCGGGGTTGGGCTTTCGAGCAAGGTCGCCCGGGGATAGGCGGCCAGTGCAGCATCAAGTCGGGTCAAGTCATGGGGCATGAAGGATCACTCTTGGCGTGAGGGAACGGAGTGGATCGATCACTTTAAGAAGCCAGGGTTGGAAGATACATCGCTGTCGCGGAATTACTGTTGATACACCATGTAATCAAACAAGGCAGGCGGGGCGATACACCGCCTTCGCGAGCAGGCTCGCTCCCATATTTTTGATCTTCGGTGAACGCCAAACTTCAATCACGCGGCAATGCTCAAGGAGTTCCAGCGCAATCTTGCAACAAAAACGCCCCGCAAGCGGGGCGTCTCTCTAACAACCGCTCCCGGGGTCAGCGAATACCCGCATTGCGCAACGCGGCCGGCGTGAAATCCGCCAGTTTGGTCCGGTTGCCGTACAGCGGCGCCGATTTGGCCTCGTTGCTCATGGTCGCGACGATGTAGCGTCCGGCGAGCAAGTCATAGAAGCCCTGCGCTGCCGGCGCATTCACGCCTTTTTCATAGTTGTTGTAGGTGTAGTTCTCACCCACGCGCCAGAGCTGGCCGCGACCGTCGTAATGGTCCACCTCGGTGAGCACCCAGGTGTCTTCATCAAAGTACATGTCGCGCTTGGCATAAATGTGCCGTTCGCCAGTCTTCAGGGTCGCCTGCACATGCCACACGCGGTGCAACTCGTAGCGGGTCAGGTCCTGGTTGATATGACCGGGCTTGATGATGTCGGCGTACTTCACGCTCGGCGATTGCAACTTGTAGTTGTTGTAGGGGATGTACATCTCCTTCTTGCCGATCAGCTTCCAGTCATAGCGATCCGGGGAACCATTCATCATGTCGGCGTTGTCGGAGGTCCGCATGCCGTCCGAAGCCAGGCCGGGTGCGTCATAGGCCAGTTGCGGGGCGCGGCGCACCCGGCGTTGACCGGCGTTGTAGGTCCAGGCCTTGCGTGGCTCTGTCACCTGATCGATGGTTTCGTGGGCCATGGACACGGTGCCTGCCAGGCGCGCCGGCGCGTCGACGGCGAAAATGTAGTAGTACAGGATGTTCTTGTCGGTCTGCGGGTCCACGCCATCCATGTATTGCGGGAAGCTGTTCTGGTCATGGGTCTCGACGATGGTGTAGGCACCATCGACCTGCGGCACGGCCTGGACCGACCAGCGCTCGACGTTCTCACCGCGAAAGCGCGTCACATGGTTCCAGTAGACTTCGACGCCGCTCTTGGGGATCGGGAAGGCGTAGTAACGCGAGTCGGCAAAGTTGCTCAGGCCCTTACCGTCGCTGACCAATTGCACATTGAGTGCGCTCTTCTTCGCGGCCGCGTAGACGGCCGATGGTACGGCCGCCGTACGATGGCTCGGATAGACCGGGATCCTGTACGTGTCGGGATAGCGCTTGAACATCGCCAACTGCCCGGGCGACAGCTTGTCCTTGTATTGCTCGGCATTGGCGGCGGTGATCGTGAACAACGGCTTCTCGTTTTTGAACGGATCGCCGAGGAAGCCCTTGGCGTCCACCGGTGCCGCGCCGGCCTTGAGGCCGCCGTCCCAGGCGGGAATGCTCTTGTCGGCGTTGCCTTCCTTCTGCGCGCCCAGTGGCGTCAGGGTCGTGCCCAGTTGGGCCGCTTCCTGTTCGCTGACGGCGGCCATGACGCTGGTGGCCAGCAGGGAGAGCGCAACGGCTCCGGCGGTGATGATCATGCGTGCTTTCATGGATTGACCCTCTGTCTGTTGCGACTCAGAAGTTGACGCCGAAACTGAGCGAGACGTAGTCCCGGTCGGTGTTGGTGTTGAAGTGGCCACCGAAGAAGTCCGTGTAGCTCAGGCTCGCGGTGTAGGTGCTCAGGTAGTCGGCATCCACGCCGAGGCTGACGGCTTTGGCGCCTTCCTCGAAGTTCGGGCCCCATCCGTCCACGTCGTGGGACCAGGCCAGGTTTGGCGAGAGATTGATGCCGGCAATCACGTTCGTGTAATCCAGCTTGGCGCGCATGCGGTAGCCCCAGGAATCGGTGGTGTAGAAACCGTGGCTATTGCACTCCTTCTGCGGGTTGGTGGCGGTGGCGCAGACGGTCGCGTTCTGGGTGCCGGGGAACTCGCCGGCGCCAAACACCGGGCTGCGTCCGAAGCGGATATCAGTGCCGTCGGCCGGGCCCAGGCCGTTGATGCGGTTGTAGCCCACTTCGCCTACCAGGGTGAGACGGCTGGCGCCCCAGATCTGATCGAAGAACTGCGTGGCCGTGACCTGTGCCTGCATGACCGGCATGCGTTTGTAGCCGGGCAGGTCGCCGCCCAAGGCTTGCGCCGTTTCGCCGGAGGTGAAGACTGGCGAGGTCTGGGTACGGAAGTTGGTATCGGTGGATTGGATCGCGGCCAGGTTCAAGTCGGCGGTGTTGATCTGCAACGGCATGTTGGGGCGATAGCTCAGCTCGCCACCGACCGAGGTTTCGCCCAGGGTGGTCTGGAAGCTCAACCCGTAGAGGCGAATATCTTCCGGGTAATCGACGAAGTAACGGGCGGCGCGCACCCGGTTGAACTGGTTCTGGGCCACGCCAACGGTACGGGCCGCAGCGGGCAAGGCGGCCACCTGGGCAGCGGTGATCGGCGCGACCGTGGTCTGCGTGAAGCTCAGGTAGGGGTTGCGGCTGTGATAGTTCATGGCATAGAAGCCGAACTCGGTATCGTGCAATTCCGGCACGAACCAGCGCAGCGCGATGCCGAACTGGCCGCTGTCCCGAGGGTCGTTGTCTTTGGATCGAGGCATGTAGACGTCGTCCAGCACTTGCCCGCTGAGAATCTGCGCGGCAGTCGCGGTGTTGCGTGCTACGCCAGGGGCGAGATCGGGACCGGCGAAGACCAGGCGGTCGTTGCAGCCCTGGGGCAGGGGGTCGGAACCGAAGAAGGTGCCGCAGTTGTCGACCACCGAGTTTTCCCATTCCAGCTGGTAGAACGCTTCGGCAGTGAGGTTCTCGGCCAGGCCCTGGGAGACATACAGCATGTTGACCGGAATCAGGCCTTCCTTGACCTCGGCGCCCGGGCGACGCAAGGCCGCGACGTCGATCGGGTTGATGCTGTTGATCGAGTTGCCGATGAAGGTGCTTTCGCCCCAGCTCACCACCTGTTTGCCCAGGCGCACGTTGCCTGGCAGGTCGCCGAGGTTGTAGTTGTGGTAGACGAACGCGTCGAGGAATTCGGCGCCGGATGACTTGGCCAGATCGTCACGACCGCTGTCGTCGATGTCGTAGAACAGGCGGTGTTCATCCTTCAGTTCGAAGTCGTACCAGTACTTGCCGCGAACGAAGACACCACTGTCGCCGTACTTCAGCTCAAGGTCATGCACACCCTTGAAGATCTTCGAGAAGGTTTCGCCTTTCTTGAAGTTCTGCCGGTTGTCATCGGCGGTGCGGGTGGCCGACTCGCCGCGCAGGCCCAGGGTGTTGGCGGAGTTGATGAATTTGGGGTCCGGGCCGCGTACGGACCAACTGGCACCCACGGAAAGGGACGAATCGAACTGACCTTCGATTTCGCCGATCTGGAAGTCGATGGCATTGGCGTTGGCACACGTCCCAAGTCCCACGGCGAGGGCCAGCAGGTGAGGGCGGAACCCGAACTGCAAAGTGGCAGGAGGCTGCGGGTATCGGGTGCTCATATGTCTTACGGAAGTCACGTGTTGGTTACCCCTTTGATCTTGTTGTTCTGGTGTACCGCCACGAAACGCTACCGCTGCCGCCTCCCGAGCCTCCCCCTCCTGTGGGGGGGGAAACCTCCCTCCGGTCCTTTTTAAGGGTTTTCCTAGTGGGCTCGTGTTTCCCCCTCCACTGGAGGGGGCGTCACGCTGCGACATTGCGTGACCATCGGTCGACGGTTTGCCGCGTCGTCCCACGCCGTGGGCGACCGGCACAGGCCTTGATAACTGACCTTGGAGAAAGTGATGTCGCAGAAAGTATTTGTTGCCGGTGTCGGCATGATCCCGTTTGCCAAGCCTGGCCAGAGCGGTAGCTACATCGAGATGGGCGCGCAAGCGATCCGCCTGGCCCTGCAGGATGCCGGCCTGGATTACCGCAAAGTCCAGCAGGCTTACGCCGGGTATGTGTACGGCGACTCCACCAGCGGCCAGTCGGCGCTCTACGAAGTGGGACTGACCGGTATTCCGGTGATCAACGTCAACAACAACTGCGGCAGCGGTTCCACCGCCCTCTACCTGGCGCGCCAGGCCGTGGAAAGCGGCGCCGTGGATTGCGCGCTGGCGTTCGGCTTCGAGCAGATGCAGCCCGGTGCCCTGAAATCCCATTGGCTCGACCGCCCGATCACCTACGGCAAAGGCCATGAAGTGGCCGACGCGATCTTCCCTGAAGGCCGCGAAATGCCGGACGCTCTGAAGTTCTTTGGCGGTGCCGGCCGCGAGCACATGGAGAAATACGGCACGAAGATGGAAACCTTCGCGGCCATTCGCGCCAAGGCCAGCCGCCACGCCGCCAACAACCCGCTGTCGGTGTTCAAGAAGGTGATTACCACCGAAGACGTCATGAACGACCAGGTGATTTTCCCGGGCGTCATGACCCGTTTGATGGCCTGCCCACCGACCTGCGGCGGTGCCGCGGCCATCGTCGTGTCCGAGCGTTTCGCCAAGCAGCACGGTCTGCGCACCGATGTCTGCATCCTGGCCCAGGCCTTGGTGACCGATCAGCCGGAAGCCTTCGAACCGCCATCGCTGATCAGCATCGTCGGTGTCGGCATGACCCGTCAGGCTGCCACTGAAGTGTACGAAAAGGCCGGCGTCGGACCGGAAGACATCCGTGTCTGCGAACTGCATGACTGCTTCGCCCATAACGAATTGCTGACCTACGAGGGCCTGGGCTTCTGTCCGGAAGGCGGGGCGGAAAAATTCGTGATGGACGGTGACAACACCTATGGCGGTCAAGTGGTGATCAATCCGTCGGGCGGCCTGCTGTCCAAGGGGCACCCGCTGGGCGCCACCGGTCTGGCCCAGTGCTACGAGTTGACCCATCAACTGCGGGGGACCGCCGACAAACGCCAGGTTGAGAACATCGAGCACGCCTTGCAGCACAACCTGGGCCTGGGCGGCGCCGGCATTGTGACGCTGTTCGGTCGCGGCTGATGACAGGGCGCGCCTGTCGCGGGCGCGTCCGTTTTTTATGAAAAAGACTGACTGACAGGGGTGACTGACATGCCAGATAAAAGTCTGATCGGGCGTTCGTTGGGCGTAACGAGCTGTGAAGTCGAAAAGGGCCGCCTGCGCTTTTTCGCCAAGGCCATTGGCGAAACCGATTCGGTGTACACCGATGAATCCGCCGCCAGGCGCGCCGGTCACCGGTCATTGCCGGTACCGCCCAGTTTCCTGATGTGCCTGGAAGCCGAGGGGCGCGACAGCGACCACATTGTCCAGGACATTTTCGGCTTTGATCTGGGGCGCATCCTGCACGCCGAACAGGGCTTCGAATATCACGGCCTGGCCTATGCCGGCGATGTGCTGACCTTCGATACCCGGGTGGTGGATGTCTACGAGAAAAAAGGCGGGGCCTTGACCTTCGTGGTGCAACAGACCCGCGTCACCAACCAGGAAGGTCAGCACATCGCCGACATCCGCTCGTCGCTCGTGCAGCGCTGAGGAGCCTGACATGAATTCAATTCAGTGGTCTGACGTGCAGGTTGGTTTCGAGTTGCCACCGCTGACGTTGCCGGCCATCAACCGCACCACGCTGGCCCTGTACGCGGGGGCCTCGGGTGATCACAACCAGGTGCATATCGACCTGGACTTCGCCCGCAAGGCCCGCCAGCCCGATGTCTTTGCCCACGGCATGCTCTCGGTGGCCTACCTCGGTCGCCTGCTCACGGCCTGGGTCTCGCAGCAGCAGATCCGCAGCCTGGCGGTGCGATTTACCGGCATCACCCAGCTGGGGCACATCCCCACTTGCCACGGCAAAGTCATCGAGCTGTTCGAGGTCGCTGGCGAGCCGCGCGTGCGCCTGGCGATCCGCTGCATTAACCAATACGGCGAAGAAAAACTGGTGGGCGAAGCCACCGTGGCGCTCATCTGAAGTACTTATCTGACACCAACAAAAACTAGGAATATCCCCATGAAAAAGCTTGTAGGCAAAGTCGCGCTGGTGACCGGCTCCGGCCGTGGCATCGGGCGCAGTGTCGCCCTGAAACTGGCCAGCGACGGTGCGCGCGTGGTGGTCAACGACCTGGATGCTGGCCCCGCCGAGGAAGTGGTGGCCGAGATCCGCGCCCTCGGTGGTGAGGCTGTCGCCTGTGTGGGCAGCGTCACGGCGGTCGATTTCGCCGATCGCTTGGTCAAGACCGCCGTCGACAACTACGGCGGCATCGACATCATCGTCAACAACGCCGGCTACACCTGGGACAACGTGATCCAGAAGATGAGCGATGAACAGTGGTACGCGATCATCGACTGCCACATCACCGCGCCATTTCGCATCCTGCGCGCCGCCCAACCGATCATCAGCGCCATGGCCAAGAAAGAGGCGGCCGAAGGTCGCGTGGTCAACCGCAAGGTGGTCAACATCGCCTCGACGTCCGCAGGCGGCAACCCGGGGCAGGTCAACTATTCCACCGCCAAGGCGGGTGTGCTGGGCATGACCAAATGCCTGGCCAAGGAATGGGGGCGCATGAAGGTCAACGTCAACGCCGTCGCCTTCGGCCACATCGAAACCCGCCAGACCCAGCCGGTGGAAGGCGATCCGCACTTCATCAACATTGAAGGCCGCGAGATCAAGGTGGGCATCAGCCCGGCCATCGTCGAGCAATCCAAAAGCATGATTCCGTTGGGGCGTCCGGGTAACACCGCCGAAGCGGCGGGGGCCGTGTACCTGTTCTGCATTCCGGAGTCGGACTACGTCAGCGGCCAGGTACTGGTGTGCGGCGGTGGGCTGGGCAACGTCTGAAAACCGGGCGGAGCGCTCCGGCGCTCCGCTCACCCGTTACAAGGAGTTCGCTGTGAAAAAACACAACTTCATGCGCATTGTCTTTCTTGCATGGCTGGCAATGCTCAGCCATGCCCAACTGGCCGTTGCCGATACGCTGACACCCGCAGAGGCCCGCGTCATTGCCAGGCAAGCCTATATTTACGGCTTTCCCCTGGTGGACAACTACCGCGTCCAGTACACCTATTTCCAGGATCGGCAGCATCCCGAATTCAAGGCACCCTGGAACACCCTGCACAACACCGCACGCATCTACACCCCTGACGACAAGGCCTATCCGACACCCAACGCCGACACCCCGTACTCCCAACTGGGCGCCGATCTGCGTAGCGAACCGCTGGTGCTGACCCTGCCAGCCGTGGAGGCGGGGCGTTACTACTCGGCGCAGTTCGTCGATGCCTATACCTATAACTTCGGCTACGTCGGCAGCCGCACCACCGGCAATGGCGGCGGCACGTTCCTGCTCGCCGGACCGGACTGGCACGGCACAGTGCCGCCGGGGATCGACCGGGTGTTTCGCTCCGAAACCCGCTTTGCCTTTGTTTTTTATCGCACCCAGCTTCAGGGGCCTGACGATCTGGAAAACGTGAAGCGTATACAGGCCGGCTATAAGGTCCAGCCGCTTTCCACGTTCCTCGGGCAACCGGTACCGGACGCTGCGCCTGCGGTGGATTTCCTGGTGCCGCTCAGTGCCGAGGCAGAGCGCAGCAGCCTGGCATTCTTCAAGCAATTGAACTTCGTTCTGGGGTTCTGCCCGACGCATCCTTCGGAAAGCGACCTGATGAAGACCTTTGCAAAACTGAACATTGGTCCAGGGCAGACGTTTGATGAGCAGGCATGGCCTGAGGACATCCGCGAGGCCATCAAGGCGGGTATCGCCGACGCCTGGCAAGATTTCGATGCCCTTGGCCAGCAGGTTGCCCGAGGAGAGGTTTCCACGTCGCGCTTCCTCGGCAGCCGCGAATTTCTGGGCAGCAATTACCTTTATCGCATGCGTGCGACTGTCACCGGCCTCTATGGCAACGACAAGGAGGAGACACTCTATCCGCCGTTTTATCTCGATGCCGACGGACAGAAACTGGATGCCTCGCGCCATCGTTATACCTTGCGTTTCCCTCCGGGCCAGTTGCCGCCGGTCAATGCCTTCTGGTCGTTGACGATGTACAACGCCCAGCGGTTGCTGGTGGCCAATCCGTTGAACCGTTACCTGATCAACTCGCCAATGCTGGCCAACCTCAAACGTGATGCCGATGGGGGGATCACTTTGTATATCCAGCATCAGCAGCCGGACAAGGAACAGCAGGCCAATTGGCTACCTGCGCCGGATGGGCCGTTTTATATCGCCGGGCGTGTTTATTGGCCGAAGCCTGAGGCGCTGGATGGACGGTGGCAGGCGCCTAAGGTTCAGCGGGTGGATTGAGTTTTTCATGGGTGTGATGGGAGGGTGTACATATCCGTTCCTGCGGTAACGGCCACCTATGGTTTCGCCCTTACGGCGAGTCCCTTTGGCAAACGCCCCAAAGGAACCAAAGGTCTCGCCCCGGCGTCCGGCCCCTCGCTGGGGCTCGGGGTTCCTTCGCTCCTGCATTGATCCGGGGGCATCGCCCTCCGGTTGGCTTCGCTGGCACCTACATGCGATGAGTTCGACTGCGTCGAACGGCGCTGCGCGCCAATCCCCGGATAAACGCCTCCACTCAGCCTCCCGAAGGGGCGGGTAGATCAAGATCAAAAGCTGCAGGCGAGCTAACGCTCGGCCTGATGAGTGGTGAAGGGCGGATGTACACTAATTTGCTTTTGTTTTTCTGTGGGATGCCTGCAAAAACAGGTCGGCTATCAGGCCGCCTCGCTTTGGCTTTTGCGGTGTGCGCCCCCTCGAGAGGCCGAGTGGAGGTTCTGCGCAGTGGGCACCGCGGCAGGGATGCCGCGGTAGCCGCCCCCGGCCATGGATGGCCGATGGCGGCGGGCCCACGGAGCAGGACCGGAGCGAGGGCATGCCGAGCACTAGCGAGGCACCGAACGAAAGGGGCAAGAGCCCTTGGTTACTTGGGGCTTTTCCAAGTGACCCGCTGTAAGAGCGGAACCGTCAGTAGCCGTTACCGAAAAAACGGATATACACACCGTCGCTCTACTTTTGCTTGTTCATTTCGCCGAGCCAGCCTGCTTGATATCCCCGCAAAAAATATCCGTATTGCCATCCGTTGCCGCGCTTCGCACGAGGATCGAGTACTCACCCGCCAGCAGGGTGGACAACGGAACAGGTGCCGTTCTTGAAAACGCCCAACCGCGCACAGGTTGGCGTTCGGTGTTGACCTTGTCGTTCAAGTCGTAGGCAACAGGCCCGGGTTGCTGGCAAGTGCCCTTATTGATGAACGAATAGAGGCGCAAGGGCAGCACCGCTCCGGTGGGTACGCCACTGATGAAGAAACTGAGCCCGGTTTGTTTATCCCATTCGGCCAACGACACATTGCCGATCTGGCCGGCGTTCTGCCGGGTGGCTTGCAAAGGAATGTTTACGCTCTTGCTGGATGACGTGGTGCAGCCGTAGAGGCTTGCGGCGACCATGAGCATCGCCATCGAATGTCTGAGCATCATTGCCAAACTCCTGTGTTGAAAACGGCAAGGGGAGATTAGCGGGTATAGCTCATTCATCGCCTTTCTGGCGTTGTCCGGGGAAAAGTGCCATTACCGCAAGTCGGAAGTCGGAGTCCGCAGGAGGCTGCCTGCCAATCTTTCGGTTTTCACCTGGCCCAGCATTCTTGAGTGGACCCAACCCCGAACGTCGCGACCCACTCCACTCGGGTGGGGGGGAAACCAGTGATGGAGGATTAACCTGTAGACCTAATAAAAGATATTCGCCGCCCGTTATGCGCGATGACGTGAATTCCAAGAGGTATCTGTCGTGAACCGTTGTATATCCACTCTGGCCGGTAACAGTCGCAAGCTTGATGGTGGTGTGATGTTCGGTAATACGCCGCGACAATTGTGGGCAGACTGGCTCACGCCTGATCAGGACAACCTCGTGCACCTTGCTTCACGCGGTCTGCTGGTGCAGCAGGCGGGCAGGAACATCCTGGTGCTGGCGGGGGCCGGTGCGCTACTGGCACCGTTGCGACGTACCTGCAGCTGTCAAAAACAAACTCCAGGGCTGCTGGACAGCCTGGCGCAGCACGGCCTCACTGAGCGCGACATCAGTGCGGTGGTGCTCACGCACCTGCATGCGCAACTCAGCCCTGAGCTCTGTGCGGCGGTCGCTGACGGCGATACACCCCGCTTGCTGTTTCCCACGGCCCATTACATCACCGGTGAACGGCACTGGTCCCGGGCGCGGCACAACCACCCGCATGATCGCGCCATGTTCGTCCGACAGATCGTGCACAGGCTTGAAAGCAGCGGGCGACTGGTGCTCGTCGATGGCGCCCGGTGCAATGAGCTGGGCGACGGTTGGCAGTTCCACTACAGCGATGGCTACACCCCAGGGCAGCTGCTACCGGAAATCGCCATGCCGGGCGGGCCGGTGGTGTTTGCAGGTGACTTGATCCCCGGTACCCATTGGCTGCGCCTGGATGTCACGACCGCCAATGATCGTAATCCGGAAGGGCTTGTCGGCGAGAAAGAGCGGCTACTGGATCACCTGGTGGCCAGTGGTGGTCGGCTGGTTTTTTCCAGCGACCCCGACGTCGCGATGATCAAGGTCATGCGCGATCGGCAGTCGCGTTACCTGCCGTTCGATCTGCATGCCGCGCTGAACCGTTTCGATTTTTGAGCACTCATCACCCTGTGGGAGCGAGCCTGCTCGCGAAGAGGCCGGTACATTCAACTTGGATGCTGGCTGACCAGACGCCTTCGCG
>NZ_JBPKAM010000112.1:0-18508 GCF_051216495.1 Pseudomonas baetica | reverse complement strand
CCACCCTCTTCCTTGAGAAGCGACCTCCCCGATGCTCTCCCTCTCCCCCCCCCCCCCCCCCCCCCCCCCCCCCCCCCCCCCCCCCCCCCCCCCCCCCCCACAGGGAAATGTGGATAGCCACCGATCACCTATCACGCTCATAGCTGGAGTCAACACCGTCAACCCCCTAGAATCGCCCCCACGATTAAAGGAGACGACTTCATGCTGATGGTGATTTCACCCGCCAAGACCCTCGATTACGAAACACCGCCGGCGATCCAGCGCTTTACCCAGCCGCAGTACCTCGACCACTCCCAGGAATTGATCCTGCAATTGCGCGACCTGACGCCCGCGCAGATCAGCGAGTTGATGCACGTCTCCGACAAGATCGGCGGGCTCAACGCTGCGCGCTTCGGCAGCTGGACCCCGGCCTTTACCCCTGAAAACGCCAAACAGGCGTTGCTGGCGTTCAAGGGGGATGTGTACACCGGGTTGAACGCGCAAACCTTCAGCGAAGCCGATTTCGACTACGCCCAACAACATCTGCGCATGCTCTCCGGCCTCTACGGCCTGCTGCGTCCGCTGGACCTGATGCAGCCCTATCGCCTGGAAATGGGCACTAAACTGGCCAATGCCCGTGGCAAGGACCTGTATGCCTTCTGGGGCTCGCGCATCAGCGAGTGGCTGAACGAAGCCTTGGCCGATCAAGGCGATGACGTGTTGCTAAACCTGGCCTCCAACGAGTATTTCTCGGCGGTCAAACGCAACGCCTTGAACGCGCGCATTATCAATACCGAGTTCAAGGACCTGAAGAACGGCCAGTACAAGATCATCAGTTTCTACGCGAAAAAGGCCCGGGGCATGATGAGCCGCTTCGTTATTGAAGAGCGCATCAACGACCCCGCCGCGCTCAAGCAGTTCGACGTGCAAGGCTATCGCTACAGTGCCGAGCAATCCAAACCGGACAATTTGGTGTTCCTGCGCGATCACGCCCCCGAATGATGAATCAGGTCGGCGCACGCTCGCAAAATACTGCGCGCGCCGACTGTTGATTGACGCCATTTCCCCCGCCTATATCGCCATTTTTATGGCGCCAAAAATACATCGATCAACTTTTTAACTTTAGTTTCACTCGACGACGATCTTTTTTTTCAGTAGTGGCACTGAAAATTTTTATCGGTAGTGGCAAAAAACTATCCCATCCAATAATCCGCCTATATATAAAGGGCGAAATGGCAAGTGCTATCAATATGAGAGCAGTGCCATCTTTTTCAATATTTCAAGAAATTTCAGAATTCGCGATGGGCGGATCGGAACTATGTCTGAATGCACCGCTCATACCACCCGTAACGATTCTCACGGTATCTGTAGGAGAAGACTTACGCAGAACAGGGACTCATATAACGAAGTTGCAGCCTCAACTTTCACGGATCATTCCCTGATTTGGGCAACACAGTAAGGACAGGAGATAAACGATGATGACTATCCCCTACAGGGCCAAGGCAGCGCCCCTATAAACGTGCTCACCCGAGCATGCAAACGCTTGACCCACGGGCTTTTTGCCTGACATCGAGCGCACAAGAACATTGCACGAATATCTTCGGAACTGAGGATCTGCCGCATAACAGGGCAAGTCATAACAATAAGCCCAAGTTGCGCACACCTTGAGTGCACTTAATTTAGACACTCGGAACTTTAATGCCACTACAGGGTATTGCTACGCCTGTCAGGCGCACTTCCAAGTGCATTACAACTGCTGAACACCAGAACTCTGGCCATTTAATGGCTTGATGAATTACAGGCTTGATAACTGAGAGGTAATTGCGATGCGCATCAGCATATTTGGTTTGGGTTACGTTGGCGCGGTATGTGCCGGTTGCCTGTCTGCACGGGGCCATGACGTCGTCGGCGTCGATGTTGCCAAAGACAAGATCGATATGATCAACGCAGGCAAATCGCCAATCGTTGAACCGGGTCTGGGCGAACTTCTGGCCCAAGGTATTCAGACGGGTCGTCTGCGCGGTACCACCAACTTCGCCGAAGCGATTCGTGATACCGACCTGTCGATGATTTGTGTCGGCACGCCAAGCAAGAAGAACGGCGACCTGGAACTGAACTACATCGAAGCCGTGTGCCGCGAAATCGGTTTTGTCCTGCGTGACAAGACCACCCGCCACACCATCGTGGTGCGCAGCACCGTTCTGCCGGGCACTGTCGCAAACGTTGTCATCCCGATTCTCGAAGACTGCTCCGGCAAGAAGGCCGGCGTTGATTTCGGTGTGGCCGTGAACCCTGAGTTCCTGCGTGAAAGCACCGCCATCGCCGACTACGACCAGCCGCCGATGACCGTGATCGGCGAGTTCGACAAGGCCTCGGGCGATGTTCTGCAATCGCTGTACGAAGAGCTCGACGCACCGATCATCCGCAAGGACATCGCCGTCGCCGAGATGATCAAGTACACCTGCAACGTGTGGCACGCCGCCAAGGTGACCTTCGCCAACGAGATCGGCAACATCGCCAAGGCTGTCGGCGTCGACGGTCGTGAAGTGATGGACGTGGTCTGCCAGGACAAGACCCTGAACCTGTCCCAGTACTACATGCGCCCGGGCTTCGCCTTCGGCGGTTCCTGCCTGCCAAAGGACGTGCGCGCCCTGACCTACCGCGCCGGTTCGCTGGACGTGGAAGCCCCGCTGCTCAACTCGCTGATGCGCAGCAACGAGTCCCAGGTGCAGAACGCCTTCGACATCGTCTCCAGCCACGAAAAACGCAAAGTCGCCCTGCTGGGCCTGAGCTTCAAGGCCGGTACCGATGACCTGCGCGAAAGCCCGCTGGTCGATCTGGCGGAAATGCTGATCGGCAAGGGTTACGACCTGAACATCTACGACAGCAACGTCGAGTACGCCCGCGTTCACGGTGCGAACAAGGACTACATCGAGTCGAAGATTCCTCACGTTTCCTCGCTGCTCAACTCCGACTTCGACGCTGTGATCAACAACGCCGACGTGATCATCCTCGGCAACCGTGACGAGAAATTCCGCGCCCTGGTGCAGGAAGTTCCCCACGGCAAGCAGGTAATCGACCTGGTGGGCTTCATGTCCCAAGCCACCAGCGCGACAAGCCGCGCCGAAGGCATCTGCTGGTAAGCCCCCTGTAGGAGCGAGCTTGCTCGCGATGCACCCGAGAACACCGCTGGGTATCAGGTACCCAGCGTCATCGTTGGCGACCATCGCGAGCTTGCTCGCTCCTACATGTTTACGCCTGCCTTAACCCGAGATCGAGACGGATGCAAATTATGCTCAGGCTAAAGCACGGCCTGCTCCAGGCCGCCGGTTGGCTGTTTTATCTAAGTTTGCTGATGGGCCTCGCCGTGGCGTTGCCTGTCTCCACCTTCGACCCCGAGTCGAAGGACTTCATTTTCCTGATCGGTATCGTCGGTATCTGGCGCTACTCGATGGGGGCCACGCACTTTCTGCGCGGCATGCTGTTTCTGTACGTGGTCTACCCGCACCTGCGGCGCAAAGTGCGCAAGCTGGGCAAGGCGGCGGACCCGTCTCACGTATTCCTGATGGTCACCAGTTTCCGGATTGATGCGCTGACCACCGCGCAGGTCTACAGCTCGGTGATTCGCGAAGCCATCGACTGCGACCTGCCGACCACCGTGGTCTGCTCCATCGTGGAAATGTCCGATGAGCTGCTGGTCAAAAGCCTGTGGAAGCGGATGAACCCGCCGGCCCGGGTCAAGCTCGACTTCGTGCGCATTCCCGGCACCGGCAAGCGCGATGGCCTGGCCTACGGTTTCCGCGCCATCTCCCGTCATCTGCCGGACGACCGCGCAGTCGTGGCGGTGATCGACGGCGACACCGTGCTCGGCGAAGGCGTGGTGCGCAAGACCGTGCCGTGGTTCCAGCTGTTCGGCAACGTCGGTGGCCTGACCACCAACGAGTTCTGCGAAGTGCGCGGCGGCTACATCATGAGCGAATGGCACAAGCTGCGCTTCGCCCAACGTCACATCAACATGTGCTCGATGGCCCTGTCCAAGCGCGTGCTGACCATGACCGGGCGGATGTCGGTGTTCCGTGCCACCGTGGTCACCAACCCGGAATTCATCGCCGACGTGGAAAGCGACTCGCTGCAGCACTGGCGCCTGGGTCGTTTCAAATTCCTCACGGGCGACGACAAGTCCAGCTGGTTCAGCCTGATGCGCCTGGGCTACGACACCTTCTACGTGCCCGATGCCGCGATCAACACCGTCGAGCATCCACCGGAAAAGAGCTTCATCAAAGCCAGTCGCAAGCTGATGTTCCGCTGGTACGGCAACAACCTGCGGCAGAACTCCCGTGCCCTGGGCCTGGGGATCAAGCGCCTCGGTGCGTTCACCTCGGTGGTGCTGTTCGATCAGCGCGTGTCGATGTGGACCTCCCTGCTGGGCCTGACCGTGGCGTTGATTGCCAGCTTCAAGTACGGCACCGCGTTCATCCTGGTCTACCTGCTGTGGATCGGCATCACCCGCCTGATCCTGACCCTGTTGCTGTCCTGCTCCGGCCACCGGATCGGCCCGGCCTACCCGGCGATTCTCTATTACAACCAGATCGTCGGCGCCCTGGTGAAGATCTACGTGTTCTTCCGCCTCGACCAACAGTCCTGGACTCGCCAACCCACTTCTCTGTCCCGTGATCTCGCCAGCTTTCAACGTTGGTTCAACACCTGGTCGTCTCGGACCATGACCTTCTCCGCCGGCAGCATTTTTGTCGCCGTGCTGCTGATGATGGTCTGACCGAACTCGCCTGAATTAACTAGGAAAACGCCCTTATGAATACCGCCGTCAACGCCAATGTAGTGCACGAATCCGAAGCCCAGCGCCAACACGCCCGGGTCAAAATTCCGGCCAAGCTACGTTTCTTTGGTCCCGACCGTACACCGGTCGAAGCGCGAGTGATCGACCTGTCTGCCGGTGGCCTGGCCTTCAATGCCGGACACCTGCCACTCAAGACCGGCGACGTGTACAAGGCCCGCCTGCAATTCATCATCGACAACCTTGGCCTGGCCATGGACGTCGAACTGCAAGTGCGCTCCTACGATCGCGAAACCGGCCGCACCGGTTGCCAGTTCCAGAACCTGGAACCACGTGACATTTCGACCCTGCGTCACTTGATCACCTCGCACCTGGCCGGCGACATCGTCAGCATCGGCGAGGTGCTGGCGACCCTGCAGCGCGACAACTTCACCAAGGCGCGCAAGATGAAGGACGGCGGCCATGGCATGAGCGCGTTCGGGCGCATGAAAGCCGTGACCTTCAGCCTGGGGATTTTCGTCGTCGGCCTGGCCGCGTTCGGTTTCATCTTCAAATCGGTGTACGGCATGTACTTCGTCAGCCACGCCCAGGCCGGCCTGGTCAGCGTGGCGGGCGTGAACATCACCATGCCTCGCGACGGCACCGTACAGAGCCTGGTCAAAGCCGACGGCGTGGCCGCCAAAGGCGCTCCGCTGGCGACTTTCAGCACCAGCATGCTCGACGTACTCAAGGGCCACCTGCAAGACGATCAACTGGCACCGGCCAAGGTCGAGGAGCTGTTCGGCAAGCAAATGACCGGCACCCTGACCTCGCCGTGCGATTGCACCGTGGGCCAGCAACTGGTTGCCAACGGTCAGTACGCCAGCAAGGGTGACGTGATCTTCCAACTGGTGCCGCGCAACACCGAAGCCAATGTTGAAGCGCGCTTCTCCTACCGTCAGTTCGGCGACGTGCTGCCCGGCACCGCCGTGCGCTTCCAGGTCGCCGGTGAAGACAAGACCCGCACCGGCAAGATCGTCAGCAGCACCAGCCTGAAAAGCGCTGACCTGTCTTCTGACATCCGTGTCCTGATCCAGCCGGACGAAGCCCTGGACAGCACCCTCGCCGGCCGTCCGGTGGAAGTGAACAGCGACCGTGGCCCGAACCTGAGCTGGCTGATCGACAAAGCCATGGCAGCTGGTCTGTAACCGGAGGACATGCCTGTGACGACTCCTACCCTCAACACACCGCCGACCCTGTGGGAGCGAGCCTGCTCGCGAACCGGTCAACTCGGTTTGTCTGATGCACCGCGCCGTCTGCTTCGCGAGCAGGCTCGCTCCCACATGGGTTCTCTGTGTGCAGTGGCATTGGCGGTGAGCCTCGCCGGCTGCGCCGGCCTGCCCGACCAACGCCTGGCCAATGAAGCGCTCAAGCGTGGCGACACCGCCACCGCTGCGGCGAACTATCAGCAATTGGCAGACCTGGGTTACAGCGAAGCCCAGGTTGGCCTGGCCGACATTCAGGTGGACAGCCGCGACCCGGCGCAGATGAAACAGGCCGAGGCGACCTATCGCGCCGCGGCCAGCGTTTCGCCGCGCGCCCAGGCACGTCTGGGCCGCCTGCTGGTGGCCAAGCCCGGCGCTACCGAAGCCGAGCATCTCGAAGCCGAAGGCCTGTTGAAAAAGGCGTCCGCCGCCGGCGAAGGCAACACCTTGATTCCGCTGGCGATGCTGTACCTGCAATTCCCGCACAGCTTCCCCAACGTCGACGCCCAGAAGCAGATCAGCCAATGGCGCGCCGAAGGCAAACCGGAAGCAGGCCTGGCGCAAGTACTGCTGTATCGCACCCAGGGCACCTACGACCAGCATCTGGATGACGTGGAAACCATCTGCAAGGCCTCGCTCAACACCACCGACATCTGCTACGTCGAGCTGGCCACGGTCTATCAGAAGAAGGCTCAGCCGGAGCAACAGGCCGAGCTGATCAAGCAACTGCAAGCCGCCCATAGTCGCGGCATGGTGTCGGCGCAACGGGTCGACAGCGTCGCTCGCGTGTTGGCCGATCCGACCCTGGGCAAGACCGATGAAAAAACCGCGCAGTCGCTGCTCGAACCTATCGCCCCGGGCTACCCGGCGTCGTGGGTCACCCTCGCGCAATTGATCTATGACTTCCCCGAACTGGGCGATGTCGACCAGATGATGAAGTACCTGGACAACGGCCGCGCCGCTGACCAGCCCCGCGCCGAACTGTTGCTGGGCAAGCTCTACTACGAAGGCAAAATGGTCCCGGCCGACGCCAAGGTCGCCGAGGAACATTTCCAGAAAGCCGTCGGCCGTGAAGTCGCCGCCGATTATTACCTCGGCCAGATCTACCGCCGCGGCTACCTGGGCAAGGTCTATCCGCAGAAGGCCCTGGACCACCTGCTGACCGCTGCGCGCAACGGCCAGAACAGTGCCGACTTCGCCATTGCCCAACTGTTTTCCCAGGGCAAAGGCACCAAGCCTGACCCACTCAACGCCTACGTGTTCAGCCAGCTCGCCAAAGCCCAGAACACCCCGCAAGCCACCGAGCTTGCACAAACACTCGAAGCCCAACTGCCACCTGCGCAATTGGCCGAAGCCCAACGCCTGTTGAAACAGGAACAGGCCGTTCGCGGTGCCTTGAGCCAGAACACGCCACAGCTGCAGGCCCTGCAAGAAGACGGCGAGGAAGCCCTATGAAATTGAATCCATTCATGAAGGCCGGTATCGGCCTGACGTTCGCAATGATCTGGTCGTGCCCGACGCTGGCGGCGATGACCGAAGAAACCAAAAACTTTGGCCTGGACGTGAAAATCACCGGCCAGTTCGAAGACGACCGCGACCTGGGCACCGCCAGTGGCGGTGATGTCAATGGCGTCGGCCTTGACCTGCGCCCTTGGGTCTATGGCGAAAGCGGCGCGTGGAGCGCCTTCGCCATGGGTCAGGCCGTGACGTCCACCGACATCATCGAGACCGACACCCTGCAACAATCCGATGGCGCGCAGAACACTGACAACGGTGATCGCGAAACCAAGAAAAACTACCTGGCCATGCGCGAGTTCTGGGTCGGCTACAGCGGCTTCACGCCCTACCCCGGCGAGATCCTCAAGTTCGGCCGCCAGCGCCTGCGCAACGACGACGGCCAATGGCGCGACACCAACATCGAAGCCCTGAACTGGACCTTCGACACCACCCTGCTGCGCGCCAACGTCGGTGTCGCCGAACGCTTCAGCGAGTACCGCACCGACTTGAAAGAGCTGGCGCCCGAGGACAAGGATCGCCTGCACGCCTATGCCGATGCGGCGTATCAGTGGACGCCCGGCAACTGGGTCGGCATTCGCGGTCATCACACCCACGATGACGGCAAGCTCGACTACCCGACCCCGGGTGAGCCCAGCGATTCGCTGGACAAGAAACAGAACGGCGACATCAGCTGGCTGGGCCTGACCGCCGACAGCGACGCCTACAACTGGCGCAACACCAACACCCTCAACTACTGGGGCAGCATCACCGGCATGAGCGGCGACCGCGACACGGTCAACCCGTTGAACGCCGATGGCACCGCACCGGCGCAAGCCAAGCGCAGCGGCGATGTCGACGGCTGGGCCACCGATCTGGGCGTACGTCTGCGCCTCGATCCGCAGTGGCAAGTCGGTGCGGCTTACGCCCGCGCCAGCGAAGACTATGAACAGAACGGCCTGGAAAGTAACCGCTCGAACTTCACCGGTACCCGCTCGCGGGTGCACCGCTTCGGCGAAGCCTTCCGTGGCGAAATGAACAACCTGCAAACCGCCACGCTGTTCGGTTCCTGGATGCTCAACGACGAATACGACGCCAGCCTGATCTACCACAAGTTCTGGCGTGTCGACGGCAACAAGCCAGTGGGCAGCAACGGCATCGACGCAGTGCAGAACAACACCGATGACGTGACCGGCGCCGTGCTGTCCAGCACCTCGCTGCCGCTCAACGATGGCGAAAAAGACATGGGTCAGGAAATGGACCTGGTGGTCACCAAGTACTTCAAGCAAGGCCTGTTGCCGGCTTCGCTGAGCCAGGCGGTCGACGAACCTTCGGCCCTGGTGCGCTTCCGTGGTGGCGTGTTCAAGCCGGGTGACGCCTATGGCAAAGAAGTCGATTCGTACATGCACCGCGCGTTCATCGACGTGATCTGGCGCTTCTGATGCACATTGCGAAGGGAGTCTCCCGGATGAATCATCTAGCCATGAAAGGCTCGATCAGCCTGTTGGCCAGCGCGATGCTGCTGGCCAGCGCGACTGCCTTCGCCAATGTGGAGCCGGCCGCCAAGCCGGCCACCCTGGCCAAGGAACTGCAGCAGGCCAAGACCTACACCGTCAGCAGCGCACCGACCGCGCCGCTGGAACTGGCCACGCCGAAACTGCCGGATCTTTCGGGCTACACCGCCGAGGCCGTCGCCGCGAAGGTCGTGCGCAGCAAGGCCGGCAAAGTCAGCGTGCGTCGGATGATGCAGGAAGACGCCCTGAAGGACTTCATCGGCGGCGACAACAAGATGGCCGAGTGGGTGGTGCGTCAGCACGGCATCCCCCAGGCGATCTTCGTCGACGACGGTTACATGAACCTCAAGGACGTGGCGAAGAAGCAGCCCAAGTACGTCATCGAAACCTCGCCGGGCGTATTCCTGGCGAAGTTGCCGATCGTGGTCGGCCGTCACGGCATCCTCGAAATCGACAAGCAGACCCAGGAACTGCGCCTGTCCCAGGAGGCCGGTTCGTTCCTGGTCAACGACGGCCAACTCTTTGTGCGCGACACCAAAATCACCGGCTGGCGCGAGAAGGACAACGGCCCGGCGACGTTCAACTCGCCCAAGGAATTCCGTCCGTTCCTGCTGGCCTGGGGTGGCACCGAGACCTACATCGCCAACAGCAAGATCGCCAGCTTCGGCTACGCCAACAGTAAGTCCTACGGCGTGAGTATTTCCCAGTACACGCCGAACATGGCCAAGGTGCTCAAGCGCCCTGAACCGACCGGCTGGATCGTCGGTTCCGAGTTCTCGGACATGTGGTACGGCTTTTACTGCTATGAAACCCGCGACTTCGTGGTCAAGGGCAACACCTACAAAGACAACATCGTCTACGGCATCGACCCGCACGACCGTTCGCACGGTCTGATCATTGCCGAGAACACGGTGTACGGAACCAAGAAGAAGCACGGGATCATTATTTCCCGTGAGGTCAACGACAGCTTCATCTTCAACAACCGCACCTACGACAACAAGTTGTCCGGCATCGTGATCGACCGTAACAGTGTCAACAACCTGATCGCCCACAACGAGGTCTACCAGAACCACACCGACGGCATCACCCTCTACGAGAGTGCCGACAACCTATTGTGGGGCAACAAGGTGCTGAGCAACCGTCGCCACGGCATCCGCATTCGTAACAGCGTGAACATTCGCCTGTACGAAAACGTCGCCATGGCCAACGGCTTGACCGGCGTCTACGGGCACATCAAGGACCTCACCAACACCGACCGTGACATCAAGCTCGACCCGTTCGACGCCCAGGTGTCGCTGATCGTGGTCGGCGGTGAACTGGCGGCCAACGGCAGCGGCCCGCTGTCCATCGACTCACCGTTGAGCGTGGAGCTTTACCGCGTGTCCATGCTCGCACCGACCAAATCCAGCGGCATCAGCTTCTCGGGGATTCTCGGCGAGCGCCAGGATGAAATTCTCGACCTGCTGGTGCGCCAGCAGAAAGCCGTGCTGATCGACCCTGTCGAGCGCCAGACCGAAATGCGGGACTGAGGATAATTTTATGCACCCACACCTGATCAAATTACTCAGCCTATCGGCCCTGACCGCCGGCATTCTCGCCGCCAGCTCCAGTGCGCGCGCCGATGAAGTCCAAGCGCCCAAGTTCAGCGCCGAGCCGTGCTGCAGCCTGTGCCCGGCCGCCCACGATCCGAAGAACTACACCACCCGATATCAGCAGAACTTCACCACCCTGGTGCAGGCTCAGGGCGATTGGTTGTTCCGTACACAGGAAGACTTGCGCACCGAATTCGACACCACCCCCGCCGGATACAAACGCATGAAGCAGCTGCACGATGCGTTCAAGAGCAAGGGCGTGGAGCTGGTCGTCGTTTACCAGCCGACCCGTGGCCTGGTGAACCGCAACAAGTTGAATCCGGCGGAGAAAGCCAGCTTCGATTTCGACAAGGCGCTGCGCAACTACAAGACCATGCTCGGCCGTTTCGCGCAGATGGGCTATGTCGTGCCGGACCTGTCGCCGCTGACCAACGAGTCGCTGCCCGACACCCTGCCGGCCCATGATTTCTACTTCCGCGGCGACCAGCACTGGACTCCGTATGGCGCCCAGCGCACGGCGAAAATCGTCGCGGAAAAGGTCAAGCAGATCCCGGCCTTCGCCGACATTCCCAAGCGTGAATTCGAGACCCACAAGTCGGGTCGCATGGGCAAGACCGGAACATTGCACAACATGGCCGGTCAACTCTGTGGCACCAGCTACGCGATCCAGTACATGGATCAATTCACCACAGAGCCCAAGGGCGAAGCGGGCGATGGCGACCTGTTCGGCGATTCCGGCAACCCGCAAATCACCCTCGTGGGCACCTCCCACAGTGGCAAGAACTACAACTTCGCCGGTTTCCTCGAAGAGGCCATCGGCGCCGACATTCTCAACGTGGCGTTCCCCGGCGGCGGCCTGGAAGGTTCGATGCTGCAGTACCTGGGCAGCGACGAGTTCCAGAAGAACCCGCCGAAGATTCTCATCTGGGAATTCTCGCCGCTCTATCGCCTCGACCAGGAAACCATCTACCGCCAGATGATGGCGCTGCTGGACAACGGTTGCGAAGGCAAGGATGCACAGATGTCCGGCAGCACCACGCTGAAACCGGGCAAAAACGAACTGATGGTCAACAGCAAAAACCTCGACCTGCGCAACAGCAGTCACCAGGTCGATATCCGCTTCGCCGATACCTCGGTGAAAACCCTGCAAGCCACCCTCTGGTACATGAACGGGCGCCACGAGGACATCAAGATCGATAAACCGGAAACCTCCGAAACCGACGGACGTTTCGCCTTCGAGTTGCGCACGGACGAAGACTGGGCCTCGCAGAACCTGCTAGCCGTTGAAATCCAGGGGCCTGAAAAAGCAGGCGCCGCGCCACAGAAGGTCGACGCGAAAATCTGCAAACGCAACGTATTCCCGGGCGCGGAGCAGCGTACTGCTTCGCTCGGGCAATGAGGTCTGCCATGCGATATCCGAAACTTGCAACACTGACACTGTTGAGCCTGGCGATGTTCGCCGGAGCGACACAAGCGGCCGCGCCCCTGCGTCCGCCCCAGGGTTACTTCGCGCCAATCGAAAAAGTCAAAACCGGTGACAAAAGCGAAGGCTGCGAGGCCGTGCCGACGCCCTACACCGGCTCGCTGCAATTTCGCAGCAAGTACGAAGGCTCGGACAAGGCCCGCGCGACCCTGAACGTGCAATCGGAAAAAGCCTTCCGCGACAGCACCGCCGACATCACCAAAATCGAGCGCGGTACCAGCAAGCGGGTGATGCAGTTCATGCGTGACGGTCGCCCGGAACAACTGGAGTGCACGTTGAACTGGTTGGCTACTTGGGCTCGGGCGGACGCGTTGATGTCCAAGGACTTCAACCATACCGGCAAGTCCATGCGCAAATGGGCACTGGGCAGCATGGCGTCGTCGTACATTCGCCTGAAGTTCTCCGACTCCCATCCGCTGGCCAACCACCAGCAGGAGTCGCAACTGATCGAAGCCTGGTTCAGCAAAATGGCCGACCAGGTGGTCAGCGACTGGGACAACCTGCCGCTGGACAAGACCAACAACCATTCGTACTGGGCCGCCTGGTCGGTGATGGCGACCTCCGTCGCCACCAACCGCCGCGACCTGTTCGATTGGGCGGTGAAGGAATACAAGGTCGGCGCCAACCAGGTCGACGCCGACGGCTACCTGCCCAACGAACTCAAGCGCCAGCAACGCGCCCTCGCCTACCACAACTACGCCCTGCCGCCGCTGGCGATGATCGCCAGTTTCGCCCAGGTCAATGGTGTGGATCTGCGCCAGGAAAACAACGGCGCATTGAAACGCCTGGGGGATCGCGTGCTCGCCGGGGTGAAAGACCCGGATCAGTTCGAAAAGAAAAACGGTAAAGAGCAGGACATGACCGACTTGAAAGAGGACATGAAATTCGCCTGGCTCGAACCGTTCTGCACGCTCTACACCTGCTCGGCGGATGTGCTGCAGAAGAAGCACAAGATGCAACCGTTCAAGACCTTCCGCCTGGGGGGTGACCTGACCAAGGTCTACGACCCGGCCAATGAAAAAGGCAACAAGGGTTCTTAGGACAAACACAAATCCCTGTAGGAGCCGAGCTTGCTCGCGATCGCGGTCTGACATTCAACACAGATGTCGACTGACACTCCGTCATCGCGAGCAAGCTCGGCTCCTACAGGGATCGGTGTCGGGTTTGAGATTTGTGTAATGCCCCCCGGTTTTCTATGGGGGGTTTTGGGGGGCCGTTGGCCCTTGAATGTTGGTTAAACAAGGAGAGATCGGGATGGTTTTTTCGTCCAACGTATTCCTGTTTTTGTTCTTGCCGATCTTTCTCGGCTTGTACTACCTGAGCGGGCAACGCTATCGCAATTTGCTGCTGCTGATCGCCAGCTACGTGTTCTACGCCTGGTGGCGTGTGGACTTCCTGGCGCTGTTCGCGGCCGTCACCGTCTGGAACTACTGGATCGGCCTGAAGGTTGGTGCCACCGGGGTCAAGACCAAACCGGCGCAGCGCTGGCTGCTGCTCGGCGTGGCCGTCGACCTGTGCATCCTCGGTTACTTCAAGTACGCCAACTTCGGCGTCGACAGCATCAACGCCATGATGACGTCCGTGGGCCTGGAACCGTTCATCCTGACCCACGTGCTGTTGCCGATCGGTATCTCGTTCTACATCTTCGAGTCCATCAGCTACATCATCGACGTCTACCGTGGCGACACCCCGGCGACCCGCAACCTGATCGACTTCGCGGCGTTCGTGGCGATCTTCCCGCACCTGATCGCCGGCCCGGTTTTGCGTTTCCGCGACCTGGCCGACCAGTTCAACAACCGCACCCACACCCTCGACAAATTCTCCGAGGGCTGCACGCGGTTCATGCAGGGTTTCATCAAGAAAGTCTTCATCGCCGACACCCTGGCGGTGGTGGCCGACCATTGCTTCGCCCTGCAAAACCCAACCACGGGCGATGCCTGGCTCGGCGCTTTGGCGTACACCGCGCAGCTGTATTTCGACTTCTCCGGCTACAGCGACATGGCCATCGGCTTGGGCCTGATGATGGGTTTCCGCTTCATGGAAAACTTCAAGCAGCCCTACGTCAGCCAGTCGATCACCGAGTTCTGGCGCCGCTGGCACATCAGCCTGTCCACCTGGCTGCGTGACTACCTGTACATCACCCTGGGCGGCAACCGCAAAGGCACGCTGATGACCTATCGCAACCTGTTCCTGACCATGCTGCTCGGTGGTCTGTGGCACGGCGCGAACATCACCTACATCGTCTGGGGTGCGTGGCACGGCATGTGGCTGGCGATTGAAAAAGCCATCGGCCTGAACACCACGCCGCGCAGCTTCAACCCGATCCGCTGGGCGCTGACCTTCCTGCTGGTGGTGATGGGCTGGGTGATCTTCCGTGCCGAGAACCTGCACGTGGCCGGTCGGATGTACGGCGCCATGTTCAGCTTCGGTGACTGGTCGCTGTCGGAGCTCAACCAGGCCAACCTCACCGGCTTGCAGGTGGCAACCCTGATCGTGGCTTACGTGACCCTGGCGTTTTTTGGCCTGCGCGATTTCTACACCAATCAGCCGCCGGTCAAGACCAAGCCTGAAGTGAATATCGACGGTCCAGCGGGCGCAACCACCGGAACGATCAAAGCCGTGCCTGGGGATAACCCGGCCAGCATCCACCAGCCTGGCTACACCGTCGGCGTCGAAGCCCAGGTGCAACCGGCCTACTGGACTGCTGACTGGTCGCGCTACGTGATGCGTGCCCTGGTGCTGCTGCTGTTCATCGCTTCGATTCTCAAACTCTCGGCGCAGAGCTTCTCGCCGTTCCTTTACTTCCAGTTCTGAGGGATCTGATCATGACCCGCTCATTACGCATCTTCTACATCGCCCTGTTTCTGCTGACGCTACTGGCCCTGGGCCTGTGGTCGGTTCGCAGCTTCCTGGGCTTCAGCACCAACGCCGACGCGACGGTGCTCAACGGCCGCTGGACCAAGGCGGTGGAGACGCACTACGACGACGAGTTCCCGATCAAGCGCCTGGGCACCAACCTCTGGGCCGCACTGGATTTCAAACTGTTCAACGAAGGTCGTCCGGGCGTGGTGCTCGGTCGCGACCAGTGGTTGTACAGCGATGAAGAATTCCACCCGGTCGTCAACGAAGAGCTGAACCTGCAAGGCAACTACGCGCTGGTCGAAGGCGTGCGCCAGACCCTGAAAGCCAAAGGCGTGCAACTGGTGATGGCGGTGGTGCCGGCCAAGGTGCGCCTGTACCCGGAACACCTCGGCGAGGTGAAACCGGCCAGCATCCACGCCAATTTGTACAAGGACTTCCACCAGCGCCTGGCGGCCGACCGGATTCCGGCACCGGACCTGCTCGGCCCGTTGCAAGCGGCCAAAAACGACGGCAAGCAGGTGTTCCTGCGCACCGACACTCACTGGACCCCGGAAGGCGCCGAGATCGCCGCCAACCGCCTGGCCAAAACCATTGCCGACAAGTTCCCGCTGAGCGGCGAACCGCAGGACTTCGTCACCGAGCCTGCGGAGAAGATCACACACAAGGGCGACCTGCGTCTGTTCCTGCCGCTGGACCCGCTGTTCGAAAACATGATGCCGGCGCAAGAGCCGCTGCAAAAGCGCAACACCGTGGCCGCTGGCGATCAGCCTGCCGGTGACGATGCCTTGTTCGCCAACACCGAAGTACCGGTAGCGCTGATCGGCACCAGCTACAGCGCCAACCCCAACTGGAACTTCGTCGGCGCACTCAAGCAAGCCCTGCGCAGCGACGTGGTCAATTACGCCGAAGACGGCCACGGCCCGATCCTGCCAATGCTCAGTTACCTGAAAAGTGACGCTTTCAAGAACAGCCCGCCTCAGGTGCTGATCTGGGAGTTTCCTGAACGATATCTGCCTGTGAACAACGAAATCGGCGACGCCGACCCGCAGTGGGTCGCAGAGCTTAAACAAGCCGGCGCCCGCCAACAAAACGTAGCAATCAACACTAAATCCGAGACGCCCGACCGGGCGCAAAACTGAAAGAGAGAGGTACTTCCATGACTTTCACGACTACTCCTCGTCGTCTCGCCAAGACCTTTGCACTGGTTGCTGGTATGAGTGTGCTCTCGATGCAGGCCTTCGCCGCTGGCGATGCTGCGTTGTACGGCCCGACCGCCCCGAAAGGCTCGACCTTCGTGCGCATCTACAACGCCGGCAACGCCGAAGTCAGCGCCACCGTTGGCAGCACCAACCTGAGCGACGTCGCGCCGTTGTCCAGCAGTGATTTCAGCTTCATGCCGGGCGGCGACTACAGCGCCAAGGTCGGCAGCCAGACGCTGCCGGTGAAACTGGCCGGTGACCACTATTACACCCTGGTCAACAACGCCAGCGGCGCGCCGCAACTGATCGAAGAGCCGCCGTTCAAGAACAAACAGAAATCCCTGGTCCGTGTGCAGAACCTCAGCGACAAGGCGCTGACCCTGAAGACCGCCGATGGCAAGACCGACGTAGTGCCGAACGTGGCTCCCAAGGGCCGTGGCGAGCGTGAAATCAACCCGGTGAAAGTCAGCCTGGCGCTATACGATGGTGCAACGAAAGTCGGCGACGTGAAACCGGTCGCCCTGGAACGCGGTGAAGCCGCGGTGCTGTACGTCACCGGCAGCGGCAGCAGCCTGTCGCCAGTCTGGGTAAAACGCCCGGTATCGACGCGCTAAGCACGAGCTATTAGCTACAAGCCACAAGCTTCAAGAAAAGCGCATCTAACTTGCCGCTTGAAGCTTGCAGCATTCAACTGAATTTATAGGAGTTACACCATGATTCCAGTCATCCTCTCCGGTGGTAGCGGTTCACGTCTTTGGCCGCTTTCGCGCAAGCAGTTCCCTAAACAGTTCCTGGCCCTGACCGGCGAACACACCTTGTTCCAGCAAACCCTGGAGCGCCTGGTGTTCGAAGGCATGGACACGCCGATCGTGGTCTGCAACAAGGACCACCGTTTCATCGTCAACGAGCAACTGGCCGCCCGCAAACTGGAAACCCAGCGCATCCTGATGGAACCGTTCGGCCGCAACACCGCACCGGCCGTGGCGCTGACCGCGATGATGCTGGTCAATGAAGGTCGCGACGAGTTGATGCTCGTGCTGCCGGCCGACCACGTCCTCGAAGACCAGAAAGCCCTGCAACGTGCCCTGGCCCTGGCCACCGTCGCCGCCGAAAACGGCGAAATGGTGCTGTTCGGCGTCCCGGCCACCAAACCTGAAACCGGCTACGGCTACATCAAGTCGACCAACGATTCGCTGCTGCCTGAAGGCGTCAGCCGCGTGTCGCACTTCGTCGAAAAACCCGACGTCAAACGCGCCACCGAATACGTCCAGTCCGGCGGTTACTTCTGGAACAGCGGCATGTTCCTGTTCCGCGCCAGCCGCTTCCTGGAAGAGCTGAAAAAGCACGACCCGGACATCTACGACACCTGCCTGCTGACCCTGGAGCGCAGCCAGCAGGACGCCGACTCCGTCACCATTGACGAAGCCACCTTCGCCTGCTGCCCGGACAACTCCATCGACTACTCCGTGATGGAAAAGACCCAGCGTGCCTGCGTCGTGCCGCTGACCGCGGGCTGGAGCGATGTCGGTTGCTGGTCATCGCTGTGGGAGGTCAACCCGAAAGACGCCAACGGCAACGTCACCAAAGGCGACGTGGTGGTCCAGGACAGCCGCAACTGCATGATCCACGGCAACGGCAAACTGGTGTCGGTGATCGGCCTGGAAAACATCGTGGTCGTGGAGACCAAGGACGCCATGATGATCGCGCACAAGGACAAGGTCCAAGGCGTGAAACAGATGGTCAACACCCTCAACGAACAGGGCCGCAGCGAAACCCAGAACCACTGCGAAGTCTACCGTCCGTGGGGTTCCTACGACTCGGTGGACATGGGCGGTCGCTTCCAGGTCAAGCACATCTCGGTCAAACCGGGCGCATGCCTGTCGCTGCAGATGCACCACCACCGCGCCGAACACTGGATCGTCGTCAGCGGCACTGCCGAGGTGACCTGCGATGAGAATGTTTTCCTGCTGACTGAGAACCAGTCGACCTACATCCCGATCGCCTCGGTGCATCGCCTGCGCAACCCGGGCAAGATCCCATTGGAAATCATCGAAGTTCAATCGGGCAGCTACCTGGGCGAGGACGATATCGAGCGGTTCGAAGATATCTACGGTCGCACCACCCCGATCGAGCGTGGCGTGTCGGTGAAAACCATCGCGCAGTAAACCTCTGTAAACCTTGAGCCCCTGACCGACCTGCTGCGTCCCCTATCCGCAGCGGGTTGGTCGGGGGCTTTTTTTTTGAGTTTTGCATTGCCTTAACGGGCCCCCCTCTAGGGGGGAGGGGTGCCCTCCACGTTTTTTTTTTGTTTCTCTCACAAAAACAGAAGGGAAGAACCAAGCTTACCCA
>NZ_JBPKAM010000111.1:0-19072 GCF_051216495.1 Pseudomonas baetica | reverse complement strand
CCCCCCTCCCCCCCCCCCCCCCCCCCCCCCCCCCCCCCCCCCCCCCCCCCCCCCCCCCCCCCCCCCCCCCCCCCCCCCCCTCCTTCCCCCCCCCCCCCCCCCCCCCCCCCCCCCCCCCCCCCCCCACAAAGGTAAAGGTCAAAGATCGAACCGATCCACCGCCCGACGCCGTTCGTTGTCATCACGCACGTCGTAATTGGCGGTGGTCTGGATGTTGCTGTGGTGGGCCAGTTTCTGCGCGATCGACAGGTCATGTTCCTCGATCACTCGGGTGATAAACGAGCGACGGAAATCATGGGGCATGATTTTCACCCCCACCTGCGTGCCGCGCTGCCGGGCAATGTAGTAGATGGCGTGTTTGGTGATGCGTTCGCGGGTGATGTGGCTGCCACGGCGAATTCGGTTGAACAGGAACGTATCGTCCGCTTCATCTTCCTTGAGTTGTGATCGGCGAAACTCCAGCCAGGCTTCGAGTTTGGCAAAGGCCCAGGCCGGGGCGTACTTGATCAACTGCTTGTTACCCTTGGCCGTAACCCGCAGGCTGCGCTCGGTAAAATCGACCTGATTCAGGTCCAGGTTCACCGATTCCGACTTGCGCATCCCCGAGCCATACAGAATCCCGATTATCGCGGCATCGCGCAGGCCCTGTGGCCGTGGGTCGGCTGCACAAGCCTCCATCAATTCCCGAATCAAGGTGCGGCGAAGATTGCGTCCCTGGGACAGCCGCGTGCCGGCGATGCCCTTGACCGAGCGCATTTTCAACAAGTGTTCCTGACTGATCAGGCTCATGCGCCAGGCTTCGTTCATTACGCCACGTACCGCATTGACGTACAGCGATGAGGTGTTAGGGGCATAACCGTCGGTACGCAGTGTCGCCACCAGCGCGATCACATCTTCGGGCTGCAACGCGTGCCAGGGAATCTCCTCGATGTTCACTTCGTCGAAGCCCAGGCGGTCGGCGGCATCTTGCAGCACGTAGCGCATGGTCAGTTGGCTGGATGGCGCCAGGCGCGCCAGATACACCGTCAGTGGGTTGGTGGTTGAAGCGGGTGAATCAGCAATGGGTAAGTCAATCAAACGAAACAGCCTTGAATGAAATCAGTTCAATGAAACAACTAAGAAATGAAACATGGCTCATATATAGAGCGAAACTTCTGTAGGACTTTCCCTCTAAGCTCCCGGAAAAATCAGCGATAAGCAGCAGAAGTCTGAACAGTCGCTTAATGGTTCTTGGATAAACGATTTGCCCACCGTTTTTTCATGTTCCTTTCACAAAATCGGGCTTAACCTCAATAAATCGGTGTCCCCGTAACATGGGGTCACAACCTGCCGGCCATTGTTGCAAATGTCAATTGCGCGCTGCCCGACGGACATCCAAACCATTGAAATACTGATTCTTTCGGAATTTTCCCGAAGGATGGCCTACGCCCCGAGGTTCTTCATGAGTGAGGCTTTTCTCCCGTTCTCGCGCCCCAGTATCGGCGATGAGGAAATCGCCGCAGTAGAGCAAGTTCTGCGTTCTGGCTGGATCACTACCGGACCAAAAAACCAGGCATTGGAAGAGCACTTCGCGCACTACGTCGGTTGCCGCCATGCCGTGGCACTGTCCTCGGCCACTGGTGCCATGCATATCACGTTATTGGCACTGGGCATCGGTCCCGGCGATGAAGTCATCACCCCGTCGCAGACCTGGGTATCGACCGCCAACATGATTTGTCTGCTGGGGGCCACACCGGTATTCGTCGATGTCGATCGCGACACCCTGATGAGCGACGTGTCGAGCATCGAAGCGGCGATCACCCCGCGTACCAAGGCAATCATTCCGGTGCATTACGCCGGTGCCGCCTTCGATCTCGATCCGCTGTACGCACTGGCCGATAAACACGGCATCACGGTGATCGAAGACGCCGCCCACGCCGCCGGCACCCGCTACAAAGGTCGCCATGTGGGAAGTAAAGGTACGGCGATTTTCTCGTTCCATGCGATCAAGAACATGACCTGCGCCGAGGGCGCAATGTTCGTCAGCGACGATGAAGCCCTCGCCGCCCGGGTGCGCATGCTCAAGTTCCACGGCCTCGGTGTCGACGCCTACGACCGCCTGACCCACGGCCGCAAACCACAGGCGCAGGTAATAGAGCCTGGCTTCAAGTACAACCTGGCCGACATCAATGCCGCCATCGCGTTGGTGCAACTGCAGCGACTTGAGGAAATCAACGCCAAACGCACGCAACTGGCGGGCACTTACCTGCAACGGCTGGAAGGTTTGCCGGTTCAACCACTGGCCATCCCGACCTATGCCCAACAGCACGCCTGGCACCTGTTCATCTTGCGCATCGACCCCGACCGTTGCGGCCTGGACCGCGAAGCCTTCATGAAAGCCTTGCAGGAACAGAACATCGGCACTGGCATTCATTTCATCGCCACCCACCTGCACACCTATTACCGCCAACGTTTCCCCAACGTTCACCTGCCCAACACCGAATGGAACTCGGCGCGACTGTGCTCTATCCCGTTGTTCCCCGACATGACCACCGATGACGTCGAGCGCGTTGTCGGCGCCATTGAAAACTGCCTGGACACTCGCCCGTGAGACCATACCCCATTCACTTCGTGTCGATCGTGATACCGGTCTACAACGAACAAGCCAGCCTGCCGGAACTGCTGCGTCGTACGGAAGCGGCCTGCCAGCAACTGCACCACCCCTACGAAATCGTTCTGGTGGACGACGGTAGCCGTGACGATTCCGCCCACCTGCTGGAGCAAGCCGCGTCCCGCCCGGGCAGCCCGGTGGTGGCGGTCATTCTCAACCGCAATTACGGCCAGCACGCTGCGATCATGGCCGGTTTCGAACAGTGCAAGGGCGATGTGGTCATCACCCTCGACGCCGACCTGCAAAACCCGCCCGAGGAAATCCCGCGACTGGTCGCACAGGCTGAACTCGGCTACGACGTGGTCGCCACCGTGCGCAACAACCGTCAAGACTCAGCCCTGCGTCGCTGGCCCTCGAAGCTGATCAATCTCGCCGTACAGCGTTCCACCGGCGTGGCCATGAGCGACTACGGCTGCATGTTGCGCGCGTACCGCCGCACCATCGTCGACGCGATGCTCGCCTGCCGGGAGCGCAGCACCTTCATTCCGATCCTGGCCAACAGCTTCGCCCGGCACACCACGGAAATCCTCGTAACCCACGCCGAGCGCGAGCACGGCGAATCCAAATACAGCCCCATGCGCCTGGTCAACCTGATGTTCGACCTGGTCACCTGCATGACCACCACGCCGCTGCGGTTGCTGAGCATCGTCGGCTTCGGCATGGCGGCCCTCGGTGTGTTGTTCGCCACCGCGCTGATCCTCCTGCGCCTGGTGTTCGGCGCCAGTTGGGCCGGTGACGGCACCTTCGTGTTGTTCGCGGTGCTGTTCGTGTTCACCGGCGGCCAATTCATCGGCATGGGTTTGCTCGGCGAGTACCTGGGACGCATGTACAGCGACGTTCGCGCCCGTCCAAGGTTCTTTGTCGAAAAAGTGCTGCGTAGCCAGCCAACTTCCCCTGTTTCCGTGGCCACTGTCGATGGCCGCTCCTCCACTTCTTCAAATCGGGTTCTTCCATGACTGCAAAAGCCGTTGTCTTCGCTTATCACGATATTGGTTGTGCCGGCATCGAAACCCTCATCGAAAGCGGTTACGAGATTGCCGCGGTGTTCACCCACGCCGACGATCCCAAGGAAAACACCTTCTACGGTTCGGTGGCGCAACTCTGTGCGCGCAAAGGCATCCCGGTGCATGCACCGGAAGACGTCAACCACCCGCTGTGGATCGAACGGATCGCCAAACTCGAACCCGACTATCTGTTCTCGTTTTACTACCGCCACCTGCTCAGCGAGCCACTGTTGGCCACCGCCGAAAAAGGCGCGTTCAACCTGCACGGTTCGTTGCTGCCACGCTATCGCGGTCGTGCACCGGCCAACTGGGTGCTGGTCAACGGTGAAAGCGAAACCGGCGTAACCCTGCATCGCATGGTCAAGCGCGCCGACGCCGGCGCCATCCTCGCCCAGCAGCGGGTGGCGATCGACCCCACGGATACTGCGCTGAGCCTGCATGGCAAGTTGCGGCTGGCGGCGATTGATCTGCTACGCGACACCCTGCCAGCGCTGCGTCAGGGCAAAGTCAGCGAAACCCCACAAGACGAAAGCCAGGCCACGGTGTTCCGGCGGCGCACCCCCGCTGACGGCAAACTTCTGTGGGATCGACCCGCGCAAGCACTGTTCAATCTGGTCCGCGCCGTGACCCAGCCATATCCGGGCGCCTTCTGCGCGGTGGGTGAACATAAGCTGGTTGTCTGGAGCGCCCACGTCGTCAAGGGCAACGAAGGCCAGGCGCCGGGCCGGGTGCTCAGCGTCGATCCGCTGCGGATCGCCTGTGGCGAAGACTCGCTGGTGATCGATGCCGGCCAGCGCAATGACAACGGCCTGTACTTGAGCGGCCCGCAACTGGCCAGCGAATTGGGGCTGGTGGACGGTTCCGTACTGCGCGGTGCCGAATCCGCTCGCGCCCCCCGTCGTACCCGCGTACTGATCCTTGGGGTCAACGGCTTCATCGGTAATCATTTGTCCGAACGCCTGCTGCGTGACGACCGCTACGAAGTCTATGGCCTGGACATCGGCTCGGACGCCATCGAGCGACTGCGCAGCCACCCCAACTTTCACTTCGTCGAAGGCGACATCAGCATCCATTCCGAGTGGATCGAGTACCACATCAAGAAGTGCGACGTGGTCCTGCCGCTGGTGGCGATTGCCACGCCGATCGAGTACACGCGCAATCCATTGCGGGTGTTCGAACTGGATTTCGAAGAGAACCTGAAACTGGTTCGCTACTGCGTCAAATACAACAAGCGGGTGATCTTCCCGTCGACCTCGGAAGTCTATGGCATGTGCCAGGACAGCAACTTCGATGAAGATAACTCCAACCTGATCGTCGGCCCGATCAACAAGCAGCGCTGGATCTACTCGACGTCCAAGCAATTGCTCGACCGGGTGATCTGGGCCTACGGCCAGAAAGGTCTGAACTTCACCCTGTTCCGCCCCTTCAACTGGATGGGCCCGCGCCTGGATCGGTTGGACTCGGCTCGCATCGGCAGCTCCCGGGCGATCACCCAGTTGATCCTGAACCTGGTGGAAGGCACGCCCATCCGCCTGTTCGATGGCGGTGAGCAAAAACGCTGTTTCACCGACATTGCCGACGGTGTCGAAGCCCTGGCGCGGATCATCGACAACGACAACGACGCCTGCAACGGCCAGATTATCAACATCGGCAACCCGGACAACGAAGCCAGCATCCGCCAGTTGGGCGAAGAGCTGCTGCGCCAGTTCGAAGCGCATCCGCTGCGCCACAACTTCCCGCCGTTCGCCGGTTTCCGCGATATCGAGAGCAAAGCGTTCTACGGCAGCGGTTATCAGGACGTGTCGCACCGCAAACCGAGTATTGCTAATGCCAAGCGGCTGCTGGACTGGGCGCCGACAGTGGAAATGAGTGAAACCATCGGCAATACCCTGGACTTCTTCCTGCGCCAGGCCATGCTCGAAATGACGGACAGGCACTGATGCAGGCAGGTCTTCGAATCGATGTCGACACCTATCGTGGCACCCGTGAGGGGGTGCCACGGCTGCTGGATCTGCTGGATGAAGCGCAGGTCAAGGCGACGTTTTTCTTCAGCGTCGGCCCAGACAACATGGGGCGGCACCTGTGGCGCCTGATCCGCCCGCAATTCCTCTGGAAAATGCTCCGTTCCAACGCGGCCGGCCTGTATGGCTGGGACATCCTGCTGGCCGGCACGGCCTGGCCTGGCAAACCCATCGGTCGCGACCTTGGGCATCTGATGCGCCGGGCACGGGCCGCCGGGCATGAAGTTGGCCTGCACGCCTGGGATCACCACAGCTGGCAAGCCAACGCCGGTCGCTGGCGTGATGGGCAACTGGTCGAGCAGATCCGTCAGGGCGTGGACACGCTCCACGACATCCTTGGCGAGCATGTCGGGTGCTCGGCCGTTGCCGGTTGGCGGGCGGACGAGCGTGTCATCGAGGCCAAGCAAGCCTTCGGCTTTCGTTACAACAGCGATTGCCGGGGCCAAAGCCTGTTCCGGCCGATCCTGGCCGATGGCCGGCCCGGTGTGCCACAGATACCGGTGGACCTGCCGACCTTCGATGAAGTGGTCGGGCCGAACCTGGCTGCCGGGGATTTCAACACCTTCATTCTCAACCGGTTCACCCCCGGAAAACTCAACGTCTACACGATCCACGCCGAAGTAGAAGGGATTCTGATGGCCAATGATTTCCGCCGACTGCTGGTCGATGCACACCAGCGCGGCATTCGTTTTCAACCCCTTGGAGACCTGCTGCCCGACAAGCCCGACAACCTGCCGAGCGGTCGTGTGCTGCGCGGCGCGCTGGAAGGTCGCGAAGGCTGGCTGGGAGTGCAAGGCGCATGAGCAGACGCTGGGCATTGCCGTTGCTGCTGGCTGTCATGGCGCTGGCATACCTGCTGCCACTGGGCAGCCATGGCTTGTGGATTCCCGACGAAACCCGCTACGCGCAGATCAGCCAGGACATGCTCCTGAGCGGCAACTGGGTCTCGCCGAACTTCATGAATGTGCGCTACTTCGAAAAACCGGCGGCCGGTTACTGGATGATTGCCCTCGGCCAGATGGTGTTCGGGCAGAACCTGTTCGGCGTGCGCATTGCGTCGGTGCTGAGTACCGTCTTGAGCGTCTTGCTGTGCTACCTCATCGCCCGCCGCCTGTGGAACGACCCACGAAAAAGTTTCGCCTGCGCGTTGCTGTACATGAGTTTTACCGTGATAGCGGGCGCGGCCGGTTATGCCAACCTCGATCCGCAATTCACTTTTTGGGTCAACCTGAGCCTCGGGGCCTTGTGGTTTGCGCTGGATAGCGTTGACCGGGTTCAACGTCTGATCGGCTGGGCGGTGTTGGGGCTGGCATGCGGCATGGGATTCATGACCAAGGGCTTTCTCGCCTGGTTGTTGCCGGTGCTGGTCGCCCTGCCCTGGATGCTCTGGCAAAGGCGCTGGCGTGAGCTGCTGACTTACGGTTCGCTGGCGATTGTCGTGGCGATCGCCGTCAGCTTGCCTTGGGTCTTGGCTGTGCATGGGCAGGAACCGGATTACTGGCGATTCTTCTTCTGGCACGAACACATCCGTCGCTTCGCCGGAGACGACGCCCAGCATGACGCCCCCTGGTGGTATTACCTGCCGCTGCTGGTGGCGTTCAGCCTGCCGTGGGCGGCATTGCTGCCAGCGGCGCTGAATCAGGCCTGGCAGACCCGACGCCAGGGCAACATCGCGTTTCTGCTGTTGTGGCTATTGATGCCGCTACTGTTCTTCAGCGTCAGCAAGGGCAAATTGCCCAGTTACATCCTACCGTGCCTGTTGCCCTTGGCCCTGCTGCTGGGCCATGCGCTGGCCGATCGCCTGAGATTCGAACAAGGTCGCGCCCTGGGCATCAATGGCCTGCTGAACCTGTTGCTGGGATTGGCCGTCCTTTTGACCCTGGTCTACCTGCAGCTGAAAAAACCGCTGTACGACCATGAACTGCATAACCTGATGCTGGTGTTCATCGGCCTGACCGGCTGGATCATGGCCAGCCTGCTGCAAGCCTTCCGACCGCTGCAATGCTGGGCCGCACCGGCCTTTGGCAGTCTATTGCTGGTCGGCCTGCTGCCGGCCGGGCTGCCCGATTCGGTCGTCGCCAACAAGATGCCCGATCAATTCATCCTCGAACACGCCGCCCAGCTCGGCCAGACCGACCGGCTGCTCAGTAATGACCTCGGCGCTGCCTCGGCCCTGGCCTGGCGCCTGAAACGCCCGGACGTGGCGTTGTACAACACGATAGGCGAATTGAAATATGGCCTTGCTTATCCTGAGTCGATAAAGCAGCGCGTCGATCCCGGCCAGGTCCAGCAGTGGATGCATGACGCCCGCCAGCAAGGCTCGGTGGGCGTGGTCATGCGGGTCAAGGGCGACGAAGAACTGCGCGAACTTGAACGACTGCCAAAGGATGGCGAGCGATTTGAACAAGGCAATATCGTGATTCTGATCATTCCCCGGGCGGCACCATGAGCCTGCTGCTATTGCTCGCTGCCTGCCTGCTGACCTGCCTGGGCCAGATTGCCCAGAAGTACGCCGTGGAAAGCTGGCGCGGCCAGGCGCCGGGCTGGAGCGAAAAACTACGGTCTCCCTGGCTGTGGCTGGCGCTGGCTTCGTTGGGCCTGGGCTTGCTGGTGTGGCTGCTGGTGTTGCAGCGCCTCGAAGTCGGCATTGCCTACCCGATGCTGAGCCTGAATTTCGTGCTGATCACCCTGGTGGCGCGCTTCGTTTTCCACGAAACCATCGACAGTCGCCATTGGATGGGTGTGGCGCTGGTGATCGGTGGCGTCGTTCTACTGGGGCAGCACGCATGAATGATCGTCGCGGCATAACCTTCGCCCTCGGCAGCGTGTTGCTGGTGAGCACAGCCCAACTGGGCATGCGCTGGAGCATGAGTCGCTTGCCACAACCTGAACAATGGCTCAGCGCACACATCGACCCGTACGCGATTGTCGTGGTGCTGGCCGCCGTCCTGGCCTACGCCCTGTCGATGCTGTGCTGGCTCGCCGCCCTGCGGGACCTGCCCCTGGGCCGGGCCTATTCACTACTGAGCATCAGCTACGCGCTGGTGTATCTGGCGGCCGCCAGCCTGCCGCTGTTCCACGAAACCTTCAGCCTTTCCAAAAGCCTCGGGGTGGCCCTGGTCATCCTCGGCGTCATCACCATCAATTCTCGACCTCTTTACGCGCCCGAACCCAGGAGTGCCCCATGAAGATCAGTGTATTTGGTAGCGGTTATGTTGGCCTGGTCCAGGCTGCCGTTTTGGCTGAAGTCGGCCATGACGTGGTGTGCATGGACATCGATCCGAAAAAAGTCGAGCTGCTGCAACAGGGCCACGTGAGCATTTTTGAGCCGGGGCTGGCTAGCCTGGTACGCGAAGGCCTGGACGCCAATCGGTTGCAATTCACCACGGATGAAAAACTCGCGGTGCAACATGGCCAGGTGTTGTTCATCGCGGTCGGCACGCCGTCCCGTGAGGATGGCTCGGCGGATTTGCGTTATGTGCTGTCCGTGGGTGAGGCCGTGGCGCGGCACCGTGAACAGCCCGTTATTCTGGTGGAAAAATCAACGGTGCCAGTGGGCACTGGCGATGCGTTGCGTACGCACATCGACAAATGCTTGATCAAGGTCGGGCGCTTGCTGCAGTTCGATATCGTCTCCAACCCCGAATTTCTCAAGGAGGGATCCGCTGTCGCTGATTGCCGTCGCCCGGACCGCATCGTCATCGGCTGCGAACGCGATGAGGTGCGCGACGTGATGCGTGACCTGTACGCGCCGTTCAACCGCAACCATGACCGCATCATGTTCATGGACCTGCGCAGCGCCGAACTGACCAAGTACGCCGCCAACTGCATGCTGGCGACCAAGATCAGCTTCATCAACCAGATGGCCGAGCTGGCCGAACACCTGGGGGCCGACATCGAATCGGTACGCCTGGGTATCGGTGCCGACTCGCGCATCGGCTATCACTTCATCTACCCCGGTTGCGGCTATGGCGGTTCGTGCTTCCCCAAAGACATGCGCGCCCTGATCCACAGCGCCGAAGAGGCCCACTGCTCCAGCGACCTGCTGCAAGCGGTGGAAGCCATCAACCAGCGGCAGAAACACAAGCTGTTCGAACGCATCAAGGCGTTCTACCAGGGCGATTTGCGTGGCAAGACCTTTGCCGTGTGGGGCCTGGCGTTCAAACCCAATACCGACGACATGCGCGATGCACCGAGCCGGGTCTTGCTTGAGTCGCTATGGGCCGCTGGCGCCGATGTTCGCGCATTCGACCCGGAAGCCATGCAGGAAACCCAGAAGCTGTACCCCGATGAAACGAAGCTGATGCTCATGGGGACGCCGGAATCGGTGTTGAACGGTGCCGACGCGCTGATCATCTGCACCGAATGGCAACAGTTCAAGGCGCCGGATTTCGACTTGATCCGCCAACGGCTCAATGCACCGGTGATCTTCGATGGTCGTAATCTATACGACGCCGAACGCCTGGCTCGCGCCGGTTTCACATACTTCCCGATGGGGCGCGGGGAGTCGCGCAAGTTGCCGATTCCGTTGCAGAGCTGGTCGGCTGTTTCGGTGGCGTGAGGACACTTCTGTCGCCACTGCAAGTTACTGTTTACTACAGAACCTGTGGGAGCGAGCCTGCTCGCGAATAGGGACTATCAAACAACATTCATGTTGAATGAAACACCGCATTCGCGAGCGGGCTCGCTCCCACATGGATTGTATTAAGCCTTTAGGTTGTCGCCTTCAAATCCACACCCAACGCCTGGGCAAACGCCTTGACCAAGGGACTGCGCACAGTGTTGTGCCGCAGGATCAGATTGAACGGCGTGTCGATATGAATCAGCTCCGGACACAACGCCCGAAACTGCCCCTGCGCGACCCAGTTAGCGGCGTAATGCCGGGGCAGAAAACCCACGAAACGACCGGTCCTGATCAACAACGCCACGGCTTCCACCTGGGTCGCGGAGGCGGAAAAGCTGTCGTAGTGGGCGAAGTTGAGCTTGTCGCGGTGGATCGCGTAGCGGTGGTTGATGCACTCGTAATCCTTGAGCATGTTGCTGCTCATCCGATCTGCCGGCAGGTCGAACAACGGGTGTCCGGCCGCGCAATAAACCTCCGAACGTTCTTCATACAGCGGATAATAATCGAACTCTTCCCGCCGTTGATAAACCGGCACGATACCGGCCACCAGTCGACCCTCGACAACACCCCGTTCCACCTCATCCAATTGAGAAGCCTGAAGTTGAAACCTTACTTTCGGTGATTGTTCATTAATCATTCTAAGCGCCGCAACTAACGGTGATTGCAAGTCGGTAATCGTATTATCAATAACCCCCACACCAAGGTCACCGACAAGTTCATTCTGCGCTGAACTAAGTCGATCTCGAAAGTTGTCGACCGAGGCAAATAAGTCAATGGATGCCTGATAGACAATGCGTCCCTCTTCGGTGAGGTGAAAGCCCTCTCGCCCTCGGGTACACAAACGCATGCCGATGCGAATTTCCAGGTCGGAGATCTGTTTGCTGATGGCTGCCAGCCCCACATTCAGCTCGTTCTGTGCCGCACTGAAACCGCCCGCCTCGACCACTGCCTTGAACACTTTCAGCAGCTTGAAGTCCAGTCCGCTGAGTGCCAAAGGTGCCCGCTGCAGCGTTTTCGGCGGCGGGTTTCCGGAATTGGAAAGTGGGGTTTCCATAATGCTTATTTACCTCTGGCGCCCGATTCAACAACCTGTGTCCAACAACAAAAACATAGCTGGCCTAATAATAATGAACACAGAAAACCAGACTTGGCAACCTCTGACAAATTCCGAACTTCAGTGCCAATTCACTGATTTCGAACCATTAAAAGCTGACACTTCGATCAGCTCTCCCCTTTTTGCAATTTCGTTTTTCCCCTGCCCTTGATTAATGATCTGACCTGAAGACTTACGGCTGTTTTCGGCGCGTATTTCAGGCCTGGCATACCGATTTCATTCGAATTACAGACGAGGAAAACAACAATGTCTCAAGCCACCGACCGTCTCTGGGGTGCTCGCTTCAAAAGCGGTCCTTCCGAAGCCCTTGCCGCCCTGTCCCGCTGCCCCGAGCGCTACTTCCGCCTCACCCCGTACGACCTCGCCGGCTCCAAGGCCCATGCCCGGGAATTGCAGCGCGCAGGCCTCTTGAACGAGCAGGAAACCCAGACCATGATCGAGGCCCTGGAGCGCATCGGTGCTGACTTCCGCGCCGGCAGCATTGCCCCGACCCTCGATGACGAAGACGTCCACACCTTCATTGAACGCTTGCTGACCGAACGCCTGGGCGCCCTGGGCGGCAAACTGCGCGCCGGGCGTTCGCGCAACGACCAGACCGCCAACGACCTGCGTCTGTTCCTGCGTGATCACGTGCGCACCCTGGCGGTCGAAGTCCTGGCCTTGCAGCAAGCGCTGGTCGACCAGGCCGAACAACACGTGGAGAGCATCTGCCCCGGCTTCACCCACTTGCAACAGGCGCAGCCGATCGTGTTCGCCCATCACCTGCTGGCCCACGCGCAATCGATGTTGCGTGACGTGCAGCGTCTGGTGGACTGGGACGCGCGCACCTCGTTGTCGCCGCTGGGCGCCGCGGCCATGGCCGGTTCGGCCATCGCGCGCCTGCCGCAGCAATCGGCGAAGGAAATGGGTTACAGCGGTGTGTGCGAAAACTCCATCGACGCCGTGGCCAGCCGCGATCACGTCGCCGAATTCCTGTTCATCGCCAGCATGCTCGGCATCAACATCTCACGCCTGGCGGAAGAGTTTTGCCTGTGGTCGTCGCGGCAATTCCGCTGGGTCGCGCTGGACGATGCTTACGCCACCGGCAGTTCGATCATGCCGCAGAAAAAGAACCCGGACATCGCCGAATTGGCCCGAGGCAAGGCCGGCCGCCTGATCGGCAACCTGACCGGCTTGCTGTCGACCCTCAAATCCCTGCCGCTGTCGTACAACCGCGACTTGAGCGAAGACAAGAATGGCGTGCTCGACAGCGTCGACACCCTGTTGCTGGTGCTACCGGCGATGGCCGGGATGGTCGCGACCATGACGGTCAACGTCGAAGAACTGCGTCGCCAGGCGCCACTGGGCTTCACCCTCGCCACCGAAGTCGCCGACTGGCTGGCGGTACGCGGCGTGCCGTTCAAGGAAGCCCACGAAATCACCGGTGCGCTGGTCAAGGCTTGCGAGAAGCACGACATCGAACTGTGGGAAGCCTCCCCGGCGCTGCTGGCCGAGATTGATCCGCGCCTGACACCAGAAGTGCGCGACAGCCTGACCCTGGAAGCCGCCATCGACGCCCGTAATGGCTGGGGCGGCACCGCGCCGCAACAGGTACGCGAGCAGATCGGCCGCCTGAAAACCGCCCTCGCCGCCCAGCACGCCTGGACCGAGAACTACCAAGGCTTCCGCCTCTGAGGCACACCACTGAACCTGTGGGAGCTGGCTTGCCAGCGATAGCGTCCTGTCAGTCGACATTAATGCAGGGTGAACCACCGAAATCGCTGGCAAGCCAGCTCCCACAGGGATTGAGGTGGATATGACAGTACAGTTCGGAGAAACAACCATGAGCCAAACACAGGCACAACGACTCCAGGCGGAGCGCAAACTGGCGGAAAACCAGTTTGATATCACCCAGTACCAACACGTACCGCGGCGCTACTACGGGCGGATGTTCTTCGCCGCGTTGATCGTCATCGCGCTGCTGGGCCTGGTGCGCGCCTTCGCCGAAGGCAAGATCGAATGGTCGTACATCGGCCAGTTCCTCACCTCCCAGGCCATCATGTGGGGCTTGCTCAACACCATCGTCATGGCGGTGCTGGCCATGGCCCTGGGGATTGTGTTCGGGGTGATCACCGCGATCATGCGCATGTCGGCCAACCCGATCCTGCGCTACGTGGCGCTGACTTACACCTGGCTGTTCCGCGGTACGCCGCTGATCCTGCAGCTGCTGTTGTGGTTCAACCTGGCGCTGATCTTCCCCACCATCGGCATCCCCGGCCTGTTCGAACTCGACACCGTGAGCCTGATGACACCGTTCGTGGCCGCCTTGCTCGGATTGAGCATCAACCAGGGCGCCTACACCGCCGAAGTGGTGCGCGCCGGCCTGCTATCGGTGGACACCGGGCAGTACGAAGCGGCCAAGTCGATCGGCATGCCGCGCCTGCAAGCGCTGCGCCGGATCATCCTGCCCCAGGCCATGCGCATCATCATTCCACCGGTGGGCAACGAGTTCATCGGCATGGTGAAAATGACCTCGCTGGCGAGCGTCATCCAGTACTCGGAACTGCTCTACAACGCCCAGAACATCTACTACGCCAACGCCCGCGTGATGGAGCTGCTGATCGTCGCCGGTATCTGGTACCTGGCCACCGTCACCGTGCTGTCCTTCGGTCAAAGCCGTCTGGAGCGTCGTTTCGCTCGCGGCGCCGGCAAGCGTTCTTGAGGAATCCGACATGAGAAGCATCGTCAAGGCCGTGAGCCTGAACAAGTACTACGACCACTACCACGCGCTCAAGGACATCAACATCGAAGTCGAGCAAGGCGAAGTGCTGTGCATCATCGGCCCGTCCGGTTCCGGCAAGAGCACCCTGTTGCGCTGCGTGAACCAGCTGGAAAAGATCGACAAGGGCGGCCTGTGGGTCGACGGCGAACTGGTGGGATACCGGGTTGTCGGCAACAAACTGCACGAGCTCAACGAAACGCAGATTGCCCGCCAGCGCTTGGCCACGGGCATGGTGTTCCAGCGCTTCAACCTGTTCCCGCACATGACCGTGCTGCAAAACATCATCGAAGGGCCGTGCCAGGTGCTCAAGCGTTCGCCCAAGGAAGCGCACGAAGAAGCCCTGGAACTGCTCGCCCGGGTCGGCCTGGCCGACAAGCGCAACAGCTACCCGATCGAACTCTCGGGCGGTCAGCAACAACGGGTGGCGATTGCCCGCGCCCTGGCCATGCGCCCCAAGCTGATGCTGTTCGATGAACCCACTTCGGCACTCGACCCGGAACTGGTCGGTGAGGTGCTGTCGGTGATGCGCGACCTGGCGCAAACCGGCATGACCATGATCGTCGTCACCCATGAACTGGGCTTCGCTCGCGAAGTGTCCAACCGCATGGTGTTCATGGACGGCGGCCAGATCGTGGAGGCAGGAAGCCCCGAAGAAATACTAATAAGTCCACAAAACCCTCGCACCCAGAGCTTCATTTCTGCCGTTCGAACCTAACTCTCATAAGAGAACGACCATGAAGAACTTCGTTATTCCAGCAGTACTCGCCAGCGTTATGGCATCCGGCTTCACCGTGGCGGCGCAATTGCCGGCCAGCATCAAGGACAAGGGCGAGATTGTCGTAGCGATCATGCCGAACTACCCGCCGATGGATTTCAAGGACCCGGCCACCAATACCCTCACCGGCCTCGACTTTGACCTGGGCAATGCCCTGGCCGAGCGCCTGGGCGTGAAGATCAAATGGCAGGAAACCGGCTTCGAACAGATGATCAACGCCCTGACCACCGACCGCGTGGACATGGTGCTGTCGGGCATGACCGACACCAAGGAACGTCAGGCCAGCGTCACCTTCGTCGACTACTTCACCAGTGGCCCGCAGTTCTACACCCTGCAGAAAAATGCGGCCACCAACGAAATCATCGACCTGTGCGGCAAGAAAGTCGGCACCAGCCGACGCACCACCTTCCCGGCGGAAATCGCTGAGTGGAGCAAGGCCAACTGTGAGGCCGCCGGCAAGCCTGCGATCAACGTGATCGGCACCGAAGGCTCGGCCGATGCCCGGGCTCAACTGCGCCAGAGCCGCATCGACGCGGCGATGCAAGGCAGCGAAACCCTGCCCTACCTGAAAACCCAGGAAAAGGACATGTACAAGACCGTGGGCCTGCCGATCTCCTCGCAGTTCACCGGCCTTGGCGTAAGCAAGAAAAAACCTGAATTGAGCGAAGCGGTGAAAGTCGCCTTGCAGAGCATGATCGATGACGGCAGCTACCAGGCGATCCTGAAGAAGTGGGACCTGGAGCTCGGTGCGATCCAGACCGTGACCATCAACGCCGGGAAATAACAACCCACTGTGGGAGCGAGCCTGCTCGCGAAGAGGCCGTGTCAGCCACCATTGATGTGAATGACACACCGCATTCGCGAGCAGGCTCGCTCCCACAGGGTTCGGTGTTTACTTATAGATAGTTGGAGCACCAACGATGTCCTCCTCCCCCCAACCTACCTGGCCCGAGCAACACAAGGCCTGCCTGGCCCTGGCCTTCGACCTCGATGGCCCGACCGGCGATGCCATGCTCAACGGCTCGATCTGGCGCAAGCCCGAGTACTTCGGCTTTGGCGGTTATGGCCCGTATCGGGCATTGCCGAGGATTCTCGACCTGCTCGACGCATTTGCTATCCCGACCACCTTCTTCGTCCCGGCCTGGGTCGTGGAGAACTGGCCGAAACAGTGCCAGGCGATTGTCGAGCGCGGGCATGAGGTGGCCTATCACGGCTACAAACACGAATCCTTTTACGCCCTGACGCTGGAACAGCAAAGGGACGTGATGAAGCTGTCCCGCGAGGTGTTCTGGAAGCACCTGCACATTCGCGCCGAAGGCTTCCGTACGCCATCCGGCGATTGGCGCGCCGAAACCCCGGCGATGCTGGTGGAAGCCGGTGTGACTTACTCCAGCAGCATGCGCGGCGATGACCGGCCTTATCTGGTCAAGGTGCCGGGCCACGCCACACCGCTGGTGGAAATCCCCGGTCGCTGGGAAATGGACGATTACGCCTCCATTGCCTACACCCGCGCGCCGGACTTCCCCTCCGGACTCGACCGTACCGCCAGTTACGAGCTAACGCTGGACAACTGGTGCCGCGAATTCGACGGCGCCATGGATGAGGGCTTGTGCCTGACCACCCTGTTTCACCCCAAGATCACCGGCAAGCCGGGGCGCATCCTGCTGCTGGAAAAACTCTTCGAACACATGCGCCAACGGGACGACGTGTGGTTTGCCACCTGCCGCGACGTCGCCCGGTGGTGGCTCAAGGAGCATCACCATGGCTGAGTCCACTGTCTGGCCCAAAGGCCACCGCTGCGCCGTGGTCCTGACCGTCGATTACAACGACGTCCACGGCATCCTCACCCAGGCCCCGGAAGTCGCCGGGCGCGACAAGACCCTGTCGGTCTGGCGCTACGGCTCCCAGCGTGGCGTCGAACGGTTGCTCGGATTATTCGAGGAATTGGACGTTCGCAGCAGTTGGTTTGTCCCCGGCATCGTTGCCGAGGAAAACCCCGGGCACATTCGTGCGATCCTTGCCGGCGGCCATGAAATGGCCTGTGCCGGGTATCGCCATCAGAACTACGACCTTCTCGATCTCGCCGCACAGCGCGCTGACATCGCCAAGGGCTGCGACGCATTGACCGCCCTCACTGGCCAGCGCCCCACAGGTTTTCGCATCCCCGCCGGTAATGGTGCGCCGGGATTCATCGAGGCCTTAAGGGAGCAAGGCATTCGCTGGTCATCTTCATGGCGCGGCGATGATTTGCCGTTTGCGCACCCGACGGCGCCGCAGGTGATCGAGCTGCCGCTGCACTACGAACTGGAGGACGAACCCTACTTCGCCTTCAACCTCAGCCCCGCCGTGCCACCGGCACAATCGCGCATCGCCTCCTACAGCCATACGCTGGGTAACCTGCAAATGGATTTCGCCGGGTTTTATCAGTTCGGCCTGTGCTACGTGTTGCGCCTGCACCCGGAAATCATTGCAACGCCGGGACGGATCGGCGTACTGCGCGAGCTGCTGGAAGGCATCTTGCAACACGATGACGTGTGGATCGCCACCGGCACTGAAGTCGCCCAGTGGTGGGCGGATTCGGCGGTGCCCGTGACGCTGGATCATCCGGCGTCGGTGTATGAACGGCATTATCGGGATTACCTGCTATGACGCAGCAAGATCAAAAGATCGCAGCCTGCGGCAGCTCCTACAGTGCTGCGATGCGGATGCAGAGACTGGCGCAGTTTTGCGTCGATACGAAGTTTGAAGATTTGCCACCCGCACTGGTCGCTCAGGCCAAGCGACATATCCTCGACACCTTCGGCGCGTCCCTCGCTGGAGCCGCCAGCGAAATCGCCAGGCAGGCTTATCTGGTGTTCGACGGTGAATCCGGGAATACGCCCGTCTGGGGTACGACATTGCAGGTCAGTCCGACCCAGGCGGCCATGCTCAACGGTATCGCCGCCCATGCCCTGGAACTGGACGACACCGGTGGCTGCGACCATTCCGGCGCCGTTGTATTGCCGGCGGTGATGGCGGCGGTGTCGATGTGCACTCGCCCGGTGACCGGCCGCGAGTTCATCACGGCCGTGGTGATCGGATACGAAATCGGGCGCCGGGTACTTGAAGCCTGCGGCGGTTATTCAGCCCACAACAGTGCCGGTTGGCACTCCACGGCCACCTGTGGGGTTTTCGGCGCGGCGGCGGCCAGTGCCCGTATCCTGGGGCTGGATGCGCCACAGACGCAGGCGGCACTTGGCATTGCCGGCAGTTTCAGCGGTGGCCTGTGGGCCTTTATCCACGATGGCTCGCAAAGCAAAAAACTGCACAGTGGTCGTGCCGCCGAAGGCGGATTGCTGGCGGCGCAATTTGCCCGACAGGGCATCAGCGGGCCGATCCGGTTGTTCGACGATGTCTGGGGTGGCTTCCTCAATACACTCGCCTCCCAGACCGCAACACCCGAAGCGCTGGACGCCGATCTCGGCATCGTCTGGAAACTTGCCCGCTGTTCGATCAAACCTTACGCCTCCTGCCGTGGCACCCATTCGGCCATCGATGCCCTGGGCTTGTTGCTGGAACAGTTGGAGACGCAGCCCGGCCAGATCGAGGACATCCAGGTTTCGCTGTGCGGTTTCTTGCAAGGCATGTGCGGCGGCCACGATGTCGGCACCCTGGCGGCGGCGCAGATGAGTCTGCCCTATGCATTGGCTGCAAGGCTGGTGCATGGCCATTGCCGATTGGCGGCCTATGACGATGAACAGCGCAACGACCCGCGAATCGCCCACTGGATGTCGCGTATTCGCCTTGAAGTGGACCCGCAACTGTCAGAGGATGGCGAGCCGGTGGTGACGCTGCGCACCGTGGACGGTCGGCAAGCCAGCCTGTGTGTCGAGGTGCCGTTGGGTGCACCGGGTAATCCGTTGAGCGATGGGCTGCTGGAGGAGAAGTTTTTCAGTTTGGCTGAGCGGGTGATGTCGCGGGGGCAGGCTGAAGCGTTGCTGGGGCAGTTGTGGCGGCTCGAAGACCTTGAATCGGTTCGCTCACTTGATCGGTGGCTCACCTGATCATGATGTCGTTCGTCCCGGCCTCTTCGCGAGCAGGCTCGCTCCCACATTTGGAATGCGCCCCTCTGTGGGAGCGAGCC
>NZ_JBPKAM010000110.1:0-19631 GCF_051216495.1 Pseudomonas baetica | reverse complement strand
GGCTCGCTCCCACAGTTGAAATGCATTCCATTGTGGGAGCGAGCCTGCTCGCGAAGCTTTTAGCGCCTGTAAGCGGACCCGGTATGTTGCTCAGGCAAATACGCCCCTTCGCGAAACAGCTTTTCCCGCAAGCTGCCATCGTCGTAAGCGGTCTTGTACGACCCACGCCGCTGTAGCTCCGGAATTACCAGCTCAATGAAATCCACATAGCTTTCCGGCGTGACGACGCGCGTCAGGTTGAAGCCATCGAGGCCCGTTTCGGCGATCCACGATTCCAGTTCATCCGCCACTTGTTCAGGCGAGCCGACCACCGTGATGTAGCGCCCGCCGAGGGCGTGCTGGTCGAGCAGTTTGCGGCGGGTCCAGTCGTTGTTTTGCAGGTGCTTGGTGGCGGATTGGATGGCGTTGCTCTTCACGTACTGGATCGGTTCGTCGATCTCGTATTGGGAAAAATCGATGCCGGTGGACGCCGAGAAATGCGCCACGCCCGCTTCCGCGCTGGCGTAGCTGCGGTATTCGGCGTGCTTCTGCCAGGCCAGCTCTTCGGTGGCGCCAACAATCACGTTCAGGCCCATGAACACCTTGATGTCTTCGGGATTGCGTCCGGCCTCCACGGCGCTGGCGCGCACCTTATCCACCTGCACCTTGGTCGACGGTTTGTTCTGGCCGCTGATGAACACGCACTCGGCGTGGCGCCCGGCGAACAGCAAGCCGCGATCGGAAGCGCCAGCCTGGAACAGCACCGGCGTGCGTTGCGGTGACGGCTCGCACAGGTGATAGCCGTCGACCTGGTAGAACTCGCCCTTGTGCTCGACCCTGTGCACTTTCTCCGGTTGCGCGTAGATGCGTTGCTGCGGATCGTTGAGCACAGCGCCGTTTTCCCAGCTGCCTTCCCAGAGTTTGTAGAGCACTTCCAGGTATTCGTCGGCCTGGTCGTAGCGGCGGTCGTGCTCGACCTGTTCGCTCAGACCCATGGCCTTGGCGGCGCTGTCGAGGTAGCCGGTGACGATGTTCCAGCCCACCCGGCCACGGCTCAGATGATCGAGGGTCGACATCCGTCGGGCGAACAGATACGGCGGCTCGTAGGTGAGGTTGGCGGTCAGGCCAAAGCCGAGGTTTTTGGTGACGGCCGCCATGGCCGAGACCAGCAGCAACGGGTCGTTGACCGGCAGCTGGATCGATTCCTTCAGCGGCACGTCCACCGAGTTCTGGTACACGTCATAGACGCCAACGATGTCGGCGATGAACAGGCCGTCGAACAGCCCGCGCTCCAGCAACTGCGCCAGTTCGGTCCAGTACTCGATCGTCTTGTATTGGGTCGAGTTGTCTCGTGGATGGGTCCACAGGCCATGGTTGATGTGCCCGATGCAGTTCATGTTGAACGCGTTGAGCAGGATCTTCTTTTTCGCGGCAGCCATCAGATAGTCCCCCGCAGTGGCGGGTTTTCATCATTGAGGTAGTAATTGCCGACGGCGTGATACTTCCAACGCACCGGGTCGTGCAGGGTGTGTACCCGAGCGTTGCGCCAGTGGCGATCAAGACCGTGTTCGCGCAGGGTCGCCTGGCTGCCGGCCAGTTCGAACAGCGTGGTGCCGGCGGCGAGGGAAATCTCGGTGCTGATGGCCCGGGCTTCGGCGACGGCAATCGACGCGGCGGCGACGGTCTCGGCGTTGGTGTTCGCCTGGGCCTTGTCGAGGAATTCACCGGCGCGCTCCAGCAGTGCTTCGGTGGCGTGCAGGCGAATGCTCAAGTGGCCGAAGCTCTTGAGGGTCAGCGGATCTTCAGTGGCGGTGTCGTGTGTGGCGTCGATCCATGCCCGGGTCTTGGTGCGCACGAAGTGCAGCGCATCTTCATAGGCGGCGCGGGCGATGCCGGTGTCGATGGCGGCGTGGAGAATCTGTGCCAGCGGACCGACCGGGGTCGGGCGCTCGAAAGCGGTCTGGAACGGGATCACGTCTTCGGCGGCCACGAACACATCTTCGAACACCACTGAGCCACTACCAGTGGTGCGCTGGCCGAAGCCGCTCCAGTCGTCGATCACCGTCAGGCCTTTGCTGTCGCGGGGGACGAAGGCCAGTTGCTGCACGCCGTTTTCATCGATCACCGAGGTCGGGATGCGTTGGGCATAAATCGCGCCGGTGGCGTAGAACTTGCGGCCGTTGATGCGATAGCCATGGCCGTCGCGAGTCAGGCGGGTGACGCGATCGTGAGCGGTCTTGGTGCCCAGTTCAGCCAGCGCATTGCCGAAGCGCTGGCCGGCCAATACTTCGGCGTACAGGCGTTTTTTCTGCTCTTCGCTGCCGTTCACCCGCAGCACTTCAAGGGCATAAAAATGATTCTGCGGGATCTGCCCTAACGAGCCGTCGGCCTGGGCAATCAAGGCAATGACCTTGGCCAGCGTGACGTTGGAAACTCCGGCGCCACCGTACTCCTTGGGCACGCTGATGCCCCACAGGCCCGAGCGGGAAAACACTTCCAGCTCCGGATGCGGTAAACGGCGTTCGCGGTCACGCAGGGCGCTGTCGCGTTTGAAATCTTCGGCCAGGTCGCTGGCGACAATCAGGGCTTGCTCATCGCTGGTGATGACCGCGACGTGTTGAGAAAGAGTCATTAGCTTCTCCAGATGTCTGGTCGTCAGATCCAGGAATGGCGAGCCGGCAAAGTGCCGTTCAAGTGATAAGCGCCGACCGCGTGATATTTCCAGCGCACCGGGTCGTGCAACGTGTGCACCCGGGCGTTGCGCCAGTGGCGGTCAAGGTTGAATTCGGCGAGGGTGGCGCGGCTGCCGGCCAGCTCGAAAAGCTTTTCGCTGGCCAGCAACGAGATTTCGGTGGTCAGCACTTTCGCTTCGGCTACCGCAATCGAAGCGCGGGCGGCGGACTCGGCGGTCAGTGGCGCGGCGTGCACCTGGTCCAGCACTTGTCCGGCCTTGCGCAGCAGGGCTTCGGCGGCGTGCAGTTCGATTTTCAGCTTGCCGATGTCAGCGATCACGTACAGGTCATCGCTGGCTCGTTCGACGTTGGCGTCGATCCACGGCCGCGCGCGGTTTTTCACGAACTCGATGGCGTCGTCGATGGCGCCCTGGGCGATGCCGGCGTCAATGGCCGCTTGAATCAGCTGCGAGACGGCGCCTTGGGTGTTGGGCTTGTCGTTGATTTTCCAGTTATCAACCACCAGCTCGGCGTCGACCCGTACGTTGTTGAGCAGGATCGTGCCACTGGCGGTGGTGCGCTGGCCGAAGCCGGACCAGTCATCGACGATCCGCAGCCCCGGTGTGCCGCGACGCACGAAGGCCAGCACTTGCTTGCCGTCGTCGTTGAGCGCCTTGACTGCCACCCAATGGGCGAACAGCGCACCGGTGGAATAAAATTTCTGTCCGTTGAGCACAAAGCCGTCGTCGTCGGCGGTGATGCGTGCCTTGAGCTCAAGAGTGTTTTTGGTGCCGCGTTCAGGTCCGGCATTACCGATACGCCAGCCTTCGAGCACGCTTTTGAACAGCTGTTTTTTCTGCGCTTCGGTGGCGCTGCCAAGTACCAGATTCAGGATGCCGAACTGGTTTTGCGGGATCTGGCCGAGTGCCGGGTCGGCAGCGGAAATGATCGCAAAGACTTCGGCCAAGGTGACGAAAGAGACCTGTGGGCCACCGTACTCGCGGGGGATACCGATGCTGCCGAGACCGCTGCGGGTGAACTGCTCGATTTCCGACCATGGCAGCTTGCGCTGCTGGTCGCGTTTGGCCGCTTGCAGACGAGCCACTTGCGCCAGTTCATGGGCGGCCTTGATGGCCTGTGCGTCGTTGCGCAGTACTTGCGCGGGCAACAACAACGGGGCGATATCCAGATCACTCTGGACGATTGCATCTGCCAGACTGGACATCAGTGCCGCTCCTTGGCTGCACGCAATGCCCTGGCGATCTGCACTGGGGTGATTGTGTTCCGGACCATACCTACCTCACATCTTATGGACACGCCGCGGTGCGGCGAATGAAAAAAGGATGTCCGGTGGTCCGGTGTATATACCCTAAGCGTTTATAAAAAACTTATGAACTAACTTTTAGGAATATACATAGAAGTGTGTCTCTTCGAACTGTCCGCTAGGAAACACTTGTTTCTGTAGCAACAATTCACTGTCCAATTCGGCTTTTTGTAGGAGCGAGCTTGCTCGCGATGTTCGCCAACGATTACGCGTATTGGCTGGCTACACGCGGCGGATTTGAGTCCATCGCGAGCAAGCTCGCTCCTACAGTTGGGCGCGGGATTTGAGGCAGGAGTTGGCACAACCAATCCTCAGCGTCCGCGCCGGCGCCCAGCGCGAGTTGTTCCCTACACGATCGAGGATGCAGTAAGTCACCTCCAGCCTAAGGTCTTCGCCAGCTTCAACAATGATCGCTGGTGGCACCCAGACCTGGATCGGCTGGCCCACATCGCTGGTCTTGAGCGCAGGCAGATCCATGCGTGCATCGCCCCAGCGCAGGGTGATTTCGTCGTCCGCCGCCATGTTCAGGTAGGGCTCGATGGTCAGGGGCACGCCACGTTTGATCTGGTTCGGATTGAGGCCATGACGGCGTATCGTTTCGGGGATGCTGACAGGGGCCAGGCTCTGGTTTTCGTCACCGCACCATTCGGACGGCTGGCCTCCGGGACAATCGATTTTGATCTGTACACGCCTGGTGGCCGATATCGCTGGCCCTTGACCGACCTGCATGACCCGATAGTGGATGCGCGAGGTGCCGTTGGTCACGAAGCTCTCGGGTACTCGCAGTTGAACGGATTCACCGACATCAGTGGCTGTCAGCACCCGGGAGGCGACGTAACAGTTGTCCCAGAACAGTTCGATCAAGTCCCCCTTATCCATCGCGGGATAGGGCGGTACGTCGATCAGCAGGTGCGCAGCGCAGGTGATGTTGATGCCGGTCTTGTGCGATTGCGCCAGGGCCGGGGCCGCAAGCCCGGTTTGGTTCGAGGTGCTAGTCATGGGAGTCTCCTTGAAGTCTTGCAGCGAATTCCATTTCTTAAAAACATGAAGTTCGAATAGCAAAAACTGTTCATTACTTTGAGTTGAAATAATGAGTTGGCGTAATAGCTGACGCCGATTGGAGGCTAGATAAGTGTGCGCTTGAATAAGAGTCAATAGAGTTGGTTAGTTAATCTCCAGAATAAGGTTTTTTCAGAAAGCTCCTACGCATTGGAGTTAATAAACTCTATCGAAGCGTCGAAATTGACCATGTATGCGCGCAGGTTTCTGGATTAGTGCAGGGTTTATGGGCTTTGGGCGGTGGGGGTATAAGGTTGGAATTTGTTGGGCGTTATATATATGTACCGCGCGCGCTGACAAATGTGGGTTATTGTGTGTGCGGTTTAATTGTGCGGGAATGGCGTTTCGGGAGGGGGTGTAACTTCCATCCATGGAAGCTCACAGTTTTTGCGGGAGTGTTTTAATTGTGCGAGTTGTTCAGAAACTTGCTGAGGAACTGTTTCGTACGTTCTTCTTTAGGGTTGGCAAACAACGCCTTGGCTTCGCCTTGTTCGACGATCACGCCCTTGTCGAAAAACACCACGCGATTGGCCACGTCGCGGGCAAACGCCATTTCGTGGGTCACGATGACCATGGTGCGCTTTTCTTCGGCCAGGCCGCGGATGGTCGCCAGCACTTCCCCCACAAGTTCAGGGTCAAGGGCTGAAGTCGGCTCGTCGAACAGAATCACTTCCGGCTCCATCGCCAATGCGCGGGCAATCGCCACGCGTTGTTGCTGACCGCCGGAGAGACGACGCGGGTAAGCGTCTTCCTTGCCCGCCAGGCCGACCTTGGCCAACAGTTTCTTTGCCAGGGAAATGGCATCGTCGCGGGGGATCTTCTTGACGATGATCGGACCTTCGATGACGTTTTCCAGGGCGGTGCGATGGGGGAACAGGTTGAAGTTCTGGAACACGAAACCCACGTGCTGGCGCAAACTGCGCACCAGGCTTTGCTGCTGGTTCAGCGGGCGGCTGGTATCGATCTCGATATCGCCGACCTTGATCCGGCCACTGGAGGGTTCTTCCAGGAAGTTCAGGCAACGCAGGAACGTGGTCTTGCCCGAGCCGCTGGGCCCGATGATCGCCACGACCTCACCTTCCTTCACTTGCAGATCGATGCCGTTGAGCACGACTTGACCCTTGAACTGCTTTGTCAGTTTTTCCACGACAATCATGGGGTCAGGACTCCTGATCGTGCCGATTGACCCGGGCTTCCAACTGGTTCTGCAGGTGCGACAGCACCGTGGCCAGGACCCAGTAGATCAGCGCGGCGGCAAGGTACATGGTGAACACTTCGAAGGTGCGGGCAGTGATCAGCTGCGCCTGGCGGAACAGCTCCGGCACTTGGATGGTGGCTGCCAGCGCGGTGTCCTTGACCAGCGAAATGAAGCTGTTGCCCAGCGGTGGCAATGCAGTGCGCATCGCCTGCGGCAGGATGGCCCGGCGCAGGGTCTGCGCGCGGGTCATGCCGATGCTGGCAGCGGCTTCCCACTGGCCGCGCTCGATCGAGCCGATCGCGGCACGCAGGATTTCACAGGCATAGGCCGCCATGTTCAGTGAGAAGCCGATCAGGGCCGCCGGCAGCGGATCGAGTTCCATACCCAATTGAGGCAAGCCGTAATAGATCACGAACAGTTGCACCAGCAACGGCGTGCCGCGAAAGAACGACACGTAGATGCGGGCGATCCAGCTCACCAGCTTGAAGCGTGACAGGCGCATCAGTGCCAGGCCGAAGCCCAGCACGAGGCCAAAGAACATCCCGCCCAAGCTCAAGATGACGGTGTAGTACGCACCCTTGAGCAGAAACGGCAGGGAGTCCAGTGCGAGTTGAAAAGCTTCTTCCATTATTGAGTGACGTCAGCGCTGAAGTATTTTTCCGAAAGCTTTTTCAGCGTACCGTCAGCGCGCAGCTTGTCGATGGCTTTGTTCACAGCTGCCAGCAGTTCAGGCTCGCCTTTGCGCAGGGCAATGCCGGCTTCCTGACGGGAGAACGCATCACCGGCGGCGGTGGTGTCCTTGGCTTTCTTGGCGTATTCCAGGGCGGCCAGACGGTCGATCAGGATCGCGTCGATGCGGCCGACACGCAGGTCCTGGAACTTGGTCGGATCATCTTCGTAGGTACGAACGTCAGCCTTTGGCACATTCTCTTTAACCCACTGTTCGTAATTGGTGCCCAGGCCTACGCCAACTTTCTTGCCCGACAGGTCTGCAGCGGACTTGATGTTCAGCTCGGCGGCTTTCTTCGTCAGCACCAGCGCCTGAATCCCGGAAACGGTGTACGGCTCAGAGAAGTCATACTTCTTCTTGCGCTCTTCGGAGATGGTCACCTGGTTGATCACGGCGTCCAGGCGCTTGGATTCCAGTGCCGCGAGGATGCCGTCCCATTTGGTCGGTTGCAGTTTGACCTTCACGCCCAGCTCTTTGGCCAGGGCTTCGGAGAATTCCACTTCGAAGCCGGTCAGCTTGCCGTCGGCGTCGACGAAACTGAACGGTGGATAAGTGCCTTCCAGGCCGACGTTGATCACGCCTTTGTCCTTGATTTGTTGCAGCTGCTCACCGGCAACCGCTTGGCCGATCAGACCAGCGCTCAGTGCCAGGCCCAGCGAACCCACCAGCAGATTGCGACGTAGTGCGGAAAAATTCATGACAAGCCCCTGTGTTTTCTTATGGAAGACGCTTCTAAAAAGATTGGCGAAATCGGGAGTTGAACGACAGCGCTATCCTGCCTTAAAGCAGCGTATGCGTCTCTCGGGAAATTCGCCTGCCGCGTGACTATATGATGGCGTTTTTAGATTAGAAAATAATAATTTCTATTTTTGTTATTCGTTTAACGAATAAAGCTTTCAACTGTGGGAGCGAGCCTGCTCGCGAAGAACGTCCAGACAGCGCGGGGGTTCAGGTTGCCAGCGTTATCGTTGACGACCATCGCGAGCAGGCCCGCTCCTACAGGAAGTCTTTGTAGGCAAACAACGCCGGCGCCCCACCGGTGTGCAGGAAAATGATCGGACCGTCATCGAAGCGCTGACGACCGATCCCATCCAGCAATCCCGCCATGGCTTTGCCAGTGTAGACCGGGTCAAGCAGCAGGCCTTCCTGGCTCGCCACCAGTTTCACCGCGGCAAGCGTTCCGGCATTCGGCTCGCCATAGCGCGGCGCGAAATACTCGTCCCAAAGTTCGACCTTGAAGCTGTCCGGCAACGACATGCCCAGCAACTCGGCGGTGCGTTCAGCCAAGCCTTGTACCTTCGGAAACTGATCTTCCTCGCTGCGCGACACCGTGACGCCGATCACCGGCAGCTCCGGCAGGGCTTCGCTCAGCGCCAGTGCCAGGCCGCTGTGGGTACCGGCGCTGCCCGAAGCGAGGACGACAGCGGCAAAATTCAGCCCGGTGTCTTTGATCTGCTCGGCCAGTTCCAGCCCGGCACGTACGTAACCCAGTGCGCCCAATGCGTTGGAGCCACCAATCGGCACCAGATACGGTTTCTTGCCGTTGCTGCGCAGACGAGCCGCCAGTGCCTGCAACTGTTCGTCAGCGTTGTCGAGATTTTCTACCAGCTCGACCTTGGCATCGAACAGGCCCAACAGCAGCCGGTTGCCGTTGCCGACGTAGTTGGCGTCATCGGTGCCCAAGGGATTTTCCAGCAGGGCGACACAACCCAGGCCAAGTTTTGCGGCAATGGCCGCGGTCTGGCGCACGTGGTTGGATTGAATCGCACCGGCGGTGATCAAGGTGTCGGCGCCCTGTGCCAAGGCATCGGCGGCCAGGTATTCGAGTTTGCGCAGCTTGTTGCCGCCCATGGCCAATGGCGTCAGGTCGTCGCGTTTGACGTACACATCGCGGCCCAGCCAGGTCGACAGGCGTTCGAGTTTTTCCAGGGCGGTCGGCTGAGTGAGCAGGTCGAGGCGGTTAAAGCGGGCAAGCTGTTGTTTGATCATGAGTCCGTACTGGCGGTGAATGACCAAAGGACTATAGGCACGGCTAAAAGCCGGGGCAACCGTCAATCGCTTATAGCCAATGGTTCTTGCTACAGCACAATTGGTTCTTAATTTCGCTCGCAGGCCTTGCCGTAAAGTAATCGCCGTCAGCGCGGCCAGACAGTCCGGTCGCCCGTGAGGAGTTTTTACCGTGAGTGAGCGTTCCAGCCATTGGCAATTGCAGACCATCGTCAGCCAGCTGCGCACCGCGCGTGAACAGTGGCGTGCGCAGAACGGCCGCGCCAGCACCGAGCAAGGCGGTCGCGAATTGCCGTCCCGCGCGGCCATGGCAGAGATTCTCGAAGCATTGTGTGGTGCGCTGTTCCCCATGCGCCTGGGCCCGGTGGATCTGCGCGAGGAGAGTGAAGACTTCTATGTCGGCCATACCCTCGATGTGGCGCTGAATGCGCTGCTCGCCCAGGCCCGACTCGAATTGCGCTACGCCGCGCGCCACAGCGCCCAGGCTGACACCGAGATCGAAGCCAAGACCATCCAGATCATTCAGGACTTTGCCCTCGCTCTTCCGGGCCTGCGCAGTCTGTTGGACACCGATGTACTGGCGGCTTACCACGGTGACCCGGCGGCGCGCAGCGTCGATGAAGTGCTGCTGTGCTATCCGGGCATTCTGGCGGTGATTCACCATCGCCTGGCCCACCATTTGTATCGTGCCGGATTGCCGTTGCTGGCGCGGATCAGCGCGGAAATCGCCCACTCGGCCACCGGCATCGACATTCACCCCGGTGCGCAGATCGGCCGCAGCTTCTTCATCGACCACGGGACTGGCGTGGTGATCGGCGAGACGGCAATCATTGGCGAGCGGGTGCGGATTTATCAGGCCGTGACCCTGGGCGCCAAGCGTTTCCCGGCGGACGAAGACGGTCAGTTGCAAAAGGGCCAGCCGCGCCATCCGATCGTCGAAGATGATGTGGTGATTTATGCCGGCGCGACGATTCTGGGGCGCATCACCATCGGCAAGGGCTCGACCATTGGCGGCAACGTCTGGCTGACCCGGAGCGTGCCGGCGGGCAGCAACCTGACTCAGGCGAGCTTGCAGCTGGATGATGGGGCGCAGAAGTAAGTTTTTGAATCTCCTTCGGCCGGTCTGGCCTCTTCGCGAGCAGGCTCGCTCCCACAGGGTGTGTGCGTCGGTCACAAATCCACTGTGGGAGCGAGCCTGCTCGCGAAGCTTCTAAATCCTTCATGTTTCCTTCCTTGAGCTGGAGTACAACCGGTACCGCCCAGCCCTGCGATTAGTCCTTAGCCCCCTATCCATGTTTAACTTGAACGTTCATTCAAGTTAAACCGGTGGTTCGCCGCCCGCTCACAACAGGAGGCTTGCCTTTGCTGAGTCCGATTTTTACAGCCACGTTTTACCGCTTCGAGGTGCACCCTGCATGAGTGCATCGTCCCTTCCTTCCAGCGGCCAGGTCCGCATGAATCCCCCCGTGTTCTGGTTCGCTGCGAGTTTCATTTTGTTGTTCGGCGTGGTGGTCATGGCCATGCCCGAGCAGGCCGGCGCCTGGCTGCTGGCGGCGCAAAACTGGGCGGCCAACACGGTCGGCTGGTATTACATGTTGGCGATGACCTTGTATCTGGTCTTCGTGGTGGTCACCGCGTTATCGGGCTACGGCAAGATCAAACTCGGTGCCGACCACGACGAGCCCGAATTCAGTTACCTGTCCTGGGCCGGCATGCTGTTCGCCGCAGGAATCAGCATCACCCTGTTTTTCTTCTGCGTGTCAGAACCGCTGACCCATATGATCCAGCCGCCCCAAGGCGAGGCGGGCACGGCGGATGCGGCGCGGCAGGCGATGCAGATTCTGTTTCTACACTGGGGCCTGCATGGCTGGGGCGTGTTTGCCTTTGTCGGCATGGCGCTGGCTTATTTCGCTTACCGGCACAACTTGCCGCTGGCCCTGCGTTCGGCGCTATACCCTCTGATCGGCAAGCGCATCAACGGCCCCATCGGTTATGCAGTGGACGGCTTCGGCATCATCGCCACGGTATTCGGCCTCGGCGCCGACATGGGCTTTGGCGTGTTGCACCTCAATTCGGGGCTGGACTACCTGTTCGGCATCGCTCACACCCAGTGGATTCAGGTCGGCCTGATCACGTTGATGATGGGCGCGGCGATCATCGTGGCCGTATCCGGCGTCGATAAGGGCGTGCGGGTGATGTCCGATATCAACATGCTGCTGGCGTGCGCGCTGTTGCTGTTTGTGTTGTTCGCCGGGCCTACGCAGCACTTGCTCAACACCTTGATCCAGAACCTCGGCGATTACCTCGGTGCTTTGCCGATGAAGAGTTTCGACCTGTACGCCTACGACAAACCCAGTGACTGGCTGGGCGGTTGGACGGTGTTCTACTGGGCCTGGTGGATTGCGTGGTCGCCGTTCGTAGGATTGTTCATCGCGCGGATTTCCCGTGGCCGGACCATCCGCGAATTCGTCTTCGGCGTGCTGCTGATTCCCCTCGGTTTTACCTTGGCGTGGATGTCGATTTTCGGCAACAGCGCCATCGACCAAGTGCTCAACCACGGCATGTCAGCGTTGGGCATGTCGGCCCTCGACAACCCATCGATGAGCCTTTACCTGCTGCTGGAAACCTATCCATGGAGTAAAACCGTCATTGCGGTCACGGTGTTCATCAGCTTCGTGTTCTTCGTCACCTCCGCCGACTCCGGCACCGTGGTGCTGTCGACGCTGTCCGCCAGGGGCGGTGGCCCGGATGAAGACGGACCGAAATGGTTGCGGGTGTTCTGGGGCGCGATGACCGCGCTGGTGACCAGTGCGCTGTTGTTCTCCGGCAGCATCGATGCGCTCAAGTCGGCGGTGGTCCTGACGTCGCTGCCGTTCTCGTTGATTTTGCTGACGATGATGTGGGGGCTGCACAAGGCGTTCTATCTGGAGTCGCAAAAGCAGATTGCGCAGATGCATTCTCTGGCACCGGTGTCCGGCGCACGGCGCGGTGGCTGGCGCCAGCGCTTGAGTCAGGCGGTGCATTTCCCGTCACGGGACGAGGTCTATCGCTTCCTTGATACGACGGTACGACCGGCCATCGAAGAAGTGTCGGCGGTGTTCATCGAAAAGGGCCTCAGCGTCGTCACTCACCCCGAGCCGGTCAATGACTGCGTCAGCCTGGAGATCGGGCACGGCGATCAGCATCCGTTTATCTATCAGGTGCAGATGCGTGGCTATTTCACGCCGTCGTTCGCCCGTGGTGGCATGGGCTCCAAGCAACTCAACAATCGCCGTTACTACCGGGCTGAAGTGCATTTGAGCGAGGGGAGCCAGGACTACGATCTGGTGGGTTACACCCGGGAGCAGGTGATCAACGACATTCTTGATCAGTACGAGCGGCACATGCAGTTCTTGCATCTGGTGCGTTAATCGCGCCGTTACGTCTCGGTGGTCAGCACCATGAACAACACCAGCGCTGCCACCGGGATTCCGAACACGGCGCTGCCCACTGCCAACTCCGTGCTCAATGGCTGGCCGGCATGCACCATGCCGACCGCGCCGTTGATCAACGTCAGCGCCAGCCACAGCCCGACAAAGCCGTACGCGAGGGTCTGGCGGGTGAAGCCGATTTTTTCGCCGATGTAGAGCATCAGGGCGAGGAGTATCAGGCCGAAGGTGATGATGATGGTGGTGTGCATGGTGGGTTTTACCCTGCAGAATTTATTGCCATTGAGACCGCTATCGCGAGCAAGCTCGCTCCTACAAGGATCTCCGCAGTCCCTGTAGGAGCGAGCTTGCTCGCGATTGGGGGCACTGCGGTTTCAATCTGAGCATAGTCAGACCAACCCACCATTGACCCGCAAAATCTGCCCATTGACCCAAGCCGACTCCGGCCCGGCCAAAAACGACACAACCCGAGAGATATCTTCCGGCTGACCCAACCGTTCCAGCGGCGCCATTTTGGCGAAATTCTGGATCTGCTCCTCGCTCTTGCCATGCATGAACAGCTCAGTCGCCACCGGCCCCGGCGCCACGGCATTGACCGTGATGTTGCGCCCGCGCATTTCCTTGGCGAACACCTGGGTCAGGGACTCCACCGCGGCTTTGCTGGCGATGTACACGGCATAGCCCGGCAGGTTCAGGCCGACGGTGCTGCTGGAAAAGTTGATGATGCGCCCGCCGCTGTTCAGGCGTGTGGCGGCTTCACGCAGGGTATTGAAGGTGCCGCGAGCGTGAATATTGAAAGTCTGCTCGAACAGTTCGTCACTGTGTTGCGCCAGCGGCAGGACCTTGAGAATGCCGGCGTTGTTGACCAGCACATCGACCTTGCCCAATTGCGCTTCGGCTTCGTCGAACATCCGGCTCACGTCATCGGCATTGGCCACGTCAGCCTTGATCGCTATGGCTTGATGCCCCGCCTGACGCAATTGCACCACGAGCTTCGAGGCTTCGCTGGCGCTGTTGGCGTAGTTGATGGCAACGGCGAAACCTTCGCCGGCCAGCTGTTTGGCAATGACCGCGCCAATGCCGCGGGAGGCGCCGGTCACGAGAGCAACTTTCGACGTTTGGTTAGTCATGTCGGTGATCCTGTGGTGTGGGTGTGAGGCCAATTTCACATGTTTACCCAAGCCGATAAATGCAGCAGAGTTGGCTTGACTGTTCAAGAATCGCCAACAATCGAGGAGCCCGCCTTGGATCAGGTCAAAGCGATGAAAGTGTTCGTGCGGATCTACGAGCGCAGCAGCTTCACGCTGGCGGCTGAAGATCTGGGCTTGCCGCGTGCAACGCTGACTCACACCCTGAACCAGTTCGAAGCCTGGCTCGGTACGCGCTTGCTGGAGCGCAGCACGCGCAAGGTGCGTCCGACGCTGGATGGCGAGGCGTACTACCAACGTTGTGTGCAATTGCTGGCAGAGCTGGAAGAAGCCGAACTGGCATTTCGCAGCGTGGCGCCGAAAGGGCGGTTACGAGTAGATGTGCATGGCACCCTGGCCAGGCACTTCGTGATCCCGGCCTTGCCGCAATTCATGGCGCGCTACCCGGACATCGAACTGTCCATCAGCGAGGCCGACAGGCTGGTCGACCTGATTGCCGAAGGTGTCGATTGCGTACTGCGCGCCGGCACCTTGAGCGACTCAGCGTTGATCGGAAAACGTGTCGCCAGCCTGCGCCAGATCACCTGCGCGAGCCCCGTCTATCTGCGCCAATACGGCGAACCGAAAAGCCTCGACGACCTGAAAAACCATCGCGCCGTGAATTACGTTTCACGCACTACAGCCAAGCTGTTCCCCTTCGAATTCATGGTCGATGGCGAACTCAGGGAAGTGGCCATCGAAGGCGCCGTTTCGGTGTTCGGCGCCGAAATCTACGCCGCCTCGGCCATCGCCGGCCTGGGCCTGATCCAATGCCCGCACTACCGCATGGAAACGCAAATCGCCCAAGGTTTGATCAAGGAAATCCTCCTCGACACACCACCGCCACCGATGCCGGTCTCGGTGTTGTATCCCCACAATCGACACATGTCGCCACGGGTTCGGGTGTTTGTGGATTGGTTGGGGGAGGTGTTTGCGGATGCCGTTTGAACATGAGCGGATGATTTTTGTGAAACGTTTCAGCAGTTAATCGAATCAGGGGTTTTTTGGCGTTTGTCTGGGCGTATGCTGGGCGACTGGCGAAGCAGTCGAGACCAGATTCAAGACAGACAAGAGAGGATTCGATGACTTACACCGCTGCCGAAAACCGCTATGACTCCATCCCTTACCGCCGCGTGGGACGCAGCGGTTTGGTGCTGCCGGCATTGTCCCTGGGCCTGTGGCACAACTTCGGCGACAGCACGCCGATCGACACCCAGCGCGCGCTGTTGCGTACGGCGTTCGACCTGGGGATCAACCATTTCGACCTGGCCAACAACTATGGCCCGCCTTACGGCAGCGCCGAGATCAACTTCGGTCGATTGCTGCGTGAAGATTTCAAGCAGTACCGCGACGAGCTGATCATCTCCAGCAAAGCCGGCTGGGACATGTGGCCCGGTCCTTACGGCCAGGGCGGAGGCTCGCGCAAGTACGTGCTGGCCAGCCTCGACCAAAGCCTGCAACGTCTGGGTGTGGATTACGTGGATATTTTCTACTCCCACCGTTTCGACCCGGACACGCCGCTGGAAGAAACCGCCGGCGCCCTGGCCACAGCGGTGCAGCAGGGCAAGGCGTTGTACATCGGCATCTCGTCTTACTCGGGCGTGAAAACCCGTGAGATGGCCGCATTGCTCAAAGAGTGGAAAGTCCCGCTGTTGATTCACCAACCGGCTTACAACCTGCTCAACCGTTGGGTGGAAAAAGACCTGCTGGATACCACCGATGAACTCGGCACTGGCGTGATTGCTTTCACGCCGCTGGCGCAGGGCTTGCTGACGGACAAGTACCTCAACGGCGTGCCGGCGGATGCGCGGGTCAATCGTCCGGGCGGTGGTTCGTTGCAGGCAGCGCATTTGTCCGAGGCCAACATCGCGCAAGTGCGTGCTTTGAACGAGATCGCCAAACGACGGGGTCAGAGCCTGGCACAACTGGCGCTGGCCTGGACCCTGCGTGATCCGCGGGTGACGTCGGCGCTGATTGGCGCGAGCCGGCCGGAGCAGATTATCGAGAACGTCGGGGCGTTGAAGAACTTGAACTTCAGCGTGGAGGAATTGGCGGAGATTGACCGGTTTGCCCAGGAAGGTGGGATCAATCTTTGGGAGAAGCCTTCGACGGCGGAGTAAGTGCAGGGCGCTGGTGTATGCGTCGCTTGTCCCGGCCTATTCGCGAGCAGGCTCGCTCCCACACTGATCTGTGGCGCAACGAAGATCTACTGTGGGAGCGAGCCTGCTCGCGATGGGGCCATCAGAATCAGTGCAAAACGAAATGATCAACGAAAAAACGGCACATCCCCCAACACCGTAGCCCGCTGCATCACCCGCCGTGCCGGCCGATAATCATCCACCGCGTAATGCTGCGTCACGCGGTTGTCCCAGAACGCGATGTCGTCTTTCTGCCAGCGCCAGCGAATGGTGAATTCGGGGCGTGTGGCGTGGGCGAACAGGAACTTCAGAATCGCCTCGCTCTCGGTTTCCGACAGTTCGTTGATCTTCGACGTGAAGCCTTCATTGACGAACAGCGAGCGGCGCCCGCTCACCGGATGTGTGCGGATCACCGGGTGCGACAGCGGCGGGTTCTTGCGTCGCGCCTCTTCCCATTGGGTCAGTGCCTCGGGCGTGTTGCCATAGCGTTCCAGAGGAAACGAACGGGTGAAATCGTGGGTGGCGGTCAGCCCTTCGAGCAGGTTTTTCATCGGCGCTGATAAGGCTTCGTACGCTGCGATGCCACTGGCCCACAACGTGTCGCCGCCAAATTCCGGCAGCAGTTTAGCGCTGAGCACCGCGCCCATGGCCGGGGTCGGCAGGAAGGTCACATCGGTGTGCCAGATCGCGTTGTCGCGCACGTCGGTGACGGCGGTATCGAGGATCAGTACTTCCGGTTGTTCAGGCACATTCGGGTAGATCGGGTGAATGTGCAGATCGCCGAAATTGGCGGCAAAGCGTGCTTGTTGCTGCGGCGTGATTGGCTGGTCGCGGAAGAACAGCACCTGGTGTTTGAGCAGCGCCTGCTCGATGGCGTCGCGCTGTTCCACGTTCAGCGGCTGACTGATGTCGATGCCACTGATTTGCGCGCCGAGGGCGGAGCTTAAAGGGACGATGGTCAGTTGGCTCATGGTCGTTCTCTTAAAATCGGGGGTGTCGACTGTGGGAGCGAGCCTGCTCGCGAAAGCGGTATGTCAGTCACTGCAATGTCGCCTGACACCCTGCATTCGCGAGCAGGCTCGCTCCCACAGGTTTTTTCACATGACTAATATTCAGTGAGCCTGGCCGTGCCACGGCACCAGTTTGCGTTGCAGGGCGCGCAGGCCCATTTCCATGGCGAAAGCGATCAGCGCGATCACCAGAATCCCCAGCACCACCACATCGGTGACCAGGAACTGCGCGGCGGACTGCACCATGAACCCCAAACCGCTGGTGGCGGCGATTAGTTCGGCGGCCACGAGAGTCGACCAACCGACACCCAGACCAATACGCACGCCAGTCAAGATGTCCGGCAAGGCACTCGGCAGAATCACATGGCGAATCAACTGCGACCGCGTCGCGCCCAGCGACTGCGCTGCGCGCAACTTGGCAGGGTCAACGGTGCGCACGCCGGTGGCGGTGGCGATGGCGATCGGGGCGAAAATCGCCAGGTAGATCAGCAGGACTTTCGACAGCTCGCCGATACCGCACCAGATCACGATCAGTGGCAGATAAGCCAGCGGTGGAATCGGGCGGTAGAACTCGATCAGTGGATCAAGCACGCCACGGGCAATGCGGTTGGCGCCTATGGCAATCCCCACCGGTACGGCTGTCAGCACTGCAAAGCCTAATCCCAGGCCGATGCGGCTGAGGCTCGCGCCCAGGTGCTGCCACAGGGTCGAATCCATGTAGCCGCTGGTCGCCAGCAGCCAGCCTTTTTGCACCACGGCGGAGGGTGGGGGCAGGAATAGCGGCTCGATCAAACCGCTTGCTGTTACGGCCCACCAGATTGCAATGAGCGCGATCAGTGTCAACACGCTGATCCAACGGGTACTCAGGCTGCGACGGACCGGAACGACCGTTGAACCCGGTTTGACAGCAAGCGCCGGGATTTCATAACTGCTCATGCGCGCTCCTGCCGCTGGGCGGCGCTACGTTGGGAGAACACTTTGGCGAGTACGTGTTCGCGGGTTTCGATGAAGCGTGGGTCGGATTTGATCGAGCGTGCCGACTCACCGGCGGCGTATCGTTGACCGAAATCAAGGTGCAGGCGCTCGACGATTTGCCCCGGATTCGGCGCCAGCAAAATCAGGTCGGTGGCGAGGAATACCGCTTCTTCAATGTCGTGGGTGATCAGGAATACCGGCTTGGCGGTACGGCGCCAGACTTGCAGAAGCAGCTCCTGCATCTGTTCGCGGGTGAACGCGTCGAGTGCACCGAAAGGTTCGTCCATCAGCAACACGCGTGGGTCGGCGGCGAGGGCGCGGGCCAACCCGACACGCTGTTTCTGGCCGCCAGAGAGTTGCCAGATCCGGCGGTTCTCAAATCCCGAAAGGTCCACCAGCGCGAGCATTTCACGGGCGCGCAGTTCGCGTTTTTCCTTTGCGATACCGGCCAGTTCCAGGCCGAAGCCGACGTTGGCCAGCACGTCCTGCCAGGGCAGCAGAGCGTCATCCTGAAACACCACGCCGCGTTCGGCGCTCGGGCCTTTGACCGGCACGCCATCAAGGGTAATGCGCCCGGCACTGGGCTCGACGAAACCGGCAATCAGGTTCAACAGCGAAGTCTTGCCACTGCCGGATGGGCCGAGGGCTACCAGCAATTGTTGGGGCCCAAGGCTCAGGGAAATATCCGCCAGCACAGGTGTAGGGCTGCCGGGGTACTGTGCGCTGATGCGCTCCAGTTGTAGCAAGGCCATCGCAATGAACTCCCGATCAGTTGGTGATGAACTTGGCGCTGACGTACGGCGCGTAGTCCGGCAGTACGGCTTCGACCTTGCCTTGCTCCTTGAGGAACACAGCGGTGTCGGTGATGGCCTTGGTGGTTGGCGCGCCGAGGGTGACCACTTGATCAGCCGCCAACGGGTAGACGTTGCCTTGCAGCAGCAGCGGAATGTCGCTGGCCTTGGCCCCTGACAGTTTTACAAGCTTGTCGACGTTGCTTTGGTTGGCGAGCCAGGCTTGCGGATCCTTGCGGTAATCGGCATAGGCATCCAAGGTCACTTTGGCGAACGCAGTGACGATTTCCGGGTGTTTCTCGGCGAAGTCCTTGCGCACGATCCAGGCATCGAAGGTCGGCGCGCCGAACTTGGCCAGTTCGCCGGAAGTGATCAGCACCTTGCCGTTTTCCTTGGCCACGCCCAGTGCCGGGTCCCACACGTAGGTGGCGTCGATGTCACCGCGCTTCCACGCGGCGATGATGGCGGGCGGAGCGAGGTTGAGCACGGTGACTTTCGACGGATCAATGTTCCAGTGTTTCAGCGCAGCCAGCAGGCTGTAGTGGCCGGTGGACACGAAAGGCACGGCGATTTTCTTGCCGATCAGGTCTTGCGGGGTCTTGATCCCGGAACCGTCGCGGGCGACCAGGGCTTCGGCAGCGCCGATCTGGGTGGCGATCAGGAAGGTTTCCACCGGGACTTTGCGGGTGATTGCAGCGGTCAGTGGGCTGGAACCGAGGTAGCCGATCTGCACGTCGCCGGAGGCGATGGCGGCGATGATGTCGGCGCCGTTATCGAACTTGCGCCAGTTGATATCGGCCTTGGTGGCTTTTTCGTAGGCGCCGTCGGCCTGGGCGACTTTCGCCGGGTCAACGGTGGTCTGGTAGGCGACGGTGACGTCAGCCGCCTGGGCAAACATACTCGCCGCCGCCAAAGACGCGGCCGCCAGCAAGCGAAGAGGGAAAGTCAGTTTCATCGGAAAGCTCCTTGTCAGGCGACCGAGAGTCGGCGTGAAAAGGAGACTAAATGATATAAGAATTCGAAAATAAATAACTTTTTCGAATTAGCTTATGAGCGGAAAATTCTAAGGCACATTGCTGCACGGCCTTCGCGAGCAGGCTCGCTCCCACAAGGAGCACCGCAAAACCTGTGGG
>NZ_JBPKAM010000010.1:0-95609 GCF_051216495.1 Pseudomonas baetica | reverse complement strand
CCCACAGGTTCATCGACCAACCTGTGGGAGCGAGCCTGCTCGCGAATGGATCTGTGATTCACAGCTGATCCAAGGTCAAACGCGGAAGTGACTCACCATCATCTGCAACTGATTGCCCAATCGCGCCAGTTCAACACTGGACTTGGCCGTGTCATCGCTGGCCGCAGCCGTCTGTTCCGACACATCGCGCACGTTGATGATGCTGCGGCTGATTTCTTCGGCCACGGCGCTTTGCTGTTCGGCGGCGGCGGCGATTTGCTGGTTCATCGATTGGATGTTGGACACCGTGCGGGTGATGCTTTCCAGCGAATCGCCGGCCTTGCGGGTCAGGGCCACGCTGCTGTCGGTGAGGGCGCGGCTGTTGTTCATCACTGCCGCCACTTGCTGCGTGCCGTTTTGCAGGCCGGCCACCAGGCCTTCGATTTCTTCGGTGGATTTTTGCGTGCGCTGGGCCAGGCCGCGAACCTCGTCGGCGACCACGGCAAAACCACGCCCGGCCTCACCGGCACGGGCCGCTTCGATGGCGGCGTTGAGGGCCAGCAGGTTGGTCTGTTCGGCCACGGCCTTGATCACGTCCATCACGCTGCCGATCTTGTCGCTTTCCTGTTGCAGCACGCTCATGGCCTCGGTGGAGCGCACCACCTCGCTGGCCAGGCGCTCGATCTGGGCAATGGCTTCGTTGACCACTTTGTCGCCTTCACGGGCTTCGCCATCCGCAGCGGCCGCCGCTTGCGAGGCCTCTTCGGCGTTGCGCGCGACTTCCTGCACCGTGGCGGTCATCTCGTGCATGGCCGTGGCGACCTGATCGGTTTCGACTTTCTGGTTGTTGACCCCGGCGCTGGTTTGTTCGGTCACGGCCGATAACTCTTCCGCGGCGCTGGCGATCTGGGTGACGCCGTCACGAATACCGCTGATCAAATCGCGCAGGGTCACACCCATGCGCGCGATGCCTTGTTGCAACACGCCGAGTTCGTCGCGGCGGATCACAGTGACGTTCTGGGACAGGTCGCCGCTGGCGATGCGATTGACCACGGCCAGGGTATCGCGCAAGGGGCCTGTGATCTGCCGGGTGATGAGCACGGCGGCAATGATACCCACCAGCAACGCCAGCAAGGTGCTGACCAATTGCAGGGTCTGGGCTTTGGCGCTTTCGGCGTCACGACGATCGAGCTGGATCTGATACAGCTGTTCGCTCAGGGAGACGATGGCGGCGCCCTCGTCGGTCATTTCCTTGCGTGCCTCTACCACGTCACTGTTGGCGGTTTTGTAGGCCTGCAAGGCACTGCGATAGTTGCCCAGCGCGGTTTCCAGTTGGCGCAGGGCGTCTGGCTGAACGTCGGCCAACCGTGCATTGAGGGATTTCACGCTGGCGATGGCAGCGTCCAGTTGCGCGACGGCTTTCTGCTCGGTCTCGGCGTTGGCGGTGGCGGTGTAGCCGCGCACTTCGTAGCGAGCCAGCAGGAACGCTTCCCTGGCGGCGGTGATGGCCTGGAACTGTTCGAAACGCTGATCGCTGCTCGGCAGTTGCTGCACACGGGTGTTGATGTCGTTGATCAGTGTGTTGGCGGTTTCCGCGTTGGCAGTCATGACGTCCCGTGCACCGTTGCCAGCACGGTAGGCGCCCCGCATTTTGTTCAGCGACGTTTTGTAGGCGTCGATGACCGCGCCTTGCTCCTTGAGCAACTTGATGTTTTCCGGGCTCTTGAATTTGGTCAGGATGGCCTGGTGTTGTGCGGAAAACCCGTCGAGGGTGTTCTGTACATTCTGCGCGAGGGCTTCATCACCGTTGGCCAGCATGTATTGCAGACGCACCACGCGCAACTTGGTCAAGCCTGCGTTGAGCTGGGTGATGTCGCTCATCCAGTTGCTGCGATCAATCAGGCTGCCGAGGCTGGTCCAGCCCGTCAGCGCCAGGACGCAGGTCAATGCCAGGACCAGGCCAAACCCCAGGCCCAGTTTCAGGTTCACGCTGATATTGCCGAACCAGCTATTCATCAAAATTCCTCCAGGAACGTGGTGCTTCTCGATCGTCGGTTGGCTGGAAGATTGTTGTTTTTAGGTGCCAGCAAGGTGTGTAGAAGGTCTGTATCGGCCGCTACCGCGAGAGCTGAAAGGATTTTGTTGGATTGATCTGTAACAAGGTTTTTGGCCAGCCTTTAAGCTTTTTTTCACAAGCGTTTCACTGTCAGCCCACGCCCCGCTCTCTACCCTCGGCGCATCAAATGAAGGTGTGCATGCCGGCGAGGCGGCTTGATGTGGAATTGAGACTGAGTTTGTTCGGTGTAAGCCGCTCGATCGATTTGGGTGGTTTGGCCCGCTATCGCAATGCCGCCGTGGTGTTGGCCTCGGCGCTATTGGTGATCCCGCTGACCGTGTTTTTACTGCGTCCCGCCGCCGTGCCAGACCTGGCCCATGGCAACGTCGCCGGCGCACTGGCGCTACAGATGGGGTGGGCCAAAGGCGACATGATCGTGCTGGTGCGGCATGTCGAGCGCTGCGACCACTCCCGCGCCCCTTGCCTGATCGGTATCGACGGGATCACCGACCGCTCGCGCAGTGTCGCGGTGGCCGTCGGCGCGCAATTCGAGCGGTTGGGCCTGGGCAAGGCCGACATCTACAACAGCCCGATGATGCGTACCGCGCAAACTGCCGGATACATGTTCAACAAAGTCGGTACAGGTGATGAGTGGTTGATCAACTGCAAGGGCACCATGTTGCGTGACGCACTGGCGCACAAGGTGGCCGGGCGCAACCTGATTCTCGTGACCCACAGCGAATGCATGTCGCAACTGGAGAAAGACCTTAAGTTGCCAACCTCGACCCTGGGTTACGGCGCTTCTCTGTTTATCACCGCCGAAGCCCTCAAGGCGCCGCGCATGCTGGGTTTCATCGAAGCCTCGGACTGGCATTCGGTGACCTACAAATGAACTCACGCTCTGAATCAGGAAACACCATGCCAACGCCGTCCCGTAACCGTTTTTACTGGATGAATATCGGAATACCACTGGCCTGTGCGGTCGTGGTGTTCCTGTTGTTTGACCTGACCAAAATCGACATTGCCTTCAACGATCTCTTTTTTGATCCGGTAACGCAGACCTTTCCGCTGGACCATGTGCATCTGTTCGAAAAGATCACCCATAAATGGGCGCGGATCATTCCGAACTGGACCGGTGAACTGGCGGTGGTGGGCGCCGTGTTGTCCTTCTTTTGGGCACTTTTCAAAGTGGAAAAACACCCGAAGCTGCGCGCCTTCCTGGAAAAAATCAAAGTCGCGCCGTTGTTGCGCTTCACCCATAAACATCGCCGGGATTTTCTCTACGTGGTGTTTGCGTTTGCCATCAGCACCGGCCTGATTCACTACCTCAAGGGCCACACCAGCGTGTATTGCCCGATTGAAACGACGCAGTACGGGGGCAAGATCGAGCACAAGGAATGGTACGAGAACTTTGATTTGCTCAAGGTCGCAGGCGATGGCCGCTGCTGGCCGGGCGGGCATGCGTCGGGGGGCTTCACCATGCTGGCGCTGTACTTCGTCGCCCGTCGCTATCGCTGGCGTTATTCGAAAGCGTTGATGTACGGCTCGTTGGGGCTGGGGTTTGTGTATGGCACGACGAGGGTGCTGCAGGGCTGGCACTACATGTCCCACACCTTCTGGGCCGGAATTGTTGTGTGGATGGCCTGTTTGCTGACGGCGCTGGTGTTTTATGGACGGGCCCGGCTGGAGCAGCCGGTGTTGCAGAAGGCCAAAAAGCCGGTGTTGGTGGCTGAGACCCAGCCCGGATTTTGAATTGTGTTGTCCGGGAAATGGCTTTCGCGAGCAGGCTCGCTCCCACAGGAGATTGCAATCCACTGTGGGAGCGAGCCTGCTCGCGAAGAACGATAACGCGGTCCCAGACGCATCAACCCAACTGCCGCGACCATTGCCGATCAGGATCCTCCCAAACCCGGCTGACCAACGCCGTCAGCACATGATCCTGCCAGCGCCCGGCAATGTTCAGGTAATCCTTGGCATACCCTTCACGTTCGAAACCCAGGCGCTCCAGCAACCGCGCACTGCGCTCGTTTCCCGGAATGTAGTTGGCCATGATCCGGTGCAGGTTCATGGTTTCGAACATGTAGCCAATGCCCACCTCGAGCGCTTCTTGCATCAAGCCCTGGCCCTGCCTGGATTCGCAGATGTGGTAGCCCAGATAGCAGGCCTGAAAGGCACCGCGCACGATGCCGCTGAAATTGCACGCGCCGATCATCTGCCCGCCGTCACGATCCAGCACGGCGAAATGCACCGCGTACCCTTCATCAAAGGCCATGGCCTGTTGCGCCAGGCGCGAACGGATTCTTTCCGGGCTGTAGTAGTCGTCCGAACGAACCGGCGACCAAGGCGCCAGGTGCGCGTGGTTGCGTCGATAGAAGTCGCTCTCCAATGTCGCTTGGCTTGGGCTCAGGATCGCCAGTGTCAGGCGTTTGCAAGGCAGGGTGAGGATCGTCATCGGGCGCTCCGGGGCGCGAGCCCCCATCGGTGGAGAGAATGACGAGCAATCTACAGGCAAAAAAAAGCCCGCGGGAGGGCGGGCAAACCGTAGTTTCTTGAATGAGCGAGGGAAATGTACAGGTACCGGGATTAAGGCAGGGTGAAGAAATGTTCATGTGCTGATCGATGGGCGGTGCTTATGTTTCGTATGCGTGACATTCAGCGTCGGATGTTACGTATGCAGAACATCACGCGACGTAACTACATGCCCAAAATGATGCACCCAAAGCCTCACCCCCAACTCCCCCGACCGATCCAGTGACGATCCCACCGTCAAATCCGTGATCAATGTCGGCTGCAACCCCGCATCGAACAGTGCGAACCCTGCCGCGAGGCAGCAGGTTTCGGTTTGCAGGCCGCACACCAGGACTCGATCCACGTTCAGGCTTTTCAGGTACTCAATGGTCTCGGGCGTTGGCGCGTAGCCATGCTTGATGAAGATGCGGTCTGCGTCGATCAGGCTGTCGTCATCCGGGGCAGGGTGCCAGCCGAGTTGCTTCTGGAAGGGCGTTTTCGCTTCGTCGTGGCGTTCGACGGTGGCGACGCTGGGTAAGGTGCCGATGAGCTTGGCGATGCCATCAATGAGCCACTGCGGAGGCGCGAAGCAGGGTTGCACATCGATGATGAGTAAGGCTTGATACATGAGTCGATGTCCGGTTGGATCCGATTTATGTCGTCAAAAAAATGGCTTATTTTTGATCGGGTTGATCGCTTGGTAACAAAATAGACAACCTATTGACAGTGTTCGTTTGATCTCCCATCATCGGCCGCGTTTTGATGGCATCGCGCCATAAAACTGTCATTGATGACTGGCTAGTTTTACACGCTTCACATTCGTATACGATTAAACCGGCCCAACCGTTAGCGGATTTCAGACACGAGTATCCGCTTGAATCTTCAGGAAGAAATTTCATGTTCGTTGAGCGAGTACTGGTCACAGGCGGGGCAGGTTTCATCGGGTCGCATCTTGTAGAAGCATTGCTGGCCAAGGGGTACAAGGTTCGTGTGCTGGATAACCTGTCCACTGGCAAGATCAGCAATTTACCGATGGATAACGCCAACCTGAACCTGGTCATCGGTGATGTCGCCGACAGCGCCGCCGTTTCCCAGGCGATGCGCGATTGCACTGCCGTCGTACATTTGGCGGCCGTCGCTTCGGTGCAAGCCTCGGTGGATGACCCTGTCGCGACCCATCAAAGCAACTTCGTCGGCACCCTCAACGTCTGTGAAAGCATGTTGAAAGCCGGGATCAAACGGGTGGTGTTCGCCTCCAGCGCGGCCATCTATGGCAACAATGGCGAAGGTTCGGCCATTGACGAAGACACCCCCAAGTCGCCGCTCACGCCCTACGCCAGCGACAAACTGGCCAGTGAGTATTACCTGGACTTCTATCGTCGCGAGCACGGCCTGGAGCCGGTGATCCTGCGCTTCTTCAATATCTTTGGCCCGCGCCAGGACCCGTCCTCGCCGTACTCCGGCGTGATCAGCATCTTTACCGAACGGGCGATGAACCGGCAGCCGGTGTCGATTTTCGGCGACGGCGAGCAGACCCGCGACTTCGTCTATGTCCAGGACCTGGTGAGCATTTTGCTCCAGGCCGTGGAGGCGAACGCGCCGCGTCCGGGGGCGGTGAACATCGGCTTGAGTCGTTCCACCAGCCTCAATGATCTGATCGCTGAATTGGACAGTGCCACCGGCAACCCCTTGACGGTGAACTATCAAGCGCCACGTCAGGGCGATATTCGCCATTCGCGCGCCAACAACGCTCGCTTGCTCGAGCGCTTCAATCTCCCGGAACCGACGTCCATCGGCCAGGGCCTGGCGCAACTCATCCGCAGTCTGTAATCCGGGCGGTTTACCGTCTGGCATGCAGTGGTATTGGTGCAGTTTTTTCAAGAGTGAGTTATGGAAATCGTTTTTCGCAGGACGCGTGTCCGCTCGGTCGCCAAGCGACTGTTAGCCGCTCTGGCACTGTGTGTGAGCGGCCCTGCCGTGCAGGCGGCCACCTTGACGCCACCCTCCAGCGTGACCTTCTGGTATGCCGACGAACCGCCCATTTCCGAGCTGGCACAGTTCGATTGGGCCGTGGTCGAGCCGGGGCATGTGGCGACCAGCGACGTCAAAACCCTGCGCAAGCTGGGCAGCCAGCCGTTCGCTTACCTGTCGATTGGTGAGTTCAGTGGCAATAAGGCGGCCATCGACAAGGCCGGCCTGAGCAAAGCGGTCGGCCCGGTGCGCAATGGCGCCTGGGACAGCCAGGTCATGGACCTTGCATCGCCAGCGTGGCGCGAGCATTTGCTCGGCCGTGCCAAAGCGTTCCAGGCCGAAGGTTACGCCGGGTTGTTCCTCGATACCCTCGACAGCTTTCAGTTGATGCCGCAAGGCGAGCGAGAAAAGCAGCGCCTGGCCCTGGCCAGTTTCCTGCGCGAACTGCATCAGCGTCAGCCGGACTTGAAGTTGTTCTTCAATCGCGGTTTCGAAGTGCTGCCCGAGCTCGATGGCGTGGCCGCGGCGGTCGCAGTGGAATCCATCCATGCCGGTTGGGATGCATCCGCCAAGCGTTATCGCCCGGTGCCGGAAGCCGATCGCCAGTGGCTGGAAACCCAACTGCAACCCCTGCGTGCCAAAGGCATCCCGTTGGTGGCCATCGACTACTTGCCACCTGAGCGTCGTGAAGAAGCGCGCAAACTGGCCAAGCGTCTGCGCGATGAAGGTTTCATTCCGTACATCGGCACCCCTGACCTGGATTCCATGGGCATCAGCAGCATTGAAGTCCAACCGCGTCGCATCGCGCTGGTCTACGATCCCCGCGAAGGCGACGTGATCCGCAACGCCGGCCATACATTGCTCGGCGGTCTGCTCGAATACCTGGGTTACCGGGTCGATTACCTGGCCGCCGACGATTCGTTGCCGGATCACCGCTATAGCGGTTTGTACGCCGGCATCGTCACCTGGATGACCAGCGGCCCGCCGCAGGACGCGCCGGCGTTCAACCGCTGGCTGGGCAAGCGCCTGGACGAACAGGTGCCGCTGGTGTTCTTCGCCGGCCTGCCGGTCGAAGACAAACTGCTGCTCAAACGCCTGGGCCTCAATCGCGGTGCGCCTCCGGCCACTCAGGCGTTGACCATCACTTATCAGGACAAGGCGCTGCTCGGGGCGTTCGAAGCACCGGTGCAGCCCCGATCCCGTGACCTGACCGCCGTTTCCATTTTGGAGGGCGGTCCTAAACCTGCGTTGTTGTTAACTGGCGAAGGTGGCCAAACGTTTGCCCCTGTGGCGGTGGCCAGTTGGGGCGGCCTGGCCCTGGCACCCTATATCCTGGAAACCAACAACGAACGTAGCCGCTGGATCCTTGATCCGTTCGCCTTTCTCCAGGCCAGCCTGCGCCTGCCGGTACAGCCGCGTCCGGACACCACCACGGAAAACGGTCGACGCATTGCCACAGTGCACATCGATGGCGATGGTTTCCCGTCCCGCGCTGAAGTCCGCGGCACGCCTTATGCGGGCAAACAGGTACTCGATGATTTCATTCGGCCCAACCCGTTCCTGACCTCAGTATCGATTGTCGAAGGTGAAATCTCCCCGCGCGGGATGTTTCCGTTTCTGGCCCGCGAGCTGGAGCCCATCGCTCGCGAGTTGTTCGCCAACCCGAAAGTCGAAGTCGCCACGCACACTTTCAGCCATCCATTTTTCATGCAGCCGGAAGTGGCGCAGAAACGCGAAGGCTTCAATCCGGAATATGGCCTGAAAATGGCCATTCCGAATTACGACAAACTGGATTTTCGCCGCGAGATTTTTGGCTCGCGCGACTACATCAATCAGCAGCTGACCACCCCGGAAAAACCGGTGAAGCTGGTGTTCTGGCCAGGCGATGCCTTGCCGTCGGCGGCCACGATCAAGCTGGCCTATGACGCGGGCCTGAAAAACGTCAATGGCGCTGAAACCATGCTGACCAAGGCCAACCCGTCGCTGACCGGCCTGAACCCGTTGCTGCGACCTACCGCCGGTGGCTTGCAGTACTACGCGCCGATCATCAACGAGAACCTCTACACCAACCTGTGGAAAGGTCCGTATTACGGCTTTCGCGATGTGATCGACACCTTCGAACTGACTGACAGCCCACGGCGCTTGCGTGGCCTGCACCTCTATTACCACTTCTATTCGAGCACCAAGCAGGCCTCGATCAAGGCGATGAACGAGATCTACGGCTACATGCGCGAGCAGCAGCCGATGTCGTTGTGGATGAGCGATTACCTCGATCGCCTGCACGGCCTATATCAGGCGAGCTTGGCGCGGACCGTCGACGGCGACTGGCAGATTCGCGGCATGGATGCGCTGCGCACCGTGCGCCTGGACCCGCAAATGGGCTGGCCGGATCTGCTGCGTTCCCAAGGGATCGCTGGCGTGCGTGATGTGCCCCAAGGGCGCTACGTGCACTTGAGCAGCGACAAGGCGTTGTTGGTGTTGCGCCCGGATCGTGATCCCCGACCTGCATTGGAGGAAGCCAACTTGCCGTTGTTGGAGTGGCGTTATCTGGATGATCAGCGCGTGAATTTTTCCTTTGCAGGTCAAGTGGACCTGAGCTTCTCGGTACGCTCGGCGAGCGCTTGCCGGGTCGAGGTGGATGGACAGCGTTTTGCCGGCAAGGCATCCGGCGGTCTGTGGACTTTTCAATTACCAATGAAGCAGGTGAGTCATGGTCAACTCCTCTGCAACTAAAAACACCAGACTGCTCAATCCATGGGCATTGGCGGTGGTCGCGGTTGCCGTGGGAGGTCTGCTGTGGGCGACCTTCCAGCGTGAAGAAGTGTTCCAGCCCGATGGCCGTGAACCGGATGCGGTGTCGGCCAACTACGCCGAACTGTTGCTGACCGCCCACCCGGAAGATGACCACCTGCGTTTGCAACTGATCGATCTGTTGATTCGCCTCGGTGACTACGCCAAGGCGCGTCAACACCTGGAAAACTGGCCCGAACCGAACCCGCAATTGCAGGCGTACTACCGGCTGGAGCTGGATGCATTACAGGCCGCCAAGGACAGCGACCTGATCACGCAGCAGGCGTTGGTCGAGCGCCTGAAAAGCTTCGATCACCGCTCGCTGCCGCTGCCGCAATTGCAGAACCTGGCCAAGCTCGCTCTGACCTTGCAGGCGCCGGCCTTCGCCGCCAGCGTCTATGAAGAGATTGCCGCCCGCGATCCGAAGCAGCGCATCGAAGCGCTCAAATCTGCCGCCAAGTGGTATCTGGCCGGCGAGCAGCCGGGACGCGCCGCAGACATCTACCTGGAGCTGAAAAAGGACACCGATCAGGCCGGCGAGCGCCGTGAGTTTGCGCAGCTGGCGTACAACAGCCTGTTGGCGTCCGGGCAGGGCGATCAGGCAGCGCAAGTACTCGCCGATGAGATTGATCTGCTGATCAACCCGCAAACCGACACGGCCTGGGTGCAGCAGGGTGTCGATGTGGCCATCGCCAGCAAGCGCTTTGACCTGGCGCAGCGTTTCCTGCAGCAGTGGCGCGTCTTGCAGCCGGACAACCCGCAAATCCTGCAGAAGGATTTCAGCATGCGCCTGGCGCTGGGCGATTTGCCGGGTGCCTGGGAAAGCGGCCAGCAATTGCTGGAGGAGCACCCGGAAGATCCGCAACTGCTGGAGCAAATGGCGCATCTGGGCGAATGGCGCGGTGACATGGAGGCGTCGCTCGACTACTGGATTCGCCTGCTGAAGTTGCGTGAGTCCGAAGAAACTCGCGAGCATGCCTGGCGTCTGGCCAGCCAGCAGTTCGACTTCGACCGCTCGATTCCTTTGCTCGCCGGGATCATGGAGCAGCGTGCGTTGACCGACATCGAGCTCGATGCGCTGATCTACGGTCACGAGTCCCGGGGTACGCCAGAGCAGGCCGAAGCCTGGTTGCACACGTATCTGCGCAAGTATCCCCAGCACCGCCTGGCCTGGACCCGGCTGCTGCAAAACCTGGAAAACACCGGGCAGTACACGGCCAAGGCCAAGGTCTACAAGGACTATTCGAAACGCTTCACCCTGACCACCACCGAGCGGGTCGACTGGGTCGACACTTACCTCAAGCTGTTCGATAACAAATCGGCGTGGCAGGTGTTGCAGGTCGATAACCGCAAGATTGTCGATCCGAACTATTGGCGTTCCCGCGCCGCGCTGGCCTGGGACCTGGAACTGGACGATGAGCTGCAAGTGTCACTGGAGAAAATGCTGGCGCTCAAAGGCTCGCTGAACAGCGGCGACGAAAGCCAGTTGATCACCCTCTATCGCACCAACAAGCCCGAACGCGCCTTGCAGTTGATGATCGGCAGCTGGCAGCGCAGCCATGATCAGCAGCGACTGGTGGAAGCCTTGCAGCAAGCCCAGGAGTTGCAGGACTGGTCGCAGGTGCAGTCGCTGCTCAAGGACGCCGAGCAGTACCCGGACGCCTATGGGCAGGCCCAGGTGCTGGCGGTGCGTGGCGCCCTGGCGGTGCAGAACGGTCAGACCGAAGAAGCGCAGCGCCTGTACCAGGAAGGCCTGACGCGGTTCCCCGAGGACAACCTGTTTCGTGAGCGCCTGATGTGGCTCTACGTCGATCAGGGCAACACCGCCGAACTCAAGCCACTGCTGACCAAATGGAAGGCACAGGCCCGTGAAGACCGGATCCTGTGGCTGCCGTTCGCCAGTGCCAGCCAGATGCTGGGGCGCGACAGCGAAGCGTTGGCCTGGTACCGCATGTACCTCAAGACCAGTCCGAACGATTGGCTGGTGCAAGCGGCCTACGCCGATGCGCTGGACAGCGCCGGTTATCAGGATGCGGCCCAGCGCCTGCGCCTGAAGTTGCTGCGCAGCCCGGAAGGCGAAAGCGTGCAGCCATCGTCCCAGCGTTACGGTATCTGGTTGCGCTTGATGGCGAGCAGCTATTCGCCGAAGAAGGCGCAGCAGGAAGTCCTGAAGTGGAAGGATGGCTCGCCGGCGATGCTGCAACTGTGGTTCGAGCGATTGCTGGCGCGTCTGGACGCCACCAACCAGGAGTCGCAAAAAGACCAATGGCTGGATTGGGCGCGCAGTCAGGGCCTGAAGGTCGAGCGCTATGAGCAGATTCAGCAAGCCCTGCGCAGCCGTAACAAGGCCCAGGTCGAAACGCTGCTGGCCAGCAGCGACCTGAACCCGGCGCAGCGCGCCCAGGCGCTTACTCGCCTGGGTCGCCTGAACGAAGCCCTCGACACCAGCCTGACCGCGCTCGGCGACGATCAGCCCGAAGCGATGCGCGAACAACTGCGTCGTCAGGCCGTGGAGATCCATGAACGTACGCCGCAAGGCGCGCAGTTGTCGTGGCATGAGCAGGACTTCGGCGGCATCGAGTTCAAGGCTCCGCGCCTGGAAATCGCCCACAACCTGGGGGATCAGTGGTACGCCGACCTGGAGCTGGAACAGGGCGACTACAGCGGCGATGACATCGACTCCTCGAAGGTCGGCGAAGAGCGTAACGCCGCCCTGACCCTTATTCGTGGCGTCGAGAACGGCAGCTACAAACTGTTCGCGGACACTAGCCAACGCAGTGACGACGACCGCAATGGCCTGGGCCTGTCCCGGACCTGGCAACTGGGCGTGAGCGATGAGCTGGAAACCGGCGTCGACTGGCATCGCAAGAACGAAGACAGTGGTTTGATGCGTGCGTTCGGTCAGCAGGATCGAGTGTATCTGGGTGGCCGTCACAGCCTGACCGCCCGCGATCAGTTCAGTTGGGAAGTCGCGCAGCGATCGTTTTCCACCCGTGCCGGCGACGATCTGGGCGATGGCCATGCGCTGAAAATGGAGTACAACCACACGCTGGAATTCGCCGGGCCCAATTGGACCGTGCGCAGTGGTGTCGATTATCAGAAGAATCGGGTCAAGGACAAAACGCTGGATTATCTGTCCAGCAACTTCGGTGGCCCGGTCATCAGGGCAGCGCCTGTGCAGACGTTCGATACTGAGACCGGTTTGCCTGATCCGATCAATCCATCGGACATCGAGACCGTCACGGCCGATGACCTGCTGCAAAGCCGCTATGGCCAACTGTACTTCGGCAGCTCCTGGCGCCGAGGCTTGCCGGGGGCGCTGGTGCGCACCAAGCCGCAATACACCTGGCTGGTGGACCTGACGACGGGGTGGCAGTGGACGGATTCAACCTTTAACTACGGCATCAGCACCGGGATCGGCGTTGAGGTGCTGGGTGATGACGAGCTGGCCTTCACCTTCGGTTACCAATCCGCGCCACAGGGCGGGGACGGCAAGTCGGGCGGAACACTGGGCGTGAGCTACGGCCTGCGCTTCGGACGCTGATCATGGAATTTCTACGGGAGAAAAACGTATGCAAGCAATTCGTAATCTGAGCCTGGCGCTGGCGGTCCTGTTCGTCGCCGGTTGCGCCAGCTTCACCGATGAGACCAGCCCGAACCTGCCACGCAGCGCGCAATGGGGTGTGGTGCCGATGGTCAACTATTCGCAGACACCGCAGGCCGGTGAGCGCAGTGAGCAGATTCTGCTCAGCGTACTCAGCAGCCATGGCCTGCAACCACGGGTCTACCCGGCCAGCACCCGGGGCGAGCAGGCGTTGATGGACGATAACGAGCGTCTGGCTGGCGCCCTGGATTGGGCGCGTGAGCAGAAGCTTGATTACGTGGTCGCCGGCAGCGTCGAAGAGTGGCAGTACAAGAACGGCCTGGACGGCGAGCCGGCGGTGGGCATCAGCCTGCGTGTACTCGATGCCGACAGCGGTCGCGTGCTTTGGAGCAAAAGCGGCGCACGCGCCGGCTGGTCCCGTGAAAGCCTGGCGGGCACTGCGCAAAAAGTGCTCGACACACTTGTTGGCGCCCTTCGGTTCGAGTGATCGCAATGAATTCTCCACACATGGATTACAGCCTGGCGCCTCGCGCCAGCGGCCCGGTGTCTTGGCTGGAAACGTTCCTGGTGACCGGCCTGGCCATCGGCCTGGGCCTGTGGCTGACCCCGGAAGACCCGATGCGCATGCACGGCGGTTTCCCCTGGCCGATCCTGGCGCCGCTGCTGTTGGGTGTGCGTTATGGATTTGTCCGCGGTCTGCTCAGCGCCGCGTTGTTGGTGTTGGCGGTGTTCGTCCTGCGCTACAGCGGTCATGCCGGCTACGCAGAGCTTGAGCCGTCGTGGATCGTTGGTGTACTGGTTTGCGGGATGCTGGTGGGCGAGGTTCGCGATTTGTGGGAGCGACGCCTGGAGCGTCTGCAGATGGCCAACGATTACCGTCAGTATCGTCTTGATGAATTCACCCGTTCGCACCAGATTCTGCGGGTCTCCCACGACCTGCTGGAGCAGCGCGTGGCGGGCAGCGACCAGAGTCTGCGTAGCTCGTTGCTGGGGTTGCGGGAAAAACTGCGGGTGATGCCGGATGAAGGCGATGCGCTGGGCGCATTGGCCGATCCGATCGTGGCCGTGCTGGGACAGTACGGCGCGCTGCGGGTGGCCGGTTTGTACCGGGTCGATGATCGCGGTGAGCGCGTGTTGCCCACGCCATTGGCCACCATCGGTGTCATGGGATCGCTGGACACCGAGGACGGTCTGGTCAAGCTGTGTCTGGAGCGCGGCGAACTGGTGAGCGTGCGCCAGGAACTGCACGAGGCTGGTGCCTCGGGGCAATTCTCGTCGTTGCAGGCGTGCATCCCGTTGATCGATGCCGAGGGCCGTCTGCTGGCCGTACTGGCGGTGCGGCAGATGCCGTTCTTCGCTTTCCAGGATCGCACCTTGAGCTTGCTCGCGCTGTTGGCCGGGCACATCGCCGACCTGCTCCTGCGCGATGCCCAGGTGTTGCACCTGCAAGATGCGGATGCGCAGCACTTCACCCTGCAACTCAAGCGGTCGCTGGTGGACGTCGAGCAGCACAAGTTGTCGGCTGGGCTGTTTGCCTTTGAAATGACCCGTTCCAATGAAGAGCTCACACGTTTGCTCGAGCGCAGTCAGCGCGGTCTGGACTTGCACTTGCCACTGCGCAACAACCGTGACCATCAGTTGTTGCTGGTGCTGTTGCCGTTGACCAGTCCGCAAGGCACCGAAGGTTACCTGGCGCGTATCAACCTGATGCTGCACGAACACTTTGGTATTGAAAGTGATATGGACAGCCTTGGTGTGCGGGTCATGCCTTTCAACCTGGAGCCCGGTGAACCCAACGGGCTGCGTAACTTCCTGTTCAACGAGTGTGGCCTGAATGATCAGCAAGTGGCTGTTTAGCGGAGCCTTGGTTCTGGAGGCGGGTAGTTGGACCAGCTTGTGGGCCGACTTGCCCGAATTGCAGCAATTGCTGTTGTTCACCACCAGCCATGGTCTGGCCTGCGCAATGCTGTGCGGCGCTGTCTGGTTGTTGTTGCCGGCGCGTTACCGTTCGCCGCTGCCGTGGAGCCCACTGTTTATTTTCAGCCTGGCGTTCTTTGTCCCGGTGCTGGGGGCGGTGGGGGTGGTCGCGGCGATCTTCCCGGCGCTGTACCTGCCGCGCAAGCGCGACAAGCAGGCCTGGCAAGCGGTCGGCATTCCGAGCCTGCCGTATCGGGCGCAGTTGCAGTCGCGTTCGCCGATTTTTGCTGACGGCGGTTTGCAGGACGTGCTGCGCCACGCACCCGATCCGGACCAGCGCCTGGCGGCGTTGCTGGCCACCAAGCGCATGCCTGGCAAGGAAGCGGTGCCCATCCTCAAGCTGGCGCTGGGCGATCCGAGCGATGACGTGCGGTTGTTGGCGTACTCGATGCTCGATAAACAGGAGAGTGACATCAACCTGCGCATCCAGATCGCCCTCGGCCAATTGCACGGCGCCAAGGCCAAGGCGGCCGGTGTACTGCACGGCACGCTGGCGCGCTGGTATTGGGAGTTGGCTTATCTGGGCCTGGCGCAGGGCAGCGTGCTCGAACACGTGCTCAATCAGGCCAACGAACATGCCGAGCAAGGCCTGGCGGCCGGTGAGGGTGGCGAGCTGTTTCTGCTGGCCGGGCGTATCGCCCTGGAGCGTGGCGATGTCGAGCGCGCCGAAGTGCTGCTGACCAAGGCCCAGGAAAACGGCATGGGCTCGGCGCAGATCCTGCCGTTCCATGCCGAACTGGCCTTCGAAGCCGGTCGCTACCACGAAATTCCCGAATTGCTCTCCCGACTTCCGGAGAAGACCCGTCAGCGGCCACCTTTCGCTGATCTGGTAAGGAGCTGGACATGAGCCTCAAGGAAGAAACGCCGATGGCCGACATCTGCCTGTTGCTCGAAGGCACCTGGCCTTATGTGCGCGGCGGTGTGTCGAGCTGGATTCACCAGATGATCCTGGGCCTGCCGGAACTGACCTTCTCGGTGATGTTCATCGGCGGCCAGCGCTCAGCGTATGGCGAGCGTCGCTATCAAGTGCCGCCGAACGTGCTGCACATCGAAGAGGTCTTTCTCGAAGATGCCACCCGTCCCACTGACAGCCGGGGCACGCCACGGGACGCGGATTTGCAACAGTTGCAGGATTTGTATCGCTTCCTGCATCACCCGGACGCGCCAGAGCCGGCGCTGGGGGAAAGCCTGCTCGATTGCATCGCGCAAGGCCGCATGACCCTGGACGACGTGCTGCGCAGTCGCGCCAGTTGGGAAGCGTTGAGCGAAGGTTATCGCCTGCATTGCGCCGACCCGTCGTTCATCAACTATTTCTGGACCCTGCGCTCGATGCAGTCGCCGTTGCTGATGCTCGCTGAGTCGTCGCGCCGCATGCCGCGGGCGCGGGTGCTGCATTCGATTTCTACCGGTTACGCAGGGCTGTTGGGTTGCATCCTCAAGCAACGCTGGAATTGCACCTATCTGCTCAGCGAGCACGGGATCTACACCAAGGAGCGCAAGATCGACCTGGCCCAAGCCACGTGGATTGCCGAGAGTTCCGGCCAGGCGCTTAACCGCAGCCTCGACGCGGGTTCGGGTTATATCCGCACGTTGTGGGTGCGCTTCTTCGAACGCATCGGTCAGCTGACCTACAACAGCGCCGACAGCATCATTTCGTTGTATGACGGTAACCGTCAGCGGCAAATCAAGGATGGTGCCGACTCGGTCCGCACCCGGGTCATTCCCAACGGTATCGACTTGCCGCAGTGGACCGCCGCGCTCGAATCCCGCGCGCCCGGCATTGCACCTGTGGTGGGCTTGATCGGGCGTGTGGTGCCGATCAAGGACGTGAAAACCTTTCTGCGGGCCATGCGCGGCGTGATCAGCGCCATGCCCCACGTCGAAGGCTGGATCGTCGGTCCGGAAGAGGAAGACCCCGAATACGTCAGCGAATGTCGCAGCCTCATGGCCAGTCTGGGGCTGGAGGGCAAGGTGCATTTTCTTGGCTTCCAGCGCATCCAGGAGATTCTGCCCAAGCTCGGGCTGATGGTGCTGACCTCGATCAGCGAGGCCCAGCCGCTGGTGATTCTCGAAGCCTGGGCCGCCGGTACGCCGGTGGTCAGCAGCGACGTGGGTTCATGCCGCGAGTTGATTGAAGGTGGTAGCGCCGAAGACCGCGACCTGGGCTTGGCCGGCCAAGTGGTGGCGATTGCCGATCCACAGGCCACCAGTGTAGCGATCCTCGAACTGCTGCGCAGCCCGCAACGCTGGCAGGCCGCTCAGGCCAGCGGCTTGCTGCGGGTCACCCGTTACTACACCGAAGCCTTGATGCTGCAGCGTTATCGCGACTTGTATCAAGCCGCCATGGAGAACAGTTAAATGGCCGGTATTGGCTTCGAACTCCGCAAGATCCTGTCCCGCGATTCCTACACCGCGACGCTGCAGGCCTATGTGTATGCCGGGTTAATCAGCTCCGGTCCCTGGGTGTTGTCGATCATCAGCGTGATGCTGGTGGGCATCATCAGCTTGAGCCGTGTGGTGCCCAATAGCCTGGTCGGGCAGTTTCTGGTGACGGTGACCTACCTGATGGCCAGTTCGCTGATCCTCACCGGCGGCTTGCAACTGTTCTTCACCCGATTCGTCTCCGACCGCCTGTTCGAACACAAGTACGATCAGATTCTGCCCAACCTGCTGGGCGTGCTGCTGATGGTCACGGTCGCGACCGGCGTGCTGGGGATTGTCGTGCTGGCGACGCTGTTCGATCAGTCGTTGATCTACCGGCTGCTGGTGCTGTCGAATTTCGTGGTGCTGTGCAACCTGTGGATGGTGATCATCTTCCTGTCGGGGATGAAGGCCTATAACCGCATCCTGCTGGTGATGCTGGTGGGCTACACGCTGATGGTGATCAGTGCCTATCTGCTGACCTTCCTGGGAATAGCGGGCCTGCTGCTGGCGCTGTTGATCGGTCACAGCACGCTGCTGTTCCTGTTTCTCTACGACATCCTGCGCGAGTACCGTGCCGAGAAACTGATCGCCTTCGACTTCCTCCAGCGCCGCCAGGTCTTCGTCAGCCTGCTGGCCACCGGGCTCTTCTACAACCTGGGAATCTGGATCGACAAGTTCCTGTTCTGGTTCAACCCTGGCACCTCGAACGTCGTTATCGGCCCGCTGCGCGCATCGATCCTGTACGACTTGCCGATCTTCCTCGCGTACCTGGCGATCATTCCCGGCATGGCGGTGTTCCTGGTGCGCATCGAAACCGATTTCGCCGAGTGGTACGACCGTTTGTTCCGGGCGATCCGCGAGGGTGAAACCCTGCAGCACATCAGCTCGCTGAAAACCGAAATGACCTTGTCGATCCGCCAGGGCCTGCTGGAAATCTGCAAGGTGCAGGGGCTGACCGTGGTGCTGCTGTTCCTGTTCGCCCCGCGCTTGCTGGACTGGCTGGGCATCTCCAGCTACTACCTGCCGCTGTTCTACATCGACCTGATCGGCGTGAGCATCCAGGTGGTGTTCATGGCGTTGCTCAACGTGTTTTTCTACCTCGACAAGCGTGCCGTGGTGCTGGAACTGTGCGTGATCTTCGCGGTGTTGAACGCCGGCTTGACGCTGCTCAGCATGAACCTGGGCCCGAGCTTCTTCGGCTACGGCTTCACCCTGTCGCTGCTGGTGTGCGTGTTGTTGGGGCTGCATCGGTTGTCCACGGCACTGGAAGACCTTGAGTACGATACGTTCATGTTGTCGCGCTGAAACACCTCGGCGGTTTCTGTAAAGGTGCTGGCGGTCTCGTCGGCGCCTTTACATGTCGGGTGTGATCATCATCCGATGACAGGTCATGTGGGCCATCCATTCGCAGCTACGCTTGAACCTTCGGATTTGACGAAGAAGGCGCGTTTGCTCCCGACAATGTTGACGCCCTTCGATATTTCCGACCGTGCCCGACTCCTTAGCGGCGACGCGCACACTCACCATGTGTTGACCCGCTAAGGGACCGAACACCGCGCGTGAACGTTCACGCGCCACGCAGCAGGCAAGCCGCAACGGCTACTCAACGGGACTCCACATGCCAACAGGCAATTCTCTGGAGACGTTCCCATGAGACTTCAATTGCTCACGGCTGCACTGGTTTTCGCCAGCACGGCGATGACAGACGCGGCATTCGCGGGTGAAACAGCCCCTTCAAGCACCGACAAGGCATCCTCCACCAGCACGGTCAAACAGGAAATCAAGCTCACTCGAGTCACGCCCCAATACTGGCGGGTGACCTTCCACAACCCGCCGTACAACATCTACGGTCCCGAAACCATGCCGCAGTTGAACGAGGTGGTGACGGCCATCGAGTCCGATCCGAAACTGGTGGTCGTGGTGTTCGATAGCGACGTGCCGGATTTCTTTTTGACCCACTACGACTTCGTGCCGGCGCTGACCGAAACGACCAGCCTGCCCAACGGGCCGACCGGCCTGCCGCCGTTGCCCGACATGCTGGTGCGGCTGAGCAAGGCGCCAGTAGTCTCGATCGTGTCGATCCGTGGTCGCGCGACCGGTGTCGGCAGCGAACTGGCGCTGGCCAGCGACATGCGCTTTGCCAGTCGCGAGAAAGCCATCCTGTCGCAATGGGAAATCGGCGCGGCATTGGTGCCCGGAGGCGGGCCTATGGCGCGTCTGCCGAGACTGATGGGGCGCGGGCGAGCGCTGGAAATATTGCTGACCGGAAACGATATCAACGGCGAACTCGCGGAGCGTTACGGCTACGTCAACCGCGCGCTGCCCGACGCCGAACTCGACAAATTCGTCGACACCATGGCCCGCCGCATCGCCCGCTTCGACAAGCAGTCGATCGCCGACATCAAGAAACTGGTCGATGCTTCCAGCCTTCCGCCCAATGAAGCCATCGCCAGCGAGTGGGAAGGTTTTATTGGCTCGGTGCAACGCCCGGCAGCGCAGGCGCGGATCAAGCAGTTGATGGAATTGGGCCTGCAGAAGAAAGCGGATGTCGAGAAGCGATTGGCGCACTACACGGGCATGTTGGGCGAACCGTCGAAGTAATCCAGGTTTCGCGTCGCCCCCTGTAGGAGCGAGCTCGCTCGCGATGGTCGTCAACGATAACGCGTAAAATTGGAGACTCCGCGGCGGTTTCAAGTTTTTCGCGAGCAAGCTCGCTCCTACACAAAACATCGCGCCAAACTCCATTTGGGGTACGAACCATGAACGAATTGCTGCAAAGGGTGCTCGACGCCCACGGCGGCCTGGAGCACTGGAACCGTTTCACCACGCTCAACGCCACCATCGTGACGGGCGGGGAGTTGTGGGGTTTGAAGGGCGTGGTGCAAGACACCGTACCTCGGGAAATGACTATCAGCCTGCACCAGCAAAACGCCTCGGTGACGCCGTTCGGCAACCCGCAATGGCGCACGGCGTTCCGGGTCGACTACATCGCCATCGAAACTATCGAAGGCGAAATCGTGGGCGAACGCCACAACCCGCGCGAAGCCTTCGCCGGACATGTCATGGACACGCCTTGGGATCCGCTGCATCGCGCCTATTTCAGCGGTTATGCGATGTGGACCTACCTGACGACACCGTTTTTCATGGCGATGCCAGGGTTCAGCGTCAGCGAAATCGCGCCCTGGCAGGAAGGGCTGGAAAGCTGGCGGGGGCTGCGGGTGGAGTTTCCCTCTCATATCGCCAGCCATAGTCGTTTCCAGGACTTCTACTTCGGCGACGACTGCCTGCTGCGCCGTCACGACTACCACGTCGATGTGGCGGGTGGTTTTGCCGCCGCGCAATACGTAAGTGGCTACATTGAAGCGCAAGGACTCCGTTTTCCGACACGGCGCAGAGCCTACCTGAGGGGCGGGGATTCACAACCATTGCGCGAGCGCTTGATGGTGTCGATTGACTTGAGTGACTTTCGCTTGAGTTGAGGTGCGGTGATTGGCAAGGGCGGGGTAGGTGTCAGTGAGTGCGATCTCGAACGACGGCATTGCATGGCAGCAGCCTATGCACTTCGTCGAGCTCGGTGGCGTGATGGACTCCCCATTCGATCAGAGACTCCAGAATCGGCCGCAAGCTTGCGCCAAGCGGAGTGAGCAGGTACTCGATCCCTTGACGATCCTCGGCGCTGGGTTGCCGGCTCACCATTCCATGTTCCTCAAGCGCGCGCAGCTGCTCGATCAACACTTTCTGTGAAATGCCTGAAATGCGCTTCTCCAGATCGCAGGTGCGGTGCGGGCCGTCCAGCAGCACATGCAGGATGACGGCCTTCCAGCGCCCCGAGAGGACAGCCAGCGTGCGTTCGATCGGCAAGCCCGGCAGTCTATTGATTGTCTTCATGTGCAACCACTGACAAAACGGTGTGTAGAGGGGACGATTATCGAAACGTACGCTTTTCCTACCGATAAATACCGACCGGAAGGAAAGCCCATGATAGACCTGTTTGATACTCAATTGGTTGGCGGCACCGTTCTGCTGAAAAACCGTATAGTCATGGCGCCCATGACGCGTACGCGGACGTCCGATGGCGACGTCCCGAATGAGCTGATGGCCACCTACTACGGGCAGCGGGCCAGTGCCGGCCTGATCGTGGCGGAGGCAACGGACATCGCTCCGTCCAGTAAAGGCTACGCTTTGACGCCCGGAATACACACGCCAGCTCAGCGGCAGGGTTGGCGTCTGGTAACTGACCAGGTACACCGCAATGGCGGCACGATATTTTTGCAACTATGGCACGTCGGCAGGATGGCCCATCCATCGCTCATGCCCTGCGGTGAAGCACCTTGGGGTGTCACCGAGGAAAGGTCCGAGTCGCAGGTGTTTGCCCACGGCCCGGATGGCAAGTTGAACCATATCCCGGCAGGCACGCCCAGGCGCCTGAGGACGGAAGAAGTGATGGCCTTGGTCGGCACTTTTTCCCGAGGCTGCGTCCACGCTCGGGAAGCCGGATTTGACGGTGTCGAAATCCACGGGGCCAACGGTTATCTGTTCGAGCAGTTCATGAACTCGGTGCTCAATACGCGCACCGATTGCTACGGAGGCGGCAGCGTAGAAGACCGTACACGATTTCTGTTGGAAGTCGTTGAAGCCGCTGTGCATGAATTGGGGCCGGGACGCGTGGGTGTCCGCCTGTCCCCGTTCGGTAAGTTCAACGGTATTGCGGCAGATCCGCTTTCCGAAGAAACCTTGTTATACACCGCCGAACACTTGGGGCGCCTGGGCGTCGCCTATCTGCATCTGGTCTACGAGCTGATGCCAGAGGCGAACATGGAAATTGCCGAGTTCAAATCGCACCACCTCGATCACGCGCTACTGGCCAAGGTTCGGGCAGTGTTTCCTGGCGCGATCATCTGGGCTGGAGGCTTCACTGACCGCAAGGCCGCTCAGGATGCGCTCGACACTGGTCTAGTGGACTTGATCGCCTTCGGCAGACTCTACATCGCCAATCCGGATCTGACGGAGCGTCTCAAATATGGCTGGCCTTTGGCCGAAGCGGATCGATCAACGTATTACACGCGATGCGGCGAAAGGGGGTACACGGACTTCCCGGCGCATCCGGCCGTTACCGCTTTATAAGGCATGAACTGACCGAGGTGGCTTCCCTGAAGACTTGATTCTGCTGAATGCCAGGCACAAAAAAAGACGTCCGAGGACGTCTTTTTTGATTTGGTGGAGCCGGGGGGATTTGAACCCCCGTCCGCCAGTACTCCGCTGTCGGTACTACATGCGTAGCCGTGTCTATTAAGTTAACCCTCAGCGACCCGACGGGCAGGGTGCTTTGGGCGAGTTGTGTAAGTTTTAGCCGCTTCGTCCACAACGTACTGCACGGCGATTCTGTTCTATATGACAATCATTTTGGGTTTACAGACATCCCCTGATGATTGCTGGACCCGAAGGTACCAGGAGTGCATGTCAGCTGCAATTAAGCAGCGAGAGCAGCACCGTATTGGTCGTCATTGGCAACTATAAGAAGTTGCAACAGTGGATTTACGAGTTCTGTTACCAACTCGGCATGCACCTAAAGTTTCGCAACCGGCGTCGAATCCTAAACGGCCCCGAGCCCGCTGCTCTGTGAATCAAGTGAGCAACAGGCATGCACAGTGTACGTCAATGCGACCCGGAAGGCCAACCCGAAGGTTGGCCTTGGGCTGAGTTACTTCCCGCCTTTTTTCGCGTTCGTCACGTCCTGGATGGTTTGGGTGGTCTCGGCGATGCAATCATCAATACCTTCCTTGGTGCCTTTTGCCTGGTCGGCTTTGGCTTTTTCGACGGAGGCCTTCACCTGGTCAACCATTTCCGGAGGAATCTGTGCCTTACCGTTTTCGATGGTTTTCAGGTTGACCGCACACAGGTCGTCAGCGGCAAATGAAGTGGAAGCCATCAGGGAAGCAGTAACGAACAGACCTAACAGTACAGAACGTTTCATGTGTATCTCCTTGAACTGAGGGCCTGGCATGGTTGGCCATCAGCACGGGCTGCCCAGGATTGGGAACGTCCCGCATTGGCGGGACTTGATCGGTGGACTGCGGCGACACGTCAGGGTTCTGATTTTCTGTTGAAACCCGCAAGAAACTACTGAGCAGGCGCCTGAATGCACCTTCCTTGAGGCCTTGTCATCAGGTCACCCTGGCCTGGGTAACGCGGTCCACCAGATAGACTAGCCCGTGGTAATCGATTCCGCCGTGTTGTGTCAGGCCAATCTCGCAAGTACGGCTGGTGGAAATCCCCTCGCTGCACTGCTGTACCGCGTCCTTGAGCGTGCGCAACGAATGGGCGTTCAACTGCGGCGTGGTGAAGCCCTTATCGCCGGCAAATCCGCAGCAGTGAATACCTTCGGGAATGACCACGTTCTTGCTGCACTTGCGCACCAGATCGATCAGCGCCTGGCTTTCCCCCAGGTGTTGGGTGCTGCAGGTCACGTGCACGGTGATCGGTGCCTCCTGAGGCGTGAACTCCAGCCGATCCATCAGGTGTGTGCGAATGAATCGTACTGGGTCGTACAGGTCCAGACGTACATCACCGAGGTCCTGAGTCAGGCGCAAGGTGCAAGGGCTGGTATCGCAGTAGATCGGGTCGAGCCCGCCACGGCTGGCGTGGAGCAAGGCGCCGATCAATTCCTGGCGTTTGTGCTCGGCTTGTTCGGCATAGCCCTTGGAAGCAAACGGCTGGCCGCAGCAAAGATTGTCCAGATTGTCCGGAAAGACCACCTGATAACCGGCTTTCTCCAGCAGGCCGCGGGTTTTGTCGTACAGCGACATTTGCTCCTTGTCGCCAACCGCTGGTCCCATGGCCCGCGAAACGCACGCGGCCAGATACACCACCCGCGGACGCTCGTCCGTCACAGGCGGGCTGAAGCGAATCGGCCGTTCCGGCTGTGGCATGGCGTTGATCCACTGCGGGATCTGCCCTTTGGACAGTTTGCTCACGGTTGCGGAAAGCTTTGCCAGTCGAGGAGCCCCCAGCAACATTCGCGCACCGTTGGCGACGTGCAGGGTGAAACGCGCACCTTGCAGTGCCATGGCGAAATGTCCTTCCAGCCAGTTGGCGGTTTTCGTATGGGTGGCGTGCTGGCCGCGAAGCTTTTTCACCAGCTCGCCGGTATTGATGCCGACCGGGCAGCGTTGTGCGCAAAGGCCGGTGGCGGCACAGGTGTCGATGCCCTGGTATTCATAGGCCGCTTCCAGCTCGCGGGTGTCGACGCCGGCGCGTTTTTTCGCCTGAATATCACGCCAGATCACGATGCGCTGGCGCGGGCTCAGGGTCAGGCCTTTCGACGGGCAGACCGGTTCGCAGAAGCCGCACTCGATGCACTTATCCACAATCTCGTCGGCGGCCGGCAAGGGCTTGAGATGCTTGAGGTGAATCTGCGGATCGTCGCTGAGCACCACGTCCGGATTGAGAATGCCGTTGGGATCGAGCAGGCGTTTGAGTTGCCACATCAACTGGTAGGCATCGCTGCCCCATTCCAGTTCGACAAACGGTGCCATGTTGCGCCCGGTGCCATGTTCGGCCTTGAGCGAGCCGCCAAACTCCACGGCAACCAGCTGCGCCACGTCGTCCATGAATGCCTGGTAGCGCACGACTTCTTCCGGGCTGTTGAAGCCTTGGGTGAAGACGAAGTGCAGATTGCCTTCCAGTGCATGTCCGAAAAGGATTGCTTCGTCGTAGTGATGTTTATCGAACAACTCGATCAGGCGGTTCACGCCGACGGCCAGTTGTTCCACTGGGAAGGTCACGTCCTCGATGATCACCGTGGTGCCAGTTTTGCGCACCGCGCCGACGGCGGGAAAGGTGTCTTTGCGGATCGCCCAGAGGCGGGCGTTTTCCTGTGGGTCTTCGGTGAAGTCGACTTGCTTTTCCACCGGGAACGACGCCAGTGACGCCATGATCTGCGCCAACTGTTCCTGCAGCAACGTGGACGATGCCGCGCGGGATTCGATCAGCAAGGCGCAGGCATTGTTCGACAGATGCTGCACGAAAGCCGGCATGCCGGGTTTGTTTTGCACCGAACGCAGGCTGCGGCGGTCCAGCAGTTCCACGGCCGACACCGGTTGGCTTTTCAGGACGGTGACGGCGTTGCAGCAGGTTTCCACGTTTGGAAAGACGATCAGTGCCGAAGCCTTGTTCGGATGGTCGATCACGGTGTCGTAGGTCACCGCGCTGATAAAGCCGAGGGTGCCTTCGGAGCCCACCAGCAAGTGGCTCAAGATATCCACAGGCTCGTCGTAATCCACCAGGGCGTTGAGTGACAGGCCGGTGGTATTTTTCAGGCGATATTTGTGGCGAATTTTTGCAGCGAGTTCGGCATTGGCACGGGTCTCGCGACCCAATGTCGCCAGGCGCTCCAGTAGCTCACCGTGGCTTTGCCGAAACGCCGCGACACTGGCGGCATCTTCGGTATCGAGACGGCTGCCGTCGGCCAGTACCAGGCGAATCCCGGCCAATGTGTGATAGGTGTTTTGCGCCGTGCCGCAGCACATGCCGCTGGCGTTGTTGGCGACGATGCCGCCGATTTTGCAGGCGTTGATCGAAGCAGGATCCGGACCGATCTTGCGCCCGAACGGCGCCAGCCAGGCATTGGCCTGGGCACCGATCACGCCCGGTTGCAGGCGGATTTGCGTGCCTTGGCCACGAATCTCGCGGCCGTTCCAGTTATCCCCAAGGACAATCAGCACTGAATCGCTGATGGCCTGGCCGGACAGGCTGGTCCCGGCGGCGCGAAAGGTCACCGGAACCTGATCGCGCTGCGCCAGTTTCAGCAGCGCCACCACTTCATCTTCGGACTCGACGCGTATCACCAGTTGCGGAATCAGCCGATAGAAACTGGCATCAGTGCCGAACGCCAGGGTCGACAACGGATCGTCGAAGCGACGCTCTTGGGGAATCAGTTGCTGCGCATCACGCAGGAAAGCGGCCGGTAGACTCATTGGTCCTCCAGGATCAGCACCACCAGGTCTTTCGGACCGTGGGCGCCGTAGGCCAGCACTTGTTCGATGTCGGCAGTCTTCGACGGGCCGGATACCAGCAACGCATTGGTCGGCATGCCCTGGGCCCATTCGAACTCCTGTTGCACCTGATAGAAGTTGTCACGGATTTCGCTGGCCTTGAGCAGGGCGAAATGCACTGTTGGCGCCAGGCTCATCAGGCGCGGTTCTTCCCGCGTCGGCCAGAGAATCAGGCTACCTGTGGCGGCGATTGCGCCGAGAGTCGTGGTCAGGCTCGCCGGAGTGTCATTGAACAGTTCGGCTTTCCATTGTTCCACCGGGCGGTCGTAGGCCTTGAGTGTAGGCAGGGTCGGATTGTTCGCCCAATGCTGAGTGACACGCTGACCGTGAGGCGTGGTCGGCGCGATCAACAGGCTCGGCAATTGACGATCCTGCAGCAGTTTTGCCAGCAAGGCCGGCCAGTTTTCACCCGACGTCAGATGGATTTCCGTGTGCACGGCCTCCATCAGTTTGCGCAGTTGCGGGATGCGTTGTTCCGGGGTGTAGGTGTAAGGCGCGGTCACCAAATCCACATCGAAGTTGTCAGGCACCGGTGTGGTACCTGTCAGGCTTTTACGCAGCTTGCCGAGGATATTCTGCTTGGCGCTCATCAACGATCTCCCTGTTTGGCCAGATGCTCGCGAGCCATGTCGTGCAGTGAGCGGGCGGCGGGTTTCGGTGCGCTGTGGTTTTGCGTCCACGGGCCGACGTCGTTCGGGGTGAGCGCACGCAGGCGCGTAGCGGCAAGCGCAAACAAACGATACAGCGTCGGCGAGCTGTTGAGTCGGGCCCAGGCGTTCCAGATAAAACGTTCCTTACGCGAGTACTTGCGGCCCTGGTCGCGCATCACGGGGTGCGGGCTATCGGGTGCCTTGACGTTTTCTTCGCGCAGGCGCCGCAGCAGCGACGGGATCGGAATCTTGACCGGACACACTTCACCGCAAGCTCCGCACAACGACGAGGCGCTGGGGTGGTCCGGGACTTTCGTCAGACCGACCATGTGCGGGGTGATGATTTTTCCGATAGGGCCGGGATACACCTCGCCGTAGGCATGACCGCCGATTCGGGTATAGACCGGGCAATGATTCATACAGGCGCCGCAGCGGATGCAGTTCAGGCTCTGGCGCAATTCGCTGTCAGCAAATGCCTGGCTGCGACCGTTGTCCAGCAGGACCAGATGCACTTCCTGTGGGCCGTCGAGCTCATGTTCCTTGCGCGGGCCCGAGATCATGTTGACGTAGGTGGTGATCGGAATGCCTAGCGCAGAACGGGTCAGCAGTGACAACAGCGGCACCACGTCGCGCAGGTTTTCCACGACTTTTTCGATGCCGGTGACGGCGATATGCACCGGTGGCACCGTAGTGGTCATCCGGCCGTTGCCTTCGTTCTCCACCAGCAGCAAGGTGCCGGTTTCGGCTACGGCGAAGTTGACGCCGGAGACGCCGATGTCCGCTTCGAAGAATTTCTGCCGCAGCACCCTGCGACCGATCTGAATGAGTTGGTCAACGTCCTTGGTGTATTCCACGCCAAGTTTGTCGTGGAACAAGGACGCGACCTGGCCGGCGTTCTTGTGGATTGCCGGCATAATGATGTGTGAAGGCTTCTCGTGGTCGAGCTGGACGATGTACTCGCCCATGTCCGATTCCAGGCATTCAATGCCCTGTTCAGCGAGGACATGGTTCATTTCCATTTCTTCGCTGACCATCGATTTGCCCTTGATCACTTGCCGCCCCTCGTGAGCGCGGATGATCGAGAGGACGATGCCATTGGCTTCGTCCACCGTTTCCGCCCAGTGCACTGTCACACCGTTGCGGGTCAGGTTCTGTTCAAGCTGCTCGAGCAGGTCGGGCAACTTGGATAACGCACGGGCGCGGATGGCATTGCCCAGCGCTCGCAGGTGTTCTCTTTCGTGGGCATCGCCGAAGGCATTTGCCCGTTTGGTCATCAGTGAATCCATCGCCTTGCGAAAGTTGTTTCGCAATTGCGCATCACCCAGCGCGTTATGTGCGCGGGTGCGGAAATCTTCTTCTACGGCGACCGTAGGAATAATCGTGGAAGCGTTCATTGTGCGCCTCCGGTCCGCTGCCAGAGGAAACTGGCCAGGTGCTGACCGCGCAGCGCTTCCTTTTGTTTCTCCAGCGAGCCGTTGATGTTCATCAGGCAACCGCAGTCGGCACTGAGTACCTTGTGCGCACCGGATTCCTTCAACGACCGTGTCTTGTCAGCCACCATCGCCCCGGAAATATCCGGCATACGGACGCTGAAAGTTCCACCGAAGCCACAGCATTCGCTTTCGTGGTCGTGATTGACCCGTTCCACGTTGCTCAGTTGCGACAACAATTCGCGCCCGTGCAGGTGGGTATTCATCTCGCGGCGTGCCGAGCACGAGGTGTGCAGCGCCACTTTTACCGGTTCGCCACTGTCTTTGAGCTGCACCTTGCAGACAAACAACAGAAACTCGGCCAATTCATAGGTTCTGGCAGCCAGAGCCTGAACCTGTTTCAACGTTTCCGGTTCGTCCTTGAACAGGTCGGCATAGTGCTCGCGCAACATGCCGGCGCAGGAGCCGGACGGCACCACCACCGGATAATCCTCAGCGAACAGCGCCAGTTGCGAGCGCGCCACGGTCCTGGCCTGTTCGGTGTAACCCGAGGTGTAGGCCGGTTGTCCACAGCAGCTTTGCCCTTGCGGGTACTCGACACGGATGCCTTCGCGCTCCAGCAAGTGGATCGCGTCCATACCGGCTTGCGGGTAGAACAGATCCACTACGCAGGTCCCGAACAGGTACACCCGTTGCGGTTTCTCGCTGGGGTATTGCCGAGGTTCGGGCAGTGGCGGGGCGACACGGGTCGCATTCGGCACAGCGTTGTAAAAAAGTTCGCTCATCAGGCGTGTCTCTCGGCCGGTTACCCGTCCGCTGAGGTGGCTGAATATAGAGGGAGATTCTTTCAGCAGCCTTACAGACCGGGTTGTGAATAGCTGACGCCGGAGTCATGGTCCGGCGTCGGGTTTTTCGCTGTCGCTTGTAGTGCTTAGTGCACCAGCATGCCGGTGAACCAGTAAGCCTGAGCCAAGGTGATCAGGCCGACGATGGTTGCGAAGAACAGGCTGTGCTTGAGCGTGAAGCGGAACAGGTCCGATTCCTTGCCGACCAGGCCGGTCGCGGCGCAGGCCACGGCGATCGATTGTGGCGAAATCATCTTGCCGGTCACGCCACCGCTGGTGTTCGCGGCCACCAGCAAGGTGTCGTTGACGCCGATCTGGTGGGCGGTGGTCGCCTGCAACGAACTGAACAGTGCGTTGGACGAGGTATCGGAACCGGTCAGGAACACGCCCAGCCAGCCGAGGAACGGCGAGAAGAACGGGAAGGCCGCGCCGGTGCCGGCCAATACCAGGGCCATGGTCGAAGACATGCCCGAGTAGTTGGTGACGAAGGCGAAGGCCAGCACCATGCCGATGGACAGGATCGGCCAGCGCAGTTCGTAGAAGGTCTCTTTCAAAGTGGTCAGACCAGTTTTGATATTGATCTTCAGGACCAGCATCGAAATCAGTGCCGAGAAGAAGATAGCGGTACCGGTCGCGGAAATCGGGTCGAGCTTGAATACCGCCGGAATGGCGGTCGGTGCAGCCACGATCGGTGCAACCTTGATCACCATCTGGTCCAGGTGCGGAATGGCGAAGTTGAACACCCAGCTATACATCGAGCCGCCGGCGGCGAACATCGCCTTGAACGGTTTCAACGTCCAGATGGTGACCAGTACGGTGAGGATCAGGAACGGCGACCAGGCCTTGAAGATTTCGCCCAGGCTGTAAGGCGAAGCCACGGTTGTGCGTTTCTGGCCGAAGCCTCCGGCACTGGCGCTCACCACCGAGGCGGAGATTGCACCGACGATGTGTTGGCCGGCGGCGCGTTTTGGCTGCCAGACTTTCAGGAACAGCGTCAGGGAAATCAGGCTGGCCAGGGCCGACGTGATGTCCGGCAGTTCCGGGCCGATGAAGTTCGAGGTGAAGTATTGGGTGACGGCAAAGCTCAAACCAGCCACCAGTGCTGCCGGCCAGGTTTCCCGGACGCCGCGCAGGCCATCCATCATGAACACTAGCCAGAACGGTACGAACAACGACAGAAGCGGCAGTTGGCGACCAGTCATGGCGCCAATCTTGAACGCGTCGATCCCGGTCACTTGCCCGGCGACGATGATCGGAATGCCCAGGGCGCCGAACGCCACCGGCGCGGTGTTCGCGATCAGGCACAGGCCTGCGGCGTACAGCGGGTTGAAGCCCAGGCCTACCAGCAGCGCGGCGGTAATCGCTACCGGCGCACCGAACCCGGCCGCACCTTCAAGGAAGGCGCCGAAGCAGAAGCCGATCAGCAGAACTTGCAGGCGTTGGTCGTCGGTGATCGACAGCACCGAGCTGCGGATCACTTCGAACTGACCACTCTTGACCGTCAGTTTGTAGAGGAACACGGCCGCCACGATGATCCAGGCAATCGGCCACAGACCGTAGGCGAAGCCATATCCGGCGGCAGCAAATGCCATATCGACCGGCATCTGAAAGGCGAAGATTGCCACCAGAATCGACAAGGCCAGTGTAATGCTGCCGGCCACATGGCCTTTGAGGCGAAACACGGCCAGGGCGAGGAAGAAAAACACGATGGGAATGACGGCTGCGAGCGCGGATAAACCGAGGCTGCCGAGCGGGCTGTAAAGCTGTTGCCAGGTTTGCATATGGGGTGGCCCCTAATTGTTGTTGGTCAGGCACTGATCAGCGTTCTTGGATAATTGGTAATACCAATTTACAATCGCTGTTGGCTAGGGTAAAAGTCTTGTGGGCGGCGTGTCAATTTGCCGCCCTAAAACTTTTGTCGAATGCATGACCTCGGGATCGGCTGATCCGTTTGGGTAAGTGCTGGCTGGCAGGTGCCGAGGCTGCATGGATAGGCCAGAATAGAGCCCCGGCGAACCGTCGGATCGTGGAGAAATCGAGTTATGGGGTTTGATCAGATTCGTCAGCGCCGTTTGTCTGACGATATTGTCGAGCAGCTGGAGGGCATGATCCTCGAAGGCACGCTAAAGGCCGGTGAGCGCCTGCCGGCGGAGCGGGCGTTGGCCGAACAGTTCGGAGTGTCACGCCCGTCGTTGCGTGAGGCCATTCAGAAACTGGTCGCCAAGGGTTTGCTGGTCAGTCGTCAGGGCGGCGGTAACTATGTGGTGGAGTCCCTGGGGACGACCTTCAGTGACCCATTGCTGTTGCTGCTTGAAAGCAATCCAGAGGCCCAGCGCGATTTGCTGGAGTTTCGCCATACGCTGGAAGCGTCCTGTGCTTATTACGCGGCATTGCGCGCAACGGACGTTGATCGCGAGCGGCTGACCGCAGCGTTCAACGAATTGCAGGACTGCTATTCGCGGCATGAAGAAGTGAGTCGGGCGGAGGAGGGGGCGGCGGATGCGAAATTCCATCTGGCGATTGCCGAGGCCAGTCATAACGCGGTGCTGCTGCACACCATTCGTGGCTTGTTCGATCTGCTCAAACGCAACGTGGTAACCAACATTGGCGGCATGTATAAGCAGCGCACTGAAACCCGCGACATGCTGATCACTCAGCATCGGGAGTTGTATCTGGCGATTATCGAAGGCAGGGCGGAACAGGCGCGGGAAGTCTCCAGTCGCCACATTTTATACGTGCAGGAAGTGCTGGAAGAAGTGCGTCAGGAAGTGCAGCGCGTGGCTCGGGCGGAGCGGCGCAAGGGGATGTGATTGTGCAGTGGATTCACTGTGGCGAGGGAGCTTGCTCCCGCTGGGGTGCGAAGCGGCCCTAAAACCCGTTTGCGCAATCCTGCAGATTGAGGTCTACCGATTTACGACTGCTTCGCAGTCGAGCGGGAGCAAGTTCCCTCGCCACAATGGTCGCGCTTTGGCAGAAAGAAAATTACTCTTCCTTGCCCTTGTTTCGCACAGCGCGTTGCAACTCACGACCGGCGTCGCGTTCACGCTCGGTATCACGCTTGTCGTATTCCTTCTTGCCCTTGCCCAGAGCGATCTCGCACTTGACCATGTGCTTGCTCCAGTACCAGGACAGGCATACGCAGGCGTAACCCTTTTGCGCCACGGCAGCGGACAGCTTGTCCAGCTCGCGCCGGTTCAGCAGCAGCTTGCGCGTGCGTGTCGGGTCTGCGATGACGTGGGTACTCGCGGTTGTCAGGGGCGTAATGTGGCTGCCGAGCAGCCAGGCTTCGCCATCCTTGAGCAGTACATAACTGTCGACCAGTTGTAGCTTGCTCGCCCGCAAACTCTTTACTTCCCAGCCGGCCAGGACCAGACCAGCCTCGAACTTGTGTTCGATGAAGTAATCGTGTCGCGCCTTTTTATTTTGCGCGATGGTCCCTGTAGGGTGTTTCTTCTGTTTAGCCATAGGGGCGGCATTATAGGGAGTTGCAAGCCAGTCGGCTACGGTGATGCTACGTGCTTGAGCAGGTTGATTGAATCCCGGACAATGCGCGCTCTTTTTTTGAACGCTTGGTCGTAGTATCGATGTCGACTGTCGATTCGTGACCCGGCATTGTTTGCCTTGTTTTGGTTCTTGATGCGCTATGTGGCGCCCATCGGCATTCTCGTAGTGTTTGCCGCCCAGCTGTGGAAGTGACGCTGACATGACGACACACATTTCACGTTCGGCCTTGCTGCCGTACCCGGCACAAGCCTTGTATGACCTGGTCAACGACGTGGCGCGATACCCGGAGTTTCTGCCGTGGTGCTCATCCGCCGAAGTGCTGGAGAGTTCCCCCGAGCACATGCGCGCGAGCGTTGGTGTGGCCAAGGGAGGGCTCAGCCAGCATTTCGTGACGCGTAATACCCTGGTCCCTGGCCAATCCATCGAGATGAACCTCGAGGAAGGGCCGTTCACTCAACTGCACGGTGTCTGGGTGTTCAAGCCATTGGGCGAGAAAGCCTGCAAAATCAGTCTGGACCTGTCGTTTGATTACGCAGGGCCGATTGTTCGCGCGACCCTTGGGCCATTGTTCAATCAGGCGGCCAATACGCTGGTGGATGCGTTCTGCCAGCGGGCCAAGCAAATGCATGGTTGAGGCAGGGGTGAAGGTCGAGGTGGTGTATGCCGCCATTGATCGTCAGGTGCTTTTGGCGGTGACGGTGCCAGCAGGAACAACCGTTCGGGCGGCGTTGTTTGCATCCGGGATTGGCCAATCGTTTCCGGAGCTGGATCTGGCGGCGTGTCCTGTGGGAATCTTCGGCAAAGTGATCGTTGATCCCGAAAGTCGTCCGGTTCAATCCGGAGACCGGATCGAGATTTACCGGCCGCTGCTGGCTGATCCGAAGGAGGTCCGTCGACTCCGTGCGGCCAAGGCTGCCGAAGCTAAAGCTCGGAATCAGTGAGTCGCGTAAACGCCAGGCAATAAAAAACCCGGGCATGCCGGGTTTTTTATTGCGTCGCAAATTATTGCGGCGAGGTGTCCAGTGGTTCCGGAGTCGGGACCGGAACGGTTTCTACACCGTCCACTTCCTTCTGGATCTGATCCAGCAGCGAGCCCGGTTTGACCGGTTTTTCCGGCTTTGGCTTCTCGGCGTTTTCTGTCGGCGCGGTCACGGTAGTGCCGCTGTCCTTGCCGAGAATGGCCTCGTCGCGGCTCACGCCTGGCATGAAGTCACCAGAGAGGCTGACAAGTTGATCATTTGGGTTGAAGATAACGCTGATGCGTTCCTGTTGGCGTTCACCGCCCCCTGGTTGCAGGCTATACAGGTAATCCCAGCGATCGGCGTGGAACGTGTCGGTCAACAGAGGGTTGCCCATGATAAACCTTACTTGCTTACGGGTCATTCCCGGGCGTAACTGGTCTATCATGTCCTGCGTGACGACATTGCCCTGCTGGATGTCGATTTTGTAAACCCCGGGGAATGAACAACCGGCGAGTGCGAGCAGTCCCACAAAGGTGAAACTGGTTAGCAAGAGCTTGGTGTTTTGCATCGGTGGGCGACTTCCACTATCTTGGCTGGGACAACGTAAACGCCGATCATACCCGCATTAAGAGAAGCTGCGAAGCAGCATCGCGAGAAAGCTGACCATGGTTGAAAATAGCGAACTACGCAAAGCCGGCCTCAAAGTGACCCTGCCACGGGTCAAGATTCTGCAAATGCTCGATTCCGCCGAGCAGCGCCACATGAGTGCCGAGGATGTCTACAAGGCACTGATGGAGGCTGGCGAGGACGTCGGTCTGGCCACGGTTTACCGTGTACTGACTCAGTTCGAGGCAGCTGGCCTTGTGGTGCGGCACAACTTCGACGGAGGCCATGCGGTCTTCGAGCTGGACGATGGCAAGCACCACGACCATATGGTCAACGTCGAGACCAGTGAAGTGATCGAATTCTTCGACGAAGAAATCGAGCGGCTGCAGAAAGCAATCGTCGACAAATATGGCTTCGAGATGGTTGATCACAATCTGGTGCTGTACGTACGCAAGAAAAAGTAAGCATGTCGCGCGAACGCAAGGTTCGCGAAACGAACGAAGGCGACCCCAGGGTCGCCTTCGTTCGTTTCATCTGTCTTAGGCTTTAGCCGCGATCACCATTTTCTTGGCGTGAGCCAGGGATTCCTTGGTGAGATCAATGCCACCCAGCATTCGAGCCACCTCTTCGACGCGATCGCTCTTGCTCAATTTCGAGACGGCAGTGCGTGTCGCCTCTTCGCCTCGTACTTTGTGCACGAACAAATGCTGATGACCTTGCGCTGCTACTTGCGGCAAGTGGGTCACCGTCAAAACCTGTCCTCGCTCTCCGAGCCGGCGCAACAATTGGCCGACGATCTCGGCTGTCGGTCCGCCGATACCCACGTCCACTTCGTCGAATACCAGGGTGGGTACGCGAGAGGTTTGTGCGGTGATCACCTGGATGGCCAGGCTGATCCGTGAAAGTTCACCGCCGGAGGCCACCTTCGCCAGGGCTTTCAAAGGCTGACCCGGGTTGGCGCTGACCAGGAGCTCGACTTGCTCGAGCCCGTTAGGCAGCAATTCGTTGCTGCTGTTGGGGCGAAGCTCAATAGTGAAGCGGCCGCCAGGCATGCCCAGGCGCTGGATTTCCTGTTCCACGGCGCTGGCCAGGCTGCTTGATGCCTGATGGCGCAAGTCACTCAGTTCCCGGGCTTTTTCCTGATAGTGGCGGGCATAGGACGAAAGTTCGTCGCTCAGTCGCTCGATGGATTCGTCGTTGGCATTCAGGGTTTCGATTTCATCCAGTAACTTTTGTTGCATTTCAGCGACTTCAGTCGGCTGGATGCGGTGCTTGCGTGCCAGGGTGTAAATCGAGTCAAGGCGCTCTTCCAGGTACTGAAGGCGAGACGGGTCGGCATCGAAGTTGTCGAGGAAGCGGTTCAACTCGCCCACGGCTTCTTCGACCTGGATCTGTGCACTGGTGAGCAGGCTGCTGGCCTCACCCAGTGCGCCAATCGAACTGTTCACGCTCGACAGTCGGTTAAGGCTGGCGGTCAGGGCGTTCAATACGTTGCCGGAGTCACTTTCGCTGCATTGTTCGACCACTTGCCGGCAGATGCCCAGAAGAGCTTCAGCATTGGTCAGGTTCTTGTGTTCTTGCTCCAGCTGCTCCAGTTCGTTGTCGCCAAGGCCCAGATTCTCCAGCTCTTCGAGTTGATAGCTGAGCAGTTGGTGGCGGGCACGCTGCTCGTCGCCGGAGTTGGAGAGTCGCTCCAGTTCCTGGCGAGTCTGGCGCCAGCGTTGGGCGGCAAGTTGTACCTGGCGGGCAAGGTCCGTCGCGCCGGCGTACTCGTCGAGCAGACGGCGGTGGGTGTCGGTCTTTAGCAGGGATTGGTGTTCGTGCTGGCTGTGAATGTCGATCAGCAATTCGCCCAGCGCCTTGAGGTCACCCAGAGGGCAGGGCGTTCCATTGATATAGCCGCGCGAGCGCCCTTCTGCAGTAATCACTCGGCGCAGGATGCACGGGCCGTCGTTTTCGAGGTCGCGCTCCGCCAGCCATGCCCCGGCTTCCGGAATATCGGCCAGATCGAAAGTCGCCAGGATGTCGGCCTTGTCCGCGCCGGGTCGGACCACGCCGCTATCGGCGCGATCGCCGAGGGTCAGGCCCAGGGCGTCGAGCATGATCGACTTGCCTGCTCCGGTTTCCCCTGTGATCACACTCATTCCGCGATCGAGTTCGAGGTCGAGATGTTCAACGATGGCGTAGTTGTGTACGGACAGGTGCACCAGCATAAAGGCCGCTCCCAGGCATTAGGTCTGGTTATTTATACAGTGTTTTGTTTCTGGCTGACAATGCCCCTTGTTAGGTCGATTCGCTTGGTCCGACGAAATCCTTAGTGCGCCCTGGAATGATAATGCAGGTGTTTTTGTAGGGTTAATGCGTTGGCGCCCCTTGAAGCCGGATTTTGCGGCCCCATATAGCTGGGCAGAAGCGCGAGTCAGGCTCGCGGACGTTATTGAAAGGAGAATTCTATGGCTGACGAACAGACAGTGGATACGCAAAACCCAGACGCCAACCAGGCGCCCGAGGCTTCGGGTGAAGACCTGGTGGCTCGTGTACAAGTGCTCGAAGAGCAGCTGGCAGGTGCGCAGGATCAGGCTTTGCGTGTTGCCGCCGATCTGCAGAACGTCCGCCGCCGCGCCGAGCAGGATGTAGAAAAGGCTCACAAATTCGCGCTGGAGAAATTCGCTGGCGACCTGTTGCCGATCATCGACAGCCTGGAGCGTGGCCTGGAGTTGTCCAACCCGGATGACGAAAGCATCCGCCCAATGCGCGAAGGTATCGAACTGACCTTGAAAATGTTCGGGGATACCCTGAAGCGCTATCAGTTGGAAGCGATCGATCCCCATGGCGAACCGTTCAATGCCGTCAAGCATCAGGCAATGGCCATGCAGGAAAGCGCTGACGTCGAGCCGAACAGCGTGCTCAAGGTTTTCCAGAAGGGCTACGAGCTCAACGGTCGCCTGCTGCGTCCGGCGATGGTTGTCGTCAGCAAGGCACCTGCGCCAGTTTCGCCTTCGATTGATGAAAAGGCTTGAAATTAGCCGCAAGGCCCCCATTTAGAAGTCAAGCGTTTAAGTGCTACCGCAGATGGCCACAACCGCTGCGGCAACCAAATCCAAAGTTTCGGGAGAGTGAACATGGGCAAAATTATCGGTATCGACCTGGGGACTACCAACTCCTGCGTCTCCGTGCTGGAAAACGGCACAGCCAAAGTGATTGAAAACGCCGAAGGCGCGCGTACCACGCCGTCGATCATCGCTTACGCCAACGATGGTGAAATCCTGGTCGGCCAGTCGGCCAAGCGTCAGGCAGTGACCAACCCGCACAACACCCTGTACGCGGTGAAGCGTCTGATCGGTCGTCGCTTCGAAGAAGAAGTGGTTCAGAAAGACATTCAGATGGTCCCTTACAAGATCGTCAAGGCTGACAACAACGACGCCTGGGTTGAAGTGAACGGCCAGAAAATGGCGCCGCCACAAATTTCGGCTGAAATCCTGAAGAAAATGAAGAAGACCGCCGAAGACTACCTCGGCGAGGCTGTGACCGAAGCGGTGATCACCGTTCCGGCCTACTTCAACGACAGCCAGCGTCAAGCGACCAAAGATGCCGGCCGCATCGCGGGCCTGGACGTAAAACGTATCATCAACGAACCAACCGCAGCCGCTCTGGCTTACGGTATGGACAAGGCCAAGGGCGACCACACCGTGATCGTTTACGACCTGGGTGGCGGTACCTTCGACGTTTCCGTGATCGAAATCGCTGAAGTTGACGGTGAGCACCAGTTCGAAGTGTTGGCCACCAATGGTGACACCTTCCTGGGTGGTGAAGACTTTGACATTCGTCTGATCGACTACCTCGTCGACGAATTCAAGAAAGAAAGCGGTATGAACCTCAAGGGTGACCCGCTGGCGATGCAGCGTCTGAAAGAAGCCGCTGAAAAAGCCAAGATCGAGCTGTCTTCTGCTCAGTCGACTGACGTGAACCTGCCGTACATCACTGCAGACGCCACCGGTCCTAAGCACCTGAACGTGAAGATTTCCCGCGCCAAGCTGGAAGCCCTGGTAGAAGACCTGGTTCAGCGCACTATCGAGCCTTGCCGTATCGCCATGAAAGATGCCGGTATTGATGCTGCCAAGATCAACGATGTGATCCTGGTGGGCGGTCAGACCCGTATGCCTCTGGTTCAGAAGTTGGTGACCGAGTTCTTCGGTAAAGAGCCTCGCAAGGACGTGAATCCGGACGAAGCCGTTGCCGTAGGTGCTGCAATTCAAGGCGCCGTTCTGGCTGGCGACGTGAAAGACGTTCTGCTGCTGGACGTCAGTCCGCTGACCCTGGGTATCGAAACCATGGGTGGCGTGATGACCGCGCTGATCGAGAAAAACACCACGATTCCTACCAAGAAATCGCAAGTGTTCTCGACTGCCGACGACAACCAGGGCGCCGTGACCATTCACGTGCTGCAAGGTGAGCGTAAGCAAGCGGCTCAGAACAAGTCCCTGGGCAAGTTCGACCTGGCCGAGATTCCACCAGCACCACGTGGCGTGCCACAAATCGAAGTGACCTTCGACATCGACGCCAACGGCATCCTGCACGTAGGTGCCAAAGACAAGGCTACCGGTAAGACTCAGTCGATCGTGATCAAGGCCAACTCCGGTCTGTCCGATGAAGAAATCGAGCGCATGGTGCGTGATGCCGAGGCCAACGCCGAGGAAGACCGCAAGTTCGAAGAGCTGGCCGCTGCCCGTAACCAGGGTGATGCACTGGTTCACTCGACGCGCAAAATGGTCGCTGATGCTGGCGACAAGGTGAGCGCTGAAGAGAAGACTGCAATTGAAGCTGCCGTGGTTGCCCTGGAAGCCGCTGTTAAAGGCGACGACAAGGCTGCGATCGAAGCCAAGGTTGAAGAGCTGTCCAAGGTCTCCGCGCCTGTAGCTCAGAAGATGTACGCCGAGCAGGCTCAGCCAGCTGAAGGCGCGGCACAGAAGGACGAGTCGGCTGAAAAGGCTGATGACGTGGTCGATGCCGAGTTCGAAGAAGTCAAAGACCACAAGTAAGTTGTTGGTCGGCCGGTTGACTGCCTTGCGGCGGTGACTGGTAGGATGTCGCCGCGCGGGAGCTTGCTCCCGCGTTGGCGTGTCTGGAATACGCGAATTTTTACAGCATGCGACAAGGTTCGGGTGTTGGCGGTATGGCCGGAAATGCTCCTGCTTTTCGAGTCGCAGGTACCGCATTGAAACAAAGACCAGGATCGTTGAATTGACGTGAGTTGGGTCCGGGCCTGTATTGGGGCTCAACGAGTTTGGCAGGGCTCAGGAGAGGTTTGCCGAACGTCCTCAAGAGTGCAAAAGACTTATGGCAAAGCGTGACTATTACGAAGTATTGGGTGTTGAGCGAGGCTCAAGCGAGGCGGACCTGAAAAAGGCCTACCGTCGCCTGGCGATGAAACACCACCCGGACCGTAATCCCGATGACAAGGCGTCGGAAGAGAAATTCAAGGAGGCCAACGAGGCCTACGAAGTGCTGTCCGATTCCAGCAAGCGTGCGGCGTACGACCAGTACGGCCATGCCGGTGTCGATCCAAGCATGGGTGGCGGTGGTGCCGGTTTCGGTGGCCAGAATTTCTCCGACATCTTTGGCGATGTCTTCAGTGACTTCTTCGGTGGCGGTCGCGGTGGTTCCCGTGGTGGTGCCCAGCGCGGCAGCGATTTGCGTTACACCCTGGAGCTGGACCTGGAAGAAGCGGTGCGCGGCACGACCGTGAATATCCGCGTTCCGACGCTGGTCAACTGCAAGCCGTGCGACGGCTCGGGTGCCAAGAAAGGCTCTTCGCCGGTCACCTGTCCGACTTGTGGCGGTATTGGCCAGGTGCGCATGCAGCAGGGCTTCTTCTCGGTGCAGCAGACCTGCCCGCGCTGCCATGGCCAGGGCAAGATCATTTCCGATCCGTGCGACTCCTGCCATGGCGAAGGTCGTGTCGAAGAGTACAAGACCCTGTCGGTGAAAGTGCCGGCCGGTGTCGATACCGGTGACCGCATTCGTCTGTCGGGCGAAGGTGAAGCCGGCGCCCAGGGCGGGCCGACCGGTGATCTGTACGTGGTAATCAATGTGCGCGAGCACTCGATCTTCCAGCGTGATGGCAAGCATCTGTTCTGCGAAGTGCCGATCAGTTTCGTCGACGCGGCGCTGGGTGGTGAGTTGGAGATTCCGACCCTCGATGGTCGCGTCAAGCTGAAGATCCCAGAAGGGACTCAGACCGGCAAGCAGTTCCGCGTTCGTGGCAAGGGTGTTGCGCCTGTGCGCGGCGGTGGTGCAGGCGACCTGATGTGTCGTGTGGCGGTTGAGACTCCGGTCAACCTGAGTCGTCGTCAGCGTGAAATGCTCGAGGAGTTCCGCAGCTCCCTGGCGGACGACAACAGCCATTCGCCGAAAACCACGGGCTGGTTCGAAGGCGTCAAGCGCTTCTTCGGCGATTTGTAAGGAGTTTGCATGCGACGTATAGCTGTGATGGGCGCTGCCGGGCGTATGGGTAAAATCCTGGTTGAGGCGGTGCAGCAGCGCGCGCCTCTGACCGGTCTGACGGCGGCCGTTGTGCGCCCTGGCAGTACGCTGATCGGTGTGGATGCGGGTGAGCTCGCTTCGCTGGGGCGCATCGGTGTGCCGCTGACAGGAAATTTGGAGTCCGTGGCGGAAGAGTTTGACGTATTGATCGACTTTACGCTGCCGGAGGTCATGCTGAAGAACCTGGCCTTCTGCCGTAAGGAGGGCAAGGCCATGGTGATCGGTACCACCGGGCTGGACACTGCGCAGAAGCAGTTGTTGGCTGACGCGGGCAAGGATATTCCCATCGTGTTCGCTGCCAACTTCAGTGTTGGTGTGAACCTGTCGCTGAAGCTGCTCGATATGGCCGCTCGCGTGCTGGGTGATGAGGCGGACATCGAAATCATCGAAGCGCATCACCGTCACAAAATCGATGCGCCGTCCGGTACGGCCCTGCGCATGGGTGAAGTGATCGCGGGTGCACTGGATCGTGATCTGCAGAAGGTCGCGGTTTATGGTCGTGAAGGTCATACCGGTGCGCGCGAGCGTGAAACCATCGGCTTTGCCACGGTGCGCGGTGGTGATGTGGTTGGCGATCACACGGTGCTGTTTGCCTGCGAAGGCGAGCGTCTGGAAATCACCCATAAAGCGTCCAGTCGCATGACTTTTGCCAAGGGTGCGGTACGTGCTGCGTTGTGGCTGGAAGGGCGCGAGCCAGGGTTGTACGACATGCAGGATGTGCTCGACCTGCGTTAAGATGTGCCCGAAATCGGGTTCGAACCTGCAGTTCGAGCCCGATTTTATTACGCCAAGCGACGACCTGTCGCATTCTCCGGCCTTTCGGGCTCATTGGCGGTAGACCAAAATTGCCTTTTTCTGTAAGCTACAGCTTTAGTGTGTCCACTAAAAGCGCGCAGAATAATTCAGTGAAGAAGCGGGGTGACGTGTCCATACGTCACTCCGCTTTTTTACAACCTGCGATCGCCCTTTCAGGCTTTATTTACGGGAGGTCTTCTTGACTAAGCCAGCCATACTCGCCCTTGCTGATGGCAGCATTTTTCGCGGCGAAGCCATTGGAGCCGACGGTCAGACCGTTGGTGAGGTGGTGTTCAACACCGCAATGACCGGCTATCAGGAAATCCTTACCGATCCTTCCTACGCCCAACAGATCGTTACCCTGACTTACCCGCACATCGGCAACACCGGCACCACGCCGGAAGACGCCGAGTCGAACCGCGTCTGGTCCGCTGGCCTGGTTATCCGTGACCTGCCGCTGGTGGCGAGCAACTGGCGTAACACGATGTCCTTGTCCGACTACCTGAAAGCCAACAACGTTGTGGCTATCGCCGGTATCGACACCCGCCGCCTGACGCGCATCCTGCGTGAAAAAGGCGCGCAGAACGGCTGCATCATGGCCGGTGACAACATTTCCGAAGAAGCCGCCATCGCCGCTGCCCAGGGTTTCCCTGGTCTCAAAGGCATGGATCTGGCGAAAGTCGTCAGTACCAAGGACACCTACGAATGGCGTTCGACGGTCTGGGATCTGAAAACCGACAGCCACGCGACCATTGAAGCCTCCGAGCTGCCATACCACGTTGTGGCCTACGACTACGGCGTCAAGGTGAACATCCTGCGCATGCTGGTTGAGCGCGGTTGCCGTGTGACCGTGGTGCCTGCGCAAACCCCGGCCGCTGATGTGCTGGCCATGAAGCCGGACGGTGTATTCCTGTCCAACGGCCCTGGCGATCCGGAGCCTTGCGACTACGCGATCCAGGCGATCAAGGATGTGCTGGAAACCGAGATCCCGGTGTTCGGTATCTGCCTCGGTCACCAGCTGTTGGCTCTGGCCTCCGGCGCCAAGACCCTGAAAATGGGTCACGGCCACCACGGTGCCAACCACCCGGTTCAGGATCTGGACACCGGTGTTGTGATGATCACCAGTCAGAACCACGGTTTTGCGGTTGACGAAGAAACCTTGCCAACCAACGTTCGCGCGATTCACAAATCGCTGTTTGACGGCACCCTGCAAGGGATCGAGCGTACCGACAAGAGTGCCTTCAGCTTCCAGGGTCACCCTGAAGCCAGCCCTGGCCCGAACGACGTAGCGCCATTGTTCGATCGCTTCATCAATGAGATGGCCAAGCGACGCTGATCGCTCGCCCTGATGTAGCAAAGCTTGAGGGTGGTCCCGACACCGGTGGCCCCCTCAGGTCTTCAGAGATTGAACAAGACGGCTTGCCGACTGACCTGCGGATTTGAGTGACAAACCCATGCCAAAACGTACAGACATTAAAAGCATCCTGATTCTCGGCGCTGGCCCGATCGTGATCGGCCAGGCCTGCGAATTCGACTACTCCGGCGCCCAGGCCTGTAAAGCCCTGCGCGAGGAGGGTTACCGCGTCATCCTGGTGAACTCCAACCCGGCCACCATCATGACCGACCCGGCCATGGCCGACGCCACCTACATCGAGCCGATCAAGTGGCAGACCGTTGCCAAGATCATCGAGAAAGAACGTCCTGATGCGCTGCTGCCGACCATGGGTGGCCAGACTGCTCTGAACTGCGCGCTGGATCTGGAGCGCGAAGGCGTTCTGGAGAAGTTCGGTGTGGAAATGATCGGTGCCAACGCCGATACCATCGACAAGGCTGAAGACCGTTCCCGTTTCGACAAGGCCATGAAAGCCATCGGTCTGGAGTGCCCGCGCTCCGGTATCGCCCACAGCATGGAAGAGGCCAACGCGGTTCTCGAGAAGCTGGGCTTCCCGTGCATCATCCGTCCGTCGTTCACCATGGGCGGCACCGGTGGCGGTATCGCTTATAACCGTGAAGAGTTCGAAGAAATCTGCGCCCGCGGTCTGGACCTGTCGCCGACCAAAGAGCTGCTGATCGACGAATCGTTGATCGGCTGGAAAGAGTACGAGATGGAGGTTGTCCGCGATAAGAAGGACAACTGCATCATCGTCTGCTCCATCGAAAACTTTGACCCGATGGGCGTGCACACCGGTGACTCGATCACCGTGGCTCCGGCACAAACCCTGACCGACAAGGAATACCAGATCCTGCGTAACGCCTCCCTGGCGGTATTGCGCGAGATCGGCGTGGAAACCGGCGGTTCCAACGTCCAGTTCGGTATTTGCCCGGACACCGGCCGCATGGTCGTTATCGAGATGAACCCGCGCGTATCCCGTTCCTCGGCGCTGGCTTCGAAAGCCACCGGTTTCCCGATTGCGAAAATCGCCGCCAAACTGGCTGTCGGTTACACCTTGGACGAACTGCAAAACGATATCACCGGCGGTCGTACCCCGGCGTCCTTCGAGCCGTCGATCGACTACGTCGTCACCAAGCTGCCACGTTTCGCCTTCGAGAAATTCGCCAAGGCTGACGCGCGCCTGACTACTCAGATGAAGTCGGTCGGCGAAGTCATGGCCATCGGCCGTACCTTCCAGGAGTCCCTGCAGAAAGCCCTGCGCGGCCTGGAAGTCGGTGTTTGTGGCCTGGATGAGAAGGTTGATCTGAGCAACCCAGAAAGCATGGGCGTACTCAAGCGCGAGCTGACCGTGCCGGGTGCCGAGCGTATCTGGTACGTGGCGGATGCAATGCGCGCCGGCATGAGCGTTGATGACATCTTCAGCATGACCATGATCGATCGTTGGTTCCTGGTGCAGATGGAAGATCTGATCAAGGACGAAGAGAAGGTCAAGACCCTGGGTCTGACCAGCATCGACCGCGATCTGATGTTCCGCCTCAAGCGCAAAGGTTTCTCCGATCAGCGTCTGGCCAAGTTGCTGGGTGTGACCGAGAAGAGCCTGCGTGCTCATCGCCAAAAGCTTGAAGTGTTCCCGGTCTACAAGCGCGTCGATACTTGCGCAGCCGAGTTCGCTACCGACACCGCGTACCTGTACTCGACGTACGAAGAAGAATGCGAAGCCGCGCCATCGGGTCGCGACAAAATCATGATTCTGGGCGGCGGTCCGAACCGTATCGGTCAGGGTATCGAGTTCGACTACTGCTGTGTGCACGCGGCACTGGCCCTGCGTGATGACGGGTACGAGACCATCATGGTCAACTGCAACCCGGAAACCGTTTCTACTGACTACGACACTTCCGATCGCCTGTACTTCGAGCCGGTGACCCTGGAAGACGTGCTGGAAATCGTTCGCGTCGAGAAGCCAAAAGGCGTGATCGTCCAGTACGGCGGTCAGACGCCGCTGAAGCTAGCTCGCGCCCTGGAAGCCGCTGGCGTGCCGATCATCGGCACCAGCCCTGATGCCATTGACCGTGCCGAAGACCGTGAGCGTTTCCAGCAGATGGTCCAGCGCCTGAACCTGCGTCAGCCGCCAAACGCCACCGTGCGCAGCGAAGACGAAGCTGTGCGTGCTGCGGCGAAGATCGGCTATCCGCTGGTGGTGCGTCCGTCCTACGTGCTGGGCGGTCGAGCGATGGAAATCGTCTACAAGGAAGAAGAACTCAAGCGTTACCTGCGCGAAGCGGTGCAAGTGTCCAACGACAGTCCGGTGCTGCTGGATCACTTCCTCAACTGCGCCATCGAAATGGACGTGGACGCAGTCAGCGACGGCAAAGACGTCGTGATCGGCGCGATCATGCAGCACATCGAGCAGGCTGGTGTTCACTCCGGTGACTCCGCATGCTCGCTGCCACCGTACTCGCTGCCGGCGCACATCCAGGACGAGATGCGCGAACAGGTCAAGAAAATGGCTCTGGAGCTGGGCGTGGTCGGCCTGATGAACGTACAGTTGGCGCTGCAAGGCGAAGACATCTACGTCATCGAAGTCAACCCGCGTGCTTCCCGTACCGTACCGTTCGTGTCCAAATGCATCGGTGTTTCCCTGGCTATGATCGCCGCGCGCGTGATGGCCGGTAAGACCCTGAAAGAACTGGGCTTCACCAAGGAAATCATTCCGAACTTCTACAGCGTGAAAGAGGCGGTATTCCCGTTCGCCAAGTTCCCTGGCGTTGACCCGATCCTCGGCCCGGAAATGAAGTCCACCGGTGAAGTGATGGGCGTGGGCGACACTTTCGGTGAAGCGTTCGCCAAGGCCCAGATGGGCGCCAGCGAAGTGCTGCCGACCGGCGGTACTGCGTTTATCAGTGTCCGTGATGACGACAAGCCACTGGTTGCGGGCGTGGCCCGTGATCTGATCAACTTGGGCTTTGAAGTGGTTGCCACTGTCGGTACTGCCAAGCTGATCGAGGCCGCAGGCCTGAAAGTGCGCCGCGTGAACAAGGTGACCGAGGGTCGTCCGCACGTGGTCGACATGATCAAGAACGATGAAGTCACTTTGATCATCAACACCACCGAAGGTCGCCAGTCGATCGCTGACTCCTATTCCATTCGTCGCAATGCCCTGCAGCACAAGATCTACTGCACCACGACCATTGCTGCTGGCGAAGCGATCTGTGAAGCGCTGAAGTTCGGTCCCGAGAAGACCGTACGCCGCTTGCAAGATCTACACGCAGGATTGAAGGCATGAGCATAACGAAGTACCCCATGACAGTTCAGGGCGCTCGCGCCCTGGAGGAAGAGCATGCTCATCTGACCAAGGTCGTCCGTCCGAAGCTCAGCCAGGACATCGGTACGGCCCGTGAGTTGGGTGACTTGAAGGAAAACGCCGAATACCATGCAGCTCGCGAGCAGCAGGGTATGGTCGAGGCACGGATCCGTGACATCGAAGGCCGTATGCAGAATGCGGTGATTATCGACGTCACGACCATTCCTCACACCGGCAAGGTGATTTTCGGCACGACCGTCGAGATCGCCAACGTCGAAACCGATGAAAGTGTGACTTACCAGATCGTGGGTGAGGACGAAGCGGACATCAAGCTCGGCAAGATCTCCGTTGGCTCGCCTATTGCCCGTGCATTGATTGCCAAGGAAGAAGGCGATGTGGTTGCGGTCAAAACGCCAGGTGGCGTTATCGAGTACGAGATTGTCGAAGTTCGCCACATCTAAAGGCAGGCGCCCGCTACGTGCGGGCGCCATGCTTTGGCAGCTGGCCCAGATGTTGTGGGTCGGCGGCTTGTGGTTGTTGCACATCGGTCTGCCGCCGGTGCTGGGTCGAATTGGCCTGGCACCGCTGCTGATCGACGAAATTGCAGGCATGTCGAATGCGCTGATGGTGGGTTTTGCCGCAGCGTGTGTGATATTTCAGGCTTTGGTACTGCTTCAGGCCGAAGGCCTTGCCAGTCTATGGCGGGATGTTCGCGGGCAACTGTTGCTGATGGCGCTGTATGCGAGTGCGATGTACTTCGCGGTGCGTATCGGTTGGCCGGATGCGATGCGGTGGCAGGTGTTCAGCTATCTTGTCCTGGGCTTTTCCGGGTTGGTGCTGGTGTTGCAGCCGGTGCCGGGATGGAGTGGCAGGGCGCGCGAGGCGCACCCTTGACCCTTTCCATCACTTGAAGCGATGGACGTTCGACAGCTGCTTGTTGACGCTGAAGTTCTTGCGATAAATCAGTGCCATCTTGCCAATGACCTGAACCAGGTCCGCTTTGCCTGCCTTGCACAATTCTGCAATGGATGCGAGGCGCGATTCGCGATCCAGGATGTTGAGCTTGATCTTGATCAGCTCATGATCCGCCAAAGCGCGTTCAAGTTCGGCTAATACACCTTCAGTCAGACCATTGTCGGCCACAATCAAAACTGGTTTCAGGTGGTGGCCAATGGATTTGTACTGTTTCTTCTGCTCGTTATTGAGCGGCATAATCTGACCCTTTCGTCTGGATTCTGTAAAATGGCGGCCATTTTACCCGAGGGCTCGTGGATCCGCCCAATAAATCACGACCCTAATCATCGAGGTGCCCAATGGCGCGTTCCAAGACAAGCCTTGGTTGGCTGAAAAGACATGTCAACGATCCCTATGTGAAGCAGGCGCAGAAGGATGGCTACCGCTCGCGCGCGAGCTACAAGCTTCTGGAGGTCCAGGAGAAATACAAGCTGATCCGTCCGGGAATGAGTGTCGTTGACCTCGGTGCGGCGCCTGGCGGCTGGTCGCAGGTCACTAGCCGGCTGATTGGTGGTCAGGGGCGTCTGATCGCCTCGGATATCCTGGAAATGGACAGTATTCCCGATGTGACTTTCATTCAGGGGGACTTCACCCAGGACGAAGTACTTGCTCGGATCCTTGAGGCCGTGGGTAATTCGCAGGTGGACCTTGTGATTTCCGATATGGCCCCCAATATGAGTGGTACGCCTGCCGTGGATATGCCAAAAGCCATGTTTCTGTGCGAACTGGCTCTTGATCTGGCGGAGCGGATACTCAAGCCGGGTGGTAATTTCCTGATCAAGATTTTTCAGGGCGAAGGGTTCGATACTTACCTGAAGGACGCTCGTCAGAAATTCGACAAGGTCCAGATGATCAAGCCGGACTCTTCCCGTGACAGTTCCCGCGAGCAATACATGCTGGGTTGGGGCTTCCGCGGCGGTAGCGAGTAAAACGAGGTTTTTGGGCGGGGTGATAGGTTTTTCGTATTTCGCCCCGCGTGCATAAGCGAATATTGTGTAGAAAGTGTTTCACAAAGGGTTACAGACGGCGCCTGCCAGAGTTGTAGGTAATGTAGTAAGTTAGGCCGGTGAATATCATGCGAAGCGCGCGCCACTAGCGGAGCTAGCTTCAGAGGGTAGTTAATTGAACGATATGGCAAAGAATCTGATCCTGTGGTTGATCATCGCGGCTGTCCTGGTGACGGTGATGAACAACTTCTCCAGCCCTAACGAGCCGCAGACCCTCAACTATTCCGACTTCATCCAGCAGGTCAAGGATGGCAAGGTCGAGCGCGTGGCGGTTGATGGCTACGTGATCACCGGCAAGCGCAACGATGGCGACAGTTTCAAGACCATTCGTCCGGCGATCCAGGACAACGGTCTGATCGGCGACCTGGTGGATAACCACGTCGTGGTCGAAGGCAAGCAGCCAGAACAGCAAAGTATCTGGACTCAACTTCTGGTCGCCAGCTTCCCGATTCTGGTGATCATCGCCGTGTTCATGTTCTTCATGCGGCAGATGCAGGGTGGTGCTGGCGGCAAGGGCGGCCCCATGAGCTTTGGCAAGAGCAAGGCGCGCCTGCTCTCCGAAGATCAGGTCAAGACGACCCTGGCTGACGTTGCCGGTTGCGACGAAGCCAAGGAAGAAGTCGGCGAGTTGGTCGAGTTCCTGCGTGATCCAGGCAAATTTCAGCGTTTGGGTGGTCGTATTCCGCGCGGCGTGCTGATGGTTGGACCACCGGGTACCGGTAAAACCCTGCTGGCCAAGGCGATCGCCGGCGAAGCCAAAGTGCCTTTCTTCACCATTTCCGGTTCCGACTTCGTCGAAATGTTCGTCGGTGTAGGTGCCAGCCGTGTTCGCGATATGTTCGAGCAGGCCAAGAAGCACGCCCCATGCATTATCTTCATCGATGAAATCGACGCCGTTGGTCGCCACCGTGGCGCCGGCATGGGTGGCGGTCATGATGAGCGCGAGCAGACGCTCAACCAATTGCTGGTTGAGATGGACGGCTTCGAAATGAATGACGGCATCATCGTGATTGCCGCGACCAACCGCCCTGACGTACTTGACCCAGCGCTGCTGCGTCCAGGCCGCTTCGACCGTCAGGTAGTGGTCGGACTGCCGGATATCCGCGGTCGCGAGCAAATTCTCAAGGTTCACATGCGCAAAGTGCCGATGGGTGACGACGTCGCTCCGGCTGTGATTGCTCGTGGTACACCCGGCTTCTCCGGTGCAGACCTCGCCAACCTGGTGAACGAGGCATCGCTGTTCGCTGCCCGTGCCGGCAAGCGAATTGTCGAAATGAAAGAATTCGAGCTGGCCAAAGACAAGATCATGATGGGCGCGGAGCGCAAATCCATGGTCATGTCCGAGAAAGAGAAGCAAAACACGGCTTACCATGAAGCAGGGCACGCGATCGTTGGTCGTGTCGTGCCTGAACATGATCCGGTGTACAAAGTGTCGATTATTCCGCGTGGTCGAGCGCTGGGTGTGACCATGTTCCTGCCGGAAGAAGATCGCTATAGCCTGTCCAAGCGTGCGCTGATCAGTCAGATCTGCTCGCTGTACGGTGGCCGTATCGCCGAAGAAATGACTTTGGGCTTTGACGGTGTCACCACCGGTGCGTCCAACGACATCATGCGTGCCAGCCAGATTGCCCGGAACATGGTCACCAAGTGGGGGCTTTCGGAGAAACTTGGTCCGCTGATGTACGCCGAAGAAGAGGGTGAAGTATTCCTCGGTCGTGGCGGCGGTGGCCAGAACGCCAGTTTCTCTGGTGAGACGGCAAAACTGATCGATTCCGAAGTGCGCAGCATCATTGACCAGTGCTATGGCACGGCGAAGCAGATCCTCACGGATAACCGTGACAAGCTCGACGCCATGGCTGATGCCCTGATGAAGTACGAAACCATTGATGCCGAGCAAATCGATGACATCATGGCTGGGCGTACGCCTCGCGAGCCTCGCGATTGGTCGGGCGGTACCGGTACTTCCGGAACACCACCAGCGGTGCAGGATGAGCGTCCGCAAACACCTATCGGCGGTCCGGCTGCTGACGTTTAAGGCTTGAAATGACTTCTGTTCAGTCCTCGACCCGGTTGCCTTGCGGCAACCGGGTTCTTGATTTGGCCCAGACGCATGTCATGGGTATTCTCAATGTCACTCCCGATTCTTTCTCCGATGGTGGCCAGTACAGCCAGCTCGATGCGGCCTTGCGCCACGCCGAGGCCATGGTGATGGCTGGTGCGACACTGATCGATGTCGGCGGCGAGTCCACACGACCAGGCGCCAGAGCGGTTTCGCCACTGGAAGAGCTTGAGCGGGTCGCCCCGATCGTCGAGCGAATTCACCGCGAATTGGATGTGATCATCTCGGTCGATACGTCCACGCCGGCCGTCATGCGTGAAACCGCAAGACTAGGGGCCGGTTTGATCAATGATGTGCGCTCGTTGCGCCGCGATGGCGCGCTGGATGCGGCAGCGGCAACGGGGTTGCCGGTTTGTCTGATGCATATGCTGGGTGAGCCGGGCGACATGCAGGACAATCCGCAGTATCAGGATGTCACGAAAGAAGTGGGTGAGTTTCTTGTCGAGCGCATGGCTCAATGCGCGTCGGTGGGCATTCCGGCTGAGCGGATCATTCTCGATCCGGGATTCGGTTTCGCAAAAACCTTGCAGCACAATCTAAGCTTGTTCAAACATATGGAGGTCTTGCATGCCTTGGGGCGGCCCCTGTTGGTCGGGGTTTCTCGCAAGAGCATGATAGGCCACGCGTTGAATCGCCCGGTGGGTGAGCGCCTTTATGGTGGGCTCGCCCTGGCAGCGCTGGCATCACACAAGGGGGCGCGTATATTGCGCGTCCATGATGTGGCCGAAACAGTCGATGTGGTGAGGATGATCGCCGCAGTTGAATCAGCCGAATAAGAATGATGGAGCGCTTATGACTAGGAAATACTTTGGTACTGACGGCATTCGTGGTCGAGTCGGCGAATACCCGATTACTCCTGACTTCATGCTCAAGCTCGGCTGGGCTGCAGGTATGGCATTCCGCAAGATGGGCGCCTGCAAGGTGCTAGTTGGCAAGGATACCCGGATTTCCGGGTACATGTTCGAATCGGCGCTTGAAGCCGGACTCACTTCGGCGGGGGCCGATGTCATGCTGCTGGGGCCGATGCCGACACCGGCCATTGCCTATCTGACGCGTACCTTCCATGCCGAAGCCGGTATTGTGATCAGTGCCTCTCATAATCCGCATGATGACAATGGCATCAAGTTTTTCTCCGGCAAGGGCACCAAGCTTCCGGATGAAGTCGAGCAGATGATCGAAGAGCTGCTGGACACCCCGATGACCGTGGTTGAATCGAGCAAAATCGGCAAAGTTTCGCGTATCAATGACGCCTCTGGTCGTTACATCGAGTTCTGCAAGAGCAGCGTGCCAACCGGCACGAGCTTCTCGGGTCTGAAAATCGTCATCGACTGCGCCCATGGTGCGACTTACAAAGTGGCCCCCAGCGTTTTCCGTGAGCTGGGTGCGGATGTTGTGGTTCTATCCGCGCAACCCAATGGTTTGAATATCAATGACAACTGCGGTTCTACCCATATGGGGCAATTGCAGGCAGCTGTCCTGGCTGAGCATGCTGATCTGGGTATTGCCTTCGACGGCGACGGTGACCGCGTTCTGATGGTTGATCATACCGGTGCCATCGTCGATGGTGATGAGCTCCTGTATATCATTGCTCGCGATTTGCATGAGCGCGGCAAGTTGCAAGGCGGTGTCGTCGGTACTTTGATGAGTAACCTGGGGCTTGAACTGGCCTTGGCGGATCTGGCCATTCCCTTTGTGCGTGCCAATGTCGGTGACCGTTATGTGATTGCTGACCTGTTGGAGCGCGACTGGCTGGTGGGTGGCGAGAACTCAGGTCATATCGTTTGCTTCAATCACACGACGACGGGCGATGCGATCATTGCGGCATTGCAGGTGCTAATGGCATTGAAAACTCGTTCCGAAGGCTTGGCTCAGGCGCGCCAGGCGCTGCGGAAGTGTCCGCAGGTTTTGATCAACGTGCGCTTCGGTGGGGGTGCCAGTCCTCTCGAGCACGCTTCGGTGAAAGAGGCCAGTGAGCGTGTCACCAAGGCTATGGCGGGGCGCGGGCGTGTCTTGTTGCGCAAGTCCGGTACAGAGCCGCTGGTTCGCGTCATGGTCGAAGGTGAGGACGAAACGCAGGTTCGCGGCTACGCCGAAGAGCTGGCAAAACTGGTTACTGAAGTTTCTGCCTGAATTCGGCTTGCCAGCCATGATTGTGTTGGGTAACATCTGCGCCCACTTTGACCGACGAGGTACAGCATGCGTCGCCCTATGGTAGCTGGTAACTGGAAGATGCACGGTACCCGCGCCAGCGTCGCTGAGCTGATCAATGGCCTGAATCAATTGGCCTTGCCGAGCGGTGTTGATGTTGCGGTATTCCCGCCTTGCCTGCATATCAATCAAGTGATTGATAGCTTGAAAGGAAAGTCGATTTCGGTCGGCGCGCAGAACTCTGCGGTGGAATCCATGCAAGGTGCGCTGACTGGTGAGGTTGCGCCAAGTCAGTTGGTGGATGCAGGTTGTTCCCTGGTGCTTGTCGGGCACTCCGAGCGCCGCCTCATAATGGGCGAGCAGGACGGAATGCTGAATCGCAAGTTCGCAGCGGCACAGGCATGTGGCTTGATTCCGGTGTTGTGTGTAGGGGAGACCCTTGAGCAGCGTGAAGCCGGGAAAACTCTTGAAGTTGTCTCGCGTCAGCTAGGCAGTATCATTGAGGAGCTGGGTGTCGGTGCTTTTGCAAGGGCAGTAATCGCGTACGAGCCGGTCTGGGCCATTGGTACCGGGCTAACGGCTTCGCCGCAACAAGCGCAGGATGTGCATGCAGCCATCCGAGCCCAGTTGGCGGCAGAGAATTCTGAAGTCGCGCAAGGTGTGCGGCTTCTATACGGCGGCAGCGTGAAGGCGGCCAATGCGGTCGAACTGTTCGGCATGCCGGATATCGATGGGGGCCTCATTGGCGGGGCTTCCCTGAATGCAGATGAGTTCGGTGCGATTTGTCGCGCCGCGGGAAACTGAAAAAATGCTGGAAACAGTCGTAGTCGTTTTTCATCTGCTGGGTGCATTGGGCGTAGTGGCTCTGGTATTGCTGCAGCAGGGTAAAGGTGCGGATGCTGGCGCGTCTTTCGGAGCAGGTGCTTCAAATACTGTGTTCGGAAGCCAAGGTTCCTCTACCTTTCTTAGTAAGTTTACTGCTATACTCGCCGCAGGTTTTTTCATAACCAGCTTGGGGTTAGGTTACTTTGCTAAAGAGAAGGCTCATCAGCTGACTCAGGTAGGTCTCCCAAATCCAGCGGTGTTGGAAGTTCCAAAGCAACAACCGGCTTCTGATGATGTCCCGGTGCTTCAAGAGCAAAAGTCGGCTACTCCAGCGACTGACGTACCTCCAGCTCAAGAGCAGAAGTAAGAAGGGTTTCAAACGTAGTTTTGCCGAGGTGGTGGAATTGGTAGACACGCAACCTTGAGGTGGTTGTGCCCATAGGGTGTAGGGGTTCGAGTCCCCTTCTCGGTACCAATTAGTCAGGAGAGCCCGCTGTTGCGGGCTTTCTTGCAGGTGGAAGGTTACATTGACCCTGTCAGGGATCGGTCGTATACTTCCGCCCCAGCTTTGTCGCGGGGTGGAGCAGTCTGGTAGCTCGTCGGGCTCATAACCCGAAGGTCGTCGGTTCAAATCCGGCCCCCGCAACCAGTTTAAGGAGCCCCTTTTAAGGGGCTTTTTGTTAGCTGGACACTTTCAACGCCGCTGTTCGACGGCGTTTCAAGGATGGGCGTTTCGCCCATTTTTTTATTTTGCATAGCATGCACATACATGCACTAGGGGGTTCAGGTGTCGAGCAAGCTAGAAGAGTTGCAGGCCTTGCTGGCCCCGGTGGTCGTGGCCCTAGGCTATGAATGCTGGGGTATTGAGTTTACGGCCCAGGGCCGCCACTCAATGTTGCGCGTTTATATCGATAAAGAGGGCGGCGTGCTGGTGGACGATTGTGCCATCGTCAGCCGTCAGATCAGCGGTGTCCTGGATGTTGAAGATCCAATCTCCGTTGAGTACACCCTTGAAGTTTCCTCGCCTGGCATGGAACGCCCGCTGTTCACTCTTGAGCAGTTTGCCAAATTTGCCGGTGAACAAGTGAAGATCAAGCTGCGCTCGCCTTTTGAAGGTCGACGCAACTTTCAGGGCCTTCTGCGCGGTGTGGAAGAGCAGGACGTTGTGGTGCAGGTAGAAGACCATGAGTTCCTGTTGCCGATCGATATGATCGACAAGGCCAACATTATTCCCAGTTTTGACTGAGACGCGGATCCCGCGGATCCAATGGCTTGCGAAAGGCGAGGCGTACGATGAGCAAAGAAGTACTGCTGGTTGTTGAATCGGTATCCAATGAAAAAGGCGTACCGCCAAACGTGATTTTTGAAGCGCTGGAGCTGGCTTTGGCCACTGCTACCAAAAAGCGTTTTGAGGACGAAGTTGATCTGCGTGTGGAAATCAATCGCCACACCGGTGCTTACGAGACATTCCGTCGTTGGACGGTCGTCGAAGAAGATGACCTGGACGATCCAGCGATTGAGACTTGGCCAAGCAAGGTTGCTCAAACGCATCCTGGCGCCAAGGTAGGTGATGTCGTCGAAGAGAAGATCGAGTCGATCGAATTCGGCCGTATCGCTGCACAGACTGCCAAGCAAGTCATTGTGCAGAAGGTTCGCGAAGCCGAACGCGCTCAGGTTGTTGACGCTTACCGCGAGCACCTGGGTGAAATCATCTCCGGTACCGTCAAGAAAGTAACCCGCGACAACGTGATCGTTGATCTGGGCAATAACGCCGAAGCGTTGCTGGCTCGTGAAGACATCATTTCTCGCGAAACCTTCCGGGTTGGCGTGCGTCTGCGTGCGCTGCTCAAGGAAATCCGCACCGAGAACCGCGGCCCGCAGTTGATCCTGTCGCGCACCGCGCCGGAAATGCTGATCGAGTTGTTCCGCATCGAAGTGCCGGAAATCGCTGAAGGACTGATCGAAGTCATGGCTGCCTCCCGTGATCCGGGTTCGCGTGCCAAGATCGCCGTTCGCTCCAAGGACAAACGCATCGACCCTCAGGGCGCTTGCATCGGTATGCGCGGATCGCGTGTCCAGGCAGTGTCGGGCGAGTTGGGCGGTGAGCGTGTGGATATCGTTCTGTGGGACGACAACCCGGCTCAGTTCGTAATCAACGCCATGTCCCCGGCCGAGGTTGCGGCAATTATCGTTGACGAGGATGCCCATGCCATGGACATCGCCGTTGGCGCAGACAATCTGGCTCAGGCCATCGGTCGCGGTGGTCAGAACGTGCGTCTGGCCAGCCAATTGACTGGCTGGACCCTGAACGTGATGACCGAATCGGACATCCAGGCTAAGCAACAAGCAGAAACCGGCGACATCCTGCGTAATTTCATCGACGAGCTGGAAGTCGACGAAGAACTGGCTCAGGTGCTGGTAGATGAAGGCTTCACCAGCCTGGAAGAGATTGCCTACGTACCGTTGGAAGAAATGCTCAACATCGACGGCTTTGACGAGGACATCGTCAACGAGCTTCGCGCTCGTGCCAAGGATCGTTTGTTGACCAAAGCCATCGCTACTGAGGAAAAGCTGGCAGACGCCCATCCGGCCGAAGACCTGCTCTCGCTTGAGGGTATGGACAAGGATTTGGCGATGGAACTGGCGGTGCGCGGCGTAATTACCCGCGAAGACCTGGCCGAGCAGTCTATTGACGACCTGCTCGACATCGACGGCATTGACGATGATCGTGCCGGCAAGTTGATCATGGCCGCCCGAGCCCATTGGTTCGAGTAATTAGGCGCGGCCTGAGGAGAGAAGTGCATGACGCAAGTCACGGTGAAACAACTGGCCGATGAGGTCAAAACACCGGTAGAGCGCCTGTTGCAGCAGATGCGTGAGGCAGGTCTGCCGCACACCGCCGCCGAAGAACATGTGACTGACAGTGAGAAGCAATCGTTGCTGACTCACTTGAAAAGCAGCCACAAGGCGAAAGTGGAAGAACCACGCAAGATCACGCTGCAGCGTAAAACCACCAGCACCCTGCGTGTTGCTGGCAGCAAAAGCATCAGTGTTGAAGTACGCAAGAAGAAAGTCTTCGTACAGCGCAGCCCGGAAGAAATCGAAGCCGAGCGCAAGCGTGAGCTGGAAGAGCGTCGCGCAGTAGAAAATGCTGCACGTCAGAAGGCTGAAGAAGAAGCCAAGCGTCGCGCCGAAGAAGAAGCGCGTCGCCAGCCTGTTGCTGCGCCGGCCGCTCCAGCCGAACCTGTTGCGGCACCTGCTGTGGTGGCCGAGCCTGTACGCGAAAGTGCACCGGTGGTGGCTGTCGCTCCGGCTCCTGCTGCCGATACTCGCAAGCGCGATGAGCAGCGTCGTCCGGATAAACCACGTGCCGATGATAACAATCGTCGCGGTGGTGGCGATGGCGAGCGTAAAAACGCTCCACATCGTGCATCGGTCAAGGAAAAGGCACCTGCTCCACGCGTTGCCCCACGCACTACCGACGAAGAAAGCGATGGCTTCCGTCGTGGTGGTCGCGGCAAGGCCAAGCTGAAGAAGCGCAACGCCCACGGTTTCCAGAGCCCAACCGGCCCTGTCGTGCGCGAAGTGAAGATCGGCGAGACCATCACTGTGGGCGATCTGGCTCAGCAGATGTCGGTCAAGGCAGCTGAAATCATCAAGTTCATGTTCAAACTGGGTACTCCAGCGACCATCAACCAGGTACTGGATCAGGAAACTGCCCAGCTGGTTGCTGAAGAACTGGGCCACAAAGTGACCCTGGTCAGCGATACCGCCCTGGAAGATTCCCTGGCCGAGTCCCTGAAGTTTGAAGGCGAGGCAGTTGCCCGTGCGCCGGTCGTGACCGTAATGGGTCACGTAGACCACGGTAAGACTTCCCTGCTCGACTACATCCGTCGTGCCAAGGTAGCGGCTGGCGAAGCCGGCGGCATTACCCAGCACATCGGTGCATACCACGTTGAAACCGACCGTGGCATGGTGACATTCCTCGACACCCCGGGTCACGCCGCGTTTACCGCAATGCGTGCTCGTGGTGCCAAGGCTACTGACATCGTGATCCTGGTGGTTGCAGCGGATGACGGCGTGATGCCGCAAACCGTTGAAGCGGTTCAACACGCTCAGGCCGCCGGTGTTCCGCTGGTCGTGGCGGTGAACAAGATCGACAAGCCGGGTGCCGACCTCGATCGCATCCGCAGCGAATTGTCGGTGCATGGCGTGACGTCGGAAGACTGGGGTGGCGACACTCCATTCGTACCGGTTTCGGCCAAGATGGGTACCGGTGTCGACGAACTGCTCGAAGCTGTTCTGCTGCAAGCCGAAGTTCTGGAACTGACGGCTACGCCTTCGGCTCCTGGTCGCGGCGTCGTGGTTGAATCGCGTCTGGACAAGGGCCGTGGCCCGGTGGCTACCGTGCTGGTTCAAGACGGTACCCTGCGTCAGGGTGACATGGTTCTGGTCGGTTCGAACTATGGCCGTGTTCGCGCCATGCTCGACGAGAACGGCAAACCAATCAAGGAAGCCGGTCCTGCTATTCCTGTCGAAATTCTCGGCCTGGACGGCACGCCGGATGCTGGCGACGAGATGAGCGTGGTTGCCGACGAGAAGAAAGCCCGTGAAGTGGCTCTGTTCCGTCAAGGCAAGTTCCGCGAAGTCAAACTGGCTCGTGCTCACGCTGGCAAGCTGGAAAACATCTTCGAAAGCATGGGCCAGGAAGAGAAGAAGACGCTCAACATCGTCCTCAAATCCGACGTCCGTGGTTCGCTGGAAGCTTTGCAGGGCGCTCTGAATGGCCTGGGTAACGACGAAGTGCAAGTGCGTGTAGTGGGTGGCGGTGTTGGTGGTATCACCGAGTCCGACGCCAACCTGGCACTGGCTTCCAACGCTGTACTGTTCGGCTTCAACGTGCGTGCCGATGCCGGTGCTCGCAAGATCGTCGAGCAGGAAGGTCTGGACATGCGTTACTACAACGTGATCTACGACATCATCGAAGACGTGAAGAAAGCGTTGACCGGTATGCTCGGCAGCGATGTTCGCGAGAACATCCTCGGTGTGGCCGAAGTGCGCGACGTGTTCCGTTCGCCGAAGTTTGGCGCGATCGCAGGTTGCATGGTTATCGAAGGTGTCGTTCACCGTAACCGTCCAATCCGTGTACTGCGTGAAGACATCGTTATCTTCGAAGGCGAGCTGGAATCCCTGCGCCGCTTCAAGGATGACGCTTCCGAAGTGCGTGCCGGCATGGAATGCGGTATCGGCGTGAAGAGCTACAACGACGTCAAGGTCGGTGACAAGATCGAAGTCTTCGAGAAGGTTCAGGTTGCTCGCAGCCTCTAACTCGCGTACTTCAAGAGCCGTGATGGCCTGCCACATGCAATTGTGCGGCGCATCTCCCGGACTCTAAATGCAACGCCCGGTCTGGCTTTCGTCAGGCCGGGCGTTTGCCGCTTTCAGACCTCGTGGGTTTCACCATGGGGCAGTAACAGGTAACAAGACATGGCAAAAGAATACAGCCGTACCCAACGAATCGGCGATCAGATGCAGCGCGAGCTGGCACAACTGATCCGTCGTGAAGTCAAAGACCCGCGCGTCGGCCTCGTCACCATTACCGCTGTGGAAGTCAGCCGTGACGTCGGTCACGCCAAGATTTTCATCACTGTGATGGGGCAGGACAGCCGCGAAGAAATCGCGCAGAGCATCAAGGTGCTCAATTCTGCCGCCGGTTTCCTGCGCATGCAGTTGGCTCGCGAGATGAAGCTGCGCAGCGTTCCACAGTTGCACTTCCACTACGATGAAAGCGTTGTGCGCGGTGCGCATCTGTCGGCGTTGATCGAACGTGCAGTGGCTGAAGACAATCAGCATCCGGTTGCGGCAGAAGCCGAAGACACCAAGGAGTAATCGGTGGCTCAGGTCAAACGTATCCGTCGTAACGTCAGCGGCATCATCCTGCTCGACAAGCCGCTGGGGTTCACCTCCAACGCGGCACTGCAGAAAGTCCGCTGGCTGCTCAATGCCGAGAAGGCCGGGCACACCGGCAGTCTCGATCCGCTGGCCACCGGCGTTTTGCCGTTGTGCTTCGGTGAAGCCACCAAGTTCTCGCAATACCTTCTCGATTCCGACAAGGGCTACGAGACGCTGGCGCAATTGGGCAAGACCACCACCACGGCGGATGCCGAGGGTGAAGTTTTGCAGGAGCGCCCGGTGACCGTTGGTCGCGCCGAAATCGAGGCCGCATTGCCGAAATTTCGTGGGCAAATCAGTCAGATACCTCCGATGTACTCGGCGCTCAAGCGAGATGGACAGCCTTTGTACAAGCTGGCTCGCGCTGGCGAAGTAGTGGAGCGTGAACCGCGTTCTGTTACTATTACGCGCTTGGAATTGTTGGCCTTCGAAGGTGACACGGTACGACTGGCAGTCGATTGCAGCAAAGGCACCTATATCCGCACGTTGGTGGAGGATATCGGTGAGCAACTCGGTTGTGGCGCTTACGTTGCGGAACTGCGACGTACCCAGGCCGGGCCCTTCACGCTGGCGCAGACGGTCACATTGGAAGAGCTGGAAGCAGTACATGCCGAAGGTGGCAACGAGGCGGTTGATCGCTTCCTGATGCCATCGGACAGCGGCTTGCTGGATTGGCCGCTGCTGCAGTTCTCGGAAGCGAGTGCGTTCTATTGGCTCAACGGCCAACCGGTACGCGCACCGGATGCACCGAAGTTCGGCATGGTACGGGTACAGGATCACAATGGTCGCTTCATCGGTATCGGTGAAGTGAGCGAAGACGGGCGTATCGCGCCACGTCGACTGATTCGGTCAGAATGACCGGAACCAGTTTGAGGTAAAAGCGTAGCGAGCGAAGGTAAGACAAGGAAAAAACTGGCGAGGAAGCGGAGTTGACTGCTGTCAATGAGCATTCCGAGCCGGTTTTTGACGCAGGATTACCGAGCGCAGTAGCTTTTATACAAACTGGGACGAGGGTGGCTGTTAGCAGGCATGGTCACTACTCATTTTTAGATACAGGGATTTGTCCCTGGCCTGTTGAAGCTGTTTTTTTGAAACAGTTTCCTGATAAAAGGATTGCCTCATGGCTCTCAGCGTTGAAGAAAAAGCTCAAATCGTTACCGACTACCAGCAAGCTGTTGGTGATACTGGTTCGCCAGAAGTGCAAGTTGCACTGCTGACCGCCAACATCAACAAACTGCAAGGTCACTTCAAGGCCAACGGTAAAGATCACCACTCCCGTCGTGGTCTGATCCGCATGGTTAACCAGCGTCGTAAGCTGCTGGACTACCTGAAAGGCAAAGACGTGAGCCGTTACAGCGCTCTGATCGGTCGCCTGGGTCTGCGTCGCTAATAAGCGATTGCGCTAGAGGTTGGTTGTCTGTCGTGCGTCAGCGGGTTTCCGCCGGCGCATGGCAGGCTCCCAGCCTCAAGTTTTATCTGGATACCTGCTTTACCTGAGTGACAACACCTGGACAAACCGATCGGGCCGATTCCCGACGTTGCCCAAGAATTTCGCAAGAAACCCGTTTCCCCAAGAGCCACAAAAGAAGGTAGGACACCGTGAACCCGGTAATCAAAAAATTCCAGTTCGGTCAGTCGACCGTTACCCTCGAGACTGGCCGCATCGCCCGTCAGGCCTCCGGCGCAGTATTGGTCACCGTTGACGACGACGTCAGCGTATTGGTGACCGTAGTCGGTGCCAAGCAAGCCGATCCTGGCAAGGGTTTCTTCCCTCTGTCTGTTCACTACCAGGAAAAGACTTACGCTGCCGGTAAGATCCCTGGCGGTTTCTTCAAGCGCGAAGGCCGTCCTTCCGAGAAAGAAACCCTGACTTCCCGACTGATCGACCGTCCGATCCGTCCACTGTTCCCTGAAGGCTTCATGAACGAAGTGCAGGTTGTCTGCACCGTCGTTTCCACCAGCAAGAAGACTGATCCGGACATCGCTGCGATGATCGGTACTTCGGCTGCCCTGGCCATCTCCGGCATTCCTTTCGATGGTCCGATCGGCGCTGCCCGCGTCGCTTTCCACGAAAGCACCGGCTACCTGCTGAACCCGACTTACGAGCAACTGGCTGCCTCCAGCCTGGACATGGTCGTTGCCGGTACCGAAGAAGCCGTACTGATGGTTGAGTCGGAAGCCAAAGAGCTGACCGAAGACCAGATGCTGGGCGCCGTGCTGTTTGCACACGACGAATTCCAGTCGGTCATCAAGGCCGTCAAAGAGCTGGCCGCCGAAGCTGCCAAGCCAACCTGGACCTGGGCTCCACAAGCCGAAGCCACCGAACTGCTGGGCGCTATCCGTGCCGAGTTCGGCGAAGCGATCTCCCAGGCTTACACCATTACCGTCAAGGCTGACCGCTACGCTCGCCTGGGTGAGTTGAAGGATCAGGTTGTCGCCAAGCTGTCCGGCGAAGAAGGCCAGCCTTCCGCAGCTGACGTCAAAGCTGCTTTCGGTGAAATCGAATACCGCACCGTTCGCGAAAACATCGTTAACGGCAAGCCACGTATTGACGGTCGCGACACTCGCACCGTTCGTCCGCTGAACATCGAAGTCGGCGTTCTGCCGAAGACTCACGGCTCGGCGCTGTTCACCCGTGGTGAAACCCAGGCCCTGGTTGTTGCAACGCTGGGTACTGCCCGTGACGCACAGCTGCTGGACACCCTTGAAGGCGAGAAAAAAGACCCGTTCATGCTGCACTACAACTTCCCTCCGTTCTCGGTGGGCGAGTGTGGTCGCATGGGGGGCGCCGGTCGTCGCGAAATCGGTCACGGCCGTCTGGCCCGTCGTTCGGTTCAGGCCATGCTGCCAGCCGCTGACGTGTTCCCGTACACCATCCGTGTGGTGTCGGAAATCACCGAATCCAACGGTTCGAGCTCCATGGCTTCCGTTTGCGGTGCTTCCCTGGCACTGATGGACGCGGGTGTACCGATGAAGGCGCCGGTTGCCGGTATCGCCATGGGTCTGGTTAAAGAGGGCGAGAAATTCGCCGTCCTGACCGACATCCTGGGCGACGAAGACCACCTGGGCGACATGGACTTCAAGGTAGCCGGTACCGCCAAAGGTGTGACCGCGCTGCAGATGGACATCAAGATCAAGGGCATCACCGAAGAGATCATGGAAATCGCCCTGGGCCAAGCCCTGGAAGCGCGCCTGAACATCCTCGGCCAGATGAACCAGATCATTGGCCAGTCGCGTACCGAACTGTCGGCCAACGCTCCGACCATGATCGCGATGAAAATCGACACCGACAAAATCCGTGATGTCATCGGTAAAGGCGGCGCGACCATTCGTGCGATCTGCGAAGAAACCAAGGCTTCGATCGATATCGAAGACGACGGTTCGATCAAGATCTTCGGCGAAACCAAGGATGCAGCGGAAGCAGCGCGCCAGCGCGTTCTGAGCATCACCGCCGAGGCCGAGATCGGTAAGATCTACGTCGGCAAGGTTGAGCGCATCGTCGATTTCGGCGCATTCGTGAACATCCTGCCTGGCAAGGACGGCCTGGTTCACATCTCCATGTTGAGCGACGCTCGCGTTGAGAAAGTGACCGACATCCTGAAAGAAGGCCAGGAAGTGGAAGTGCTGGTACTGGACGTGGACAACCGCGGCCGTATCAAACTGTCCATCAAAGACGTGGCAGCAGCCAAGGCTTCGGGCGTTTAATCAGCCCTCAAGCCTGGCCGCTTTAACGTTGTAAAAAGGCCCCGCAGTGAAAACTGCGGGGCCTTTTTTTTGGCTGGAGCAAATCAAGTCGCTGGCCGAAGTTGCCGGTCTGGCTGAGCGATGCTAGGTTTAGCCCACTGCCCGTGTAGCTCAGTCGGTAGAGCAGCGCACTCGTAACGCGAAGGTCGCAGGTTCGATTCCTGTCTCGGGCACCATTCCCTTCTTACTTCACCTTCCTGCTCAAGTCTTCGACGGTTCGTTTGAGCTGATCGATGGTGCGATCCTGATCGCTGACTTCGCGCTTGAGGTTCGAAATCTCGCTGTTGCTGGAGCTCGAACTGGAGCCGCTATTACGCTTCAGCTCTTCGACCTGCTTGCGAAGATTGTCCAGATCGCGCTCTTGCTCCTTGACGGTACGCTTGAGCTCATCGAACTCCTTGTTGCTGGAACTGGAGCTTGAGCCACTGCTGCGCTTGAGTTCTTCAATCTGGCGCGCTTGTTCCTTAAGGGTGTCCTGCACCTTTTCCAGTTCGCCCACTTCGACATCGGTTTTGACCAACACGTCCTTGCCGTACTCATTTTGGATGGCGGTCAGTTTCCCGTATGAACTCGAGGAGCTGTTGCTGAATTCAATACCGGCAAGAGCCATTCCTGGCAGTACCAGGATTCCTAGCAGAGACGTCACTGCTGTGGCGGATAGAACAGCGGAAAACTTCGAGTAGCCAGGCATCGCGAGGGTTCCATATGACATACCTAGATGGCACATCGCTATGACTTGTGCTTTCGATTTATGTTCCCGCTCGATTGGCAGGCTGTGTGGTTTTTTGTGGGGTTGATGTAAAGAGTCGTGTAAATCGTCCGACAAACATCCTATATTCGGAGCCTGCCTGAGCTTCGCCCAGCAGTTTTCAGATGATCCCCGAATGGTTCTGAAGGCCAGATAAACCGCACGACACACGGTTTTTTGCGTCAGAGAGATCCTTGATGATCCACATCCATCTTCCATTCCCCCCGATCAGCGAGAACAACATGACCGTAAAAGAATTAAGCCAGGAAGCCCGACACGAGGAAGCGCTCAGAAAGTACGCACTCGATGCGCCCGAGTTACTGGAAGAGATCAAGGACTTGAGTCCGGACGATCAGAAAGACCAGATACAGTGGGCATTCGAGGACGAGGCAGAGGCCCAGGGCCTGCAGCCTTGGGAATTGACGCTCAAGTACACCACCACACCGGAAGAATTCGAGGCTGAACGCCTGAAACTGCATAAAGAGGCGGCCGAGGTGTTGGGTGTGGAGTGGGAGGAATACTGCGAGATGAACAATCTGGTGGTTTGAGAGCAGTTTCAAGCTTCAAGCGGAAAGCTACAAGTTAAAGCGAAGTCGCTTGAGGCTTGTAACTTGCCGCTTGCAGCTGCTCCTCTCAGAGACTCAGACGCATCGACAAGTCGACAGCCTTCACATCCTTGGTCATCGCCCCGATCGAAATGTAATCCACACCCGTCTCGGCGATTGGCAGCAGCGTACTTTCGTTGATCCCGCCGCTGGCCTCCAGTTTTGCCTTGCCGCCGTTCAGGCGCACAGCTTCGCGCATGTCATCCAGGCTCAATTCATCGAGCATGATGATGTCGGCACCACCCGCCAAAGCCTCTTTGAGTTCATCCAGGCTTTCCACTTCGACTTCCACCGGTTTGCCCGGTGCGATTTTGTGTGCGGCGGCGATGGCCTGCGAGATGCCTCCGCAAGCGGCGATATGGTTTTCCTTGATCAGGAAGGCGTCATACAGGCCGATGCGGTGGTTATGGCAGCCACCGCAGGTCACGGCGTATTTTTGCGCCAGGCGCAGGCCCGGCAAGGTCTTGCGGGTGTCGAGCAGCTTGACCTGGGTCTGGGCGACGAAGTCCGCCAGGTATTGCGCGCGGGTGGCCACGCCGGACAGCAACTGCAGGAAATTGAGTGCGCTGCGTTCACCGGTCAGCAGCGAGCGGGCCGGGCCTTCGAGGTGAAACAGCACTTGATTGGGTTTGACCCGTTCGCCGTCGGCGACCTGCCAGTGCACTGCAACCCGCGGGTCCAGTTGCCGAAACACGGTATCCACCCAAGCCGTACCGCTGATGACAGCGGCGTCGCGGGTAATGATGGTGGCTTTGGCCAAGCGTTCGGCCGGGATCAATTGCGCGGTGATATCGCCGCTGCCGACGTCTTCGAGCAACGCACGGCGCACGTTGGCTTCGATTTCGGCGGTCAAATCGGCGAGACGTAGATTCGGCATAACGGGCTCCACAAACAAAGTGCCCCGATTATAGGGCCATGGCGCGAGGCAACCCAAGGCGTCCGCGTGGTTCGTGGTGCTCCGGCGGCTGCATTTGGTCGATTCTGGCGGGTACGAGGGCATCGTTCTGGAGGCTGGTGCAGAGTCTTCTGGCGCCCAAGGGGTGTTTACAAGATAATTCGCCTTGCAATTGACGTCATGTCTTTGACGAAACGAAGAATTACCGTGTCAGGAGGCTGGATGCACAACGACGGGAATGTAGTGCCTTTGCACAAGGCGACTACCGACCAGGCGATTCACTCGCCGCTCGCCCGGCTGCCCGTGGTTCTGCTTCAGGTTCGCGACAAGGCCGCACAACAGCTGCGGCAGGGGTTGCAGGCGCTGTTCGATAACGCCGACGACACCCTCTTCGAAATGGCCGACCGGGCCCGCAATGATGTCGATCAGAATGTTTTTTTCCAAGCGATGCGCGATCTGCGGTTGAAGCGTAAAAGCATCGAGCGTTTCTTCTTCGAGCAGTTTTTCGACGCGTTCATCAGCCTCACCCAGTACAACGCAACTCACACGCTATTGCCTCAGCCTTCGTCCGCCGAGGTCTATACGACGTTGGCCCGTGACGAGCTGGAACGCAATGACGCGGTGGAGGCGATGGTAAACGAGGTGTTGAAACGCGATGGTTTCGCACTTGACCAGCTCACTGCCCGCTTCAGTACACTGCTGGGCCGATCGTTGATGGAGCGGCACAATCCCGTGGGACCAACGATGCTCTGCGGGTACTTCCTGCAGGCCTGGCGTAATCTGGGGGTGGAGATCAAGGTCAAGTTGATCATCCTCAAACTGTTCGACAGCTATGTACTCAGTGCTATTGGCCAGCTCTATGCCGAAGCCAATCAATTGCTGATCGCCACGGGTGTGTTGGCCGATCTCCAGCCCACTCCGGCATGCCGGATCGTGGAGGCTGGTCTCACCGGTACGTCGGTCGAGTCTGACCATCTGCTTGAGCGTCGTCGCAGTGAATGGTTCGAGCAACGAACCCGCGATGCCCTGGAAAGCAACGCCCAAACCGTGCTAGCTCGACGCCGTGTCGAGCTGGAGTTGAGCCAGGCACTGATCGGCAAGGTCTTGCCGCGAAGCGTGGTGCTGTTCGTGTGCGAGGCGTGGAGCAAGGTGTTGCTGCTGACGTATCTAAAGCAGGGTGATCAGTCTACGCAATGGCATGTCGCTGTGCGGACCATGGAACAGTTGATCTGGAGCGTCCAGCTTCATGAGGAGCCCGATGCGCGCTCACGTTTGTTGGTGTTGGTGCCGGAATTGCTCAAGGGATTGCGCGAGGGGTTGAGTGGCTCGGCATTCGATCCGTTTACCGCCAGTGAATTCTTCACCGAGCTGGAAGGTTTGCACGTCCAGTTGTTTGAACCGGAACCGCGCAGCGCCCACGCGGGATCGGCGATGGTTGAGGTGCTGGAGGAAGTCGTGCTGCCGCCCCCTGAAGACGGCTCGCTCCGCCTCCATCGCGGCAAGTGATCGCGTCCGGAGGGGCTATCGCGGCATACTGGGCACCAATACAGTCGTCGTTGAAGGAATCGGTATGCAGTTGGACCTCGCGAGCGGTTGGTGTCAGGACGTGCGTTTGTGTCCCTCGCCCAACTTCAATGCGCGCCCCACCGGCGAAATTTCCCTGCTGGTGATTCACAACATCAGTCTGCCGCCGGCGCAGTTCGCCACCGGCAAGGTGCAGGAGTTTTTCCAGAACCGTCTGGATGTCACGGAGCACCCCTACTTTGAGGGGATTGCCGACCTGCGGGTGTCTGCGCACTTTCTGATCGAGCGTGACGGCGCGATAACCCAGTTTGTCTCCTGTCTTGAGCGCGCCTGGCATGCCGGGGTTTCGAGTTTCGAGGGGCGGGAAACCTGTAACGATTTTTCCGTGGGCATTGAGCTCGAGGGCACGGATGATTTGCCGTTCACGGATGCTCAATACGACGCATTGACGGCCCTGACCCGGCAACTGCAAAGCGCTTTCACGGCCATCACTCCACAGCGTATCTGCGGGCATAGCGATATCGCACCCGGGCGCAAAACCGACCCGGGACCGGCGTTCGACTGGGCACGGTATCGTGCGGCGCTGGCTAAAGATGCTCAGGGAAAAGAGGAACAACGATGAGTTTTCTGGTGTTGCTGTTGGCTGTATGGATCGAGAAGTTTTCGGCTCTGCGCCATCAGGTTCAGCGAGATGGTGGTTGGATTCGCGAGTTGCACAAACTTGAATCCAGTTCGCGCCTGGCGAAAAGTCCATGGCTGGTTTTGGTCGTGCTGGTGTTATTGCCGGTCGCGCTGCTGGGTTTGCTGTTACTGGTGCTGGACCCGGTCGCCTATGGTCTGCTGGCGCTACCGGTGCACCTGCTGGTGGTGATTTACAGTTTGGGGCGGGGGGATCTGCTGGGCGGTCTCGGGCCGTTTCGCGATGCCTGGCGCCGAGAGGACTTGCAAGCCGCGGCTCATGTCGCAAAACGTGACCTCGATATCTGCGCCGACAGCGGTGAGCAATTGCTGGAACGGGTCGAAGGGCATTTGTTGTGGGAGGCCTACCAGAGTTTTTTCGCGGTGATTTTCTGGTACTTCCTGTTGGGACCGGTCGCCGCCCTGAGTTATAGGCTATTGGCCCTGGCGGAAGAGCATGGGCAAAACCCGGCGGTCGTCGAGCGTGCCGGGCAATTGCGCCACGCGTTCGATTGGGTGCCGGTGCGTCTGCTGGCGGCAAGTTTTGCCTTGGTTGGCAACTTTGTTGCGGTCAGCCGGATGATGTTGCACGAGCTGCTGAACTGGAACATCAGCGCCGCCCAATTGATCGAGAAGGCCGGGCTGGTCGCCGCTGAAATTCCGACCCCGGTGGTCGGGGCGGAAGGGATCATCAACCTCGACCGGATCTGGGAGCTGCTGTTGCGGGCGGCGGTGCTCTGGTATGCGGGTTTTGCGTTGTGGACGGTCCTTCCTTGATTTGAAGATCAAGATAAAAAGATCGCAGCCTGCGGCAGCTCAGGGTGAACGGCGTTTTCCTCTGTAGGAGCTGCCGCAGGCTGCGATCTTTTGTCGTTTACCTTAAGTTACAAAACCCTCCTTCGATTTGAGCTATATAGAGACAGCGCCCAATAGTGGCTATCTGCTTTCCGGCTGCGCAGATCAATAAAAATAAGAAATCGAGGGGTGACTTCCAGTGAAGAGCTTGCTCTATCCCGCCGTCGCGCTGATGAACCGCTTGAGCTTCGGCATGAAGTTCAGCCTGATCAGTGTCCTGTTCCTGGTGCCGATGCTGGTGACCAACTTTTATCTGGTTCGTGACTCCTATCGCGAATTCCAGGGCACCCGGATCGAACTGCAGAGCCTCGACCTGTTGGGCAGCAGCCTGACACTGCGTCGCGATCTGGAAACCCTGAACAACCTGGTGCAGATCAACGTAACCCTTGGCCAGTCCGGCAAGGCCGGCAATCTCGAGTCACAGATCGGTACGCTGGAGCAGCGTGTGTTGACGCGCCTGCAAGGGCTGACGGCGATGGCCAGCGATCCGGAACAGATCGTGGTCTTCGATGGCAAACGCGATGAAATGATCGCCGCGTTCAAGGCTCAGCAAACGGAAAAATCCCTGCAAAGCAAAAGTGCATTGATCGGCAAGTTGGTGAGTAACGCGCAGATCTTCAGCCAGATTGTTGCCAGTCAGGCCGGGCTGAGCCGTGACAATCAAAGCGACATGCGTCAGCTCAGCGAGCTCGTCACCAGTGTCACGCCTGCGGTCACACAGATTTTGGGCGACGGTCGGGCCATGGGTTCTTACTCGTTGGGGCAGGGCTTTCTCAATTCGTCCTCAAGCACCCGTTTCGATGAGCTGTTGGCACAGATCGAAAAACTCCAGGCCGAATATGGCCTGAAATTGCAGGACGCGTTGGCCTCCAGTAAAACCGCGCGGGAGACCCTGGCCACCCAAGCCGATAGCAGCAAAGCCTCGCTGAAAAAAGCCAGTGAGCTCTTTGAAGAGCAAGTGGTGATGGCCGACACGCTGGATGCGCCGTGGCAGGCTTTTTACGACCAAGTCACCGGCCTGATGGACCAGACTTACCAGCTCAATGAAGCCACCCTGAAGTTTCTCGGCTCTCAGTTGCAGCTGCGTCTGGAGCAGAATCGAACTCATATGATCTTGCAGGCCGTGGCGCTGTCCGTGGTGTTTGTATTGATTTTCTACCTGTACGGCGGTTTCTATGCCTCGACCCGCACCACGCTCAAACGCCTTGGCGGGGTGATGGACAAAGTGGCGGCCGGCGACATGACCGTCACCTTCAGCGCCAACAGCCATGACGAGTTGGGCGAGTTGGGTGAGGTGTTCAACGGTACCGTGAAAAAAATCCATGACCTGATCGAGCGCGTGGGGCACACCGTCAGCGAGGTCGAACGGCAGGCCGGTCAGGTGGAGAATGTCTCCGCACAAAGCAATCAGGCCGTGGCGGGACAGCGCACGCAGATCGAACAGGTCGCTACGGCAATGAACCAGATGTCCGCCACGTCGCTGGAAGTGGCACGCAGTGCGGCGGCAGCGGTGAGCAGTGCCCACAGTGTCAACGACGAGACCATCAGCGGCCGCGGGCTGGTGCAATCCCAGCAGGGCAGCATCGCCGCGCTGGCCAGCGAGATCGACCAGTCGGTGCTGGTGATCAATCAGTTGGCCAGTGACAGCCAGTCCATCAGTCGTGTGCTGGAGGTGATCAAGAGCATCGCCGAACAGACCAACCTGCTGGCGCTGAACGCGGCCATCGAAGCGGCTCGGGCCGGGGAGCAGGGGCGTGGTTTCGCGGTGGTGGCGGACGAGGTCCGGACGTTGGCCAAGCGTACCCAGCAGTCGACCGAGGAAATCGAGCAGATGATTGCCAAGCTCCACGGTGGCGTTGGCGCGGCGGTGAAGGCCATGGGTGTTAGCCATGAAATGGCGAACGGTACTGTCGGTCAGTCGGAAAAGGTCCAGCAGGCGCTGGAGAATATCCTCGACGCGGTGGGCATGATCGTCGACCAGAACCAGCAGATCGCTGCAGCCGTGGAGCAGCAAACCGCCGTGGCCCACGACATCGACCAAAACATCGTCGAGATCAACCGCGCCGGTGAGCGCACCGCCGAGGGGGCGCACCAAACCGAGGATGCCAGTCGGGCGTTGTCGATGCAGGTGGTGGAATTGAAGCAGTTGATCAGCGCGTTTCGGGTCTAGGCGTTACAGCATTACAAGTGTGGGAGCGAGCCTGCTCGCGAAGACGGTCTGTCTGTCACATCGATGTTGAATGTGGCAACGCCTTCGCGAGCAGGCTCGCTCCCACAGGGGGTTTGGTTTCTCACTGGAGAGATTGCAGAATTTCCTGTAATACTTTTTACCTGTATGAGTCAGGATCTTCCTGTTTTTTCTGCGGTTTCGGATTTTTCGTCTTCAATGAAGCAAGATTCATTTCATTGCCCGCATGGAGAAGGCCCGGTCATGACTGTTGTAACGCTTGGAATCCAGGGGCACTGCGCCCATTGCCAGTGCACGCTGTTACTCAAACCCTGGCAGCTCAATGCCATTGCAATCAATGAGCCCTTCACCTGTTCCCACTGCCAGAAAGCCTTGCAGTTGAACGACCCGAAACAGATCAAACGCTTCAAGTCCCTCGATTCATTGGCCCTGTTGAAAGCCAGTCTTTTGATCATGGTTTGCACGGCACTGCTGGTAGCGCTGGTGCTGGAGTGGATTGGTTTGATCAGCGTCGTCGAGCAACTGAACTTTTCGCTGGTGGCGATTTTCGTTTACTTCATCTCTGTTCGATTGGCCCGCCAGCGTCAGCACATGACGCTGATTCTTGATGCCGCCAAGGCCCACGTCGACTGACTACCAGTTGAACAATTCACTGGCATTGGCGGTGCTGACAGTCGCCAACCGCTCGGGGCTGATCGCCATGATCCCGGCCAGCGCCTCGCAGATCGCCGGCAAGTGCGCCGGGCTGTTGCGTTGACCGGCAAACATGGCGGGTGCCATGTCCGGTGAATCGGTTTCCAGTACCACTGATTCCAGTGGCAACTCGGCCAGTACGCGGTGCATGCGCAAGGCCTGTGGCCAGGTCGCGGCACCGCCCAGTCCCAGTTTGAACCCGAGCTTGATGTATTCCCGGGCTTCTTCGCGGCTGCCGGCGAAGGCGTGGATGATACCGGCACGTTTCAGCTTGAAGCGTTTGAGCGTAGCAATCACCGCCGCATGGCTGCGCCTTACATGGATCAGCGCTGGCAGATTGAAGTCCGCCGCCAGTTGCAGCTGTGCGTCAAACAAGGCTTGCTGGCGCTCGCGATCGAGGGTTTCGATGAAGTAGTCCAGGCCGACTTCACCGACCGCGCACAGCTGTCGATGACCGGTCAGGCGCGTCAGCCAGTCACCGAGTTCGGTCAGATGTTCGGGCCGATGGTCGTCGAGATACACCGGATGCAAACCGAACGCGGCATAGAGGTCGGGATCGCGTTGCACCAGCTCCCAGACCCGTTGCCAATTGCTCTGATACACACCCAACACCACCATCTTTCGCACGCCAAGGGCGCGGCTTTCGGCCATCAACGACTGACGATCGGCATCGAAGTCCGGAAAGTCCAGATGGGTGTGGGTGTCGATCAACTCCACGGCTCAGTCCTGGCGAATACGCTGCTTGAAGGTGCGCGCGATGGCCTGCACGCCGGGTTGGTAATCGGACTGTTCGATGGCTGCCAGTGCCAGTGCCAGGGCTTTATCGGCAATCAACTGATGCTGTTGGGCCATGGCATTGACCGGCAAGGGCAGGAAGTCCAGCAACTGGGTGTCGCCAAACGTGCCGAGGCGCAGTGGTCGTGATTTCAGCGGGAAGTCATGCAAGGCATCGAACACGCCTTGTAGCAGCACGTAAGAGGTAGTCACCAGCGCCTCGGGCAAATGCCCAACACGTTGGAGCAGTTCTTCCATCAGTTGTTTGCCGCATTCACGGCTGAACGACTCGCCGTGTTCGATCAGTACCTCACCCTTGTATCCGGACAGCGCCTCTTTGAAACCGGCGGCCCGTTCCTGACTGATGCTCAACTCCGGGCGCGCGCCGATCAGGGCGATCTGTTTGGGCAACGGGTCGAGCAGGCTGCGGGTCAGTTGCAGGCTGGCTTCACGGTCATCGCTGATCACCGAGCAGAAATGCTCGGGCTCCATGACCCGGTCGATGGCAATGATCGGGATGCCTTTGGCCTGCAATTGGCGATAGCTGTCATCGCCGGCGGGCAGGCAACTGGCGACGATCAGCGCGTCGCAGCGACGGGCGCGGAACAGTTTCAGCAATTGCCGTTCGCTGTCCGGCGCATCGTCGGAACTGGCAATCAGCAACTGATAGCCGCGAGCCCGTGCGCCTTGTTCCAGCAGCTTGGCGATGCGCGCGTAACTGGGGTTTTCCAGATCCGGCAGAATGAACCCGAGGGTGCGGGTATGGCGACTGCGCAGCCCGGCGGCCTGGGGATTGGGCGTGAAGCCGTGTTGATCGACCACCGCGCGCACGCGTTCGACGGTCGCGCTGCTGATGCGTTGCTGTTCGGCCTTGCCATTGATGACATAGCTGGCGGTGGTAACGGACACACCGGCCAACTGGGCGATATCACTGAGTTTCAACCCGCTGTTTCCTTGTTTTTTCGAGCATGCCCGACATTTTCGTCAATCCTACCCGATTCCGGCAGTCGACCATTGTCGTGACGCATCCGACAATTGGACTTCTAGAGAAAGAGATTATCGAGTAACGTGCCAATCATTCTAGATTAAACGTTTCAGCAGGCGTATTTTCTACGTTATTGGTGCCTTTGGTCAGTTCTGCCGCGAAACTGCCAAATCTTGTCTTCAGACAGGTTGCCTACGCTGAATCATTCAAAACAATACCTGGTGCCCATAGGGTGCCAAAAAGGAGAAAGCATGCTCGAGCTCACTGTAGAGCAGATATCCATGGGCCAGTCGGTTGTGGATAAGTCCGCCGCGTTGCAGTTGCTGGCCCGTCATCTGGTTACCGACGGCCTGGTCGCCGAGGGTTACCTGGCCGGGCTACAGGCACGCGAAGCCCAGGGCTCGACCTTTCTCGGTCAAGGTATTGCCATTCCCCACGGTACACCTGAAACCCGCGATCTGGTGTTCACCACCGGCGTGCGCCTGATGCAGTTTCCCGAGGGCGTGGATTGGGGCGATGGGCAGATTGTCTACCTGGCGATCGGTATCGCCGCCAAATCCGATGAACACCTGCGCTTGCTGCAATTGCTGACCCGCGCCCTCGGTGAAACCGATCTGGGCCAGGCCTTGCGTCGCGCCAGTTCCGCCGAAGCCTTGCTGAAGCTGCTGCAAGGCGCGCCGCAAGAGCTGGCGCTGGATGCACAGATGATTGGCCTGGGTGTCGCCGCTGAAGATTTCGAAGAATTGGTCTGGCGCGGCGCCCGCTTGCTGCGTCAGGCCGACTGCGTCAGTGGTGGATTTTCCGCGGTATTGCAGCAAGTCGAAGCGTTGCCGCTGGGCGATGGCCTGTGGTGGTTGCACAGCGAGCAAACGGTCAAACGCCCGGGGCTGGCCTTTGTCACGCCGGACAAGCCGCTGCGTTACCTCGGTCAACCGCTGAACGGATTGTTCTGCCTGGCCAGCCTTGGCGAGGCGCATCAGGCCTTGCTCGAGCGTTTGTGTGCGTTGTTGATTGAAGGTCGCGGCCATGAATTAGGACGCGCCACCAGTTGCCGCGCTGTACTCGAAGTGCTTGGCGGTGAACTGCCAGCCGACTGGCCAAGTGCGCGGATTGCACTGGCCAATGCCCACGGTTTGCATGCGCGCCCGGCGAAAGTCCTCGCGCAACTGGCAAAAAGTTTTGAAGGCGAGATCCGCATCCGCGTCGTCGATAGCCAGGACAGCGCGGTGTCGGTGAAGAGCTTGAGCAAGCTGCTCAGCCTCGGTGCCCGCCGCGGTCAGGTGCTGGAAATCATTGCCGAGCCGAGCATTGCCGCTGACGCATTGCCTGCAATGCTGGCTGCCATCGAAGAAGGCCTGGGTGAAGAAGTCGAGCCATTGCCAGCGGTGAGCCAGCTACGGGAAGAAGTCGTCGAAGTGGCCCAAGTGCTGCTCGTTCCGGCGTCCGGCAGCCTTGTTCAAGCCATTGCCGCCGCGCCGGGCATTGCAATCGGCCCGGCGCACATTCAAGTGCAGCAACACATCGACTACCCACTGCGGGGCGAGTCCGCGGCCATCGAGCGCGAGCGTCTGAAACAGGCACTGGCGGATGTGCGGCGCGACATTGGCGGCTTGATCGAACGCAGCAGGGCCAAGGCGATTCGCGAGATTTTCATTACCCATCAGGAAATGCTCGACGACCCGGAATTGACCGATGAAGTCGACACTCGCCTCAAGCAGGGTGAAAGCGCGGAAGCGGCGTGGATGTCGGTGATCGAAGCGGCTGCCCGGCAACAGGAAGCCCTGCAGGATGCTCTGCTAGCCGAGCGCGCCGCTGATTTGCGCGATATCGGTCGTCGTGTACTGGCGCAATTGTGTGGCATTGAAACACCGAGCGAACCCGAACAACCTTACATTCTGGTGATGGATGAAGTCGGGCCGTCCGATGTGGCACGTCTCGATCCGACTCGTGTCGCCGGCATTCTCACCGCCCGAGGAGGCGCTACCGCACACAGCGCCATCGTCGCCCGGGCTCTGGGTATTCCAGCGCTGGTCGGCGCCGGTGCAGCCGTGTTGCTGCTGGCACCGGGCACGCCATTGTTGCTCGATGGCCAGCGCGGCCGCTTGCATGTGGACGCCGACGCCGCGACTTTGCAGCGCGCCACCGAAGAGCGGGACACCCGTGAACAAAGGCTCAAGGCCGCTGCCGAACAACGCCACCAAGCGGCCCTGACTACCGACGGTCACGCGGTCGAAGTGTTCGCCAACATCGGTGAGAGCGCTGGCGTGACCGGTGCGGTGGAGCAGGGGGCCGAAGGCATCGGCCTGCTGCGCACCGAACTGATTTTCATGGCTCACCCGCAAGCGCCGGACGAAGCCACCCAGGAAGCCGAGTACCGTCGGGTGCTCGATGGTCTGGCCGGACGGCCGCTGGTGGTGCGCACCCTCGATGTCGGTGGCGACAAACCTTTGCCCTATTGGCCGATCGCCAAGGAAGAAAATCCGTTCCTCGGCGTGCGCGGTATTCGTCTGACCCTGCAACGGCCACAGATCATGGAAGCGCAGTTGCGCGCCTTGCTGCGGGCCGCCGACAACCGCCCGTTGCGCATCATGTTTCCCATGGTCGGCAGCGTCGATGAGTGGCGCCAGGCACGGGATATGACCGAACGCCTGCGCCTGGAAATCCCGGTCGCGGACCTGCAACTGGGGATCATGATCGAGGTGCCATCGGCGGCGTTGCTGGCACCGGTGTTGGCCAAGGAAGTCGACTTCTTCAGTGTGGGCACCAACGATCTGACGCAATACACCCTGGCCATCGACCGTGGTCATCCGACGCTGTCGGCCCAGGCCGATGGCCTGCACCCGGCAGTACTGCAACTGATCGACATCACCGTGCGGGCGGCCCATGCCCATGGCAAGTGGGTGGGCGTCTGTGGAGAGCTGGCGGCCGATCCGCTGGCGGTGCCGGTGCTGGTCGGGCTGGGCGTGGATGAGCTGAGCGTGGGTGCGCGCAGCATCCCCGAGGTCAAGGCGCGGATTCGCGAACTCAGCCTCAGCCAGAGCCAAACCCTTGCTCGCGAAGCGCTCGCCGTGGGCAGCGCCAATGAAGTACGTGCATTAGTGGAGGCCCTGTAATGGCCCGGATTTTAACCCTGACCCTCAACCCGGCGCTGGACCTGACGGTGCAGTTGTCGCGCCTGGAGCCCGGTCAGGTCAACCGCAGCGATGCCATGCACACCCACGCCGCCGGCAAAGGGGTGAACGTGGCACAGGTACTGGCGGACCTCGGGCATCAGCTGACGGTTAGCGGATTTCTCGGTGAAGACAACCTGCAAGCGTTCGAAACCCTGTTCGCCAAACGCGGTTTCAGCGACGCGTTCATTCGCGTGCCCGGCGAGACACGTAGCAATATCAAGCTGGCGGAAAACGATGGTCGCATCACCGACCTCAACGGTCCTGGCCCCTTGGTCAGTGCGGCGGCACAGCAGGCGTTGCTCGATCGACTGGACATGATGGCGCCAGCCCACGACGCCGTCGTCGTCGCCGGCAGCCTGCCGCAAGGCGTCAGCCCGCAGTGGTTGCAGGCGTTGATCCTGCGCTTGAAAAACCTGGGACTGAAGGTCGCGCTCGATACCAGTGGCGAGGCGCTGGTGGCAGCGCTCAAGGCCGGTCCCTGGCTGATCAAGCCCAACACCGAGGAGCTGGCCGAGGTGCTGGGTGCCGAGGTGGTGTCGGTGATGGCCCAGGCCGAAGCGGCCGATCGCTTGCACGCCCAAGGCATCGAACATGTCGTGATTTCCCATGGCGCCGAGGGTGTGAACTGGTTCAGTGTCGGCTCGGCGCTGCATGCCACGCCGCCCAAAGTCAGCGTTGCCAGTACGGTGGGCGCGGGTGACTCGTTGCTGGCGGGCATGCTCCACGGTTTGCTTGAGGCCCATACGCCCGAGCAGACCTTGCGCACTGCCACGGCGATTGCCGCGATGGCGGTCACCCAGATCGGTTTCGGCATCAGCGACGCCGCGCACCTGGCGCAGCTCGAACAGGGTGTGCGCGTGCGTCCCCTGACAGAACAATAAGAGGGTTGGTCATGAAGTTAGCCATTGTTACGGCCTGCCCAAACGGCATGGTCACCAGCGTGCTCTGTGCTCGGTTGCTCGATGCGGCGGCCCAGCGTCAGGGCTGGAGCACCAGTGTCGAAGTCAGCGACTCGGCCCACCCCGAACGGCAACTGTCGGCGGCGACCCTTGAAGCCGCCGAGTGGGTGCTGCTGGTGACCAGCGCACCGGTGGACATGTCGCGATTCGTCGGTAAACGCGTGTTCCAGAGTACGCCGGCCCAAGCCCTGCAAGACGTCGAAGCGGTGTTGCGGCGCGGCGCTGAAGAGGCTCAGGTTTACATTGCCCCCGACGCCATCGCCGAGCCTGTTGCCGTTGCAAAAAATGCTTCGCGCCTGGTTGCGGTCACTGCGTGCCCGACCGGCGTTGCCCACACATTCATGGCCGCCGAAGCCTTGCAGCAGGCGGCCAAACGATTGGGCTACGACCTGCAAGTTGAAACCCAGGGCTCGGTCGGGGCACGCAATCCGTTGAGCGCGCAAGCGATTGCCGATGCCGACGTGGTGCTGCTGGCGGCGGATATCGAAGTCGCCACCGAGCGGTTTGCCGGCAAGAGGATTTACCGCTGCGGCACCGGCATTGCCCTCAAACAGGCCGAAGCAACGCTGAACAAGGCACTGGCCGAAGGTGTGCAGGAAAGCGCATCGACCGGTTCCCAAGCACCGACCAAGCAAGAGAAGACCGGTGTCTATAAACACCTGTTGACCGGTGTGTCGTTCATGTTGCCGATGGTAGTGGCAGGCGGTCTGATGATCGCGCTGTCGTTCGTGTTCGGCATCACGGCGTTCAAGGAAGAGGGGACGTTGGCGGCGGCGTTGATGCAGATCGGCGGCGAGACCGCGTTCAAGCTGATGGTGCCGTTGCTGGCAGGCTATATCGCCTATTCCATCGCTGACCGTCCGGGGCTGGCGCCGGGGATGATCGGTGGTTTGCTTGCGAGCACACTGGGCGCCGGCTTCATCGGCGGGATCATCGCTGGTTTCATTGCCGGTTACGCGGCTCAAGCGATCAATCGGTATGCGCGGCTGCCGCAAAGCCTCGAGGCGTTGAAGCCGATCCTGATCATCCCGCTGCTGGCCAGTTTGTTTACCGGCCTGGTAATGATTTACGTGGTCGGCAAACCGGTGGCCGGGATGCTGGCAGGGCTCACGCATTTCCTCGACAGCATGGGCACCACCAACGCGATTCTGCTTGGGGTCTTGCTGGGCGGGATGATGTGCGTCGATCTTGGCGGACCGATCAACAAGGCGGCGTATGCGTTCTCGGTCGGGCTGTTGGCATCGCAGAGTTATGCGCCGATGGCCGCCACGATGGCAGCGGGCATGGTGCCGCCGATAGGGCTGGGGATCGCCACGTTTATCGCCCGGCGCAAGTTTGCCCAGACCGAGCGCGAGGCCGGCAAAGCAGCGCTGGTGCTGGGCTTGTGCTTCATCTCCGAAGGTGCGATTCCGTTTGCCGCCAAGGACCCGCTGCGGGTGATCCCGGCGAGCATTGCCGGCGGTGCGCTGACCGGTGCACTGTCGATGTACTTCGGCTGCAAACTGATGGCGCCCCACGGTGGTTTGTTCGTGATGTTGATTCCGAATGCGATCAACCATGCGCTCTTGTATTTGCTGGCGATTGTGGCAGGGAGTTTGTTGACGGCCGTGGTGTATGCGCTGGTCAAGCGACCTGAGACAGTTGAGTTGGCGCTGGAGCCCGCGAAGGCCTGACATTGATCCCTCGTGGGAGCGAGCTTGCTCGCGAAAGCAGTCTGTCATTCAAATGGATATAGACTGACACGACGCTTTCGCGAGCAGGCTCGCTCCCACAGGGATGGTGTATTCAATAGGTATCGGGGAGAACACCTTGAGTGAATTCGACCCCGGTCGCCGCCGGGTCATCCAGGCCGTAGGCGCCGGTTTGTTGTTACCGGGACTGGCGCCGGCGGTGATCGCTTCGGTCAAGGATCGTCCACAGCTCACCGATGGCGTGCAATCCGGGGACTTGCTCGGTGATCGGGCGATCATCTGGAGCCGCTGTGATCGCCCGGCGCGGATGGTGGTGGAGTGGGACACGCGCAGCCTGTTCCCCAATCCCCGGCGATGTGTCTCGTCCCTGGCAGATGCACGCACTGACTACACGGCACGGGTCGAGCTGACGGGGCTACCCGCCGATCAGGCGATTTTCTACCGCGTGCAATTCGAGGATGCCCAAAGTGGCGTCGCCAGCGAGCCTTGGTTCGGCCATCTGCGCAGCGTGCCCCAGACCCGCCGCAACATTCGTTTCGTCTGGAGCGGCGACACCGCCGGCCAGGGCTTCGGCATCAACCCGGACATCGGCGGCATGCGCATCTACGAAGCCATGCGCCTGCGTCTGCCGGACTTTTTTATCCACAGTGGCGACACCATCTACGCCGACAACCCCGTGCCTGCTCAACTCGTCACCGAGAACGGTCGGGTGTGGCGCAACATCAGCACCGAGGCCAAGAGCAAAGTCGCCGAAACCCTCGATGAATACCGTGGCAATTACCGCTACAACCTGATGGACGAAAACATCCGCCGCTTCAACGCCGAAGTGCCGCAGATCTGGCAGTGGGACGACCATGAGGTGGTGAACAACTGGTCGCCGGGCAAGCAACTGGATAAGCGTTACAAGAGCAAAGATATCCACAGCCTGGTGGATCGCGGGCGTCAGGCCTGGCTCGAGTACGCACCGATGCGTGTGCAGGGTGCCGATGGCGGCGGACGGATTTATCGCCAGCTCAGCTATGGGCCGCTGCTCGATGTGTTCGTGCTCGACATGCGCAGTTATCGCGGCGCCAATGACGACAACCTGGGCGATGCCAAACCGTTCCTCGGACGCGAACAACTGGACTGGTTGAAGGCTTCACTGAAAGCTTCCAAGGCTCAATGGAAAGTCATCGCCGCCGATATGTCGATCGGGCTCGGGGCTCCGGATGGCGAGGTCAGCCCCGGAGTCACACGTTGGGAAGCGGTGGCCAATGGTGACCCCGGACCAGCCCAGGGACGCGAACTGGAAATCGCCGAATTGTTGGGTTTTCTCCGGGCCTGGCAGGTGCGCAATTTCGTCTTCCTGACGGCGGATGTGCATTACTGCGCGGCGCATCATTACCATCCGGACCGTGCCGTATTTCAGGATTTCGAACCGTTTTGGGAGTTCGTAGCTGGCCCCTTGAATGCAGGGAGCTTTGGCCCTGACCTGCTGGATAAAACCTTCGGCCCTGAAGTGGTGTTCCAGAAGGCACCGCCAGCGCAAAACCTTTCACCGTTCGCCGGGTTTCAGTTCTTTGGCGAGGTGAATATCGATGGGCAGAGCGGGGTATTGAGTGTGGTCTTGCGGGATCTGGATGGAGTCAGCGTGTTTGAGCGGACATTGGAAGTGGTCTGATGAATAAGCATCTGGAGCTTGGGAAATAAGGAGGTAAAACTTCGAATTGATTGAGTTGAAGTACCTGTTATTTGTGATAGGTGTTTCTTGTATGGGTTCTATTTATGGTTGTGCCTCAATCCAACCGAGTAATCAATAATGAAGTTGATAATGGAACATCAAAAAAACCTATGGAAGATAATGGCTTCGTTGATCTTTTCTGTACTCTTTCTTTCAACCTGTAAAAACGTCTATGCCAATGAGACTAACGCCGGGTTGTGCAACGGTGCGTGGGCAATTGTCGGTGGGTATTACTGCAATCTAAACCCGATTGGTGGGGGGAGTGTCCTATGTATTTTCATGGGGAGAGACAATGATCGAAATGGTGTCCTCCAAAGTGGTACCAGCGATCAATGCAAAGTTGATGTGGCAGGTACTCAGAGGGCAATGGACTGCAACGAAGTGTGTCGCCTGAATAACAATTGCTCTAGAGTTCAATGTCCTATAGGCGAGCAACACGACGATATCAATGTACATCTCAATGCATTAGGTCGAGAAACGAACAAAGAGTTAATCAAGTCGCCTTGAGATTGATTTCACATTGTGATTTCAGTTCGATCGTTCCCGTGAGTGGGAACGATCTTTCACTAATATTCAGTTTTATCAGTAAACGTCGCGGCGGTAGCGACCCTGTTCGATCAGGCGCTCCACTTCGGCGGCACCGAGCACCTCGTTGAGCACTTGATCCACGCCAGAGGCCATTCCCTGCAAACTGCCGCAGATGTAGATCACGGCGCCATCCGCCAGCCATTTTTTCAGTTCACTGGCTGATTCGCGCAGACGATCCTGTACGTAGATTTTCTCAGCCTGATCCCGTGAAAACGCCAGATCCAGACGTTGCAGGTCACCGGAAATCAACCACTCTTCCAGCTCGTCGCGACACAGATAATCGTGTTCCCGATGGCGTTCGCCGAACAGCAGCCACTGACGTTGCTGGCCATCGGCAATCCGTGCCTTGAGCAGGCTGCGCAGGCCGGCCAGTCCCGTGCCGTTGCCGAGCAGGATCATCGGCACCGGCTCGTTCGGCAGGTGGAAGCCACTGTTGCGTCGAACTCGAAGGCTGATGCTGCCACCCACCGGCGCATGTTCGGTGAGCCATCCGGACCCGACACCCAGGCTGCCATCGGCACGCAGTTCCTGGCGCACGATCAGTTCCAGGATGCCGTCGGCGGCAATCGAGGCGATGGAGTATTCGCGCATGGCCAAGGGCACCAAGGCATCCAGTAATGCCTGGGCGTGCAAACCGACCAGATGACTGCGGTTCTCGGGCAGCTGTCGACTGGCGAGGGCTTGCTCCAGCGGTTGCGACAAACCGTCGAGCGCAATCGTGGCCCGGCCATCGATTCCCAAACCATCGAGGAAATGTTCGATCGCCCACGGGCAATTGCGCGGCAAGACCTCCACCAGGTCCCCGGCCAGCCAACTGCTGGTGGTCGGCGCGGTGAGGCCCAGCAAATAGACGGCCGAACCGCTGCTGTCAGGGTTGAGCAGTTCGCGGCGGGTCAGGGTCCAGTTGTCGTAGCTCGGTGCTTGCCAGGTGTCCACGGGGGGCTGGCCGGTCAACAGGCCGAGCTGCTGTTGCCAGTGACGCAAGGCGTAAGGGTCGCCGCTGTCGACTTCCACCGGTGCAAACAAGGTTTTGCCGCCGTGCTCGCCCAGCCAGGTGTTCAGGCGGCGAGCGAAACCGCAGAAGTGTTGGTACTGCCGGTCGCCGAGGCCGAGCACCGCATAGTTCAGGCTTTTCAGGCTCAATGTCCGGCCCAGTACCTTGCGTTCGAAACCACGGGCACTGTCCGGTGCTTCGCCGTCACCGAAAGTGCTGACCACGAACAACGCGTTGCTCGAATCACGCAGGTCCTGTTCGCTCACACTTGCCAGTGGTTGTACTTTCACCGGCAGTCCCGCTGCCTGCAATTGACCGGCGGTCTGCCACGCCAGTTGCTCGGCAAATCCGCTCTGGCTGGCGAATCCGATCAGCCATGCCGGGGCGTCGCTGCCTGGTTGGGCGAGGCCTTTACGGGCGTCCTTGATCTGCTTTTTCTTGCGGCGACGATCCAGGTACAGCATCCAGCCCGTGATGAAAAACAGCGGCATGGTCAAGGACGTGATCGTCAGGATGATGCGCCCGCCGATACCGAAGTAACTGCCGACGTGCAGCGCGTAGATGCTGGTCAGCAGCTGCGCCTTGAAGCTCTTGTCGCTGTAACGGTCATGGCGTTTGATCACGCCGGTGACCGGGTCGAGGGTGATCTGGTTCAGCGCGCGGTCGTGGGGAGAGTCTTTCAACAGGTAATAAACAGTCGCCGGTTGCCCGGCCACTGGTGGCATGCGGGTGTTGTAGAAGCTCAGGTCAGGACCTGCCGCACTGTAGATGCTGCTCCACATGGCCGAGTAATCGGCCGTCGGCGCTGGTCCGCTCGGAGCCGGACCGCGACCACCACGAACACGTTCGTTTTTCGGCGAGTCAGACAGCAACTGGTTCAGTCCCTTGTTGTACCACTCGTAGGACCAGGACAACCCGGTCAACGCCGACAGGAGGTAGAACACCAGGACCCAGGTGCCGGCAACCGAGTGCAGGTCCCAGTTGAAGCTTCGACCTTTTTTCTTCCAGTCCAGGGTCAGCCAGGCGCGCCAGCTTTTCCACTGGCGCGGCCAGCGCAGATATAGGCCGGACAGGCAGAAGAACACCAGGATCAGCGTACAGGCGCCAGTGATCTGCCGGCCGGTGTCACCCATCGCGAGGAAGCGGTGCAGTTGCAGCATCAGGCCGAAGAATTGCTGGCCGGTGGCGTCGCCCAGCAACTCGCCCGTGTATGGGTCGAAGAAACGCATGGGCCCGCGTCGCTCACCCGGCGCCGGGGTGAAAAACGCGCGTGCGGCAATATCGCTATCGATGTCGACCGAGAGCATGGCGACTTTCAGGCCGGTCGCCGCTTCGACTTTTTCCACCAGTTCGGCGGGTGGAAGCACGCCTGCGACCTGCTTCTGCACCTGCAGCACAGAAGGGTTCAGTGCGTACAGGATCTCATCCTGAAACGAAACCGTTGCTCCGGTGATGCCCATCAGAGCCAGGACGAGCCCGGCGCTGATGCCGAAAAACCAGTGCAACTGGAACAGGGTTTTCTTCAACACGTCACTCGCCTTGTTCGTTCGAAAATAGTCATCACGGCGCGCATTATGATGCCGTGGGTTGTCGAGAAACATTCTTTTTTACACACGAAAACTGTGGGAGCGAGCCTGCTCGCGATGAGGCCATAACATTCAACATTTATGCTGAGTGTAAGGCCGCCATCGCGAGCAGGCTCGCTCCCACAGGGATTGTCGTATGGCAGGCAATCAGAAGTGGAAGTTGGTGCTCAGCAAGGCCGTACGACCTGCCGCCTGATTGGCGAAGTGTGTCGAGAACGCCTTGTCGTAGTAGGTTTCGTCGGTCAGGTTCTGCACGTTCAGTTGCAGGTCGACGTTTTTGGTCAGCTTGTAGGCGGCCATCGCGTCGTAACGAACGTAGGAGTCGACCATGGTGGTGTTGGCCACGCTGCCGAACACGTCATCGACATAGAACGCACCGCCACCAATGGTCAGCTTCGGCGTGACCTGATAGGTCGTCCACAGGCTGGCGCTGTTTTTCGGCGTGTTCGGCAACTCATTGCCATTGTTGGCCTTGTTGGCCGGCAGTGGGCCGCCGTCGACTTGTTCGCTGTCCATGTAGGCGTAGCCGGCGAAGACTTGCCATTTGTCGGTGAGCTTGCCGGTCGCCGACAATTCGAAGCCTTGAACGCGGGTCTTGCCGACGTTTTCGTACGAGGTGGTGTTGGTCTGCACGCGAGCGTTTTCTTTCTCGGTGCGGAAGATATCGGCCGTCAGCGACAGGCGATCATTCAGCAAGTCCCACTTGGTACCGATTTCGTAGTTCTTGGTGGTTTCCGGCTCCAGGTCGCTGCTCAGCAGGTTGCCGTTGCGATCCGGGGTGCCGCCCAACGGGTTGCCATCCTGACCTTCGCCGAGGGTCGCGCCTGGTGGTGTGGCGGAGGTGGCGTAGGACGCATAAATGCTGCCGTTTTCCGCCGGCTTGTAAACCACGCCGAACTGGCCGGTGACGAACTCGCTGACGTCGTCGCCCTTGGAGGTGGTGTTGCCTGCGGCAGTGTAGGTCTTGTAGTCGGTGTCGAAATGGTCGTAACGCAGGCCCATGTTCACCAGCCACTGCTCGGACAGCTCCAGGGTGTCGAACACATACAGCGCGTAGGTATCGGCCTGGGTGGTGGTGCCGGCGTAGTTGCGCGAAATGGCACCGTTCCACGGGTCGTTCGGATTCGGGTTCGACAGCGAGGTGCAGTTGTAGCCGCTCGGCGCGCCAATCAAGGCTGGAGAACAGTTGGTGGTAACAGCCGAAGTGCCAGGCGTGGTGTCGGTGTTGACGTTGTACGAGGATTTCTTGCTTTCCTCGTGGCTGAACTCGATGCCGGTGGCGAAGCTGTTCTTGAAGCCAGCGATGTAGACGTCACCGAACAGATCGGTCTGGTTGGTGGTGGTCTCGGTGTTGCTCACGCGGGTGTTTGCACGACGCCAGACGCTGCCATTGTTGACGTTGCCCTTGCTGTCGTCCGGCTGGGTCAGGATGTAATCCTGCATGCTGGTGCCATGACGCAGGGTGTTCTTGACGGTCAGTGCGTCGCTCAGGTCGTGCTCGATGGCAATGGTCGCGGTATCGACGCGGGTTTTGCGGAAGTCGCGGTCATTCAGGCCATAGAAGTTGCTGCTGTCACCGCCGTCGTTTGGCTTGTCCGGGTTGGACTTGGTGCGTGCGGCCGAGCCAGCGGTCGGGATCGAGTACGGAATACCCGAGTCCGGCGTGTCGTTGCTTTCCAGGTGGTAGTAATCGAGGTTGACGCGGGTGTCGGTGCCCAGACCGAAGGCCAGCGACGGCGCGACGCCCCAGCGATCGTAATCGACGCTGTCACGACCGGCGACGTTGCTCTCGTGGCTCATCAGGTTCAGACGGCCGGCGGCGGTGTCGGAGAACTGATAGTTGCCGTCCAGGGTGTAGCGCTGGGTCTGGTCCGAGCCCCAAGTGAAGCCACCGTCAAACGAGTTGCCCAGGTGAGCTTTCTTGCTCACCAGGTTGATGCTGCCGCCAGCGGCGCCACGACCGCCAATGGCCGAGTTCGGGCCTTTGCTGACTTCGATCGATTCCACGGCGAAGATTTCGCGGCTCTGCGAACCGGTGTCGCGCACGCCGTCCAGGTAGGTATCGCCCTGGGCATCGAAGCCGCGAATGAACGGACGGTCGCCCTGTGGGTTACCGCCTTCGCCGGCGCCAAAGGTAATGCCTGGAACGGTGCGCAGGGCGTCCTGCATGTTCAGGGCGCCGGTGTCCTTCAGGACTTGTTGCGGGATGACCGTGATCGAGCGCGGAGTGTCGACCAGCGGTGCGGTGTACTTGGGTGAGGAAGCTTTTTCAACGTTGTAGGAGGTCTCGTCCTGGGCTTCGCCGGTGATCGCGGTAGCGCCCAGCGAGATGGTGTTGCTCGGCGCTTTCTCGTCGGCTTTTTCAGCCGCGAAGACCATGTGGCCCGCAGAGCCGGCAGTGATAGCCACGCCAATGGCAGAAGCGAGCAGGCGTGGTGAACTGACCGGTAGTTGTGGGTGTTGACGTGACATTTTTGATTCCCCTCCCCAAGGATTTGAGGCGGCGGAATATAGGGTAGACGCGTCTTTGTATCAATTGCGAAACGTTACTATTCGCACTGAATTTACATTCTTTACAATTTAACCTTACGGTTTTTGCTATTTCGTTCGTCTAGCGGGTTTTACACGGGCAATAAGAATCAATACCATTGGCGCCCCATTGCATCCAGGCGCCTATCCCATGCTGTTGCACATTCCCGGCTTGTTCGACAAAGAAGAAGTGCAACGCATTCGCGAGGCTCTGGAGCAGGCCGATTGGGCCGATGGCAAGATCACGGCGGGCTATCAGTCGGCCAAGGCCAAGCACAACCTGCAATTGCCCGAAGGCCATCCGTTGGCCAAGGAGATCGGCGCGGCCATGCTGGAGCGGTTGTGGAAAAACCCACAGTTCATGTCGGCAGCACTGCCGCACAAGGTCTTCCCCCCGTTACTGAACTGTTACACGGCCGGTGGCAGTTTCGACTTCCACATCGACAATGCCGTGCGACAACCCAAGGGCAGCATTGAACGGGTGCGCACCGATCTGTCGGCCACTTTGTTTTTCAGCGAGCCGGAGGATTACGACGGCGGCGAGCTGGAAATCCAGGACACCTACGGTACCCAGCGGGTGAAGCTGCCGGCGGGTGACATGGTGTTGTACCCCGGCACCAGTTTGCACAAGGTCAACGCCGTGACCCGTGGCGCGCGCTATGCCTCGTTCTTCTGGACCCAGAGCCTGGTGCGCGAAGACAGTCAGCGCGCGTTGTTGTTCGAAATGGACGGCGCGATCCGGCAACTGACGCAGGATGTACCGGACCACCCTTCGTTGATCCGCCTGACCGGCACCTATCACAACCTGTTGCGTCGCTGGGTCGAAGTATGAGTTTTCAATTGCGCCGCGAGGAAGTGCTCGACGGTGAAAGGCTCAAAGCCATGCTCGATGAAAGCCCGGCCCGTGCGGCCCAGGCGATTCTGATGGCGGCCCGTGAAGGCGTTGTCGATGCCCAGGCGCTGCTCGGGCAGATTCTGCTGGACGGACGAGGCATTGCGCAGGATCAGCCGCTGGCGCTGCGCTGGTTCGAGATTGCCGCGCGCCGGGGGCATCTGATGGCGCGCAACATGCTGGGGCGGTGCCATGAGCATGGTTGGGGTTGCACAGCCGATGCAGTCATTGCCGCTGCGCATTATCGTCAGGCGGCTGAAGCCGGTCTGGACTGGGCGATTTACAACTATGCGAACCTGCTGGCGACGGGGCGTGGCGTGAGTGAAGACCAGGCACAGGCGATGAAACTATATCGTCGCGCTGCCGAACTTGGCCATGCGAAGTCGATGAACCTGTTGGGGCGCTATTTGGAGGAAGGGCGTGTTTGCCCGGTAAATACAAAGGCTGCCCGCGACTGGTATCGACGTTCGGCGGTGGGTGGAGATTTTCGTGGGCAGTTCAGCTATGCGGCGGTGCTGGCGGGAGAGGGAAATATTGATGAGGCTTTGGTCTGGCTGCGCAAGGCGCTGGACGGTGGGAACCTGAATTTCCTGCGGGTGGCGAGCGAAGCGTTGCTGAGTGCAACCGATCCAGAAATTCGTGCCTTGGCGCCCGAGTATGCCCAGCGGCAAGCTGAACTCGAGCAGCAACTCAACCCTCTGTAGGAGCGAGCTCTGCTCGCGAAAAATCTTGGGGAATCGTGGGGTGTCAGGTTTGGCGCGTAATCGTTAAACACCATCGCGAGCAGAGCTCGCTCCTACAGGGGAAATGCGATCACGCACAAAAAAGCCCATGACACGTCATGGGCTTTTTACTTGCGGCTTGCAGCTTGAAGCTAGCGGCTGCTCTTAAACGTAGAACGATTTCAGTGGCGGGAAGCCATTGAATTCCACAGCGCTGTAGCTGGTGGTGTACGCACCGGTCGACAGCCAGTACAGGCGATCGCCGATGGCCAGGTTCAGCGGCAGGCCGTACTTGTAGTTTTCATACATGATGTCGGCGCTGTCGCAGGTCGGGCCGGCGATGACCACTTCTTCCACTTCACCTTTCTTTTCGGTCCAGATCGGGAACTTGATGGCTTCGTCCATGGTTTCGATCAGGCCGGAGAACTTGCCCACGTCGGTGTACACCCAACGCTCGACGGCGGTACGGGATTTACGTGCCACCAGCACCACTTCGCTGACCAGGATACCGGCGTTGGCGATCAACGAACGGCCTGGCTCCAGGATGATTTCCGGCAGGTCGTCACCGAAGTCTTCCTTGAGGAAGCGGATGATTTCTTCGGCGTAGGTTTCCAGGCTGTTGGTACGGGTGATGTAGTTGGCAGGGAAGCCGCCACCCATGTTGATCAGCTTCAGTTCGATGCCGTCTTCTTCTTTCAGGCGTTCGAAGATCACTTTGACCTTGGCGATTGCTGCGTCCCAGACGCTGATGTCGCGCTGCTGCGAGCCCACGTGGAACGACACGCCGTAAGGCACCAGGCCCAGGTCGCGAGCCAGGATCAGCAGGTCCATGGCCATGTCGGTCTGGCAACCGAACTTGCGCGACAGAGGCCAGTCGGCGGTGGTCGAGCCTTCGGTCAGGATGCGCACGTAGACTTTCGAGCCCGGCGCGGCCTTGGCGATGTTGCGCAGGTCCGCTTCGGAGTCGGTGGCGTACAGGCGCACACCCTTGTCGTAGAAGTAGCGGATGTCCTTGGATTTCTTGATGGTGTTGCCGTAGCTGATCTGGTCGGGGCTGACACCGCGGCTCAGTACTTTGTCCAGCTCATAGATAGAGGCGATGTCGAAGCTCGAGCCTTTTTCCTTGAGCAGGTCGATGATTTCCACGGCCGGGTTGGCCTTGACCGCGTAGTAGACCTTGGCAAATTCGAAGCCGGCGCGCAGGTCGTCGTAGGCCTGGCTGATCATGCCGGTGTCGATCAATACGAACGGGGTTTCTTGCTTGTCGGCGAACGCCTTCATTTTCTGAAAGGTTTCGCGCGCGAAATAATCTTCGACCTGGATCGACATGCTGGGAACTCCTACTGGCAAACTAAATTAATCAATGGGTGCAAATGAACGTCCTCCGTATCCCCACTTTGGTTCGCCTACTTCCCAAGGCATGTCGCCGAAAGCAAAAAGGCCATGGGAAGTGCAGCTTTTCCCTTGGCCTTGCTGTCTCGTCGTCAGTACTTGAGCCGGATGGATCGTTTCCAGCATGGACGTTCGGCGCGAACTTTAGGGCGTGAGGGGCTTGAGATCAACAAAAAATGTCGCGTTTTTGCACTTGTCTGACGCACGTTGCCGCCAGCTCTCCTTGTACTCGACACAGATGACAGGCGGATGTTCCCGGTGAATTGTGAAGTGTTAAAAATACCTGCACGTTCGACGCTTTTGCTCACCAGATCGTAGATGACTACGATGGTGACAACTTCGGCGACGATGGGTACGAAAAGTTCGGCTGAGCGAAATTTTGGCTGTTCCTGCAGGTCTTTTTGGAGGCTGCCTGTCGAGACGGGTGTTGATATTTTTTTCCAGTCTGGAATCGCTCTGTTTTTTGTGGGAGCGAGCCTGCTCGCGAAGGCATTTTCACAGCCAACATCATTGCTGACTGACATTGCGCATTCGCGAGCAGGCTCGCTCCCACAGGTTTTGCATTTTTACCGAGTAATTTGGGCTGTCAGGCGACTGCCGTCTCGGCCGGCGACACGATATGGGTCTTCATCCCACGCGACCGACCGGAACTCAGGTAAGCCGCAATCGACTCCTGAGTCACCTCCCCAAGAAACACCCGCTCGGCATCCATCACCGGCAACCACGCCCGATTGAACTCATACATCCGCGACAACAGAATGCGCAAATGCTCGTCATACGCCGCCGTTGCATTGAATTCGCGCAGGTATTGCCCGCAGGTGCCGGTCTGACGGTGCAGGTCGCGACGACGTACATACCCCAGTGCTTTGTTCTCGGCACAGGTGACCACCACGTAGCGCCGGTCGTGCTCGTCCATCAATTCCAACGCCTCGGCCACCGGCGTTTCCGGACTTACCGAAGGCGCGTTGTCAGCCGCGTCTTCGGCTTTTACCAGTAATAAGCGTTTGAGGGTGCTGTCCTGGCCGACGAAATTTCTGACAAAGTCATCCACCGGGTGCGCCAGCAGGGTGTCCGGGTGGTCGATCTGTAGCAGTTTACCGGCACGGAAGATCGCGATCTTGTCACCCAGCTTGATCGCCTCGTCGATGTCATGACTGACCATGATCACGGTCTTGTTCAGCGCCCGCTGCATCTCGAAGAATTCGTTCTGGATCATTTCGCGGTTGATCGGATCGACCGCGCCAAAGGGTTCGTCCATCAGCAGCAGTGGCGCATCGGCCGCCAGCGCGCGAATCACGCCGATCCGCTGCTGCTGACCACCGGACAGTTCCCGTGGATAACGATGCAGATACTGCTTGGGCTCAAGCTTGATCATGCTCATCAGTTCACGGGCGCGGTCGTGGCATTTCTGTTTGTCCCAGCCGAGCAGTTTCGGTACGACCACGATGTTTTCCTCAATGGTCATGTTCGGAAACAGGCCGATCTGCTGGATCACATAGCCGATGTTGCGCCGCAGGGTCACGGCGTCGAGGTCGGTGGTGTCTTCGCCGTTGATCAGGATCTTGCCCGAAGTGGGTTTGATCAGGCGGTTGATCATTTTCAGCGTGGTGCTTTTACCGCAACCCGATGGCCCGAGGAACACGCATATCTCGCCTTCATTGACGGTCAGGCTCACCGAGTCCACGGCTTTCACATCCTTGCCGTTGCTCTGGAAGGTCTTGCTGAGGTTTTGAAGTTCGATCATTTCAGGAGTCCTTTTGGAGTCAACGAGCGTTGCAGCGCTTGCAGGATCAGGTCGGCGAAGATGGCCAGCAGGCTGACCAGTACGGCGCCGACGATCAGCATCGACATGTCGCTGCGGCTGATGGAAGCGAGGATGAGTACGCCCAGGCCACCGGCGCCGATGGTGGCGGCGATGGTCATGACACCGATGTTCATCACCACGGCAGTGCGTACGCCGGCAAGAATCACCGGAACGGCAATCGGCAGTTCGACCATGCGCAGGCGCTGGCCGAAGGTCATGCCGATACCGCGCGCGGCTTCACGGATGCCCGGTTCGACACCGGTCAGTGCCAGGTAGGTGTTGCGCATGATTGGCAGCAGCGAATACAGAAACACGGCGGTGATCGCCGGCATCGGCCCCAGGCCCTGGCCGAATTTCGAATAGAACGGCAGCAGAAGGCCGAACAGGGCAATCGACGGCACGGTCAGCAGCACGGTGGCGCTGGCCTGCAACGGGCCTGCGAGGGTCGGGAAGCGTGTCATAAGGATGCCCAGCGGCACACCGACGACAATCGCCAGGGTGACGGCGATGCCAACCAGGGTGATGTGCTGCCAGGTCAGGTGCATCACCTGTTGCCAGTCGAGATGGGAAAAGGCGTTCAAAAATTCCATGACTTTTCCTCCTTAATGGATGGGGTGCTGGCGCAGGAAATCGGCAGCAACGGTCGAGGGGCTTTCGTGGTCGACATCCACTCGCGCATTGAGCTGGCGCATGGTGTCGTCATCGAACAGTTCGGCCAGTGGCTTGAGCTGTTCGGCCAATTGCGGGTGCGCATCGAGAAACGCCTGACGTACCACGGGAGCGGCGGTGTAGTCCGGGAAGTAGTGCTTGTCGTCCTTCAGCAGCTTGAGCTTGAAGGCGTTGAGGCGCCCGTCGGTGGTGTAGACCAAACCGGCAAACACCTGGCCGTTGCGTAGCGCGGTGTACACCAGCCCGGCATCCATCTGGCGGATGTTCTTGCGCGTGAGGTTCATGTCGTACAGCTGCACCATGCCACCCAGACCGTCGGAACGGTTGGCGAACTCGGTATCCAAAGCGACCAGATGATTGGTCCTGGCCTCGTCACGCAGCACGTGGTTGAGCTCGCTGATGCTGTTGATCTGCGGGTACTCGTCAGCAACGTTTTCCGGCAGGGCGAGGGCATAGGTGTTGCTGAATTTCGACGGGGTGAGCCAGACCAGGCCTTTTTTCGCGTCGAGTTCTTTCACCCGGGCGTAGGACTGTTCGCTGTCGAGTTTTTCAGTGACATGGTTGTAGGCCACCAGGGACACGCCGGTGTATTCCCAGAGCATGTCCAGTTGCCCGGATTCCTGGGCACTACGGGCCAGGTTGCTGCCCAGGCCACCGGTGACTAGAACGTTGTAGCCCTGGGTGCGCAGGTATTGCGAGGTGATCTCCGCCAGCAGGGTCTGTTCGGTGAACACCCGGGCGCCGATACGGATCACTGGTTTTTCGGCGGCGTGGGCAAATCCTGCGCACAGCAGGACGCAGCCTAGTAAAAAGCTTGATGTCTTCATGAGAATTCCTTTGCCGAGGCTTAAGACGGGCGCAGCCCGCGTTCGAGCCAGAGGCGGCTGGCGCCTGTCACCAGGCCGTCGAGCAACAAGGCCAGCAGCGCGGTGCAGGCCGCACCGAGCAGAAGCTGCGGCTGATTGTTCAGTGCAATGCCGGGGAAAATCAGGCTGCCCAGGCTGTTGGCGCCGATCAGGAACGCCAACGGCGCCGTCCCGACATTGATCGCCAATGCCACGCGCACGCCACCGATGATGATCGGTACGGCGTTCGGCAATTCGACCTTCCACAGCACTTGGCGCGGGGTCATGCCGATGCCGACGGCGGCTTCCTTGAGTGAGCCTTGAACGTTCTTCAGGCCTTCGTAGGTGTTGCGCACGATGGGCAGCAGAGAGGCGAGGAACAGGGCGAAGATGGCGGGACCACTGCCGATCCCCAGTACGCCCAGGGCGATGGCCAGCACGGCCAGCGGCGGAATGGTGTTGCCAATGTTGAAGATTTGCATGAAGCGTTCGGCGCGCGCGACTCGGGTCGGGCGGCTGAGGTAGATACCGGCAGGGATGCCCACGACAAGGGCGGCCAGCATGGAGGCGAGGACGAGCAGCAGATGAGCTTGCAGGTAAAACAACAGATCGTCGCGGTAATGTTCGATCGTATCGATACCGATCCAGTGGATCAGCAGGGCCAGAAGGGCGATTACCAGCGCGCCTCCTATCAGCCCTTTGCCATGGTGGATAGCCACAGGCGGACTCCTTTTTTCAGTCGGCGAACGCAGTCCCGTGTGGCAGGCCATCATGGGCTGCCGGGCAAGGCGTTCGCGAGAAGCAGCTCTCAATACCGAGCGCAGTCCCCTGTAGGAGCGAGCATGCTCGCGAAAAACGTCCAGACACCGCGTGCATCCAGGTGCCCCGCGTTATCGTTGACGTCCATCGCGAGCATGCTCGCTCCTACAGGAGGACGTGTACGGCTTTTGAGCCATGAGCACAGCCTCGTCAGGCTGAATTGCAGGTGTTGCAGGCCCCCGACGAGTGGTCGTTACGGGGGAGTGGACGTCTCCGTGCTTTAAAAGGTTCCCATCAAAAGAAGCATTTGGCCACCCCGGATGTGCTCAACGGTTCGGTTCTTCGATCAACTTGGGCTATAATCTGCGCCCTTTTTTGAATCACCTGCCAGGCGATTTCCCATGACCAAACAGGCCGCCGAAGTCGCGAAACGCCGCACTTTCGCCATTATTTCCCACCCCGACGCCGGTAAAACCACCATCACCGAAAAGCTCTTGCTGATGGGCAAGGCGATTGCGGTGGCCGGTACGGTGAAATCCCGTAAGTCCGACCGCCATGCCACCTCCGACTGGATGGAAATGGAAAAGCAGCGGGGTATCTCGATTACCACGTCGGTCATGCAGTTCCCGTATCGCGAGCACATGATCAACCTGCTCGACACCCCGGGCCACGAAGACTTCTCCGAAGACACCTACCGCACCCTGACCGCGGTGGACTCGGCCTTGATGGTCCTCGACGGCGGTAAAGGTGTAGAGCCACGGACCATCGCCCTGATGGACGTCTGCCGTCTGCGTGACACGCCGATTGTCAGCTTCATCAACAAACTCGACCGTGACATCCGCGACCCGATCGAACTGCTCGACGAAATCGAAGCGGTCCTGAAGATCAAGGCGGCGCCGATCACCTGGCCGATCGGTTGCTACCGTGACTTCAAGGGCGTGTATCACCTCGCCGGCGACTACATCATTGTCTACACCGCCGGTCATGGTCACGAACGCACCGAGACCAAGATCATCGAGAAACTCGACTCCGACGAGGCGCGCGCGCATCTGGGTGACGAGTACGAGCGTTTCCTTGAGCAGCTCGAGCTGGTCCAGGGCGCTTGCCACGAATTCAACCAGCAGGAGTTCCTCGACGGTCAGATGACCCCGGTGTTCTTCGGTACTGCACTGGGCAACTTTGGTGTCGATCACGTACTCGACGCCGTGGTCGACTGGGCCCCGCGCCCGCTGCCACGGGTAGCCAACGAGCGTACCGTGGAGCCGGTGGAAGAGAAGTTCTCGGGCTTCATCTTCAAGATCCAGGCGAACATGGACCCGAAACACCGCGACCGCATCGCCTTCATGCGTATCTGCTCCGGCAAGTACGAGAAAGGCATGAAGATGCGCCACGTGCGTACCGGCAAGGACGTGCGCATCGGCGACGCCCTGACGTTCTTCTCCTCCGAGCGTGAGCAACTGGAAGAGGCCTTCGCCGGCGACATCATCGGCCTGCACAACCACGGCACGATCCAGATCGGTGACACCTTCAGCGAAGGCGAGACCCTGGGTTTCACCGGCATCCCGCACTTCGCCCCGGAGCTGTTCCGACGCGTACGTTTGAAGGATCCGCTGAAATCCAAGCAACTGCGCCAGGGCCTGCAACAGCTGGCCGAAGAAGGCGCGACCCAGGTGTTCTTCCCGGAGCGCAGCAACGACATCATTCTCGGCGCCGTCGGTGTGCTGCAGTTCGACGTGGTCGCCAGCCGCCTGAAAGAGGAATACAAGGTCGAGTGCTCCTACGAGCCGATCACCGTGTACTCCGCACGCTGGATCGAATGCAGCGACAAGAAGAAGCTTGAGGAATTCTCCAACAAGGCTGTGGAAAACCTGGCGCTGGACGGCGGCGGTCACCTGACCTACCTCGCCCCGACCCGGGTCAACCTTGCCCTGATGGAAGAGCGCTGGCCGGATATCAAATTCCGTGCGACGCGTGAACATCACTAAGCGCTGAGTCGAAACACCAAAACCCCGTTGCGAAAGCTGCGGGGTTTTTTTATGCCCGCCCGATCTTGAACTGTGGGGGGGGGGGGGGGGGGGGGGGGGGGGGGGGGGGGGGTGGGGGGGAGGGGGGGGGGGGGGGGGGGGGGGGGGGGGGGGGGG
>NZ_JBPKAM010000109.1:0-20062 GCF_051216495.1 Pseudomonas baetica | reverse complement strand
GGCTCGCTCCCACAGGGAAATGCATTCCAAATGTGGGAGCGAGCCTGCTCGCGAAGAGGCCAGCTCAGGCAGCGAAAATCTCAAGTGAATTCGAAAGTGTCAGCATCCAGATTTGCCGGAAACCGCGTGCGATACGCCGCCAGTTCCGCCGCATCCAGCACCACCTTGAACACCCCGTCCGCCTCCCCCGCACTGAGCAATGTCTCACCCTGGAAATCCAGCACCTGGCTGTCCCCGGTATAAGCAAAACCTTTCCCGTCAGTCCCAACACGGTTCACCGCCGCCACATAACACAGGTTTTCGATCGCCCGTGCCGGTAACAAGCGGTTCCAGTGCTGGCGTCGCGCTCCCGGCCAGTTGGCGGTGTACAGGAGCAGGTCCGTGTCCTGGGCGTCTCGACTCCATACCGGGAAGCGCAGGTCGTAGCAAATCAGCGGTCGCACCCGCCAGCCCTTGAGCTCGAACTGCACCTGTCGCTCACCCGGGGTGTAATGGTTGTGCTCGCCAGCCATGCGGAACAGGTGGCGTTTGTCGTAGTGCAACACTTCACCATCCGGACGCGCCCACAACAGACGATTGCGATGGCTGCCATCGGCAGCCTGAATAATGACACTGCCGGTGACCACCGCATCCAGCTTCGCCGCCTGAGCCCGCAGCCACTTACTCGTAGGACCGTTTTCCGCTTCAGCGAGCGTTTCGGACTCCATGGAGAAACCGGTGGTGAACATCTCCGGCAGGATGATCAGATCGGCGCCACGCGCCTGCTCCAGCAATGGCTCGAAATGTTCGAGGTTGGCCTGACGGTCGTGCCAGGCCAGGGAAGTCTGGATCAGGGCAACGGTCAACTTCGGCAAGGTGCTCAAATCACGCATAGTTTTTCCGCCGCTTCACGCAGGGTCTCCTCGCGTTTGGCAAAACACAGCCGCACCAGGCGCTGGCCTTCAGGCGGTGTCTGGTAGAACACCGAGATCGGAATACTGGCGACGCCATGTTCGCGGGTCATCCACAGCGCCATCTCGACGTCGTTGAGCTCCGGGCGGATCTGCGAGTAATCGACCAACTGGAAATACGTACCCGCCACACGCTTGAAACTGAAACGCGACGGCTCCAGCAGATCGCAGAACAGATCGCGCTTGGCCTGATAAAAACCCGGCAGCTCTTCAACGTGTTCCGGGTGCTCGGCCATGTAATCGGCCAGGGCATATTGCAGCGGCGTCACACCGCAAAAACTGACGTACTGGTGCACCTTGCGCAGCTCGGCCGTCAGGGCTGGTGGCGCGACCACATAACCGGTTTTCCATCCGGTGACGTGATACGTCTTGCCAAATGAACTGACCACGAAAGCACGCTGATACAGCTCTTCATGGGCCAATACGCTGACATGAGGCACGCCGTCATAGACCAGGTGTTCGTAGACTTCGTCGCTGATCACGTAGATATCGCGATCGCGGATCAACGCTGCCAACTGGTCCAGTTCGGCACGGCTGATTAGCGCACCGCTAGGGTTGTGCGGGGTATTGAGGATGATCATCCGCGTACGCGGGCTCAGCGCTTCGGCGAGCTTCTGGAAATCGATGCTGAAATCATTCACGGCCAGTTGCACATGCACGCAACGCCCACCGGCCAGCTCAACCGAAGGTTCGTAACTGTCATAGGCCGGATCAAACACGATGACTTCGTCACCGCTGTGGATAACCGCCTGGATTGCGCAGAAAATCGCTTGGGTCGCACCGGGGGTGACGGTCACTTCATGATCGGCATCAACGTTGACGCCATAGCTGCGGGTGATCTTCGCCGCGATCTGCTGACGCAGGGCCGGCAGGCCGGTCATGGGCGAGTACTGATTGTGGCCGCTGGCGATATGCCGACCAACCGCGTCCCGAAGGGCTTGCGGGCCGTCAAAATCAGGAAAACCCTGGGACAGATTGAGCGCGCCGGTCTGAGCCGCGAGCTGAGACATCTGAGTGAAGATAGTGATGCCGACATTCGGCAGCTTACTGGTGATCATCGGTAGCCCCTTGCAGGTGAGCTCCAAGTTTCAAGCTGCAAGCTGCAAGTGGTCAAGCGTCAAACCACCAGACACAAAAAAGGGCCCGAAAGGGACCCTTTTTGCTTTTACTTGAAGCTTGCAGCTTGAGGCTCAAAGCTGCTTTTAACGCTTATCGCGACGCTTCTTCTCAGCCTTCTTGTGGTGCGACATCAAGCGGCGCTTCTTGTTGACCTGCCGGTCGGTAAGCGTGTTCTTGTTGCCTTCGTACGGGTTTTCGCCGCCCTTGAACTCGATGCGGATCGGTGTACCGACCAGCTTCAGGACACGGCGATAGGTGTTTTCCAGGTAACGGACGTAAGACTTCGGCACCTTCTCGATCTGGTTACCGTGAATCACGATGATCGGCGGGTTCGCGCCACCCAGGTGAGCGTAACGCAGTTTGATCCGGCGGCCATTGACCATCGGTGGCTGGTGCTCACTAACGGCATCTTCAAGAATTTGCGTCAGGCGGCTGGTCGGCCAGCGGGTGACCGCCGACTTGAACGAATTCTGCACCGAAGCGTAGAGGTTGCCCACGCCAGTGCCGTGCAATGCCGAGATAAAGTGAATGTCGGCGAAATCGACGAAGAACAGCCGGCGTTCCAGTTCGGTCTTCACATAATCGCGCTCGCCCGGCGTCATGCCGTCCCACTTGTTGAGTGCGATCACCAACGCACGACCAGATTCCAGGGCAAAGCCCAGCAGGTTGAGATCGTGGTCCACTACGCCTTCGCGTGCATCCATCACGAAGATCACCACGTTGGCGTCCTTGATGGCCTGCAGGGTTTTGACCACGGAGAATTTTTCGACTTCTTCGTGGATCTTGCCGCGCTTGCGCACACCGGCGGTGTCGATCAGCGTGTACTTCTCTTCATTACGCTCGAACGGAATGTAGATACTGTCGCGGGTAGTACCGGGTTGGTCATAGACGATCACCCGCTCTTCACCGAGCATGCGGTTGACCAGCGTCGACTTGCCGACGTTCGGGCGTCCGATGATGGCGATCTTGATCCCGTCCTTTTCGCTCGGGCCAGGAATGCGCTTCGCTTCCTCGCCTTCGGCAACGATCTCTTCCTCTTCGCCTTCCTGCGGCTCGTCATCATCGCGCGGGAAATCGCTCAAAGCGGCTTCCAGCAACTGAGTGATGCCGCGACCGTGGGCACCGGCGATAGGGATCGCATGGCCCATGCCCAACGGGGCGAATTCGGCGCGAGCCAATTCCGGATCGATGTTGTCGACTTTGTTGGCGACAACATAAGAACGCTTGTTACGCTTGCGCAGATGCTCGCCGATCATCTGGTCGGCGGCGGTGAAACCGGCCTTGGCATCTACCAGGAACAGAACGACGTCCGCTTCTTCAATGGCCAGCAGCGACTGCTCGGCCATTTTTTCGTCCATACCGTGCTCGTCACCGGAGATACCACCGGTGTCGATCAGAATGTAGGAACGCCCTTGCCACTTGGCCTCACCGTACTGGCGATCACGGGTCAGACCGGACAGGTCACCGACGATGGCGTCGCGAGTCCTGGTCAGGCGGTTGAACAAGGTGGACTTGCCGACGTTCGGTCGGCCCACCAGGGCGATTACGGGAACCATGCGGCTCTCCACTTCGTTATTTCAGAAAATACAAAAGCCGCTGCTAGGCAGCGGCTGGTGCTCGGGGCAATCACTGTGGCTTTTTGTGGGAGCGAGCCTGCTCGCGAAGAACGCAAAGACACCGCGTTCATTCAGGCCGCAAACATAATCGTTAACGCCCTTCGCGAGCAGGCTCGCTCCCACATTAATACCTACAGATGAAGCCGCTTGGGGTTTTACCCAAGCATAGTCAAACCTTTACTTGATGGTCAGGGCTTCCAGTTTGCCGCTGTTGCCATACACATAAATCGTGTCACCCACCACCAGCGGACGGGCACGCAGGCCGTCGCTGTCGATGCGTTCGCGGCCGACGAAACGACCGTCCACCTGACTCAGCAGGTGCAGGTAACCTTCCAGGTCACCGACTGCAACGTAGCTGGAGAACACTTCCGGCGCCGACAGTTGACGGCGGGCCAGCGAGTCGTTAGTCCACAAAGCTGTGGTGGAACGCTCGTCGACGCCTTCAACGGTGCCCGAAGACAGGCTCACGTAGACGCTGCCAAAGCCCTGAGCAACACCCGCATAGCTGGAAGCATCACGCTGCCATAGCTGGCGGCCGCTTTGCAGGTCCAGTGCCGCAACACGACCCTGATAGCTCGCGACATAAATCGTCTCGCCGGACAACAGCAGACCGCCGTCGATGTCGACCACGCGCTCCAGCTCCGAACGACCCTGCGGGATCGCTACACGCTGCTCCCACACAGGCACACCGTTGGAGATGTTGAGAGCGACCACTTTACCGGTCGACAAGCCAGCCACCGCTAGGCGATTGGTGACGATCGGTGCACTGGTGCCACGCAGGGTCAGTACCGCCGGGGTACTGTCGTACAACCAGCGCTGGTTGCCGGTCGCGGCATCCAGACCGATCAGACGGTCATCCTGGGTCTGAACCACCACCACATCACCGTTGTTGGCCGGTGGTGCAAGGACTTCGCTGGACACGCGAGCGCGCCATTTCTCTTCGCCGTTGATGGCGTCCAGGGCAACGATTTCACCCTTGATCGTACCAATCGTCAGCAGACCGTAACCGACGCCAACGGCACCGGAAACAGGCAGTTCGAGATCTTTCTTCCACTTGACGTCACCGTTGTTGCGATCCAGCGCCATCACCACACCCGTCACGTCGGCCGCATAGATGGTGTTGCCATCAATCGCCGGGACCAGCATGTTGTAGGTTTCGCCCTGACCGTCACCGATCGAACGACTCCACTGTTTTTGCAGAACCACTTCTTCCTTGAAATCGGTCAACTCGGCCGGTGGCAGTTCTTTCTTGCTGTTGCTGCTGCAACCCGCGGCCAGAATGGCCAGAGCCAGCAATGCTGCATGTTTCCAACGGATCACGTCACGCATCCCCTTTGGCCAGGTCGTCCAGCTTGATTTGTAGGCCACCGACCGCCGCTTCATCCGACAGTGCCGCCTTGGCTTTTTGATAGGCCGCGTGCGCTTCATCGGTACGACCCAGCTGTACCAGCAGGTCGCCCTTGAGTTCTTCGCGAGTGGCCAGGAAGGCCTTGTCGGCATCGCCTTCCAGCAGTTTCAGGGCTTCATCGGCCTTGTTCTGCGCGCCCAGTACCTGCGCCAGGCGCTGACGGGCGATTTCACCCAGTGCCGGGTTGGCCGGTTTGGCGATAATGGCTTTCAACTCGTTGGCCGCGTCATCCAGCTTGCCGCTGTCGACGGCGACTTTCGCCACGAACAGGCTGCCGTACTGCGCATAGGCACTGCCACCGAATTCGCTGTTGAGCTTGGCTGCCAGGTCCGAAACACGGGCCGCATCCGGCTTGCCGTCAGGCGTCAGCGTGGTTTCCAGCAATTGCTGATAGAGCACCGACGCGCCTTGCGACTGATTGTTCTGATACTTCTGGAACGCCTGCCAGCCGAACACGATGACCAGCGCCAACAGGCCGCCAGTGACCAGGGGCTTACCGTTGCGTGACCACCATTCCTTCAAATCCGCCAGTTGTTCCTCTTCGGTACTCGACACCCCAATACTCCTTAATCGCTAATTCGGCTGTTTAAGACAGCTTCAACCCTGCACGACGCAGGTGGCCAGGTGTGCAGCAAGCGCATCCCAGGCAATGCTTTGTTGTTCGCCCTGGCCACGCAGGGGTTTGAAACCTACCACTTGCTGGGCCATCTCGTCGTCACCGAGGATCAGTGCATACAGCGCACCACTCTTGTCGGCTTTCTTGAACTGGCTTTTGAAACTGCCGGCGCCGGCATTCACTTGCAGGCGCAGGTTAGGCAACTGGTCACGCACACGCTCGGCCAAAGCCAGACCGGCCAACTCGGCTTCTTCACCGAATGCACAGAGGTAGACGTCGACCTGACGGGAGATTTCTTCCGGAATCTGCTCCAGGGTTTCCAGCAGCAGCACCAGGCGCTCGATACCCATGGCGAAACCGACGCCCGCAGTCGGCTTGCCGCCCATCTGCTCGACCAGGCCATCGTAGCGACCACCGGCACACACGGTGCCCTGGGCGCCCAGTTTGTCGGTGACCCATTCGAAAACGGTCTTGCTGTAGTAATCCAGCCCGCGAACCAGCTTTGGGTTGATCACGTAAGGAATACCGGCGGCGTCCAGACGAGCCTTGAGGCCCTCGAAGTGCGCGCGGGACTCTTCGTCGAGGTAGTCGGCCATTTTCGGCGCATCGACCAGAATCGCCTGGGTATCGGCGTTCTTGGTGTCCAGCACCCGCAGCGGGTTGGTTTTCAGGCGGCGCTGGCTGTCTTCGTCCAGTTTGTCCAGATGCTTGGACAGGAATTCGACCAGCGCTTCGCGATAACGACCACGGGACTCGCTGGTGCCCAGGCTGTTGAGTTCGAGCTTGACTGCATCGCGGATACCCAGCTCGCCCCACAGGCGCCAGGTCAGCACGATCAGCTCGGCATCGATGTCCGGACCGTCAAGATTGAAGACCTCGACACCGATCTGGTGGAACTGGCGATAACGGCCTTTCTGCGGACGCTCGTGGCGGAACATCGGGCCGATGTACCAGAGCTTCTGCACCTGGCCACCGCCGGTGATGCCGTGTTCGAGCACGGCACGAACACAGGCCGCGGTGCCTTCAGGGCGCAGGGTCAGGGAATCGCCGTTGCGGTCGTCGAAGGTGTACATCTCTTTTTCGACGATGTCGGTCACTTCACCGATGGAGCGCTTGAACAGCTCGGTGAACTCGACGATCGGCATGCGGATCTGCTTATAACCGTAATTATCCAGCAGACGCGAAACGGTGCCTTCGAAATGACGCCACAGCGGCGTCTGTTCGGGCAGGATGTCGTTCATGCCACGAATGGCTTGCAGAGACTTGCTCACAAAAATTCCTTAATTCGTCCGATCAGCCGCGCGCGATAACGGCAGCGTCAGCTTCGACCTTTTCGGCCGCTTTCTCGCGGATCAAGCGTTCAAGCTCATCCACCAGATTGTCATTCGTCAGTTTCTGCGACGGCTTGCCGTCGATGTAAATCAGGTTTGGCGTACCACCGGTCAAGCCGATATGGGCTTCCTTGGCTTCGCCAGGGCCGTTGACCACGCAACCGATGACCGCGACGTCCAGTGGCACCAACAGGTCTTCGAGACGCCCTTCCAGCTCGTTCATGGTCTTGACCACATCGAAGTTCTGCCGCGAGCAGCTCGGGCAGGCGATGAAGTTGATGCCACGGGAACGCAGGTGCAGGGATTTGAGAATGTCGTAGCCGACTTTCACTTCCTCGACCGGGTCGGCCGCCAACGAGATGCGAATGGTATCGCCAATCCCCTCGGCGAGCAGCATACCGAGGCCCACGGCGGATTTCACTGTGCCTGAACGCAAACCACCGGCTTCGGTGATGCCCAGGTGCAACGGCTGGACGATTTCCTTGGCCAGCAGGCGATAGGCTTCGACGGCCATGAACACGTCGGAGGCTTTCACGCTGACCTTGAAGTCCTGGAAGTTCAGACGCTCGAGGTGCTCGACGTGACGCAGGGCCGACTCGACCAGCGCGGCCGGCGTCGGCTCGCCGTATTTCTTTTGCAGGTCTTTTTCCAGGGAGCCGGCGTTGACGCCGATACGAATCGGAATCCCGCGATCACGGGCGGCATCGACCACGGCGCGTACGCGATCTTCGCGACCGATATTGCCCGGGTTGATCCGCAGGCAGTCAACACCCAGTTCGGCCACGCGCAATGCGATGCGGTAATCGAAATGGATGTCGGCAACCAATGGAACCTTGACCAGTTGCTTGATCTTGCCGAAGGCCTCGGCGGCGTCCATGTCCGGAACGGACACCCGTACGATATCGACGCCAGCCGCTTCAAGACGATTGATCTGCGCGACCGTGGCAGCGACATCGTTGGTGTCGCTGTTGGTCATGCTCTGTACAGCGATAGGCGCATCACCGCCAACAGGCACATTACCGACCCAGATCTTGCGCGACTCGCGACGTTTGATTGGAGATTCGCCGTGCATGACTTATTGACCCAACTTCAGGCGAGCAGTCTCGCCACTGGTGAACGGAGCAACATCGACCGCCTGGCCGTTGTAGCTGACCTGTGCGCCACGGGCGAAGCCCAGGCGTACGGCAAACGGCGGCTTGCCGCTGACGGAAAGACTATCGCCTTTACGCTTGAGACCACTGAACAGCACCTTGCCGCTGCCGTCGGTCACCTGCGTCCAGCAATCGGCGGTGAATTGCAGTTGAACCTGGCCCTGGCCGGCAACAGGAGCGGCGGCCGGAGCTGGTGCTGGAACTGCGGCGGCGGGTGCTGGAGCGACTGGAGCAACCGGTGCGGTCACCGACGGCGCAGGTACGGCTGGAGCAGCCGGGACCGGGGTCGCAGGGGCAGTGGCTACAGGCGCTGCCGCGTGGGCCGGTGCAGCAGGCGTTGGCGCGGGTGCGGCCGGCGCTGGAGCAGATGCAGTCTCTTGAGTTTCAGCCGGTGCTTCAGCCGAAGTCTCGGCTTGCGGCAATGCCAATGCAGTTACGTTTTCTGTCTGACCTTCCACGACAGCCTGGTCTTCCGGCTCGTCCAACGGATGAATCTGGGTCGTGCCATCGGCACCTTCGACTTCAACGTGTTCTGGGCTCAGACCGATCAGGTCCTTGGTGCGCAGCGACGTCTGATCCTGCCACCAGACAAAACCACCGCCAATTACCGCAACCAGCAACAACAGGCTGACAATGCGCAAGATGGTGTGGGAAACCCGGACCGGCTCTTCGATACGGCCCAGGCTATGCACGCTGCTGCCCTGGGAGTCAGTACCGGTGGATTGGTCGAATTGTTGAACCAGAACGGCCTGGTCCATGCCGAGCAATTTGGCATAGGCGCGAATATAGCCGCGAGCAAAGGTGTGCCCAGGCAGCTTGTCGAACTCGCCGGCTTCCAGATTGCTCAGGGAATTGACGGTAAGGTTGAGCTTGAGAGCCACTTCAGCCAGCGACCAGCCATTGTGTTCGCGGGCCTGGCGCAAGGTCTCACCGGGGTTAACGCGATTCGCTGCTACAACTTCGGGATGCGCCGCTTTCATCATTGCTCCGACAGGTATTGCTGATATTCCGGTGTACCGGGATAGAGTCGTTTTAATTGCAGGCCAAAACTGGCGGCCTTGTCGCGATCTTCAAACACTTTTGCCAGCCGAACGCCGAGCAATAGACTACGTGCATTTTGCTCGGCGAGCAGGCTAAAACGATCGTAGTAATCACGCGCGGGCACATAATGCCTGTCTTCGTAAGACAACTCAGCCATTTCCAGCAACGCACGTGGCTGTTGGCGATTCAAACGCAGGGCTTTTTCCAATTGCTGCTGGGCCAATTCGCGCTGACCGAGCATCGACGCGGTCATGCCCAGGTTCTCGAACACTCGCGAACGCTCAGGATACAGGGTATCGGCGGCGGCCTGTTCAAAGCGCTCGTAGGCTTCCTTGTAACGTTTTTGCTCGAAAAGAAAACTGCCGTAGTTGTTGAGGATTCGCGCGTCGGCGGGACGGGAAGACAGCGCCTTGCGAAAAAACTGATCTGCCAGTTCCGGCTCCATCTCAGCCTGGAACACCAACCCCAGCGCGGCGTTGGCGTCAGGATCGGCAGGATCCAGTTCCAGTGCTTTTTTCAACGGCACTTTTGCCCGTTCGGTCATTCCCTGCTGCAGATAACCGATGCCCAGCTGCACATATGCCTCACGCGCTTCGTCTCTGCCCTTGCTGGTCTTCATCGGGTTGTAATCGCCCGAAAGAACACAGCCAGCACAGAGGCTGGCCAATAACAAAAGCAGCGCAAAGCGCAGGGACATAGAGATCCTCTCTTGATTACTTGGTCGCGGCGTTCTGCGCCATATCGTTGTCGGCGCTCAGTTCGCGCACGGCGATATAACGTTCGCTGCGACGGGTGCGATCCAGCACCTGCCCTACCAGTTGACCACAGGCGGCGTCGATGTCTTCACCACGGGTGGTGCGGACAGTGACGTTGAAACCGGCATGATGAAGCTGATCCTGGAACCGACGAATGGCATTGTTGCTCGGCCGCTCGTACCCGGAGTGCGGGAACGGGTTGAAAGGAATCAGATTGATCTTGCACGGGATGTTCTTGAGCAACTCGATCATCTCGACCGCGTGCTCGACCTTGTCGTTCACATCCTTGAGCAAGGTGTACTCGATGGTCAGTACGCGCTTTTCGCCCAGGGACGACATGTAGCGCTGGCACGACTCGAGCAGCATCTTAAGCGGATACTTCTTGTTGATCGGCACCAATTGGTTACGCAATGCGTCATTCGGTGCGTGCAGGGACAACGCCAGGGAGACGTCGATGTGCTTGGCCAGCTCATCGATCATCGGCACCACACCCGAAGTGGACAGGGTCACGCGGCGCTTGGAAATGCCGTAGCCCAGGTCATCCATCATCAGATGCATGGCGGCAATGACGTTGTCGAAGTTCAGCAGCGGCTCACCCATGCCCATCATCACCACGTTGGTGATGGCACGGTCGACGGTCGCCGGGACACTGCCAAAGGATTTGTTGGCAATCCACACCTGGCCGATGACTTCGGCGGCGGTGAGGTTGCTATTGAAACCTTGCTTGCCAGTGGAGCAGAAACTGCAATCCAGGGCACAGCCTGCCTGGGACGAAACGCACAAGGTGCCGCGTTTGCCCTGGGGAATGTACACGGTCTCGACGCAGCTGCCGGACGCCACGCGCACCACCCATTTACGGGTGCCGTCGCTGGAGATGTCCTCGCTGACCACTTCCGGACCGCGAATTTCAGCAACAGCCTTGAGCTTCTCGCGCAAGGCCTTGCCGACGTTCGTCATGGCGTCGAAATCATCGACGCCAAAGTGGTGAATCCATTTCATTACCTGACCGGCACGGAAACGCTTCTCCCCGATTGAGTCGAAGAATTTTTCCATTTCCGGCTGGGTGAGACCCAGCAGGTTGGTTTTAACAGTCGATGTCGTCATGGATTCACCTTCACTCTTTAAGCCAATGCTTAGCGAGTGGTTACTTCAGTAGCTGCGAAGAAGTATGCGATTTCGCGAGCGGCAGCGGCTTCGGAGTCCGAACCGTGTACAGCGTTGGCGTCGATGGATTCAGCAAAGTCAGCACGGATGGTGCCTGGAGCAGCTTCTTTAGGGTTGGTCGCGCCCATCAGCTCACGGTTGCGAGCGATAGCGTTTTCGCCTTCCAGAACCTGAACGACAACCGGACCGGAAGTCATGAAGGCAACCAGGTCGCCGAAGAAACCACGAGCGCTGTGCTCAGCGTAGAAGCCTTCGGCTTCGGCTTTGGACAGTTGCTTCAGTTTCGAAGCTACAACGCGCAGGCCAGCTTCTTCGAAGCGAGTGGTGATCTTGCCGATCACGTTTTTGGCAACGGCGTCAGGCTTGATGATGGAGAAAGTACGTTGAACAGCCATGGTGTAACTCCAGAAACGGTAATTTGCGAAAAATTAAACCCGCGAATTATACGCGGGTTCTTGGGTATTGCCTAACCTGCAGCGTGGCTCAGTCGCGTTCTTCGATCCAGTGGGCCTGAATGGCCTCCAGGATCTTTTCGCCACAGTGCTCAGGCTTGTCGTCGAACTCGGGCAATTCCATCACCCATGTGCGCAGATCGACGAAATTGACCGACATAGGGTCTACATCGGGCTTGGTTTCAGCCAGCTGGATCGCGATTTCCAGCACATCAGTCCACTTGAGACTCATGACAATTCCTTGAATCAGTGCGGCGCTTCGGCTGCGTGGTTGAGCGAGTATTTCGGAATTTCGACAGTCAGGTCTTCAGTCCCGACTTTGGCCTGACAGCCCAGGCGCGACTGCGCTTCCAGCCCCCAAGCCTTGTCAAGATAGTCCTCTTCCAGCTCATCGGCCTCTTCCAGGGAGTCGAAACCCTCACGAATGATGCAGTGGCAGGTGGTGCAGGCGCAGACGCCGCCACAGGCACTTTCCATCTCGATATGGTGTTCATGGGCCAATTCGAGGATGGACGTTCCGGTCTCAGCCTCCACGACCATGCCTTCCGGGCAAAACTTTTCGTGTGGCAGAAAAATGACCTGCGGCATCGTTATTCCTCAATCTCATTCAGGTTGCGCCCCGCCAGCGCGGCTTTCACCGTCGAGTCCAGGCGGCGGGCAGCAAAGGCGTCGGTCACTTGCGACAGACGCTTGGTCTGCTGCTCGATGGCATAACCATCGGTACCTTTCATCAGTTCGGTCAGTTCCTGCACCTGCAGCTCGATAACCATGCGCTCATCGGCATCAAGCAGGCGCTCGCCGTCGGCCTCCAGGGCCGCCTGCACCGCCTCGATCAGACGCTGGGCGTCGACCTGCTGCTCACGCAGCACGCGAGCCACCTTGTCGTCATTGGCATGCTGGAACGAATCCTTGAGCATCTTGGCGATTTCGCCGTCGGTCAGGCCGTAGGACGGCTTGACCTGGATGCTGGCTTCGACGCCCGACCCCAGTTCACGGGCGGAAACACTGAGCAGGCCATCGGCATCGACCTGGAAAGTCACGCGAATCTTCGCCGCACCGGCGACCATCGCCGGAATGCCGCGCAATTCGAAGCGTGCCAGGGAGCGGCAGTCGCTGATCAGCTCGCGCTCACCCTGCAACACATGGATCGCCATGGCCGATTGGCCATCTTTGTAAGTGGTGAAGTCCTGGGCGCGAGCGACGGGAATGGTGGTGTTGCGCGGAATCACCTTCTCCATCAGGCCGCCCATGGTTTCCAGCCCCAGGGACAACGGAATCACGTCAAGCAACAGCAGCTCACTGCCATCACGCTTGTTGCCGGCCAGGGTATCGGCCTGGATCGCGGCCCCGATGGCCACCACTTGATCCGGGTCGATTTCGGTCAGCGGCTGACGTCCGAAAGCTTCGGCTACGGCTTCGCGAACACGCGGAACACGGGTCGAACCACCGACCATGACTACCGCATGCACATCTTCCAGCTCGATGCCGGAATCGCGAACAGCGCGACGACAGGCTTTCAGGCTGCGGGCAACCATTGGCTCGATCAGCGCATTGAAGGCTTCACGGGTCAGCTCGGCTTTCCAATCACCATAAACGACCTCAACAGAAGCGGCGTTGGTCAGCGCTTCCTTGGCCGCACAAGCCGTTTGCAGCAGATTGCGCTGAGCCCCCGGATCGAGGTCGGCGGACAGGCCAGCGCTCTCGATGATCCAACCAGCGATCGCGTGATCGAAGTCATCGCCGCCCAGGGCGCTGTCGCCGCCGGTGGCCAGTACTTCGAAGACACCGCCGGTCAGGCGCAGAATCGAAATATCGAACGTACCGCCGCCCAAGTCGTAAATCGCTACCAGACCTTCGGCGTGCTGATCCAGACCATAAGCCACCGCTGCTGCCGTCGGCTCGTTGAGCAAACGCAGTACGTTGAGGCCGGCCAGCTTGGCCGCATCCTTGGTGGCTTGACGCTGAGCATCGTCGAAATAGGCCGGAACGGTGATCACCGCCCCCACCAACTCACCGCCAAGGGTGGCTTCGGCGCGCTGACGCAAGACCTTGAGGATATCTGCCGAGACTTCGACCGGGCTTTTCGCACCCTGGATCGTGTCGATGAACGGCATGTGCGATTCGCCGCCGACAAAGCGGTATGGCAGTTGCTCGCCCAATTGCTTGACGTCGGACAGACCACGACCCATCAAGCGCTTGACCGACAGCACGGTGTTCAAAGGATCGGTAGCGGCAGCCAGCTTGGCCGACTCGCCGACCTCGACGCGATCGGCGTGGTAGCGCACGGCAGACGGCAGGATGACCCGCCCTTCTGCGTCGGCCAGAGGTTCGGAAAGACCACTGCGCAATGCAGCGACCAGCGAATTGGTAGTGCCCAAGTCGATCCCCACAGCCAGGCGACGCTGGTGCGGTTGAGGACTTTGGCCGGGTTCGGCGATCTGCAGTAGGGCCATCGTTATCAGGACTTATCTGTATATCAGGCGTGCGACCGGAGCGGCACTGGGTTAATCGTCGAGGCGCTCTTCTAACTGGCGCACTTCGTAGGTGAGCTTGTCGAGGAACTGCATGCGCCGCATCAGGCGTTCGGCCCGTTCACGTTGCACGGCATCGTTCCAGCAAGCTGCGAAGCTTTGGTTCAGTTCATCCTGGGCAGCCTTCAGGCGGCGCTTGAACGCGGCAACGCCCGACAAGTCGGCGCTGTCCTGCAGATCCTCGAGTTCTTCGCGCAACTCCATCTGTTGCAGAAGAAACTCCGGGTCATGCACCGTGACCTCCAGCGGCAGCTCGCCACCATTCAAGGCGAGCAGGTAGCGCGCGCGCTTGGGGGGGCTCTTGAGCGTCTGGTAGGCCTCGTTGAGGCTCGCGGATTGCTCTAGCGCCAGCCGCTGCTCACGCTCGGAGGCGTCAGCAAAGCGGTCCGGATGAACGCTGCGCGCCAGTTCACGGTAGCGCGAAGCCAGCTGATCGAGGTCCAGATTGAAGCTCGGTTGCAGCTCGAATAAAGCGAAATGACAAGGAGTACCCACGAGCAGCCTCAGATGTTGAAGCTTTCGCCGCAGCCACATTCACCGCGCACGTTGGGGTTGTTGAACTTGAAGCCTTCGTTCAACCCTTCCTTGACGAAATCGAGTTCGGTGCCGTCCAGGTAGGCCAGGCTTTTCGGGTCGATAATCACTTTCTCGCCGTGACTTTCGAACACCTGATCCTCTGCAACCACCTCGTCGACAAACTCCAGCACGTAGGCAAGACCGGAACAGCCTGTGGTGCGAACACCCAGGCGAATCCCCTCACCTTTGCCGCGCCCGTCGAGGGAGCGTCGCACGTGTCGAGCAGCCGCTTCTGTCATGCTGATAGCCATCGGTGACTCCTTACTCGTCGCCAAATCCTGAAAGTCAGATCAAGCCTTTCTTCTGCTTGTAATCGCGAACGGCCGCCTTGATGGCGTCTTCAGCGAGCACGGAGCAGTGAATTTTCACTGGCGGCAAGGCCAGTTCTTCAGCCAGCTGAGTGTTCTTGATGGTTTCTGCCTCGTCCAGCGTCTTGCCCTTCATCCACTCGGTGGCCAGGGAGCTGGAAGCGATGGCGGAACCGCAGCCATAGGTCTTGAACTTGGCATCTTCGATGATGCCTGCGTCGTTGACCTTGATCTGCAGACGCATGACGTCGCCGCAAGCCGGAGCGCCGACCATGCCGGTGCCGACATCAGGGTCTTCCGCGTCCATCTTGCCGACGTTGCGCGGGTTTTCGTAGTGGTCGATGACCTTTTCGCTGTAAGCCATGATGCTTAATCCTCACTCATCAGAGAGTCGCTCTTTGGGCCCCGGCACCTGAGTCCCCGGGGCTGGTTCGCGGCGACTTGAAATCAGTGTGCCGCCCACTCGATTTTCGAAATGTCGACACCGTCTTTGTACATGTCCCACAGCGGCGACAGAGCGCGCAGCTTGGTAACAGCCTCGCAAACCTTCTGCGCGGCGTAGTCGATTTCTTCTTCGGTGGTGAAGCGGCCGAAGGTGAAACGGATCGAGCTGTGTGCCAGTTCGTCGTTGCGGCCCAGGGCGCGCAGCACGTACGAAGGCTCCAGAGATGCCGAGGTGCAGGCCGAACCGGACGAAACCGCCAGATCCTTAAGCGCCATGATCAACGACTCGCCTTCAACGTAGTTGAAGCTCAGGTTCAAGTTGTGCGGTACGCGGGCAGTCAGGCTGCCGTTGACGTACAGCTCTTCCAGATGCTCGACCTGCTTGTAGAAACGGTCGCTCAGGGCCTTGATGCGAGCGTTCTCGGCAGCCATGTCTTCCTTGGCCACGCGGAAGGCTTCGCCCATGCCGACGATCTGGTGGGTCGCCAGGGTACCGGAACGCATGCCACGCTCGTGACCGCCACCGTGCATGGTCGCTTCGATGCGAACACGCGGCTTGCGGCTGACGTACAGGGCGCCGATGCCTTTAGGGCCGTAGGTTTTGTGAGCCGAGAACGACATCAGGTCGACTTTCAGTTTCTGCAGGTCGATCTCGACCTTGCCGGTGGACTGAGCAGCGTCGACGTGGAACAGGATGCCTTTGGAACGGGTCAACTCGCCAATGGCGGCGATGTCATTGACGGTGCCGATTTCGTTGTTCACGTGCATGATCGAAACCAGGATGGTGTCGTCGCGCAGGGCGGCTTCGACCATCTCCGGGGTCACCAGGCCGTCTTCACGAGGCTCGATGTAGGTGACTTCGAAACCTTCACGCTCCAGTTGGCGCATGGTGTCCAGGACAGCCTTGTGCTCGATCTTGGTGGTGATCAGGTGTTTGCCTTTGGTGGCATAGAAATGTGCCGCACCCTTGATTGCCAGGTTGTCGGACTCGGTGGCACCGGAGGTCCAGACGATTTCACGCGGGTCGGCGTTGACCAGGTCGGCCACCTGACGACGGGCGTTTTCGACGGACTCTTCAGCTTTCCAGCCAAATACGTGGGAACGGGACGCCGGGTTACCGAAGTTTCCGTCGACCAGCAGGCATTCACTCATTTTTTGCGCAACACGCGGATCAACCGGGGTCGTCGCAGAGTAATCAAGGTAAATCGGCAATTTCATGGACTATCTCCTAAATCAGGCTGGCTGGCGCGCCGTTAGCTCTGTGGCTGTCATTCGACGGCGGACGCTTCAATCTTGTCCAGGCGTGGCGCCTTGCTGTTGCAACGGCGTTGATCCTGACGCTGGGCTACTTCTTGCACCTCACGGCGAGTGACAAGGTCAGCCAAGCTGATACCGCTCAGAAATTCGTGAATCTGCAGGCTCAGGTCACACCACAAGTGGTGCGTCAGGCAGGTGTCACCGGAATGACAATCACCCTGCCCCTGGCACTTGGTGGCATCGACCGATTCGTTCACCGCATCGATCACCTGGGCGACCTGGATACCCTGCATGTCGCGCGACAGCTGGTAGCCGCCACCTGGACCGCGAACGCTGGACACCAGATTGCTGCGGCGCAGCTTGGCGAAAAGCTGCTCGAGGTAGGACAGGGAGATGCCTTGGCGCTCGGAGATATCGGCCAGGGACACGGGCCCGTGCTGCGCGTGCAACGCCAGATCGAGCATGGCGGTCACGGCGTATCGGCCTTTTGTAGTCAGTCGCATGGACAATTACCACGGAGTTCGGAATGGGGCGAGTATGCAATTCCTGAGTATTTAAGTCAACTATAAGACCTAGTACTTTAGTCAGGTTTACCCGCAAAGAGCGGGCGCATGATATCAGGGTCTGCGGCTTAATGGCACACCGCTTAGCGCTGTGCCATTGCCTGATTACGACCTACCGGGCTATCAGCTGGCCTTGCTTTCGTCCTTGCCCTTCACGCAGGCGAAGTCTTCCTCGCGCAACTCAGGCAGATCTTTCGCACAATAATTGCTACCCAGATCCTTCAACGCTCCGCACATCCCCTCCAGACGCCCATCGACAGCCTGCAGGTGATCGAGCAATTGCCCAATGGCCCGCGCCACCGGGTCCGGCATGTCCTCGCTGACGCCGTAGGCATCGAAACCGATCTTCTCGGCCATGGCCTTGCGCTTGGCATCCTGCTCATCATCGGATTTGACGATGATCCGCCCGGGAATCCCGACAACTGTCGCACCGGCCGGCACTGCCTTGGTCACCACCGCATTGGAACCAACCTTGGCCCCGGCACCGACCGTGAACGGACCCAGCACCTTGGCGCCCGCGCCGACCACCACACCATCTTCAAGGGTCGGGTGACGCTTGCCCTTGTTCCAGCTGGTACCGCCCAGGGTCACGCCTTGATACAGGGTCACGTCGTTGCCGATCTCGGCGGTTTCGCCGATGACAATGCCCATGCCATGGTCGATAAAGAAGCGCCGGCCAACCTTGGCGCCCGGATGGATCTCGATCCCGGTCAACCAGCGGCCGAAGTTCGACACCAGCCGTGCCAGCCATTTGAGGTCCGCACGCCACAACATCGAAGACAAGCGATGGATCCAGATGGCATGCATGCCCGGGTAGCACGTCAGGACTTCAAATGCATTACGCGCCGCCGGGTCACGGTGGAAAACGCTCTGGATATCTTCACGCAAACGCTCGAACATCGTTAATCCTTCCGTTTCAGAAGCTCGCCACGGGCCGCTTTTTGGGTTTCCGTGAGGATGCCACGCAATATATTCATTTCCGCCCGGCTGACCGAGCTGCGTCCGTACAACCGGCGCAGGCGCGCCATCAAGTGCCGTGGTTTTTCCGGATCGAGGAACTCAATGGCCACCAGGGTCTGCTCCAGGTGCTCATAGAATCGCTCCAGCTCGTCCATGGTCGCCAGCTCAGTGCTTTTGACCGACGCCACTTCTTCCTTCTCGACCTTGCTCGGCTGCCCTTCGGCCGCCAGCCAGGCCATGCGCACTTCATAACTCAACACCTGCACCGCAGCCCCAAGGTTCAGCGAGCTGAACTCAGGGTCTGATGGGATGTGCACGTGATAATGACATCGCTGCAGCTCGTCATTGGTCAGGCCGGAATCTTCACGACCGAATACCAACGCGATCTCGGCACCCTGTGCAGCTTCCTCGACCACTTTCGTACCGCATTCGCGGGGATCGAGTAGCGGCCAGGGAATCCGACGATCGCGGGCGCTGGTACCGAGCACCAGGTTGCAGCCGACCAAGGCATCTTCCAAGGTGGCGACGACTTGCGCTTTTTCAAGGATGTCGCCAGCACCGGACGCTCGGGCATCGGCCTCGTGATGCGGGAACAAGCGCGGCTCGACCAGCACCAAGCGCGACAGCCCCATGTTTTTCATGGCGCGCGCAGTCCCGCCGATATTGCCCGGATGGCTGGTATTGACCAGGACGACACGAATGTTTTGCAGCAAGGGAGGCGCTCTCGAACACATATAGGGGGAGCAGAATCTTACAGCTCAAAGTACCGTTAAGCCATGAAAGCGAACGTCGTCCTTCTCCTGTAGAAACTTTCTGATAGAATGCCCGGCTTTCTTTAACAACCTTAGGTGACACATCCATGCAGCCCATGCTGAATATCGCGCTGCGCGCCGCCCGCGCCGCCAGTGAATTGATCTTCCGCTCCATCGAGCGCCTGGATACCATCAAGGTCGACGAAAAAGACGCCAAGGATTACGTATCCGAGGTGGATCGCGCCGCCGAACAGAAAATCATCGACGCCCTGCGCAAGGCGTACCCGAACCACTCGATCATGGGTGAAGAAACCGGTCTGCACGCCGGCACCGGGATCGAAGGCGAAGAATACCTGTGGATCATCGACCCACTGGACGGCACCACCAACTTCCTGCGCGGCATTCCTCACTTCGCTGTCAGCATCGCCTGCAAATACCGTGGTCGCCTGGAACACGCTGTTGTTCTGGATCCGGTTCGCCAGGAAGAATTCACCGCCAGCCGTGGTCGCGGCGCACAACTGAACGGCCGTCGCCTGCGCGTCAGCGGCCGTACCAGCCTGGACGGCGCCCTGCTGGGTACCGGCTTCCCGTTCCGTGACGATCAGATGGACAACCTCGACAACTACCTGGGCATGTTCCGCGCCCTGGTCGGCCAGACCGCCGGCATCCGCCGCGCCGGTTCGGCAAGCCTGGACCTGGCCTACGTGGCTGCCGGTCGTTTCGATGCCTTCTGGGAGTCGGGCCTGTCCGAGTGGGACATGGCAGCTGGCGCCCTGCTGATCCAGGAAGCAGGCGGCCTGGTGAGCGACTTCACCGGCGGTCACGACTTCCTCGAAAAAGGCCACGTCGTAGCCGGCAACACCAAATGCTTCAAGGCAGTCCTGACGGCCATCCAGCCGCACCTGCCGGCCTCGCTGAAGCGCTAAGCTTCCAGCGACAGAGAAAAGCACCTTTCGGGGTGCTTTTTTTATGCCTGGAATTTGCCCCCCAAAACCCTACAAACCCTTGTGGGAGCGAGCCTGCTCGCGAAGACTGCCTCACATTCAACATCACAGGCGACTGACAGGC
>NZ_JBPKAM010000108.1:0-20150 GCF_051216495.1 Pseudomonas baetica | reverse complement strand
CCCCCCCCCCCCCCCCCCCCCCCCCCCCCCCCCCCCCCCCCCCCCCCCCCCCCCCCCCCCCCCCCCCCCCCCCCCCCCCCCCCCCCCTCCCCCACAGGTTTTCCGGTTTTGGTTCAGGTGCGTTTCGGTAGATCGATCAGCACTTTCAGCCCGCCCCACTCGCTCTCCTGCAAGCTCAGCGCCCCGCCCCAGGTGTCGACGATGTCACGCACGATGCCCAACCCCAAACCATGGCCATCGGTCTGTTCATCCAGCCGCGTGCCGCGACTGAAAACCTGGTCGCGCTGGTTTTCGGGAATGCCCGGCCCGTCGTCTTCCACGCTCAGTTCAAAGCCTTGTGCCGTCTCGACCACGCTCAGTCGGACCTCGGCATCCGCCCATTTGCAGGCGTTGTCCAACAGGTTACCGAGCAACTCCAGCAGGTCTTCACGATCCCACGGCAATTGCAGGCCGGCTGGCGCCCGATAGCTCAGGTCCAGGTGCTCGCCGTGGATCATGCTCAAGGTCGCCAGCAGCCCTGGCAGTTCGGCATCGCAGTCGAACAGCGCGCCGGGTAGCGCGTCGCCGGACAACCGGGCGCGGTTGAGCTCGCGGTTAAGCCGCTGCTGGACCTGCTCCAGTTGCGCCTTGAGGGTCTGGCGCAATTGCGGGTGCGCGTCGAGCTGCTCGCTTGAGGCCAGGCTCAACAACACCGCCAGCGGGGTTTTCAAAGCATGTCCGAGATTGCCCAGGGCATTGCGTGAACGCTTGAGGCTGTCCTCGGTGTGAGCCAGCAAATGGTTGATTTGCGCCACCAGCGGCTCCAGCTCCACCGGCACTTGATCGTCGAGTTGCGAACGCTGGCCCAGCTGCAGCTGAGCGATCTGTTCGCGGGCCTTTTCCAGGGGCCGCAAGGCGCGACGCACGGTTACCCGTTGCAGCAACAGAATCAGCAGCAACCCCGTCAGCCCCAGCCCCAGGCCGACCTGCCGCATGCGCTGAAAGCTCTCGCGCACTGGCGTGTAATCCTGTGCCACGCTGATGGAAATCGATTGGCCCAGCCGGCGATAGTCCGAACGCAGCACCAATAATTGCTGGCCTTCTGGCCCCAATTGCAGGTTGCTGTGCAGACCGGGATGGTCAAGGCGTGGCAATTCCTGATCCCACAACGAGCGGGAGCGCCAATGACTGTCGGCAAAATCGATACGGAAGTAGTGCCCGGAAAACGGCCGTTGATAAGCCGGTGACAGATGCCGTTCATCCAGTTGCAAGCCCTGCGGGCCACGCACCAGCGCCACCAGCAGGTTCTCGCTGTCGTTGCGCAGCCCCGCTTCGAGGTAGCGCTGCAAGCCCATCTCGAACAGCCACAGGCTGGTCTGCGCCAGCACCAGGCCGACGATCACCATCACGCTGATCAGGCCCAGGCTCAAGCGGCGCTGGATCGACCTCACTGCGCTTGCCCGCCGAACAGGTAACCCTGGCCGCGACGGGTTTCGATCACGCTGCGCCCGAGCTTGCGCCGCAAGTGATTGACATGGACTTCCAGCACGTTGGAGTCGCGCTCGGTTTCACCGTCGTAGAGGTGTTCGGCAAGGTGGCTTTTGGAAAGAATCTGTTGCGGATGCAGCATGAAATAGCGCAGCAAGCGAAATTCTGCGGCGGTCAGCTGAATGTCCGCGCCATCGCGGGTCACGCATTGGCGCCCCTCATCCAGGTGCAAGCCCGCAGACTTGAGGGTGGGTTGATTGACCTGGCCATGGGAGCGACGCAGCAGCGCCTGAACCCGCAAGTGCAACTCTTCAGGATGAAACGGCTTGGTCAGGTAATCGTCGGCACCGGCCTTGAGCCCTTCGATGCGTTCGGCCCAGGAGCCGCGGGCGGTGAGGATCAGCACCGGCGTGGCCAGTCCGCCCGCTCGCCACTGCGCCAGCACTTCAAGCCCCGGTAATCCCGGCAGGCCAAGATCGAGGATGATCAGGTCATAGGGTTCGCTGCTGCCCTGGTACACCGCGTCGCGCCCGTCGGCCAGCCAATCCACGGCGTACCCCTGGCGATTGAGGCCGGTTTTCAGTTCGTCGGCCAGGGGTACGTGATCTTCCACCAGGAGCAAACGCATCGGTCAATCTTCCTTGTCTTTGAGTAAACGGCCGGTGGTGGCATCGAGGTCGAGCTCGCGCACGACACCTTCGGTGGTCAGCAGCTCGACTTCATACATATAGACGCCGTGTTTCTCTTCAAGCTCGGCTTCCAGCAGTTTGGCCCCCGGATAACGATCCAGCGCGTTGTGCAACACTTGCTCCAGCGGCAGGATCACGCCTTGCTGGCGCAGGCGCAGGGCTTCGTCCTGGTCGAGGTCGCGGGCCAGGGCCACCGAGCAGAACGCAACAAGCACCAGGGCCACCCGGCCCACGATGCGCGTGGATGAATGAAGCAAAAACGGTTTCATTAAGTGTCCTGATGATCCTTGCGCAACAGCCCGTCGGCCGCGTCCAGCTCAAGCTCCCACTCCACGCCTTGCGGGTCGGTCAGCTCGATGCGGTACAGGTAAACGCCATACCTTTTTTTCAACTCGATTTCGATGATCCTTGACCCCGGATGCCTGGCCATGGCCACAGCCTCGACCTGTTCAATCGGCACAATGGTACCAGCGTCGATGAGTTTGCGGACTTCATCGGAGCGCAGGTCCCGGGTGTGACCGAGATTGGAGGTCAAACCGAAAAGGGTGAGCGCAATGAACAGGGCAGCCAGGATTTTCATAAGGTGAGTCCGGATTTCGGGTGTTTTTCCATGGCCGCCACCTTAGCGATCCGAACTTAATTGAAACTGAATGGCCATCATTGGCCACCCCCTCCCTGTGGGAGCTGACTTGTGGCGAGGGGATTTATCCCCGTTGGGCTGCGCAGCGGCCCCTGCATTTGTCCGGATCGACGACTGCTTCGCAGCCGAACGGGGATAAATCCCCTCGCCACAGGCTCGCTCCCACAGGGGGTGTGGTGTTTATAATCCCCCGCTCGCCCGACACTGAGACCGGTATGACCGCCATCCACATCAAATTCCCTTCCCTGACCCTCAAGGCCGGCCCGCGGGCCTTTACGCGCATTCGTGAGCAGGGCCTGCGCGCCGCCGATGTCGGTACGCTGCCCGGCGCTGCCGGTGGGCCCAAGGCGTTGGGAATCCAGGGGCTGGACCTGGCCTTGTTCGGCGAGTGGCTGCCGTCGGCGCCACGGGAGCGCTCGCTGATTGGTGCATCGGTCGGTTCCTGGCGCTTCGCCAGCGCCTGCCTGCCGGACGCCGCCGAGGGCATCCAGCGCTTGGGCAAGCTATACACCGAGCAGAACTTCGCCAAAGGCGTGACCATGGCGCAGATCAGCCAGAGTTCGCGGCGCATGCTCGATGACTTGCTCGACGGCCGCGATGCCGCGCTGCTGGACAACGCCCATTACCGCCTGAATATCATGGTGGTCAAAAGCCACGGCTTGCTCGCACACGACCATCGCGGTCGCCTGGGCTTGGGACTTTCGTCGGTGATCGCCGACAACCTACGCGGTCGCGCGCGACTGTCGCGGCACTTCGAGCGGTTGATCATCCACGACCCGCGCCTGGCACCGCCGGTCGATGCGCTGAATGACTTCCCGTCGCGCTTTGTGCCGCTGAGCGCGGGCAATCTGCGCCAGGCCCTGCTCGCCTCGGGATCGATCCCGATGGTGATGGAAGGCGTGCGCGACCTGCCGGGAGCCGGTGCCGGGACATTCCGCGACGGCGGCCTGCTGGACTATCACCTCGACCTGCCCTACAGCGGCAACGACATCGTGCTGTACCCACACTTCACCGACCGGGTGATCCCCGGCTGGTTCGACAAAACCCTGCCATGGCGCCGCGCGTGCCCGGCGCGTTTGCAAAATGTGCTGTTGCTGGCGCCGTCGAAGGATTACCTGGCACGCCTGCCCTACGGCAAGCTGCCGGACCGCAACGACTTCAAGCACTTCATGGGCGATGCACCGAGCCGGCAGAAATACTGGCGCGCGACGATGGATGAAAGCCGTCGGCTGGGCGATGAGTTTCTCGAGCTGGCCGCCAACGGTCGCCTCGGCGAACGCTTGCTGACCCTTTAGTCAGGACAAGCTGTTAAACTCGTCGCCTGTCAAAATTGCCCCAGCGTCGCCCCGGCGATCGCCACCTGAACAGAGCTGAAACCACTGTGGAAATCTTCAAAGAATTTACCTTCGAGTCCGCCCATCGCCTGCCCCACGTCCCGGAAGGCCACAAGTGCGGGCGTCTGCACGGCCACTCGTTCAAAGTGGCGATTCACCTGAGTGGCGACCTCGATCCGCACACTGGCTGGATCCGCGATTTCTCGGAGATCAAGGCGATCTTCAAGCCGCTGTATGAGCGTCTGGACCACAACTACCTGAACGATATTCCCGGTCTGGAAAACCCGACCAGCGAAGTGCTGGCCAAATTCATCTGGAACGAAATGAAGCCGTTGCTGCCGGAACTCAGCGCGATTCGTATCCACGAAACCTGCACCAGCGGTTGCATCTACCGCGGGGAATGACACCCCCCTGTAGGAGCGAGCTCGCTCGCGATGGACGCCAGAGCACCGCGGGCTACCTGATACGCCGCATTATCGTTGACGTCCATCGCGAGCAAGCTCGCTCCTACAAAAGGGCTATGCTTTTTGGCTTTCACCCGCCAAGAGGACATGCCCATGACTGACTGGCCATTGGCTCAGACCTATCGCTTCAACGGTAACGAAGTTCGCTACGCGGTACGGGGCGACGGTCCGCCGCTGGTGTTCGTGCATGGCACGCCCTTTTCATCCTATGTCTGGCACCGAATAGCGCCGCATTTCATCACCACGCACCGGGTGCATTACTTCGATCTGCTGGGTTATGGGCAATCCGCGCAACCGGATAGCGATGTTTCGCTCGGGGTCCAGAATCAGTTGATGGCGCAGCTTCTGGATCACTGGGGGCTGGATCAACCCGACGTGGTGGCCCACGACTTTGGTGGCGCCACGGCCCTGCGAGCCCACCTGCTCAACGGCAGGCACTACCGCAGCCTGACGCTGATCGACCCGGTGGCGCTGACACCCTGGGGTTCACCCTTCGTGCAACATGTGCGTCAGCATGAGGCAGCCTTCAGCGGGCTGCCCGACTACATCCAGCGCGCAATCGTCCCCACCTACATTCGCGGAGCGATCCATCGGGACATCCCGGACGAAGAACTCGCCCCTTACGTGCAACCGTGGCTGGGCGATCCGGGGCAAGCGGCGTTTTATCGGCAGATCGCGCAGATGGACGAACGCTACACCCGCGAGGTCGAAGGACTGTACCCAACGATTCGCTGCCCGGTGCAGATTCTCTGGGGCGAAGCTGACCAGTGGATTCCCATCGAACGCGGGCGCCAATTGCAGCGCATGATCCCCGGCGCGCAACTGCACGCCATTCCCCATGCCGGGCACCTGGTCCAGGAAGATGCGCCCGAGGCCGTCGTCGCCGCGTTGCTGCGGTTTCTTCCCCTCCACACATCCCCCTGACATACCCAATTCCCCTGTGGGAGCGAGCCTGCTCGCGAATGCGGTCTGATATTCAGCATTAATAGTGACTGACACAGCCCCTTCGCGAGCAGGCTCGCTCCCACATTTGAACGGCCTACTGGCGGGGATTGCCACCACCGAGCTAACGTAGGGATATCGACCAACAGCTATCTAAAAGGACCCTCCCGATGCACATCATCAACGCCCGGTTGCGCAACCAGGAAGGCCTGCATGAGTTGCACCTGGAAAACGGCCTGATCAGCAGCATCGCCCGGCAGACCGAAGCCCCGACGCTGGGGCCTGATGACCTGGACGCCGGCGGCAACCTAGTGGTGCCACCCTTTGTGGAACCGCACATCCACCTCGACGCCACCCTGACCGCCGGCGAGCCGCGCTGGAACATGAGCGGCACTTTGTTCGAAGGCATCGAATGCTGGAGCGAGCGCAAGGTCACCATTACCCTGGAAGACACCAAAAACAGGGCGAAAAAAACCATCCAGAACCTCGCCGCCCACGGCATCCAGCACGTGCGCACCCATGTCGATGTCACCGACCCGCAGCTGACCGCCCTGAAGGCGATGCTTGAAGTGCGCGAGGAAAGCCGTCACCTGATCGACCTGCAAATCGTCGCGTTCCCCCAGGAAGGCATCGAGTCGTACCGCAATGGTCGTGACCTGATGGAAGAAGCGATCCACATGGGCGCCGATGTGGTGGGGGGCATTCCGCATTTCGAATACACCCGCGATCAGGGGGTCAGCTCGGTGAAGTTCCTGATGGACCTGGCCGAGCGCACCGGTTGCCTGGTGGATGTGCATTGCGATGAAACCGACGACCCGCATTCACGCTTTCTCGAAGTGCTGGCCGAAGAAGCCCGCAGCCGTGACATGGGCTCGCGGGTCACCGCCAGCCACACCACGGCCATGGGCTCCTACGACAACGCCTACTGCGCCAAACTGTTTCGCCTGCTCGGCCATTCGGGTATCAGTTTTGTCTCCTGCCCCACCGAAAGCATTCACCTGCAAGGGCGTTTCGATAACTTCCCGAAACGTCGGGGCGTGACCCGGGTCAACGAGTTGCTCGAAGCCGGGATGAACGTGTGTTTCGGCCAGGACTCGGTCGTCGACCCTTGGTATCCGCTGGGCAACGGCAACATCCTGCGGGTCCTCGAAGCGGGCCTGCATATCTGTCACATGCTGGGTTACCGCAACCTGCAGAGCGCACTGGACCTGGTCACCGACAACAGCGCCAAGGCCCTGGCCCTGGGTGATCGCTATGGACTGGAACCGGGCCGGCCGGCGAATCTGCTGGTCCTGTCGGCGGAGAGCGACTATGAGGTGATCCGCAGCCAGGGCTTGCCGTTATATTCGGTTCGCGCCGGCAAAGTGCTGATGAAGCGGACGATGCCGGTGGTGGAGTTCAGTGGACTGACCTGAAATTCGTATTGACCGGACGGCCCCTTTCGCGAGCAGGCTCGCTCCCACATTGGTGATGTGCCGTGCACAGATCCCTTGTGGGAGCGAGCCTGCTCGCGAAGGCTATTTCGAAATCACCCCACCAATCGCGCCGTACCAAACAGACTGACCCGACTCAACGCCCCCTGCTCTTCCTCCAGCAAAATCGGCGCCGTCCCGCCCGGCATCACCACCTTCACCTCCCCCGCACTCACCCAACCCACCCGCCACGCCGCACACGCCACCGCCGTGGCGCTGGTGCCTGAAGAGGCGGTAGGCCCTTCGCCACGCTCGAACACCCGCGCCACCAACCGCTGCCCGGACTCATGCATCGCCCATTGCAGATTGATCCCCGCCGGACAGGGCCGTCCGGCACCCGTAGGCATGGCATAGGCAATACGGGTCAAACCTTCGCCCAGCGCCGGTTCGCGCATCTGCTCGTTGCTGGGTAAATCCTCGAGGCTGTCCACCAGAGTCACACAGTGGGGATTGCCGACCCGCGCGAACTGACTGCGCGACCATGCCGCGTTGAGTGACGCCAGCGGCTGTACATGGCTGACTTCGCGGCCATTGAACGCCACGCTTTCAACACCGTGAGCGCTCACCGCCTGCGGACCGAAGCCTGGCGCACCCAGATCCAGCCAGAACCCGTTCACGCCGTCGACCTGCGCCGCTTTCACCGAAGTTTCCCCCGGTGACCGCACATCGGCCTTGTCGTGATGAACCCTGAGCACACAGGCCTCGTCCCTGGGCAAAAGTCCCTGATCGCTGAGCGCCTGGGAGAAAATCGTCAGGCCGTTGCCGCTGCGTTCGGCCAAAGTGCCGTCGGTGTTGACGATCAACAGATCATAGGGAGGCGATGACTGGAACGGGCCGACCAGCAAACCATCGCTGCGATGGTCTTTGCTGCCTGGCGGCTGCGTGCCGGGGGCCCAGGCACAGCAAGCCTCGATGGCCGCCAATGCCCATGACTCGAGGGTTTGCGCGGCATCGCTGGCCTGATCTGGCAAGGCGATACCGTCATGGCGCAAGTCTTCTGGCGCCACAACAATGTAGATATTGCCCCGTGCATCGTACATTCGCGCCATGGCGCCCTCCCCGTTCTAATGATTGGTCTGCCTCAACATATCGCGAAACATAGTCGGGCTGTGCAAGGATGTGCGGACGCTGATCGAAACCTCACCGGTCGATCACTGTCCCTAAGGGACGCGACGTTTTTTGCCAAGGATCGATATGACCAACCTCAACACCCAGACCTCGTTCGTTCCGGGGCGCCTGGAGCAGATGTCCACGCGCATCGCCTTTTTCATCGCCGGGTTCGGCATTGCCGCGTGGGCGCCGCTGGTGCCCTACGCCAAGGCCCGGGCTGGTCTGGACGAAGGCACGCTCGGTTTATTGCTACTGTGCCTGGGGGTGGGCTCGATCCTGGCGATGCCCCTGGCCGGAATCCTCGCTACGCGATTCGGTTGCCGCAAAGTGGCGACCGGTGGCACCTTGCTGATCTGTGTCGCCCTGCCGCTGCTGGCAACGGTGTCGTCGATCCCGGCGCTGATCTCAGCGTTGTTCCTGTTCGGTGCCGGGTTGGGCACCGTGGATTCGACGGTGAACCTGCAAGCGGTGATCGTCGAGCGGGCCAGCGGCAAAAACATGATGTCGGGCTTCCACGGCATGTTCAGCCTGGGCGGCATCGCTGGCGCAGCGGGGGTCAGCGGACTGCTCGGCCTCGGCCTGTCGCCACTGGGTGCGATGCTGGTGGTCATCGCCCTGCTGCTGGTGGCACTGGCGAAGGCTGCACCTCATCTGTTGCCCTACGCCAGCGAAAGCTCAGGGCCTGCGTTCGCCGTGCCCCATGGCATCGTGCTGTTCATTGGCGGGATGTGCTTCATCGTGTTCCTCGCCGAAGGGGCGGCGCTGGACTGGAGCGCAGTGTTCCTGGCGCAGGAGCGCGGCATCGACACGGCCTATGCCGGACTGGGTTATGCGGCGTTCGCGCTGACCATGACAGTGGGTCGCTTGACCGGGGATTCGATCGTACGGCGTCTTGGCGCGACACGGGTGATTGTCTTCGGTGGGACGACGGCTGCTTTCGGCCTCTTTCTGGCGACCTTCGCCCCGAGCTGGGAAGCGGCATTGGTGGGCTATGCCCTGCTGGGCGCCGGTTGCTCGAACATCGTGCCGGTGCTTTATACGGCGGTGGGCAAGCAGACGGTCATGCCGGAAAGCATCGCGGTGCCGGCCATCACCACTCTGGGATATGCGGGAATCCTCGCAGGTCCGGCGGTGATCGGGTTTATCGCCCATGGCAGCAGTTTGAGTTTTGCCTTTGGGTTGATGGCGGTGCTGCTGATCGCTGTGGCTATCGGCGGGAAGGTGTTGAAAGTCTAAAAGCTTCGCGAGCAGGCTCGCTCCCACAAGGGTTTTGTGAACGACACATAGCCAATGTGGGAGCGAGCCTGCTCGCGAATGAGGACACCTCGGTCTATCAGAACCCGACGCTGGCCTGCACGAAGAACGTGCGCGGTGCACCGACGTACATGCCCGAGTTGTTGTCGCTGGAGCGGGTGAAGTACTGCTTGTCGAAGATGTTTTTCACCCCGGCGCCGACTTTCAGGTTCGACACCTGTGGACCAAAGTCGTAGCCACCGCGCACGTTCCAGGTGACGTAACCCGGAATGTCGCCGAACTGGCCATCGGCGGTGCCTTCGGTGATGTAGTTGTTGCTGAAGCTGCCGTCGGCGTTCACGGCGACACCCGGCGAGCGCTGCTTGGACTGGGCAAAGGCATCGACGTTGTAAGTCCAGCGGTCGATGTCGTAACGCAGGCCGGCCGTGGCCACCTGACGCGAGTAGAACGGCAGGTCGCGGCCCTTGAAGGCCGGTATCTCGCCTTCATATACGGCACGGGTGTAGGTGTAGCCGGCATTGGCGGTCAGGCCTTCGAGACGTGGGTCCAGTGCCGCCATGTCGTAATGCACCGACGTTTCGATACCCCGGTGAGTGGTCGCGCCGAGGTTGGTCCAGCCCGCGTCGTTGCTGATGTACTGCAACTCTTTATCGAAGTCGATGTAGAACAGCGTCACTTCACCGCCCCACACACCATCGTTGTAACGCGTGCCGATCTCGTAGGTCTTGGCCTTTTCCGGCTCCAGGCCGTTGGCCGTTTCGTTACCCACGCCACCCTGGCCGAGCTGGAAATATTGCAGGGCGCCGAACGAGGTTTCGAAGTTGGCGAACAGCTTCCAGGCTTCGGACATGTGATACATCACGCTCAGCGCCGGCAGCGGCTCGTTGCTCTCGATGCTGCGGCGTTTTTCCGGCACGGGCTTGCCGGCGGTGTCGAGTACCGGGCGGTCGTGCCATTCAGTCTGGATATGTTCGAAACGCACGCCCGGCGTGATCGTCCAGTTGCCGACATCGATTTTGTTATCGATATAGGCCGCGTGGGCTTCAGTACCACCGGTGCGGTCCTGGTACACATGGCCGTCCGACGTCTTGGTCACCACCGGTTCGTTGGCGCTGTTCAGGCCCAGACGGCTGGCTTGTTCGTGCATGCCTTCTTTCAGGTAGCGATAACCGACACTGACTTCCTGGGTGGTCGGGCCGACGTCAAACACATGGGACACCCGTGGTTCGATACCGTAGGTGTAGTAAGTACGCGGGAAGGAGCCGAGGGTCTTCTGGTCGCGGGCGGCGATATTGCTGCCACGGAAGCTGTCGGTGTAGTAGGTCAGCACTTCGGCCTGGGTGCGGTCATCGAGCTGGCGAATCCACTTGAACGACACGTCCTTGCGGCGGCCGCTGAAGTTGTCGTTGTTGCGGTCGGACTGGAACGGGTCTTCGTCGTACTGTGCCTGGGTCAGGCCGCCGGGCATGTCAGCGCTGGCGTCGTAGTAGTGAAAATTCAGGCTGAAATCGTCGACGTCGGTAGGCGCCCAGTGAGTCTTGAGGATCACGTCGTCGATGTCGTTGCCGTTGTTGCGCTCGCGATAACCGTTGCCGTTGACGCCGGAATACAACAGCGCCACGCCGATGCCGTTGTCGGCGGTGCCGCCCATGAACGCCGTATCGATGTGTTTCCATCCACCGTGCTGGGACGTTTCCAGGGTGGTGCCAATTTCCGCGGAGGCTTTTTCCGGGATCGCACGGGTCACGAAGTTGATCACACCGCCCACGTTCTGTGGACCGTAACGCACGGAACCGGCGCCGCGCACCACATCGATGCTGTCGAGGTTGCCGGAGGAAATCGGTGCCATGGATAGCTGAGGCTGGCCATAAGGGGCGAATGCTGCCGGTATGCCGTCGATCAGCACGGTGGAGCGTGGTGACAGGCGCGAGGTCAGGCCGCGCACGCCGACATTGAGGGAGATGTCGCTTCCGCCGGTACCGTTGGCGTCCTGCACTTGCACGCCAGGCACACGCTTCAATACCTCGCCGACGTTCATCGCGCCTTGCTCGACCATGGCTTCGCGGCGGATCACGGTCCGTGCACCAGGGTGGTTCTGCACCAGTTCGGCATCGGCATTGTCGAGCCAGTCACCGACCACCTTGATGTCGGTCGCGCCCAGCTCCAGCGGACCGCCGGACGCCTGGGTCGGCGCCGGCATCAGGGTCACCGAACCTTCATCGATCGAATATTGCAGGCCACTGCCCTGCAACAACTGACGCAACGCCTCTTCCGGCGAGAGATTGCCGTCCACCGCTGGCGCTTGCTTGCCGGCCACCAGGTCAGGGCTGAAAAAAACCTGCAACGAGGTTTGCTGACCCAGCTGAGTCAAAGCCTGGCCCAAGGGTTGCGCCTGGATATGGATGGCGTCGGCGGCGAATGCCTGGGGCATCGCCACATTGACCGCCAGCGCGAGCGCCAGCGGCAACCAAGGGAAGGTTTGGTATTGAGCGGTGGATTTTTTCACGTCGAACGTATTCCTGTGGATCGCAAGAGTGTGCGTTTGTTAATGCAAACCAGTTGCAGTTGAACAGGAAGACGATGAAGTCGAAAAAAACCTGAATTTTATTTTGAAATTATTTCCTGGCTGCCGTCATCGAGGGTGCGCACGGCCACCGGAAGGATGTTCGGCAAGGCTTTGAGCAAGGCATCGGTGTTGTCGGATTTGAACACGCTGGTCAGGCGCAGATTGCCCACCGCCGCGCTACCAACCTTGAGTGGCTTCTCCCGATAACGGGAAACCTGCTCGGCGACATCGGCCAGGCTGGCGTTGTTGAACACCAGCTTGCCACTGCGCCAGGCGGTCATTTCAGCCGGACTGACCGCGTAGGCCGCCGCGACCTTGCCCTGGGCATCGACATGGGTCCCCAACCCGGCGGTGAGGCTGACAAAATCATCGTCGGCCGCCGAACGCCCCTGGACCTTGACCGTGCCCTGCTCCACCACCACCCGGGTATCTGCACTGCCCCGACGCACATCGAAGCGGGTGCCGGTGACCGTAACCTTGCCGGTTCCGGCGTCAACGACAAACGGCCGGCTGGTGTCGTGCTGGACGTTGAACATCGCCTCGCCTTCAGTCAGTTCGATGGTGCGACGATGTTTTTCGAAGCGCACCTGTAGCCGGCTGCGGCTATCCAGCTCGACCGTCGAACCGTCCGGCAAGGCGACCTGGCGACGCTCGCCCAGCTCAGTGGAAAACTCCGCCGTATAAGGCGAGGGTTGATTCAAGGTGCTGAACAGTCCCAACCCGAGCGCCACGGCCAGCACACTGGCGGCCACTGCGTAACGCAAGATCGGGCGACGCTTGCTGCGAACCGGCGCTTCTTCACACAGCGCCCGCAGACGCGCCGCCGGCACCCGGTCGGCAGCTTTCCACAGCCCCTGGAGCACGTCGAATTCGTTTCGGTGTTGAGGATGTTCGTTCAACCAACTGTCAAACTGACGCTGCACATCGACATCGACGCAGGGCTCCTGCAAACGCACAAACCACCGCGCCGCTTCATCGCGAACCGTTGTTTGCCCGCACGCGCAATCACGAGTATCCATCATGGAAGTTCCTGTTTGGCTGGGGAGGAGAAAGCGCGGCCGTTCATGGGTACAGTCCTTCCAGGCGGTTGCGCAGATGCCGCAGCGTGCGGATCATATACTTTTCCACCATGTTCTTGGACAGTCCCAGGCGTTCGGCGATTTCGGCCTGGGTCAGGCCTTCGATTTTCTGCCAGACAAACACCTTGCGGCAGTTGAGCGGCAGCTCGGTGAGCGCCCGTTCGATGGAATCGGCCAACTGGATCGCGTGCATGTAATGCTCCGGGTCGCCGGACGGCGACACACTTTCATCGATCGCCTCTGACTCCATGGCGCCCCGCCGATCCTCACGCCGGTAACCATCCACCGCGATATTGCGCGCGGTCTGGTGCAGATATGCCCGCGGTTGCTCCACCACTGCCGAATCGGATTCAAGCACGCGCACAAAGGTGTCGTGGGCCAGATCCTCGGCCTGCGAGCGATTTCTCAGGCGACGGGTCCAGGTGCCTACCAACTCTTCGTAATGCTCGAAAAAGCCGTGTCTGCGGGGCAGCTTGGGGGTCATTGCGGCATGCTGTGTAAACGGGGCGTGAATAGTAATGCTTCTTATTAAATTGAAGCAATCGTTTGCCGCCCTGCGGTGAAACCTGCCCTCATCAAAAAGCAGAACACCAGACAAACAAAAGGCCGCTGATTGCTCAGCGGCCTCGTTCAAAGCGATGGGTTACGCGGTCACACCGCAGCAGTCACTCACAAATCGGTGATTTCCTTGTGTCGAGGTACCAGCATCTTCATCACACTCCACGCCACCAGATAGGCCACCGCGCAGATGGCAAACATGATCATGTAGCCCGTACGGATTTCGCCGACTGTTTTGTAGTAGTCAAACACCCAGCCACCGAGCTTGGTCAGCAGCACGCCGCCCAATCCGCCCGCCATGCCGCCGATGCCGACCACCGAAGCGACGGTCTTTTGCGGAAACATGTCCGAGACGGTGGTGAAGATGTTGCATGACCAAGCCTGATGCGCCGATGCGCCTATACCAATCAGCAGGACCGGGACCCATACGCTGATGTGTCCGAATGGCTGCGCCAGGAGCACGAGAAGCGGGAACAAGGCAATGACCAGCATGGCTTTCATGCGACCGTCATACGGTGCGTCGCCGCGTGCCATGAAATAGCTGGGGAACCAGCCGCCGCCGATACTGCCGACCATGGTCATGCTGTACAACACGGCCAATGGCACTACGATGGCTGCGCCTTTGAGGCCGTACTGCTCGGAAAGGTAGGTCGGAAGCCAGAACAGAAAGAACCACCACACACCATCGGTCATGAACTTGCCGAAGGCGAAGGCCCAGGTCTGGCGGTATTTCAGCAATTTGAACCACGATACTTTCTTGCCATCGCTCGTCGGCACGGCGGAGGCTACGTCCAGATCGCTACGGATGTGCGCCAGTTCGCCTGCCGACAGGCGTTTCTGGTTTTCCGGCTTTTCGTACACGGCCAGCCAAACGCCCATCCAGATGAAACCCAGCATGCCGATCACGATGAACGCCATTTGCCAGCCCCAAAGGGCAGCGATCAACGGCACGGAAATCGGCGCCAGGATCGCGCCGACGTTGGCGCCGGAGTTGAAGATACCCGTGGCAAAGGAGCGTTCCTTCTTCGGGAAATACTCAGCGGTAACCTTGATTGCGGTCGGGAAGTTGGCCGACTCACCCACCGCCAACACGGCACGCGCCAGCATGAAGCCGGCGATCGAGACCGGGATGACCGCAATGCCGAGCGCGCCGGATATGGCTGCGATGCCCTCGCCCATGGGCTCGGCAAAAGCGTGCATGACCGCGCCGGTCGACCAGATACAGATCGCCGCCACGAAAGCTGCCTTGGTGCCGATCTTGTCGACCACACGGCCTGCGAACAGCATCGAAATCGCGTAGGTGAACTGGAAAACGGCGGCGATGTTGGCGTAATCGGTATTGCTCCAGCCAAATTGCACCGACAATTGCGGCGCTAACAGACTGAGTACCTGGCGATCCAGGTAATTGACAGTGGTTGCAAAGAACAGCAACGCACAAATGGTCCATCGAAATTTGCCGACAGCTTGGCCGACGCGTTGCGCGGTAATGGGCTCGTTCAGATTCATGGCATCACTTTATTGTAGGTTTGTGGTGATGATCTCTCGCTTGAAACGAGATCAATGGGGCCGCGGGGTCTTGATGCTTGAAGGCGGGAATCGGAGGGGCGAGAGAATGATGGTCAGCTTCATAGGGGTCGACGCTCTTTTTTATTTTTAGGATTACGGATCATACGTCACGCGTCATACGTCATCGTATGACTTGTTAGATTTATAGCGATCGACCTAGGTGGCTGTCAATAAAAACCCTTTAGAACTGAATGGCCTGACTATCCAAAAAAATCGGAATAATGTCGCATACATAGGGCAAATAAGCGCTTTCGAGAGCGTCCTTCAGTCCTTGACTCGGCTTTTGGCCGCTTTAGAGGTGCACGATGTTTATTTTTTGTTGTACGACAACCTAAACATTACAATCCGAATCCGCTCTACTACGCTGAATCAGGCACGGATCCAATGGATTCTGGCAGGAAACCCAATGCAGCCATTCACCGCCTGTAGCAAAGTACTGGCATGCCTGATATCGGTTTTTCCGAAGGAACCCCCGACATGTTCACCGCCCTTGCATCGCGAAACAGAAAACCATTGGCCCGGCTCGCGCTGGCGATCAGCCTGACCACGCTCGGTTTGCCTTATTGGGCAGGCGATGCCTTGGCCCACGGCGGTCAGGCCGAGATGGTGCCGCTGCAAGCGGGCCTCGAGGAGTTTGGCGCCACGGTCAAATGGGACGACTACGCCGACCTCTTCACCATTGCCAAGGACGGGGTTTACCTCAAGGTCAAGCCGAACAGCAAAGTGGCGATGCTCAACGGCAAACGCATCGAGTTGACCGTGCCGGTGGTGTTCAAGGACAAGACCGCATTCATGTCCAAGGACTTCATCAACCAGGTGTTCCAGTCAGGCCTGGACACCACCTTTGTCGTGGAAACCCGCCCTAACCCGCTCAACCCCTTGAGCGCCGCGGAAATCACCACGGCGGTGGACATCGTCAAAAAATCCGAGCACTACAAGCCCGACTTCCGTTTCACCGAAATCTCGGTCAAGGCGCCGCCGAAGGATCAGGTGTGGAATTTCGTCTACACCGGGCAAAACGTCACCCAGCCGCGTGAGGCCTCCATCGTGGTGCTGGACGGCAAGCACGTAATCGAAGCGCTGGTGGATCTGGACAGCAAGGAATTGAAATCCTGGAAACCGATTGAAGGTGCCCACGGCATGGTCCTGCTGGACGACTTCGCCACCGTGCAAACCGCCGTCGAAACCAGCCCGGAATACGCGCAAGCCCTGGCCAAGCGCGGCATCAACGATGTGAAGAAAGTGGTGGCCACGCCATTGACTGTCGGTTACTTCGACGGCAAGGACGGCTTGGCGCAGGACAAGCGCCTGCTGAAAATCGTCAGCTACCTCAATGTCGATGACGGCAACTATTGGGCGCACCCGATCGAAGGTTTGGTGGCGATTGTCGATCTTGAACAGAAGAAGTTGATCAAGATCGAAGACGAGGCGCTGGTTCCGGTGCCGATGAAGCCGACGCCCTATGACGGACGCGGACGCAAGGGCGTGTCGGTCAAGCCGCTGGAAATCACCGAGCCCGAGGGCAAGAACTACACCATCACCGGCAACAGCATTCACTGGCAGAACTGGGATTTCCACATTCGCCTCGATTCGCGGGTCGGGCCGATCCTGTCCACCGTCACCTACGACGACAAGGGTAAGAAGCGCAAGATCATGTACGAGGGTTCGCTGGGCGGCATGATCGTGCCTTACGGCGATCCGGATGTCGGCTGGTACTTCAAGGCCTACCTGGATTCCGGCGACTACGGCATGGGCACCCTGACCTCGCCGATTGCCCGTGGCAAAGACGCCCCGGAAAACGCCGTGCTGCTGGACGCGACTATCGCCGACTACACCGGGGCACCGACCTCGATTCCTCGCGCCATGGCCGTGTTCGAACGCTATGCCGGCCCGGAATACAAGCATCAGGAAATGGGCCAGCCCAACCTAAGCACCGAACGCCGTGAACTGGTGGTGCGCTGGATCAGCACCGTCGGCAACTACGACTACATCTTCGACTGGGTCTTCCAGCAGAATGGCACCATCGGCATCGACGCCGGCGCCACCGGCATCGAAGCGGTCAAGGGCGTGAAATCCAAGACCATGCACGAAGACACCGCCAAGGAAGACACACGCTACGGCACCCTGCTCGACCACAACATCGTCGGCACCACGCACCAGCACATCTATAACTTCCGCCTGGACATGGACGTGGATGGCGAAAGCAACTCGCTGGTGGAAGTGAACCCGGTAGTGCTACCCAACGACCGTGGCGGTCCGCGCACCAGCACCATGCAGACCGAAACCAAGGTGGTCAGCACTGAACAACAGGCCGCACAGAAATTCGACCCGTCGACCGTGCGTTTGCTGACCAACTTCAGCAAGGAAAACAAGGTCGGCAACCCGGTGTCTTACCAGTTGATTCCGTATGCCGGCGGCACGCACCCGGTGGCCAAGGGCGCCAACTTCGGCAAGGACGAATGGCTGTATCACCGCCTGAGCTTCATGGACAAGCAACTGTGGGTGACCCAGTACAACCCGGAAGAGAAGTACCCGGAAGGCAAGTACCCGAACCGCTCGGACAAAGACTCGGGCCTGGGCCAGTTCACCCAGGACAACCACTCCATCGAAAACACCGACGATGTGGTCTGGCTCACCACCGGTACCACCCACATCGCCCGGGCCGAAGAGTGGCCGATCATGCCGACCGAATGGGTGCATGTGCTGTTGAAACCGTGGAACTTCTTCGATGAAACGCCGACGCTGAATCTCAATTCACCGAAATAAGGCCCACCCAAAACCCTGTAGGAGCGAGCTTGCTCGCGAAAAACGTCAGGACAACGCGAGCATTCAGACAACCCGCGTCATCGTTGACGTCCATCGCGAGCAAGCTCGCTCCTACAGACAAAATCTCAAGCGTGCTGCTTGCGGTACTCCCCCGGCGCAATGCCGAAGCGCGATTTGAACGCGGTGGAGAAGTGGCTCGAATCGGAAAACCCCCACGAATAACCCAACACCGACAACTTCTGTTCCTTGCCCGATTGGCGCAGGGATTCGGCGCACAGATCCAGGCGACGGTTCTTGATGTAGCGCGCCACCACCAGGCCTTTCTTGGCAAACATCCGGTACAGGCCACGGGTCGACATGCCGACTTCACGCGCCAGCCATTCCGGGCACAGTTCTTCGGAGCGGATGTGCTGGTCGATAAAACTCAGGGTCTTGCGAAAGGTGCGTTCGTGCAGATCGGTGCAATCGTCAGTCTGGCTGATCGCCGGACGCAGCAGGCTGACAATCGCCTCCAGCGTGGCTTCACTTTCCTGGCGGCTCAACTCAGGCTGGCCCGTGGCGTCGAGGATCAGACGGTGCGAGAGCATGGCGATGGGCGATGTCGCGGCGATCCGATGGCCGCACCTGACCTGGTTGAAGCGCAGGGTCTGCTCCACCAATTGAGATGGCAGGATCAACGACAACTGTCGCGAGTTTTCGCTGTAGGTGAAGTCGCTGGGCCGCGAGGCATCGATCAGCGTGATGTCACCGGCAGACAGCAATACCTTGTCGTCGCCCTGGGCCATGCCCGCGGTGCCGTCGAGCTGGAACACCGCGAAGTACTTGCCCCCCTCGGCCGCCGCGACCTGTTGCGGCGTGCGGTACAACCGCGCCTGACAGGCATCGACGAAGCTGAGCTTGAGCGCATCGCTGCGGTATTCCCGGATCTGCCCGGTAAATCCGGCACCCAGGGGTTGAGCGTTGAAAGCGCCACAGATCTGGTTGATCTGATGGATCCATTGATCGAACCCATCCTGGCGCTGTGCGTTTATGGAAATCATGGCAGGCCTCTCACGCAGGCTTATTTTTATTGTCTACGTCAATTCCTTAGCTCGTCTGAATAGCCATTCTCCTGAACAGCGACGCGACCAAACGGCAACGGGTTACTTCAACCCGCCGAACCGTCGATAAAAACTCTCGCCCACGTCCGGCAAAGGGCCGTCGGCGGTTTCCAGAGCACTGTTCAGCCATTCTTCGGCCTTGGCGTAAATCAGGCGATAAATGTTGCGGCACAACTGCCGGGCGGCGCGCCCTTCCCAATCGCCGGGCAACAATTCGTCCGGCAGTTGTGGATCGCGCAGCAGCAGTTTGCGGTATTCGTGAATCAGCAAGATCCGCGCCAGGAAGCAATCGGCGGGCTGCAGGTTTTCCTGTTCGCGAAGCGCTTGCCAGAGCGGTCGGAACAGTTGAATGAATTCGCTGTAGTGGGTCGCCAGTTCCTCGATGTTCCAGCTCTCGCGCACTTGCAGGCGCAGGGCCTTGGAGGCCAGTACGTCCTGGGCGGTGGTTTCGAAAACAATGGTGTCTTCCTGGGCACCGAGGTCGATCAAGGTCGCGTTGACGTCGGTGCGGTCGCTACGTGGGCAGGCCAGCACCACTGGCGAAATCGCACCAAAACCTTGCCATTCCAGTTCTTCGCGCACTTGTTTGCGCTTGTCCTGGGTCAATTGCGACAGCATCACCAGGCACCAGGAACCATCCCAGGCCGGCATGCTGGTGCTATAGACCCGCTTGAATGCCTTGTCGAAACGCCGGCGACCGGTACCGGTCAGGCTGTAATAACTGCGACGGCCGACTTTCTCGGCGGTCAGCCAACCTTCTTTGGTCAGGCGGAAAATCGACGTGCGGATCAGCCGCTCGTTGATGCCGATCGGTTCGAGCAATTGAATCAGGCTGCCCAGCCAGACGGTCCCGCCATGGGGCTCGATGGCATCACCGTATAACGTGATGATCAGGGAACTGGCGCGGATCGGCGTCTGCTCCTGGAAGCGTGTGATCAGATGGTTCAAGGGTGTCAGGGACGACATGGGCGTACCGGGCTGAAAAAAGAAAAGGAATATACCGAAAACCTGCCTGCTATTTGCAAATCCCCTTGTGGGGGGGGGGGGGGGGGGGGGGGGGGGGGGGGGGGGGAAGGGGAGGGGGGGGGGGGGGGGGGAGGGGGGGGAAGGGAGGGGGGGGGGGGGGGGGGGGGGGGCGGGGGG
>NZ_JBPKAM010000107.1:0-20678 GCF_051216495.1 Pseudomonas baetica | reverse complement strand
CCCTGTGGGAGCGGGCTTGCCCGCGATGAGGGAGTGTCAGTCAACATCTATGTTGCCTGATGCATAGCTATCGCGGGCAAGCCCGCTCCCACAGGGACCGAGTTCAAATTCTGGATTCAGGCTAACTGACAGGAATTCATCCCCATGCGCAGTTTTTTCCACCCCGAACAATTGCTTCACCATCCGCGCAGCTACTACTCCCGTGGCCAGATGCGCACCCCGCAGGAAGTGCCGGAGCGCGCACAACGCTTGGTGCAAGCGGCGCACTCATTGGGCTTCACCGTCGAGCAACCCACCGATGCCGGGCTCGATCCGCTGCTGGCGGTGCATGGCGCGCCGTATCTTGCGTTCCTTCAGGAAGCCCACCAGCGCTGGAAGGAGGTCCCGGAGGATTGGGGCGATGAGGTGATGTCGAACATTTTCGTCCGCGAACCCAACGCTTTGCGTGGCGTGCTCGCGCAAGCGGCGCGATATTTGGCCGATGGCAGTTGCCCGGTGGGCGAGCAAACCTGGCGCTCGGCCTATTGGTCGGCACAAAGTGCAATCGCCGGCGCCAAGGCGTTACTGGATGGCGAACCCGCCGCCTATGCCTTGTGCCGTCCGCCGGGGCACCACGCCCGGGCTGAAGCGGCGGGGGGCTTTTGCTATCTGAATAACGCAGCGGTAGCGGCGCAGGTACTGCGCGACAAGTTTGCGCGAGTGGCGGTGCTGGATACCGACATGCACCACGGCCAGGGCATTCAGGAAATTTTCTACGACCGTGACGACGTGCTCTACGTCTCGGTGCACGGTGATCCGACCAATTTCTATCCGGGTGTCGCCGGATTTGCCGATGAGCGCGGTGCCGGGGTGGGCGAGGGCTTCAACCTCAATCTGCCGATGGCCCATGGGGCCAGTGAGGCGGATTTCCTCGGGCAACTGGATATAGCCCTGCAGGCCGTGACCGATTTTGGCGCCGAGGTGCTGGTGCTGTCCCTGGGCTTCGATATCTACGAACTGGACCCGCAAAGCAAAGTGGCGGTGACCCGCGAAGGGTTTGCCGTGCTCGGCGAGCGGATTCGCAGCCTCGGGATGCCGTGCCTGATCGTGCAGGAAGGCGGGTATCACCTGGAGAGCCTGGAGGATAACGCGCGGGCGTTTTTTGTGAGTCCTGAGGTGTGGCAGCTCTGATTCTTCGGTGTCTATAAGGGCCCCTTCGCGAGCAGGCTCGCTCCCACAGTGGATTGAGTTGACCCATGGAATTGTGGTCAACCCGGTACCTGTGGGAGCGAGCCTGCTCGCGAAGAACGATGACTCGGTCCACCTGCCGGAACACAAGCGCCGTAAGGCACTTGCCATCGCCCTGACGTTAACGTAAAGATGGCTCCACAGCGCCGACATATAAAGTTACGGCGCAGGGCGGACGACCCGGAGCGCTTGATGACGCTAATAAAAACAACCTCCCCCAAACTGCACCGCGAAGCCCGGCTGGCACGGGAAAAACTGCACCTGGAAGGCGAAGTGCCGGACGGCGTGCTGCGGGCGGAAATCGATGCCTCTTGGCGACGCAGCCTCAGCCATGGCGTGCATTTCAATGCCCAGCATGAGCTGGCGCTGGAATCGAGTGCCAGCCTCGACGTGCTGCTGTCGAGCAATCGACTGCTGATCGACGCCGCATTACCGGCCATCGATTACCTGGCTGAACGCCAGGGCAAGGAAGGGCTGATCATTCTCGCCAACTCCGACGCCACCATCCTCGCCGTCGAAGGGCGCGCCGACCGCCTCAAGGGCAGCGGCCTGCAAGACATCACCCTGGGCGCCTGCTGGAGCGAAGCCGTTCGCGGTACCAATGCCCTCGGCACCGCGCTGGTGGAAGCCCGGCCGACCCTGATCGATTGCGGCGAACATTACCTGGATCGCCTCAGCGATTTTTCCTGTACCTCGGTGCCGATCCATTGCCCGCAAGGCGAGATCCTCGGTGTACTCGACCTGACCCGCGAAGGCCCGCTGGGTCGCGCCCATGACAGTACGGCGCTGCTGGCCATGGCGGTCAGCCAGATCGAAAGCCGGGTGTTCAACGCCAGTTACCCGGACGAAATCGTCCTCGCCTTCCACAGCCGTCGCCAGTACCTCGAATCTCCATGGCAGGGCCTGCTGGCGGTCAGCCTCGGCGGACAGATCCTCGCGGTCAGTGCCCAGGCCTGCCAGTTGCTGCATGCCGAGCGTTCGGCGCTGGTCGGTCGACGTTGCGAAGAGTTTCTCGGTGTCGATGGCCTGCAATTGCTGGCGCGCCTGCATCAAGGCGGCGCCGGCAGCCTGCAGACCGCCAAGGGCGAGTTTTTTTATAAAACCCTGCGCGCGCCGCAGCGAACCCTTAACGTCGGTACTCCACCACGTTCCCCGGCAAAAACCACAAAAGCACAACCTGACCTCGAGTCGCTGGCCGGCAGTAACGAGCGTTATGCCCGTGCCCTGCGCATGGCCCGTCAAGGCCTGGCCAACCAGTTGCCGGTGTTGTTGCTGGGCGAAACCGGCACGGGCAAGGAAGTCATTGCCCGTGCCCTGCACATGGCCGGCAGCCGCAGCGACAAACCCTTCGTCGCGGTGAACTGCGCAGCGATTCCCGAAGGCCTGATCGAGTCCGAACTGTTCGGCTACCGCGAAGGTGCGTTCACCGGCTCGCGCCGGGGCGGCATGGTCGGTCGCCTGCAACAGGCCCACGGCGGCACGCTGTTTCTCGACGAAATCGGCGACATGCCATTGGCACTTCAGGCGCGACTGTTGCGGGTGTTGCAGGACCGCAAGGTGGCGCCGCTGGGCGCCGGCGAAGAGCAGGACATCGACGTCGCGCTGATCTGCGCCACCCACCGCGACCTCAAGCGTCTGGTGGACGAAAAACACTTTCGCGAAGACCTGTTCTACCGGGTCAACGGCATCAGCGTGATGCTCCCGGCCCTGCGCGAGCGTGAGGATTTCAGTGCGCTGGTCGGTCGTTTGCTGACCCGGCTCGACGCACCCGCGGTGGTGTTGCATGACGACTTGAGTCGTCTGCTTGGCAACTATCACTGGCCGGGCAACATCCGCCAGCTGGAGATGGTCTTGCGCACCGCACTGGCCATGCGCGAGCCGGGGGAAACTGTCCTAACGCTCGATCACTTGCCCGACAGCATGCTCGACGAGCTGACCGCGACCGAACGGCCCCAGTCCGGCAGCATCCGTGAAAACGAGCTGGAGATGATCCGCCAGTCCCTGGACGCTCATCAAGGTAACGTCTCGGCCGCTGCCGACGCCCTGGGCATCAGTCGCGCGACCCTGTATCGCAAGCTCAAACAGTTGCGTTCGTGATGCGCCGCCTGATCGTCCGGCTGATCGACAGCCAGAACCCCGAGGCCCTGCAAGCCTCGCTGCACTGGCTCTACAGTTTTGTGCGGCCCCATCGGCTGGCGATTGCCGGCCTGCTCGGGCTGTCGGTCTGCGCCTCGGCGCTGGTGCTGGTGCAACCGTGGCTGACCAAACTGCTGATCGACGACGGCCTGCTGGCGCGCGACTTTTCGATGCTGGTGCTGATCGCCGTGCTGATGATCGTCGCCGGACTGCTGGGCACGGCGCTGTCCGGGATCAACCGTTACCTGCACACGCGCCTGTCCGGGCGCATGTTGTTTGCCCTGCGCGATGACCTCTATCGGCACTTGCAGACCTTATCGCCGGGCTTCTACGGCCAGCGGCGCATCGGCGACCTGATGTCGCGCCTGGATGGCGACGTGGCGGAGATCCAGCGCTTTGCCGTGGACTCGCTGTTCTCGGCGGTTTCCAGCGTGATCGGCCTGGTGGTGGCGGTGGCGATGCTGTTGACCCTGTCCTGGAAGCTGTCGCTGCTGGCGCTGGTGCTGATTCCCCTCGACGTACTGTGGCTGCGCTGGATGCGGCGCAAGGTCGAGCGCGATGTGCGGCAGTTGCGCGAACGTACGGCGGACATGTCGTCGTTCATGGTCGAAACGCTGCCGGTGATGAAATTCATCCAGTCCGCCGGCCAGCAACAGCGCGAAGCGCGGCGCCTGGAGAGCCTGGGCCAGGGCTACATGAGCCAGTTGCTGCGCCTGCAAGTCACCGAGTTTTTCACCCAGGCCGTACCGGGCACGCTGACTTCGTTGTCCCGGGCCTGTGCCTTTCTGATTGGCGGTTACTGGGTGGTGCAGGGCACCTGGCAACTGGGCGCGCTGATCGCGTTTTCCACGTATCTGGGCATGGCCGTCGGGCCGGTTCAGAGTTTGCTCGGGCTCTATGTGGCGATCCAGCGCATGACCGTCAGCCTCGGGCGGGTGATGGAGTTGCGTGGTGAACAGCCGACGGTACTTTCGCCCGACTCGCCACAACCGATGCCGAGTTCTGGCGAGCTGCGCTTCGACGATGTGCATTTCAGCCATCCCGGGCGCTCGACCACCCTGCGCGGTATCGAGGCGCGGATTCCCTATGGGTTGAAAGTCGCCCTGAGCGGCGGCTCCGGTGTCGGCAAATCGACCCTGATCGACCTGCTGCAACGCCACCACGACCCGCAGTCAGGGCGGGTGCTGCTCGGCGAAGTGGATGTGCGTGAGCTGGACCTGTTTCAGTTGCGTCGACGCATCGCCGTGGTCAGCCAGGACATCGTGCTGTTTCGCGGCAGTCTCGCCGACAACCTGGCCTATGCGGTGCCGGACGCCAGTCGTGAAGCAATTGCCGAAGTGGCGCGCCTGGCGCAGCTCGACAGCCTGATCGCGTCGTTGCCCGAAGGGCTCGACAGTCCGTTGGGCGAACGCGGCCAGCAGTTGTCCGGTGGGCAGAAACAACGTATCGCCATTGCCCGCGCACTGTTGCAGGACCCATTGATCCTGGTGCTCGACGAAGCCACTTCGGCGGTGGATGAAGCCACCGAGCGCGAAGTGATCGAGGCCATCGACCGATTGTTTGCCGGGCGCACGCGGATCCTGATCAGCCACCGTCCCTCGACCCTGGCCGATGCCGACCTGCGCTTCGAGTTGCTCGACGGCGTGCTGATCTCGAAAACGGTGCTGCATGAAGCCTGAGCTGTATGAAAAACCCGAGCGGCATGAAAAAAAAGAGCTGCGCATCGGCGTGGTGGACAGCGGTCACTCGGCGGCACAACGGGTCCAGGTGATCGCCGGGCGGCGTTTTTCCCTGGTCGAGGATGGGCTTGCCGAAGGCGACTTACGTGACGATCCGCTGGGCCACGGCAGCGCAGTCATCGAAGCCATCAGCCACCGTGCACCGTCGGCGCTGTTTTGCGTGGCTCAGGTGTTCGACCAGCGCGGGGTCACCAGCGCGTTGCAGATCGCCTCGGCGATCGACTGGCTGGTGGCGCAGGATGTGCGCCTGATCAACCTGAGCCTTGGCCTGCGTCAGGACCGCAGCCTTTTGCGCACCGCTTGCGCAGCGGCCGTGGAGCGCGGTGTCTTGCTCTGTGCATCGAGCCCGGCGCAAGGCGAAGGCGTGTACCCGGCGAATTATCCACAGGTACTGCGGGTCACCGGTGATGCGCGCTGTGCCGAACTCGAATGGTCGTGGCTCAACAGCGCCCAGGCGGATTTCGCCGCGTGTGTGCACGGCACCTATCCGGGGCAGTCCGGCGCCAGCCTCGGTTGCGCGGCGTTGAGCGGGCACATTGCGGCGTTTCTGGTGGAGCAGCCCGAGGCGAGCAATCAACAGGTCATCGAGTATCTGCGGCAGAACGCCCGTTACCGTGGCCCTGAACGGCGTTTCGGGCCATGACGTCGATTGTGATACTGGGTGCCGGGCCTGCGGGCGCAGCGGTGGCATTGGGGCTGCGGCGGCTCGGTTATGCGGTCACGCTGGTCAGCGAATGGCGGCGGTTTGCCGCGCTGGAAGGTGTGTCCCAGCGAGTGCTGGAGGCTTTGCGTGGTGCCGGCCTGGATCAGGCGCTGGAGCAAGCGCTACTGCCGTCTCAGCGACAGGTGAACTGGAACGGCCAGCAACATGCGCAGAACGTGGAGTTTCTGCTGGATCGTCCGACCTTCGATCGCGGCCTGCGGGAAGCCTTGCGCGTGGAAGGGGTTGAAGTGGTCGAAGGCCGGGTGCTGTCGGTGCAGACCTCGATCACGGGGCATCGAATCGAGATCGACGGGCGCCAGGCCTTGGACGCGGACTTTCTGGTGGAAGCCCGCGGGCGCCAGGCGCCGGCCCTCGGCAAAGGCTTGCGCGGGCCGGAGACGGTCAGCCTGCTCAATCGCTGGCAAGGCAAGCCGGGCGCCACCGCCAGCGCCGTGGAAAGCCTTGAAGACGGCTGGGCCTGGATGGCGCGACGGGCTGACGGCCAGTGCTACTGGCAATGGACGGTGGACGTGGCCAGTGCCGGGTTGCCGGGCAAGGCGCAGTTGCTCGACTACTGTCGACAGCGACGTCAGGCATCGGCGCTGGCCCAGGTTTTTTTCGGCGGCGAGCCTGAGTTTGACCTGCAACTGCACGCCCGCAGCAGTACGGCGATCCTGAGCCCGCAGGTGTGCGGCGACAACTGGATTCGCGTTGGCGATGCGGCAATGGCGGTGGACCCGTTGTCGGGCAACGGCATCTTTCAATCCCTGTCGTCGGCATTGCAGGCGCCGACGGTGATCAACACCTTGCTGCGCAAGCCTGAACGAGTGGCGCTGGCCCGGCGTTTTCACCAGCAGCGGGTGGAGCAGTTGTTCTTGCGGTTTGCACGCATTGGTCGGGATTTTTATGCCGATGAACAACGCTGGCTTGATCAGCCGTTCTGGCAGGCGCGACGGCAGTGGCCGGATGCCGAGGCCGCACACGTAAACGCGGATTTCAATGCGCTGCGGATCGAGCGGGCGCCGGTATTGCGTGACGGATTTGTCGACGAGGCCGAAGTGGTGATCACGGCGGATCAGCCGTTGGGGATCTGGCATGTGCAGGGGGTGGAGCTGGCCCCGCTGGTGCGGCGACTGCGGTCCGAACCTGCCGAGCAGGCGCTGGCGGGGTTGACGGTGGAGCAGGGGAGGATGGTCAGGAGTTGGTTGTTGGGGCAGGGGTACAAGCCCTGAGTTTTGCATTGACTGATCTGCCGCTATCGCTGGCAAGCCAGCTCCCACAGTGATTTGTGTGATGTCGAATATCTCAAATTCACCACAAAACCCTGTGGGAGCGGGCTTGCCCGCGATGGCGCCAGTAAGAGCGCCGCTAATTAAAGTTTGATCAACACCGACTTAAGCTCGGTGTAATGCTCAATCGCCGCATACCCCATCTCCCGCCCGACCCCCGACATCTTGTACCCGCCAAACGGCAGCGCCGGGTCCAGGGCGCTGTGGCAGTTGACCCACACCGAACCGGACTTGATCCGTGGAATCATCCGGTGCACCGCCGCCAAATCATTGGACCAGATGCTCGCGCCCAAGCCGTAAGGGCTGTCGTTGGCCAGGCGCAGTGCCTCGGCCTCGTCATCGAACGGAATCGCCACCAGCACCGGGCCGAAGATTTCTTCCTGCACCAGCGAATGCTTCTGATCGACATCGACAATTACCGTCGGCTTGACGAAGAAACCCGGTCCGAACTGCTCGCCACCGCAGGCGATGGTGGCGCCGCTTTCCCGGCCCTTCTCGATGTAGCCGTAGACCCGTTCCTGCTGGCGCGCGGAAATCAGCGGGCCCATTTCCACGCTCGGGTCCAGGCCGTTGCCGAGCTTCATCGCATTGGCGATTCCCGCAATGTCCGCCACCACATTGTCGAAATGCTTGCGCTGCACATACAGGCGCGAACCGGCGCAGCAGACCTGGCCCTGGTTGAAGAAGATCGCGCTGGCGGCGCCGGCGGCGGCGCTTTGCAGGTCGGCGTCGGCCATGACGATGGTCGGCGATTTGCCGCCCAGCTCCAGGGTGACCCGGGTCATGGAGTCCATGGCGATCTTGCCGATCTGCTTGCCCACGGCGGTGGAGCCGGTGAAGGTCAGCTTGTCCACCAACGGGTTGTGAGTGAGGGCGGAGCCGGCGGTGATACCGGTGCCGGTGACCACGTTGAACACCCCTTCAGGGTAGCCAGCTTCCAGCACCAGCTCGGCGAGTTTCAGTGCGGTCAGCGGGGTTTCGTCGGCGGGCTTGAGCACCACGGTGCAGCCGGTGGCCAGCGCCGGGCCGAGTTTCCAGCAGGCCAGCAGTAGCGGGAAGTTCCAGGCGACGATGGCGCCGACCACACCCACCGCTTCACGGCGGATGAAACTGTGGAACTGGTCGTTGGGCATCAGCGGCGCTGACACGTCGACTGTGGAGCCTTCGATCTTGGTCGCCCAGCCGGCCATGTAGCGCAGGAAGTCGATGGACAGTTGCACGTCCATTACTTGCGCCACCGCGGCGCTCTTGCCGTTGTTCAGGCATTCCAGCTGCGCCAGCAGTTCGGCGTCGCGCTGCATCAGGTCGGCGAGTTTCCACAACAGGTTTTGCCGCTCACGGGGGCGGGTGCGGGTCCAGGCCGAATCATCGAATGCCTGACGGGCGGCCAGCACGGCGCGATCGACATCTTCCGGTGTCGCCCGTGGCACGACGCACAGCACCTCGCCGGTGGCCGGGTTGTGCAGGTTCATGGTCTGGCCGTCGGCGGCCTCGACCCAGTCGCCGCCGATGAGCATGCGTGGGGCGCGCTGGATAAAGGCCGACGTGGCGGGTAGCAGATTAGGGAGCGACATGGCGAGGCCTCTTGTTGTTCGTGTGAACGGGGCTTTCGCAATGGCTGTGCCAAGTGTTCGGGAAGGTCGGTCAGCCCTTGTCGCACGGGGCTTTTCCCGAGACTGTGGAATATCGGCCGCGTGATGGTTTTGTCTCATATCGCGACAGCGTGTGAGACGACGAACAGCCCGCCCGTCATCTTGAGGCACCCCTTGGCGAGGATTAGAATTTTCTCGTTCGATGGGTGAAATGACGGACCTTTTTCCCGGCAACCAACTGGCGTGAGGGAAGTAGCGATGAACCTTTCACCCCTGGAAATTCAAAGCATTATCGAGCGCTGTTTCCTGCCGTCGGTGTGCACCTGCAGCCTGGCGCCGGATCAATCCCTGACGATTCGGGTCTGCGATTGCCTGACCGGCGAAGTGGATCTGGTGGCCACCCACGTTCCGCTGTGGAAACTGGACACGGTTCACGGGATCGCCACGCTGGTGGCGGAAATGCGCCAGCAGATCGAATCGCACAAAGGCGCCCAACCACCCCAATATCATTGAGTAGGTTTCAGCCGCACCACGGTGGTGGTGCGGCGGGATGGCAAATCTCAAGACGTCATTTTTCGCGATATTTCATCGAACGTGCTGCTATCGGCGGCAACTAGCAGCTTTCGATCATCCTTGAGGGTCAGTAGAAAGGTCACTTCGGTTTCCTTGCCGGCCAACATGAACCCGGCGAATGCGCCGAGCGGTCCGAGCAACATGGCGCCTGCAACGCCGAAGCCGATGGCTTCCTTGATGTTGTTGATCGATTCCTCGTTGGCCACTTCCAGGCTTTTGAACTTCGTCAGCGGGAGCTTGATGCCGGGCCACGGGTGGAGCGACGTTCTGAGGGTAAAAACGCCATCCCGGTAATCTCCGTCACCCTGCAGAAAGTCCCCCGCCAGGACAGTGAGGCTTGCCATTGGTTTATCCCCCGCTTGGCAATCGGTGAATCACCATTTCGCGCTTACCCGTATGACCCGTCAATGGCTGACCGATGAGGGGCATCTATGCTGTCTCAGACTGCAACAGCTGTCGCGATATTAGACGCCGACAAGCTCGTCCAGGCATGGCTTTATGCAGTCAAATCAACGCAAGTGATTGATTAAAAAGCTTATCGGCAAGCTGGCACGCTCCGTGTATTGCTCATCGCAGACGTTTCTCTTGCCTCCGTCAGCGGCTCACCACTGGCGGCAGAAACCAAAAAAACGATCAGCAACAAAAATAAGAAAGCACCGTGCGAGGTTCGACGTTGATGAAGAGAAAACTCCGATCAGGCCTGAGTGCCAGTCTGCTGGCCGTGGCCGCTTGTGTGGCGCTGCATTCGCCCTACAGCCTGGCAGCCCGCGACGCCCAGACCATCCTCAAGGAAACCTGTCAGGGCTGTCACACCCCCGAAGCCGATAACGCCTTCAGTCGCATCAGCCACCAGCGCAAGACGCCGGAAGGCTGGCTGATGAGCATTGCGCGCATGCAGACCATGCACGGTCTGCAGATCAGCGATGAGGACCGCCGGACGCTGGTCAAGTACCTGGCCGACACCCAGGGCCTGGCACCGAGCGAAACCGACGGCGTGCGCTACGCCATGGAGCGCCGGCTCAACACCGTCGAACAGTTCGACGACCAGCACAGCCAGATGTGCGGCCGCTGCCACTCCGGTGCGCGGGTCGCGCTGCAACGCCGTCCGGCCCAGGAATGGGAGCGCCTGGTGAACTTCCACCTCGGCCAATGGCCATCGCTGGAATACCAGGCCCTGTCTCGCGACCGTGACTGGTTCGATCTGGCCCGTAAGGAAATGGTACCGCTGCTGGCCAAGCGTTATCCGCTGGACAACCCGGCCTGGAAAAAATGGCTGAGCAGTGCACCGAAAAGCGAAGCGCTGGTGGGTGACTGGAGCTTCAGCGGCCACATGCCGGGCAAGGGTGAACTGGCGGGTGTGATGAGCGTAAGTGCCGACGGCAAGGACACCTTCAAGGTTAGTGTCAAAGGTCAATACGCCGATGGCACGTCGTTTAACGGCGATGGCAGCGCGATTCTCTACACCGGTTTCGAATGGCGCGGCAACGTGACCATCGATGGCGTGACTATGCGTCAGGTGTTCGCCGCCCAGGGCAATGCCATGCAGGGCCGGATGTTCGAGGCCGAGCATGACGAGCGGGGTCTGGACTTCGTCGCCGCCAAGCAGGGCAGCAGCCGCTTGCTGGCGGTGCAGCCGGGTTACCTGAAGGCTGGCAGCGAAACCGAAGTGACCTTGATCGGCAGCGGCCTCACCGGCAAACCCAACTTCGGCAAAGGCGTTGAAGTGGTCGAAGTCGTTTCGCAGAGCCCGGAACAGATCAAAGTCAAACTCAAGGCAGCGGCCAATGCCCAACCGGGCCTGCGCGCCGTTACCGTCGGCACGTTGAAAGGGCCGAACCTGTCGGTCTACAGCAAGATTGCCCAGGTCAAAGTGGTGCCGGAGTTCTCGGTAGCACGGATCGGCGAGGGCGGTGGCTCGACGCCCAAGGTGCAGGGCCGTTTCGACGCCGAAGCCTGGGGCAAGGGCGCCGACGGCAAGCCGTATCGTATCGGCGTGTTCCCGGCGCAATGGAAGGTCGAGGCCTTCGATGACCGCGCCAAGGAAGACGAAGACGTCAAGTACGCGGGCACCATGCAGGCCGACGCGGGCGTGTTCACACCAGGCGACGCCGGGCCGAACCCTGCACGCAAGATGTCCACCAACAATGCCGGCAACCTCAAGGTGATCGCCGCCGTCGACGACGCAGGGAAATCCCTGACCGGCGAGGGCCACATGATCGTGACCGTGCAACGCTGGAACAACCCACCCATTCCATAAATTGGCCTGATCGGCAGCGATTCAGACACTTTTCGGAATGACCGCAAGCCCCGCCAAGCGGGGCCTGCACAGGAGGTTTGCCATGGGCGCAATTTTGAATCTGGTCGAACGCAACCTGCACGAAGTGCAGGTCGACGCCGACCGCATGCTGTTTCACATCCCCAGCAGTTCGCTGTTCGCCAGCGACGAACTGACGGGCACCATTATCGATACGCTGCGCGGTCCCGGTTGCTCGCCGGAAGACCTGATCCAGCGGCTCGGCACTCGTTTCAACGGCGAGGAAATCAACGAAACCCTGCGTGAGTTGATGGCCCTGGAACTGGTCAGCGACGGCTCGCCATTGACCCCGGACATCGCCACCAAGCGTGTCGAGCGCACGGCGATCAACACCGTGGTGCTCAACGTCAACACCGGCTGCAACCTGAGCTGCACCTACTGCTACAAGGAAGACCTCGACAAGCCCTCGGCCGGCAAGAAAATGGACGTGGAAACCGCCATCGCGTCGGTGGAAATGCTGCTCAAGGAATCCCCGGACGAAGAGCGTTTCACCGTGGTGTTCTTCGGCGGTGAGCCGCTGAGCAATCGCAAGTTGATCGAGTACATGGTCGATTACTGTGAGAAGCGCTTCAGCGAGGCGGGCAAGTTCGTCGAATTCGTGATGACCACCAACGCCACGCTGCTCACCGAAGAAACCGTGGACTACCTCAACGCCCACCGTTTCGGACTGTCGGTGAGTATCGACGGGCCGAAAACCGTGCACGACCGCAACCGCATCACCGTGGGCGGGCAGGGCACCTACGACGTGGTACGGCGCAAGGCCGAGATGCTGCTGTCGCGCTACAACAGCCGTCCGGTAGGGGCGCGGGTGACCTTGACCACTGGCGTCACCGATGTTGAAACCATCTGGGATCACCTGTTCAACGAACTGGGTTTTGCCGAAGTCGGTTTTGCCCCGGTGACCTCCGGCGACATCAGCAGCTTCAACCTCACCAGCGAAGAACTGGTGCAGGTGTTCGCCAACATGAAGGCGCTGGGTCGGCGTTACCTGGAGGCGGCACTGGAGCACCGCAACATCGGTTTCTCCAACCTGCACCAGTTGATCACCGACATCCACGAAGGCCACAAAAAGGCGCTGCCCTGCGGCGCGGGCCTGAAGATGCTGGCGGTGGATCACAAGGGCGAGTTGAACCTGTGCCACCGCTTTACCGGCTCATCGATGCCTACCTTTGGCAACGTCCACAGCGGCGTGAAGCAGATGGAGTTGAACGACTTCCTGTCCGAGCGCCTGGACCGCACCAACACCGGTTGCAACGACTGCCAGATCCGCAACCTGTGCTCCGGCGGCTGCTACCACGAGAGCTACGCCCGTTATGGCGACCCGACGCACCCGACCTATCACTACTGCGAACTGATGCGTGACTGGGTCGACTTCGGCATCGAGGTCTACACCCGGATCATGGCCCATAACCCTGCGTTCATCAGCAGCTACATCACTCCGCGCAAGGCTCACTGATATGAAACATCTCAAGGCAATCAATAACAAAGCGTTGAAGCTGGATCAGGCCGCGGACGAGAACCGCATCGAAGAAGTGGTCGCCATGAGCTCCGTGGCGGGCTGTGCCTCGACCACCGACCCGGGTTGGGAGATCGATGCGTTCGGCGGTGTGTCGTCGCTGTGCCAGCCGATGGAAGCCGACTTGTATGGCTGCTCCGACCCTTGCTGGTGGCCGGCCCAGGTGCCGGACATGATGAGCACCTACCCGGACTGGAACAAGGATGCCCAGGCGTCCAACGACAACTGGCGAAACCTCGGCACTGTCTTCCCGAAAGACAAGTGATCAGATAACAAGAAGGATTCCAGCATGCGTAATTTGAAAGCCTGCGGCCTCGCCGCGTTCGCGGTTCTGAGCACCTGCTCGCTCAGTGTTCTGGCCGATGAAAACACCGCGTTGCAAGACGGTCACGAGTACATGTTGACCACCAACTACCCGAACAACCTGCATGTGATCGACCTGGCCACCGACACGCTGTTCAAGACCTGCAAGATGCCGGACGCCTTCGGCCCCGGCACCGTGCAGCTGTCGCCTGATCGCAAGACCGCCTACGTGTTGAACAACCACTACGCGGATGTCTACGGCGTCGAACTGGACAGCTGCAAACAGGTGTTCCACGCCAGCATCACCCAGAAACCGGGGGAGAAGGCACGGTCGATGTTCGCTTTCACCGTCAGCCATGACGGCAAGGAGCTATACACCATCGCCAATCCGACGTTGATGCTCAACGATCGCTACGAAGTGCAGCAGCCTCGGCTGGATGTGTACAAGACCGACGCCGGCATGGACGCCAAGGCGGTGCGCAGTTTCCCGGCGCCCCGGCAACTGACCATCATGCAGAGCGGTGACGACGGCACCTTGTATGTGGCCGGTGCGGATATCTACAAGGTCAACGTGCAGACCGGCAAATTCGACGTGTTGATCCCCAGCCGTCATTGGAAACGCCCGAACTACGCCGCGCCCGACGTGCTCTACGTGTGGAACCAGCAGACCTATCGCCATGACTTCTCGCTGCTCTACACCACCGCGAAGTTCAAGGACAAGAAACAGGACCCGGCCACCGCCGACTACCTGTACGGCCTGTTCAGCATCGACCTGAAGACTGGCAAGACCGAAACCACTGACTTCGGGCCACTGACGGAAATCTATTTCAGCGGCATGCGCTCGCCAAAAGACCCGAACGTGATGTATGGCGTGCTCAACCGTCTGGCCAAGTACGACATCAAGGAGAAGAAATTGCTGCAAGCGGCGACGCTTGATCACTCCTACTACTGCATTTCCCTCAACAAGGACGGCAGCAAGATCTACCTGGCCGGGACATTCAACGATGTGGCGATCTTCGATGCCGACAGCCTGAAACAGGTCGGCAGCATCAAATTGCCGGGTGGGGACATGGCGATTACCACGGCGCAGGTGTTTGTTCGGTAATTTGCGCAGTCTACACTGACGCCATCGCGAGCAAGCTCGCTCCCACAGGGTTCGTGTCGCACACAAAACCTGTGGGAGCGGGCTTGCCCGCGATGAGGCCCTCAAGTACACCGAAGCATCAAACCCCCGGCACCGGACACCCCAAATCCCCCTCCTGACACTTCAGATACGTCTTGAACGTCTCGACCCGCGCTTTGGTCAATTCCGTCACGCAATTGCCATAGATCAGCGGATAAACACTCCCGCCTTCCACCCCCGACGCCGAGAACTTGCACTCGGCATCGCGAAACGCAATCCATGAGCGCTGCGCCCCCACCAGCAATTTCTTGCCATCAGGATTGCCCTTGAGCCGCGACGTGATCTGCTGGTACAGCGCATTCAACTCCTTGTCCGCCGCAGCGTGCTGCTGCGCCGCACACTGGTTCATCGTGGTCTGGTCGGTGGCGTTATCGCAGTCCACGGCCTGGGCCAGGGGGATGAAAATCAGAGGCGTCAGCGCCAGGAAAAAACGTGAGTACATGAAGGAAGCTCGCAGTGACAGGGAAGTTGGGGGTGCAGTGTAGCCAAGCGAGTGGCGATGCAAAGGTTGCGATTTCGACCGCTGACACCGCATTCGTACAACTTTCGGACTGGACATGTGGTCTTACAGGCCTACTGTTGTTCATTACAGGAGGTGACGTATGAAACCAGTTCCCAATAGTTTTGAACGCAAAATAATGCTCAAGTCGCCGCGCTCCCATGTCTGGCGGGCATTGGTCGATGCCGAGGCGTTCGGTCAATGGTTTGGCGTTGCGCTCGAAGGCCGGCGTTTTATTGCCGGCGAATGGACGCAGGGGCAGGTCACGTATCCCGGTTATGAACACGTATTGTGGAATGTGCTGGTCGAGCGGGTCGAGCCGCAGCAGTTGTTTTCGTTTCGCTGGCACCCGTACGCCGTGAACCCGAAGATCGACTATTCCCAGGAGCCGACCACACTGGTCAAGTTCGAACTGCAAGACTACGAGGGCGGCACGCTTTTGAAGGTGTCCGAGTCCGGTTTTGCGCACATTCCCGACATACGCCAGAAAGAGGCGTACTACATGGACAGCCGTGGCTGGGAAGAGCAGTTGGGCAGGCTGGAACACTTTCTTGCCGAAAGCGCCAAGGCCCGTGAGCGTGAGAGCGAATGAGTCATCTAAGGGTTTTCGGAAGGGTGGCTATAGCGAATGTCTTACACGCGATGGCAGATATATCTTCTGTTACAAATTGGATCCCATGCGTATTCTGGCCCCATCCACTGACGCACAGGGAGTGCTCAGGATCATGGATGATCGGCCATTCGCAAGGAGTGCTGACGACAGGGAGTCGTAATGGTCTTGGAAGAACCCGCTTCGGCGGGTTTTTTTATGGGCGCAAGAAAATACCGGTGAAACTCGAACTGTAGGAGCGAGCATGCTCGCGATGGTCTCAAGAGCACCGCGTTTACCCGTCAGCACGCGTTATCGTTAACGACCATCGCGAGCAAGCTCGCTCCTACACGGTTAGCGTTCGAGTTTCGCCGCTGCACGCTCGGTGATTTCCCCGCGCAATTTCAACGAACCTGCGGCACGCTCACGGGCCTCCTGCAGAACCCGAGCCGGCGCCGTTTCCGGGCTACCCGCCTGAAACGGCGGTGCCGGGGCGTATTCCAGTTGCAATTGCACCCGCTCAGCGGTGTCCCGGTCGAACAACTCTGCCGCCAGGGTCAGGGCGAAATCGATACCCGCGGTGATCCCGCCACCGGTCAGCAGGTTGCCATCGCGCACCACCCGATCCTTCACCGCAATGGCTCCCAGCGGTGTCAGCAACTCGTGATAGGCCCAGTGAGTCGTAGCGCGTTTTCCCTTGAGCAATCCTGCCGCTCCCAGTACCAGCGCTCCCGTGCACACCGATGTCACGTAACGCGCATGGGCGGCCTGTTCCCTGAGGAACGCCAAGGTCCGGACATCTTCCATCAACGGCCCGACACCGCTGCCCCCGGGCACGCAGATCACATCCAGCGCCGGGCAGTCATCGAAGGTGGTGGTCGGCTTCAGCACCAGGCCGGTACTGGCGGTGACGGGCACCAGATCCTTCCAGATCAGATGCACCTTCACATCCGGTAGCGAGGCCAGCACATCGTAAGGGCCGGTCAGGTCGAGTTGCTGCACCTGTGGAAACAACAGAAAACCGATCTGCAAGGTCATGGTGTTTTTCTCCTGAAGTGGGTGGACAAGTTCACTCTAGGCGCCCAGGATTTGGCGTACACGCCAATCACCCCACGAATTACGCCAAAATGCCCAGAACCATTCATGTGCTCGCGTTCGCCAATGTACAATTGCTCGATGTCACAGGTCCCTTGCAGGTGTTTGCCTCGGCCAATGACATCGCCCGCCAGCAAGGCTTGCCGACGCCTTATGCACCTTCTGTGATTGCCAGTGGCGGCGGGGCGGTGATGTCATCGGCGGGCCTGGCGTTGTTGGCCGAACCCTTGCCCGAGCAGGGCAGCGACACCTTGATCATCGCCGGGGGCTGGGGTGTTTACGCGGCGTCGGAAGACGCGTCGCTGGTGACCTGGGTACGCACGCATGGGCTGCAGTGCCGACGGGTTGCCTCGGTGTGCACCGGGGCGTTTCTGCTGGCGGCCAGCGGCTGGCTCGATGGACGGCGCGTGGTCACCCACTGGACCCGATGCGATCAACTGGCGCAGCAGCATCCGCAATTGCAGGTCGAACCCAATCCGATCTTCATCAACGACGGCCCGGTCTGGACCTCGGCCGGGGTCACTGCCGGCATCGACCTGGCGCTGGCGATGGTCGAGGAGGACCTCGGCCGCACCATGGCCCTGGAAGTCGCCCGGCAACTGGTGGTGTTCCTCAAGCGCCCCGGAGGTCAGTCGCAATTCAGCGTGACCCTGTCCTTGCAGAAAGAAGGCAACCGTTTCGACGAACTTCACGCCTGGATCAGCGAAAACCTCACCAAGGATCTCGGCATCCCGACCCTGGCCTTGCAGGCCGGCATGAGCGAACGCAGCTTCGTACGCCACTACCGCGCGGACACCGGCCAGACCCCGGCCCGGGCCATCGAATTGATCCGCGTCGAAACGGCGCGACGCTTGCTCAGCGATACCGGCGTGCCGATCAAGCGAGTCGCCGTGCAATGCGGGTTCGGCAGCGAGGAGACGTTGCGTCGCAGTTTCCTGCGGGCCATGGGGGTGACGCCGCAGGCTTATAGGGAACGGTTTTCCGTTAGTGGTGCGGCGGATTCGCTGATGCCTTGAACAGGGCGGCGTTACTCAACGGCTTCCGTCACCTGATTAAAATACTTCGCCCGATCCGGGGTGAACGTCACCACCATCCCCGTGCGTGAGCAGGTCAGCGCGCGCTCTTCGCTCAAATCCACGTCCAGATCCTCCCCACGCAAGCCCTGCCATTGGGCGAGGTATTTGAGGGAACCGTACTTTTCGAGTTTTTTCAGGCTGCGGCTGACACCACCTTTCCAGCCCAGCACCGGGAGTTCGCCAGCCAGGCATTGCTGGGCGAGGCCGGGAAAGCGGGCGGCGCGCTGACGGCCGATTTCCCAGCATTTGATCAGGCCCCTGTCGTGGGCGTCCCACAGTTCGTCGCGGTTCAAGCCGGTGCGAAGGGGGAGGTCGATGCTGCGGTGGATGCGTTGGCTCATTCCGGTTCCTTGAGTTCGGGTTTGTTTGGACAGCTCCGCTGTTCCCGTTGAGGCGGGATGTTAGGTGGGGATGTAACGGCTGGCAACAGGGTATTTCCGGGTATTTTGTTTAATAAATGTAGGACTTTGGTCTGCGAAAATCTTCGGCTCAGACTCCTGTTGAAGGGTGTACGCCACCCATTGTGGGAGCGAGCCTGCTCGCGAAGAGGCCTTCACATTCACCCAACAATTTGCGGCTTCCCCCTCGATCCGCCGATATGGCAATTTGCAGACCCTTATCGAGACTGGCCCCCATGGCAAACCCCTACCGCGAACTGTTCAAAGTCCCAGGCAGCCGCGCCTTCGTCCTGGCCGGCATGATCGCGCGCATGCCGATTTCGATGACCGGCATCGGCCTGATCACCATGCTCTCGCAGGTAAAGGGCGGCTATGGCCTGGCTGGCGCGGTGGCGGCGACCTTTGCCCTGGCCACGGCGTTTTGTGCACCGCAGGTGTCGCGGCTGGTGGACCGTTTCGGCCAGCGCCGAATCCTGCCAGTGTCGGCACTGATTGGGGGCGGGGCGCTGTTGATGGTGTTGTTGTGCACCCGTTTGCAGGCGCCGCAATGGATGCTGTTCCTGTTCGCCGCCATCGCCGGCTGCATGCCGAGCATGTCGGCGATGGTGCGGGCGCGCTGGACCGAGTTGTATCGCGGCCAGCCGCAACTGCAAACGGCGTACGCGCTGGAGTCGGTGCTGGACGAGGTCTGCTTCATTGTCGGGCCACCGCTGTCGGTGGGCCTGTGCGTGGTGGCATTCCCCGAAGCCGGGCCGCTGGCAGCGTTGCTGATGCTGGCTGTCGGCGTCACCGCGTTTGTGCTGCAACGCAGTACCGAGCCGGCGGTTCACCCTCACGAAGCACATCACAAGGGCTCGATCATCCGCTCCGTGGACATCCAGTTGCTGATGCTGTTGATGGTCGCCATGGGCACCATCGTCGGTGTCGTGGATGTGGTCAGCGTGGCCTTCGCCCAGCAGCAGGGCCAACCGGCCTCGGCGAGCATCGTGTTGTCCGTGTATGCCATCGGTTCCTGCATGGCCGGACTGGCGTTCGGTGCGCTGCGCTCGAAAGTACCGCTGCCGCGCCTGTTTCTCTACGGCGGTGTGGCGACGGCAGTGACCACGTTGCCGCTGCTGTTGGCAGTGAACATTCTCGGGTTGTCGCTGGCGGTGTTCGTGGCCGGTCTGTTTTTTGCCCCGACCCTGATTGTCGCGATGGCTCTGGTAGAGCAGATCGTGCCGCCGGCCAAGCTTACTGAAGGCCTGACCTGGCTGGTCACCGGGTTGAGTATCGGCGTGGCGATCGGCGCCGCCAGTTCCGGGTGGATGGTGGATGCGTTCGGGGCGCGCAGCGGGTTTTGGGTGGCGATCGCGGCGGGGGCTGTGGTGCTGGGATCTGCGGTACAAAGTTACCGCCACCTGAAATAACGCATTACCTGTAGGAGCGAGCATGCTCGCGATGGACGCATGGACGACACGGGCTGTCTGATGCCCCGCGTTATCGTTGACGTCCTTCGCGAGCATGCTCGCTCCTACAGGGTTCTGCACGACTAATTCCCCGTGGCGCTCATCCGTTCTCTAGGTAGACAACCTACAAGGAAAGCCCGGTGACCCAGCTGACATTGCTGTGCCTGCCCTATTCGGGCGCGAGCGCCATGGTCTATAGCCGCTGGCGGAGCAAATTGCCGCAATGGCTGAAAGTGCAGCCCGTGGAACTGCCAGGGCGAGGGGCGAGGTTCGGCGAACCGTTGCACACCGACATGCGCCGACTGGCGCTGCAATTGGCGCAGGAACAGAGAGCCACGCTCAAGGCGCCGTATGCCTTGTTCGGCCATAGTCTCGGTGCGTTGCTGGCCTGTGAGATGGCCCATGCGTTTCGTGCCCTAGGTTGTCCGGAGCCGGTGGCTTTGTTCGCCTCGGGCACGGCCGCGCCGACCATGCGCGAGGATTACGACCGCGGTTTCGCCGAACCCAAGACCGATGCCGAACTGATCGAACAACTGCGCACGCTCAACGGCACCAGCGAAGAAGTGCTGGCCAACCAGGAGTTGATGAGCCTGACCTTGCCGATCCTGCGCGCCGACTTCCAGTTGTGCGGACGCTTCGAGCCCATGCAGCGCCCGTTGCTCAAGTGTCCGGTGCATGTACTCGGCGGCAAGGCCGACCGGGCCACCACCGAGCAGTTGATCGGCTGGAGCAAGGAAACCCGTGGCAGCTTTTCCGTGGACATGCTCGCCGGTGGGCACTTCTTCATTCATGAACATGAGGCCAAGGTGCTCAAGGTGATCAAGGATCAGCTTGAGGTGCATCATCGGCGGTATGGGATGGCGGCCAGCGCCTGATTCCAATCCCAAATTTCACACCCTACCTGTGGGGGGGGGGGGGGGGGGGGGGGGGGGGGGGGGGGGGGGGGGGGGGGGGGGGGGGGGGGGGGGGGGGGGGGGGGGGGGGGGGGGGGAGGGGGG
>NZ_JBPKAM010000106.1:0-20917 GCF_051216495.1 Pseudomonas baetica | reverse complement strand
CCCACCCCCCCATAATCCTTTTTCCTCCCCCCCCCTCCTTTCCCTCCCCCCCCCCCCCCCCCCCCCCCCCCCCCGACCGGCCAATACAACTTTTCCCGCCGCCAACAAAAAGCCCACCAATCGGTGGGCTTCGTGTTTTCAAAGCGCTATCAGAACAACTTCAGCTTCGGCGCTTCTTCTTTCAACGGCTCGTTCTTCGCCGTCTGTTCGTTCCAGCCACCACCCAGTGCCTTGTACAGGTTTACCGCGCTGACCAGCTGCGCCAGGCGGTCGGTGATCAGGGCCTGTTGGGCACTGAACAGCTGACGCTGGGCATCGAGGAAGGTCAGGTTGCTGTCGACACCGATGCGGTAGCGACGCTCGGCCAGGCGGTAGTAGTCCTGGTTGGCGCTGACGAAATCACGCTGCGCCTGCAACTGGTGGGTGTAGGTCTCGCGGGCGGCCAGGCCATCGGCGACTTCCTGGAAGGCCGTTTGAATGGACTTCTCGTAGTTCGCCACGCCGATGTCTTTCTGGATTTTCGAGTAGTCCAGGCTGGCACGCAGGCTGCCGGCGTTGAAGATCGGCAGGTTGATCTGCGGCTGGAACAGCCAGGTGCCTGAACCGCCCTTGAACAGACCGGACAGGTCCGGGCTCAGGGTGCCGGCATTAGCGGTCAGGCTGATGCTCGGGAAGAACGCCGCCCGCGCCGCGCCGATGTTGGCGTTGGCGGCCTTGAGGTTGTACTCGGCTTGCAGGATGTCCGGACGACGTTGCAGCAAGTCCGACGGCAGGCCGGGCGGAACATCGCTCAGCAAATCGTCGTTGAGCGGCTTGGCCACTTGCAGGTTGGCCGGGATTCCGGTGCCGAGCAGCAGCACCAGGCTGTTTTCATCCTGGGCGACCTGGCGGGTGTAACGGGCCAGTTGCGCACGGGCGTTTTCCACCGAGGTCCGCGACTGCGCCAGGTCCAGGGCCGAGGCGACCCCCACTTCGTTGCTGCGGGCAGTGAGCTTGTAGCTCTCCTCAAACGCAGCAAGAGTGTCCTGGGTCAGCTTGTACAGTTCCTTGTCGGCCTGCCAGGTCAGGTAGGCATTGGCCACGGCGCCCACCAGGCTGATCTGGGTGCTGCGCCGACCTTCTTCGGTGGCAAAGTACTTCTGCAGGGCTTCTTCGTTCAGGCTGCGAATCCGACCGAACAGGTCGAGTTCATAAGCACTGATGCCGACGGTAGCCGAGTAGGAGCTGGTGATGCCTGCTTCACCGGTCTGCGAAGCATCGGCCGGAACGCGTTGGCGGTTGCCGGTGCCATTGGCCGAAACGGCCGGGAACAGATCGGCGCGGGAGATGCGGTATTGAGCCGCAAAGGCGTCGACGTTCAGGGCTGCGACACGCAGGTCTCGGTTGTTTTCCAGGGCAACCTGGATCAGCTGTTGCAGCGCCGGATCATGGAAAAACTGCTTCCAGCCTTGCTCTGCCGCCGCCTGCTCAGGCGCCTGGGCCGGCGAGTACGCCAGGCCCTGCGGGTACTGATCGGCCACCGGCGCGTCCGGCTGCTGATAATCGGGTATCAGCGAGCAGCCACCGAGCACGAAGGCGGCGACTGCCAGGGAGAGTAGCGACTTGCTCATTAGCCAGCCTCTTTAGAAGGTTCAATGGCAGCGTCCTGGTCGGCGACTTTACGCTGGCCCATGGACGATACGGTGACGAAGAACAGCGGGACCCAGAAGATCGCCAATACGGTGGCGGTGATCATACCGCCAATCACACCGGTACCGATGGCATGCTGGCTGCCCGAACCTGCGCCCGTGGAGATCGCCAGGGGCACTACACCGAGGACGAACGCGAGCGAGGTCATGATGATCGGTCGCAGACGCATGCGGCAGGCTTCGATCGCCGCATCGCGCAGGCTGCGCCCTTGCTCGTGCAGTTCCTTGGCAAATTCGACAATCAGAATGGCGTTTTTCGCCGCCAGGCCGATGGTCGTCAACAGGCCCACCTGGAAGTACACGTCGTTGGATAGGCCGCGCAGGCTGGTGGCCATCAGCGCACCGATGATCCCCAGCGGTACCACCAACATCACCGCGATCGGAATCGACCAGCTTTCATACAGCGCCGCCAGGCACAGGAACACCATCAGCAGCGACAGGGCGTACAGCGCAGGCGCCTGGGAGCCGGACAGCCGTTCCTCGTAGGACAGGCCGGTCCAGGAAATACCGACACCGGCCGGCAGTTTCTTGGCCAGGGCCTCGACCTCGGCCATGGCTTCACCGGTGGAGTAGCCCGGCGCCGGGGCACCGAGGATTTCCATCGCTTCCACGCCGTTGTAGCGAGCCAGTTTCGGCGAACCGTAGATCCACTCGCCCTTGGCGAATGCCGAGAACGGAACCATGGTGCCGGCGCTGTTGCGCACGTACCACTTTTGCAGGTCTTCAGGGCTCATGCGCGAGGCTGGCTGACCCTGGATGTACACCTTCTTCACCCGACCGCGGTCGATGAAGTCGTTGACATAGCTACTGCCCAGGGCAATCGACAGGGTGTTGTTGATGTCGGCGATGGTCACGCCCAGGGCACTGGCCTTCTCGTCATCGACTTCCAGCTGGAACTGCGGTTCATCGTTCAAGCCGTTCGGGCGCACCTGCGACAACACTTTGCTTTGCGCGGCCATGCCGAGGAACTGGTTACGAGCTTCCATCAGTTTTTCGTGGCCGATACCGGCGCGGTCTTGCAGGAACACGTCAAAACCAGTGGCGTTACCCAGTTCCAGTACGGCTGGTGGCGCGAAGGCGAACACCATCGCATCGCGGAAGGTGAAGAAGTGCTGCTGGGCACGGGCCACCACCTTGAACACGCTGTTGTCGGCGTTACGTTCGTGCCAAGGCTTGAGCATGATGAAGGCCATACCCGAGCTCTGGCCACGGCCGGCAAAGTTGAAGCCGGTCACGGTAAACACCGAGTTCACCGCATCGCCTTCACCGCCATCCTTGCCCGAACGCAGCAGGTATTCGCGCATTTCATCCACGACCACCTGGGTACGCTGGGAGGTCGAACCGGCCGGGGTCTGTACCTGGGCGAACAGTACGCCCTGGTCCTCTTCCGGCAGGAACGCCGTTGGAATGCGGGTGAACAGCCAGGCCATCCCGACCACGATGATGATGTACGCCAGCAGGTATGGCGCCTTGCGCGAAAGGATGTTGCCCACGCCGCGCTCGTAGCTGCGTACGCTACGGTCGAAGTTGCGGTTGAACCAGCCGAAGAAACCGCGTTTCGGCGCGCCGTGCTCGCCATGCGGAATGGCCTTGAGCATGGTGGCGCACAGCGCCGGGGTGAAGATCAGTGCAACCAGTACCGACAGGGCCATGGCCGAGACGATGGTGATCGAGAACTGCTTGTAGATCACACCGGTGGAACCGCTGAAGAACGCCATCGGCAGCAATACCGCCGAGAGCACCAGGGCGATACCGACCAGTGCACCCTGGATCTGCCCCATGGATTTCTTGGTGGCTTCCTTGGGTGACAGGCCTTCTTCGCTCATCACCCGTTCGACGTTTTCCACCACGACGATGGCGTCGTCCACCAACAAGCCGATGGCCAGCACCATGCCGAACATAGTCAGGGTGTTGATGCTGAAACCGGCTGCCGCGAGGATGCCGAACGTACCGAGCAATACCACCGGCACGGTCATCGTGGTGATCACGGTGGCGCGGAAGTTTTGCAGGAACAGGAACATCACCAGGAACACCAGCACGATCGCTTCGACCAGGGTTTCAACCACACCCTTGATCGATTCGGTCACCACCGGGGTGGTGTCGTACGGGAACACCACTTCCATCCCTTCCGGGAAGAACGGCTTGAGGCTGTCGATGGTCTTGCGCAGGGCCTTGGCGGTATCGAGGGCGTTGGCACCGTTGGCCAGTTTCACCGCCAGACCGGAAGCCGGTGCGCCGTTGAACTGGGCGTTGATGCTGTAGTTCTCGCCGCCCAGACCGACACTGGCGACGTCCTTCAAGCGAACCTGGGAACCGTCCTTGTTGACCTTGAGCAGGATCTTGTCGAACTGCTCGGCAGTCTGCAGACGGGTCTTGCCGATGATCGTCGCGTTCAACTGCGTATCGGGCAGGGCGGGCAGGCCGCCGAGCTGGCCGGACGAGATCTGCACGTTTTGTGCGGCGACGGCGGTTTTGACGTCGATCGGGGTCAGGTTGTAGTTGTTCAGCTTGGCCGGGTCGAGCCAGATACGCATGGCGTACTGGGAACCGAACACCTGGAAGTCACCCACACCGGCGGTACGGGAGATCGGGTCCTGCATGTTGGACACGATGTAGTTGGACAGGTCGTCCTTGGTCATGCTGCCGTCGCGGGACACCACGCCGATCACCAGCAGGAAGTTCTTCACTGCCTTGGTCACGCGGATACCCTGTTGCTGCACTTCTTGCGGCAGCAGCGGGGTGGCCAGGTTCAGTTTGTTCTGCACCTGAACCTGCGCGGTATCGGAGTTGGTGCCTTGCTCGAAGGTCGCGGTAATGGTCATGGTGCCGTCGGAGTTACTTTCCGAAGACACATAACGCAGGTTGTCGATACCGTTGAGCTGCTGTTCGATTACCTGGACCACAGTGTCCTGCACGGTCTGCGCGGAAGCGCCCGGGTAGGTCACGGAGATGGCGATCGCCGGAGGCGCAATGCTTGGGTATTGGTTGATCGGCAGTTTGAGGATCGAGAGTGCCCCGACCAGCATGATCACCAGGGCTATTACCCAGGCGAAAATCGGACGGTCGATAAAGAATTTCGACATGGTTTACTCCCCTTTGCCTGCGGAAGCCTGTGCAGCAGCTTTCGCGGGGGTCGGGTTCTTCGCGCTAACGTTGGTCGCCTCGGTGGCCTTGACTTCGATGCCAGGTTTGACGAATTGCAGCCCTTCGGTGATCAGGCGATCGCCGGCCTTCAGGCCGTCTTCGATCAGCCATTGGTTGCCGACGGTGCGGCTGGCCTTGAGCTGACGCAGTTCGACCTTGTTGTCGGGGCCGACGACCAGCGCGGTCGGGGTGCCCTTGAGGTCGCGGGTCACGCCTTGCTGCGGGGCCAGAATCGCCGCGCTGTTCACACCGGCCTTCAATTGGGCGTGGACGAACATGCCCGGCAGCAGCGTGTGATCAGGGTTCGGGAACACGGCGCGCAGGGTCACGGAGCCAGTGGTCTGGTCAACCGAGACTTCGGAGAACTCCAGCTTGCCTTCCTGCTTGTACGGGCTGCCGTCCTCGAGCATCAGCTTGACCGCCGCGGTGTTGTCGCCGGCCTTTTGCAGGCGGCCGCTTTCCAGTTCGCGGCGCAATTGCAGCAGTTCGACGGAAGACTGCGTGACATCGACGTAGATCGGGTCGAGTTGCTGGATGACCGCCATCGCTTCGGTCTGACCGTTGCTGACCAATGCGCCTTCGGTCACCGAAGAGCGACCGATGCGGCCGGTCAGCGGTGCGTAAACCTTGGTGTAGCGCACGTTGATCTGGGCCGATTGCAGCGCGGCTTCCGATTGCAGGCGGTTGGCCACGGCGGTGTCGTACTCCTGACGGCTCACGGCCTGCTCGTTGACCAGTTGCTGGTAGCGGTCGGAGATCGACTTGGTCGAACGCAGGTTGGCCTCGGCGCTTTTCAGGGTCGCTTCATAAACGGCCGGATCGATCTGGTACAGCTGTTGGCCGGCTTTGACATCGCCGCCTTCCTTGAACAGGCGCTTGAGAATGATGCCGTTGACCTGCGGACGTACTTCGGCAATGCGGAATGCGCTGGTGCGGCCCGGCAGTTCGGAGGTCAACGTAAACGTTTGCGGCTGCAAGGTGACGACGCCGACCTGAGGCGGTGGTGCGGCCGGCGCCGCTTCTTCCTTTTTGCATCCGCTAAGCAGTGCAGCAAGGGCGACGGCGGCGACCAAAGCGGTAACAGCTGGCTTGAATTGCATGAAAATCCTCGGGTCAGGCGCGTAGGGAACGCACAAGAAAAGATGGAAGGTTAAAAAATGAGTACCGGGTGGATAAGTAGCTTGCTAAGGAATATACTTACGTTCACGGTTGTTTGTAAATACCTTGCCTGTGTATCCCCGCCGTTACAGAAGCCGTCGCAAGGTTGGAATTGTAGGCCCGGGGACGAGCCCCAAGAACGCTCGCCCCGCTTTTATTCAGCTGATATTCAGACATCGCTGAAGCATCCCGATTGAGGTTGTACTGCCATGGTCCGTCGCACCAAAGAGGAAGCCCAGGAAACCCGCAACCAGATTCTCGAAGCGGCCGAAAAAGCCTTTTTCGAGCGGGGCGTGGCTCGTACGACGCTGGCAGACATCGCGACCCTGGCGGGCGTCACCCGTGGTGCCATTTACTGGCACTTCAGCAACAAGGCCGATTTGGTGCAGGCCATGCTCGACAGCTTGCATGAGCCCCTGGATGAACTGGCCAAGGCCGCGGAGAGCGAAGACGAACTCGACCCGCTGGGCTGCATGCGCCGATTGCTGATCCATTTGTTTCATGAAGTTGCGCTGGACCCCAAGACCCGGCGTATCAACGAGATTCTGTTTCATAAGTGCGAGTTCACCGATGAAATGTGCGATCTGCGCCAGCAGCGCCGCGAAGCCAGTCTCGACTGCAACATGCGCATTGGCCTGACCCTGCGTAACGCTGTGAACCGTGGACAGTTGCCGGAAGATCTAGACACCGTCCGCGCGGCGATCAGCATCCATGCCTATATAGACGGCCTGTTGTACCAATGGTTGCTTGCACCGGACAGTTTCCAGCTGCACACCGAGGCCGAGCGTTGGGTCGATATTGCAATCGATATGCTGCGTCTGAGCCCCAGCCTGCGTAAGTGAAACAACATGCGTAATCGGCTTCGTATGGTCAACCGGTGAGGCTGTAAATGAAGAGTTCTTCACCGGCCCTGTGGCAGAAGGGTGCTTTTATATACTTACGAATGCCAGGTTGACAGTTAGCACGCTCGGTAATTTGTAGGGATTTTGTGTCGATCCTGAGCACGGGGTTAGCAATGTGGCCTTTTGTGGGAGCGAGCCTGCTCGCGAAGGCGGCCTGACAGTCGACCTGGCTTTTGTTGACCGCGTACATATCCGTTGCTGCGGTAACGGCGGCTTATGGTTTCGCCCTTACGGCGAGTCACTTTTAACAAACGCCTTAAAAGTAACCAAAAGCGCTCGCCGGTATGACTCACCCACTCAGCCTCCCGATGGGGCGGGTGGATCAAAATCAAAAGCAAACGAGGCGAGCTGACACTCGACCTGGAGTGGTGGGTGTACCCAATTCCCTGTGGGAGCTGGCTTGCCAGCGATGACGGCCTGACAACCAACCAATCTCTCGCAGAAGTACCCAATCCATCGTGGGAGCAAGCCTGCTCGCGAAGGTCGTGAACGATAACGCGTATAACCAGATACCCCGCGACACCCTCGGGTTTTTCGCGAGCAGGCTCGCTCCCACAGAAGCCGCGCTACCTCCATTGCCAATAAGCCCCGGCTCTTTTGAGTCCGGGGCTTTCAAGTTCATGAGGTATCGCCGTAGCGCAACTTACTTGCGCTTGCGCTCACCACCTCGCTCCAACACCTTCACCACATCATCAATCACCGCTTTACTCATCGCCGTCAGGTAATGCGCGGCCCAGGCATGGCGGTCGGTGTCTTTGGCATAGGCGGCATCCATAGCGAGCTCTTTGGCGAGGAACAACAGGTTGGAGGCTTGGGCCAAGGCGTCGGCGATGGGGACGTCGCGGCAGACGTGGAACAGGGGTTGATTCGAGAGGTATAGGAATGGGGTGAAGCCTACTGTCTTTAGCTCTGCGGGGCAGGGCTGATCTGTTTTGGTCATGGTGCAACTCCTGACTTGAGGAGCTGCCACGTTCGTTTCCAAGCGAATGGTGGCAGCTGTACGCAGGTTGGAAAACCGGAAGTCAAGGAAACCGGCACGTCCGAAGACGTCCCACGTACAGCTGCCATAACACAAGGGCGCGGACGAACTGGCGTCCGCAGTTGTGATGGGACTGTTACGTTTGACTTGACGGGTTTCCAAGCCCGATCGCTGAAAGTTCAGCGACGTCCGGAGACTATCCCGTCAAAGAAAAGCGCAACAAGGCAAAAAGAGCCCAAAAACGAGATTCGGAGTTTGCCTACAACGCCCTACAGCGTCATCCGAAACATCGACACTTTAAGTAAACGCCACTAAACATCACCCATAAACAAACTGCCTGAAAATCCAGCGACCACAGCCAACTCAGAACCCATGACTGACTGAAAATCGGAAATAGCCATGATCGCTACTCTCCTTCTGCTCAGGCCGACACCTTACGACCACGTTTTGCCTTGGGCGCTGCGTCGCGCTGAGCCTTGATGCGCTCCAGCAGCACACTGGCAGGCTCGTCGTTCGGGTCCTGGGGCACCAGTTCACCGCGGAAAGCTTTGGCCAGGATGCTTTGGGTCAGGTGGTCGATGCGGGTTTTAGCCGAGGCGACTTTGGCTTCGAGTTGGTCGGCGAAGGCGAAGAGTTGTTCGACTCGGCGGACGATTTCGGTTTGTTCTTGCAACGAGGGCAAAAGAACAGGGACACTCATAACCGTTTGTTGATTAATTTTCGGCATATTGCCAGAGGTGCCCGTGGCGTTATCACGAAAATAGTTACGGGTTTCGTGGCTTGATAGACAGATATGAAGATATTTTGTGAGGATGTTATCTTTTGCTCTGCACTTCATCATTAAATCTGGGTAGATGAATTTCATCGGCTCGTCGTCATATATAACACTGACGCCAACATATTCCAATGTGTTTGCCCGTTGAATCAAGATGTCGCCTGGTTTCAACCATAAGTAGGAGTCAGGTGAAATTTCCTCGTCGATGTACTTAAAGAACTCACCTTTGAATACTCCTGCGGTAGTGGCAGACAAGCTCAAGGTTTTTGTTGAAGTTTCGTGCGCAACGGTCTTTGGTGAGTAACCATTTTTTGGTTTTCCCTCGATCACGTCTGCTAGCGTTAAGCTTATCCAGTCGGCTGACTTACCTTGCCTCCAGTCTCCTGTCAGCCGGCCGGAGATAGCCGACGCGATGACTGATTGATGAAAACGTTTGAGTAGGAGAGGAATGGTATGGATACGGGTTTTTAGGGTTTCAACGTGGGCGAGCACTTCATCGAGCTTTTTGGCGATGCGGAGTTGTTCGTTGAGCGGTGCTAATTGAACTTCAAGCGAAAAGAAGCGATCGCGGGTCATGTTCATGCCGCTATCACTTATTCCTGTTTTTATGCCGTCAATTTTCTCTTTCAGTTCAGATGTTCTAAGTAAATACGTTAGAAACTTAGGTGCTACGTATTGTTGGTTGGGTCTGAAACGATAAATTTTTCCGGAAAATATCAGCTTCTCTCGAGTTTTTTCGACATGGCATATCACACCGCATCTTGAGCGAGGACCTGCACAGGTCATTAGCAAGTCACCAGCTTTAACTTCAATATCAGGCCTTGGAGTTAGTTTTGATGGCAGGTTTTTATTTTCGGCTTCCAGAAAGTAACCATCTTGCACCGCCGTTGTTTTAAGAACGCCCCATTCGCCTTCAGCGGCAGGAACACTGTCGCATTGGGGGCTCCAACCCTGCTGTAGGACTTTTCCATTCTCTAACTGTCCTAGTAAGTCTTCGAGCAAGCAATCGGCCCAGCCATTCGGCAACTCACTCATCCCCATTCTCCTGAGCCACCACCAACCCCATCACTTCCGCCATCAACTGCTTCTGCGCCGCAACTTCATCCTCGGCGCCCAACGCCTTCATCAACTCTTCCAACTCATGCAACGCCTCAGTCAGCTCAGCCATCGCCTCACCCGCCAGCACTTCCGGCGCGGGCAAGTCATTGGCATCCAGACTGTCAGAATCCTTCAGCCATGTGATATCCAGCGAATCCCCACGCTGTTCAATGTAATCACGGTTAAACACCCGGAAACGGCTCAGCTCACCAATCCCCTCAACATTCTCCGCCCGCGGGCTGTTGCCATTGGCATCTTCACCGTAAGCGTCTTCAAATGATTTGAGATAGCTGGCCCCAAACGGCGTACGTTTACCAAAACTCGGCATGTTGCTGCGCAAGTCGTACACCCATACCCGCTGAGTACAACCCTCATCCTGATGAGCATCGTCCACCGCGCCCTTCTGAAAGAACAGCACGTTGGTTTTCACGCCCTGTGCATAAAAGATCCCGGTAGGCAGCCGGAGGATGGTGTGCACGTTGCACTTGTTCATCAAGTCGCGACGGATGTCAGTACCCACTCCGGCCTCGAACAGCACGTTGTCCGGCAGCACCACGGCAGCACGGCCACCCGGTTTAAGCCCACGGTAGATGTGCTGGAGAAACGCCAACTGCTTGTTGGCGGTGGGATAACGCAAGTCGGTACGGCTTGGCAGGCCGCCGCCTCTGGAAGTACCAAAAGGCGGGTTACTGAGTATCAGGTCAGCCGGTGGCAGGCTCTGTCCATCCGGCGACAAGGTGTCGCCAAACCGCACACCGCTCGACCCGTCGGACTCCAGGTCATGCAGCATCAGGTTCATCAGTGCCATGCGGTGGGTATCAGGCACCAACTCGATGCCATGGAACTGCTTGCGGTAGCGCGCAAACTGCTCGACGGTCAGCGACTCCAGGTCGTGATGCTCGTCAAGATAATGGTTGGCCGCGATGAGGAAGCCGCCGGTGCCGGCCGCCGGGTCTTGAATGCTCTCGTACAGGCGCGGTTTGATGCAGCGGATGATGCTGTCAATCAAGGGGCGCGGGGTGAAGTACTGGCCTGCACCGGACTTGGTTTCACCGGCATTCTTTTCCAACAGGCCTTCATACAGGTCGCCCAGGCCTTCCTGGCGTGCCGAGTACCAGTTGAGTTCATCGATGGCCTTGACCAGTGTGGTCAGGGTCGCGGGCTTGCGGATGAACGACGTGGCGTTGGCGAAGATTTGCCGGGTGATTGCGCTGCCATGGTTGCCCAGGTACAGCAATTGCGCCCGGTAGAAGTCGAGGTCGGCCCGTGCCGCCGCGTACTCCAGGTTTTCCCAGCGGTAATCTTCGGGAAGTTGGTCTTCGCGGCCGATCTCTTTGGCCATTTTCAGGAACAGCAGGTAAGTGAGCTCGGTCACGTACTGGTGGTAAGTAACGCCGTCGCTGCGCAGGACGTGGCAAAGGTTCCAGAGTTTCTGGACGATATCTTGGGTTACGGGTTTCATGAGGTTCTCTGGATCGGTTGCCCTGATTCAAGGGCAAAAAACGGCCGCGCGCCGTTGGGCGCGCGGGAATGTCATGGTCAGGCTTGCTTGGCCCAGACCGCTTCGTTGAGCTCTTCGATCAAACTTTGCAATTTGCCATCGAAGAAACCGTCGATGCGCCCGAAGCCACCTTGGCTGCGCAGTGGGCCATTATCGATGACGTCGCGGTCGAGCACATCGTTTTGTTTAAGCTGTCGTCCCAGTTTGTTCAGCCACTCCAGTTGCAGCGGCGTGAACTCGGAGTGCTTCTGGCGGATACGGTTGATGGCCATGTCCACGCGGCGCTCGAATGGCAGGAGCGGGTCGCCGAGCGCTGCTTGACGAATGAAGCCAATGATACCAGCTGCAATCGCCTCGTCGGTACGTTGAGTCCAGGCGGTGGTCAGCGCTCGCTCGTTGAAACCGGCGTTATCGAGTATCGCAGCGACTTTCAGCAGATCCGCCCGGGTCAGCTCACGTGGCCGCTGTAACACGGCCAGCAGGGCGGGGATCTCGTTGCTGTGCTGTTTGAGGTACGCGGAGAAACTTTCCAGATAGTCCTCGGGCTTGCCGTAGAACGGCGCAACGCTCACCACCTTGTCATCCTGCGGTGCGATGGGAATATGCGCTTTGGGGCTCTGCGACTTGGCATCCAGCAGCTCGCCAATCCATGTGTTCTGGCCAAACCATTGCGCCATTTCAGGCAGTGATTTTTCCTTGAGGAAGGTCGCCAGCTCTTCGGGGGGCATACCGGTTTCGGCCTGTACGGTCGCGCGTTGACGATCGTCCAGATGACGAGCCTTGCGCTGCAGCTTGGCAATGAACTGGTCGCGAATCAGCTGGCGGGCAGCCTCGTCCTGTTGCTCGACCATTTCGCGACCCAGCTGAGTGAAGCTGATGTTCGGGTTGACGACGACCGGTCGCATCGTGGTGTTTTGCAGCATGTCTTGGTAGGTGCCCACCGCATCGAAGATCTTGAACGCTTCCTTGTCGAGGTCATCGCAGCGGCGCGTGGCGCGGCCGAGCATCTGCTCGAAGAGGATGCGGCTATTGACCTTGCGCAAAAACACCAGGTTGCAGATGGCGGGTACGTCGATGCCTGTCGTCAGCAGGTCTACGGTCACGGCGATGGCCGGCAGTCGCTCGGTCCGGAAGTTGCGGATCTGTTGCAGCGGCTGGTCGGATGCGCCGGTGATTTTGCGTACCTGATCATCGTTGATTTTGCCGGGATATCGTTGTTGCATGGCCTTTTTGAGCAGATCGACGACCATGTCCGCGTGGGCATCGGTGACGCAGAAAATGACCGTTTTATCAGGGCCGAACGGGTTGATGTGCTTGACCAGCTCTTCGCAGATCGCCTTGTTGAAGGGCGAGGTAATGACGTTGCGGTTGAAGTCGCTGATATCGAACGAGAGTTCATCGGGCGTGTTGAAGGACACGATGTCTTGGCTGTCGGGTCGGTAAACGTCCACCTGATCGCCTGCGTTCCAGTGAATGCCATCCTGATACAGCTGGGTCTCGATGACCACTGGCGGGTCGTAATCGATCAGCACGCCATCGAGAACGGCTTCGCGGTAGCTGTAGAAGTACACCGGCTCCCCGAAAATTTGCGTGGTATGCAGGGCGGGCGTTGCAGTCATGCCAATGCGCACGGCATCGAAGTGTTCGATGACCTTACGGTATTTGGAGATGTAGTCATCCTGATCGCGGAAGCTGAATTCAGTATCGGACAGCTCTCGATCCAGCAAATACCCACGGTGGCATTCATCGATGATGATGCAGTCATAGTCGTCGACGGCGGGTGCTTTATCGGGCTCATTGCCGAGCAGGCGGGCGGACATGCCTTGTACCGTCGCAATATGCACGGAGGTTTCCGCTTGCGCGGCGGGCTTGTCGATGTCCGCGATGCCAAACGCGTCGGCGAAGGTTTGCAGGGTTTGCACCCGCGTATCTTTGAAGCTGTTGCCGGCCTGCTCGCCGAGCGAGGTTCGGTCGACAAGGAACAGCACGCGGCGGAAACGTCGAGTCTTGAGCAGGCGGTAGAGCAATGCGATGCAAGTTTTAGTCTTGCCGGTGCCTGTAGCCATGGCCAGCAGGCATTCTCGCTTGCCGTCGCGCAGGCTTTTTTCGACCGCCTCGATCGCCTTGCGTTGGTAGTCACGCAGGTCGAAACCGAATTCGAACGGCATGGCTTCGAGTTCTGCCTGGGCCTTGGGAATGTCTTGTCTGAGCAGCTCCTTCAATCCTGAAGGGCTGTACCAACCGTCCAAGGCACGACGAAGGTTGGTGGGCAGGCGCAGATCATTGAACCAGATGCCTGATAGCGTCTCGACCTGTTTCAGGTAAGGACGGCCGTTGCTGGAAAAGACAAAGGGAGCGTTGTATTTGCCCCATGGGCCACCCGCCAGATTGAACGCATCAGGCTGAATGCCACTGGCGTAGCGCTTGGCCTGATCGATGGCGGCTGACACGTTCTTGTTTTTGCGCTTGGCTTCCACCACCGCCACCAATTCCATCCCGTGGAACAGCGCATAGTCCGCCGGACCATTGGCCGTTGGCCATTCAGCAATTGCCTTGTAGCGGCCAGGTTCTGGTCGTGCGCCCTTGCTGTAGCGAATCTGAACCGTGTCGACTTCCCAGCCCACCGCTGACAGCTGAGCATCGATAAGCACTCGGGTGGCCGACTCGTCCAACACCACTTGTTTGGCGGCGCCTGCGGCGCGTTGCATGTAGGTTTTTTGTTGGCTGTCATTGAGGCCGTGGCGTTGCAGCTCTTCAAGCTTGGCTTGCAATTGCTGCTTGCTGGCTTCTTCTTCGGTCGCCAGGGACTGCCAAAGCCGTGCTTCCTCTTCCAGGGATTGGGCCCGTAGAGCGACTTCTTCGGCTTGGGTGAGGACTTTCGCAAGCTCGTTGTCAGCATCTGCCTTGAGCTTGCGCAGGCTTTCCAGTTCTTGCTGGACATCGTCGGGAATCGTCGGCGGTATTTCTGGAATGATGAATCCGCCGGCCTTGAGCAGGGGGTTGCCAAAGGTGCGCTGGAACCACAACCCCAGTTGATTGTTGATTTTCAGAGCCTGGAGGGCGCCACGAAGATCATCGGCAAACTGATGGTTGGCTTCGTTGCCCATTTTGCGCACGGCATGCAAGGCGTTTTGGATCTCGGCGGAGATGATGCCGTCCCGGCTGAGCATCTGGATCAGCTGTGACTGCGTCTGTAGAGCATCCAGCTTGAAGCGGCCCAATCTGGCTGCCGTTTCCTGGGTCAGCAGCTCCGCGAACTGACGAGACTTGAGCAGGCTTGTGTTCGGATCATCCTTTAGATACTGCTCCGCGCGGTACCCGATTTTTGCCAGTTCACCGCTCAACTGCGACAGATGAGAGAAATTTGAGGAATGGTCCTTCATCACCTTTACCTGATTGCCTACATGACAGAGGGCAAACATAACCTAATGCAGGTAAGGGAGCACGCGTGAGATGTTGAATTGCCATCTTTTAGACGGGGAGGGGACGTAGTGCGGGAGAGACGACAGACAAGCATCAACAAAAAAGCCCCGGCTCTCACGAGTCCGGGGCTTTCGCATTTCAACTGCTAACGATTACAGCGTCGGATAGTCGATGTAGCCGACGGGTCCTTTGCCATAGAAGGTTTCCGGGTGCGCCTCGTTCAGCGGTGCATCCGCTTTCAAACGCGCCGGCAAGTCCGGGTTGGCAATGAACGGAATACCAAACGCCACCGCATCAGCCTTGCCAGCCGCCAGCCAGGCGTTGGCGCTGTCCTTGGTGAAGCGTTCGTTGACGATGTACGGGCCGCCGAAGGCTTCCTTGATTTGCGGGCCGAGGCTGTCGGCGCCTTCTTTTTCGCGGGAGCAGATGAAGGCGATACCGCGCTTGCCCAGTTCGCGGGCGACGTAGGTGAAGGTTTCGGCCAGGTTGTCGTCGCCCATATCGTGGGAGTCGGCACGTGGTGCCAAGTGCACGCCGACACGGCCGGCGCCCCAGACTTCGATGGCGGCGTCGGTCACTTCCAGCAGCAGGCGAGCACGGTTTTCCACGGAGCCGCCGTATTGGTCGGTGCGCTGGTTGGTGCTGCTTTGCAGGAACTGGTCGAGCAGGTAGCCGTTGGCGCCGTGGATTTCCACGCCGTCGAAACCGGCGGCCTTGGCGTTTTCCGCGCCGACGCGGTAGGCGTCGACGATGTCGGCGATTTCAGCGGTTTCCAGGGCGCGTGGGGTCGGGTAGTCGGCCAGTGGACGAACCAGGCTGACGTGACCTTTAGGTTGGATGGCGCTCGGTGCGACCGGTTTTTCGCCGTTCAGGTACGACTCATGGGAGACACGGCCAACATGCCACAGTTGCAGGAAGATCTTGCCGCCCGCGCCGTGGATCGCCTTGGTGACGTTGGTCCAGCCACGCACCTGGTCGTTGGACCAGATGCCCGGGGTGTCCGGGTAGCCGACGCCCATCGGGGTCACCGAAGTGGCTTCGCTGAGGATCAGGCCCGCCGAAGCGCGTTGAACGTAGTACTCGGCCATTAGCGCATTCGGTACGCGACCTTCGTCGGCGCGGCAGCGGGTCAGGGGAGCCATGATGATGCGGTTGGACAGCTCGAGGTCGCCCAGTTTGATCGGATCGAAAATCGTCGTCATTAATACAACCCTCGTGAGGTATCAGTTGGTAGCAGGAGCCAGTTCGGGGTTACCGCTCTGACGGAAAGTGATCAGGGTCAGGACCAGGGCGAATACCGCCAGTGCGGCGGCCGCGAGTGGCACGCTGGTCAGGCCGAAGCCGTGGGCGATGACACTGCCGCCGACCCAGGCGCCCAGGGCGTTGCCGACGTTGAAGGCGCCGATGTTCAGGGTCGAGACCAGGTTCGGTGCAGCCTTGCCGTAGGTCACCACGTTGACTTGCAGAGCCGGCACGGCGGCGAAACACGCGGTGGCCCAGAGGAATAGGGTGATTTCAGTCGGGATCAGCGCGACGCTGGTCCAGGTCAGCACGGTGGATACCACGGCCATTGCGATGAAGACGCCGATCAGCGTCGCCGCCAGGCCTTTGTCAGCCAGCTTGCCGCCGATGATGTTGCCGACGGTCAGGCCCAGGCCGATGAGCATCAGGGTCCAGGTCACGCCGCGAGGGGAGACGCCGGTGACATCGCCCAACAGCGGCGCGACGTAGGTGAACAGGGTGAACACCGAGGCGGCGAACATCGCGGTCATGCTCAGGGACAGCCAGATACCGGCACCCTTGAGGGCGCGCAGTTCGGCGCGCATGTCGAGTTTTTCTTCATCGCGCTTGGCCGGCAGGAAGCGAATCAGGCCAATCAGCGCGATTACACCAATCACGGTTACTGCCCAGAAGGTCGAGCGCCAGCCGGCTTGCTGGCCGAGCGCAGTGCCCAGCGGCACGCCGAGGACGTTGGCCAGGGTCAGGCCGGTGAACATCAGGGCCACGGCGGAAGCGCGTTTGTTGGCGGGCACCAGGCCAGCCGCCACCACCGAACCGATACCGAAGAAGGCACCGTGGCAGAGGGCGGTGACCACACGGGCGAACATCAGCACGTTGTAGTCACTGGCCACCGCACAGAGCAGGTTGCCGACAATGAAGATGCCCATCAACGCTACCAGGGCGGCCTTGCGCGGCAGTCTGGCGGTGGCCAGTGCCATGAACGGCGCACCGATGGCTACACCCAGGGCGTAACCGGTCACCAGCCAGCCGGCGCCGGGGATCGACACACCGAGATCGGCCGCCACGTTGGGCAGCAAGCCCATGATGACGAATTCGGTGGTGCCGATGGCGAAGGCGCTTAAGGCCAGTATGAGTAGCGAGAGGGGCATCGTTTTATTCCTTTTGGCTGGCTGACGTTAAGGGTCAGAGCTCTTTACTGAAGATGCGGAGGAACTCCTGAATGGTTTCCTCATTGCGTTTGAAAAAGTGCCATTGGCCGACTTTGCGGCTGCTGATCAGGCCGGCGCGCTGCAGGGTCGCCAGGTGTGCGGACACCGTGGACTGCGACAGGCCGCAACGTTGATCGATCTGCCCGGCGCAAACGCCGTGCTCGTTGCTGTGAGACTGATCGGGGAATTCGACGGTCGGGTCTTTCAGCCAGTGCAGGATGTCTCGCCGTACCGGGTGCGCCAGGGCTTTTATAATTTCGTCGAGGTCAAGGTTCATGATCGGGGGCTCGTGATGTGTAAAACGCTATATCGCGATGAAGCGAACTTTAAATCGGTATTTCGCGATATACCAATATGATTTTGGTCTGATGATCGAATAAATCGGTATATCGGGTTATAACGATACGTTAGGTGTAACTATGCCAAGGGGCAGTGCTAAGCTGCGCCCATGAACTATCTCGCACATCTTCACCTCGGTGGCCAGCGCCCCGGTCAATTGCTCGGCAGTCTGTATGGCGATTTCGTCAAGGGACGACTGCAGGGGCAGTTTGATCCGGAGATCGAAACGGCCATCCAGCTGCATCGCAGCATCGACGTGTTCACCGACCGCCATCCGCTGGTGGATGCCTCGTTGTCGCGTTTTTCCCTGACCCGCCGGCGCTACGCGGGGATCGTCCTTGACGTGTTTTTTGACCACTGTCTGGCGCGGGACTGGACGTTGTATGCGGACCGGCCATTGGAGCTGTTCACTTCGGACGTGTACCGAGTGCTGTCCAGTCAGCCGCAATTGCCAGAGCGTCTGGCGAGGATCGCACCGCACATGGTGGCCAATGACTGGTTGGGGTCTTACCGCGATTTCGAAGTGCTGGAGCAGGTGCTGCGGGGGATTTCACGGCGCTTGACCCGGCCCGAAGAGCTGGCGGCGGCGATGCAGGAATTGCGGGCGTTGTACGAGCCGTTGAGCGAGGATTTCCGGTTGTTCTATCCGCAGCTTCAGGACTTTGCCCAGAACCATCCAACACCGTAAATCACTGTGGGAGCGGGCTTGCCCGCGATGGCGGTGGTCCAGCCAACATAGATGCTGGATGATCCGGCCTCATCGCGGGCAAGCCCGCTCCCACAGGTTCTTTGTTTAAGCTGCAATCGCGGGACGCATCGGCGCTCGCTGAGTTTCCGGAATCGCACCAAACAACGCTTTCTGCACCGCCTGCTGCGCTTCGAACGCCAGTGCCGCGCGCTCCCGGCCTTCGCACGGGATCGGCTTGAGCAAGTGGATTTCCACACCGCCACGGTCATTGGCGAACAACCGCATCAGGTGCGACAGCAAATCGTCGTCGCCAATGAACGGCGCCAGCGCGCAAGGCTCGCCGTCACGCACATAACGAATCGCCACCGGTTGCAGTTTCACTTCGGAATCGATCGCCGCCGACAGCAGGCGACCATGAAAGGTGCGCAGCGAGCGTCCATCGGTGGTGGTGCCTTCGGGGAACATCAGCAACGGATGTTCCTGTTGCAAGTGGCGGGTCATTTGTTTGCGGATCAATTGGCTGTCGCCCGAACCGCGACGGATAAACAGGCTGCCGGCCTTTGCCGCCAACCAGCCCGCCACCGGCCAGGTGCGCACTTCAGCCTTGGACAGGAACGACAACGGGGTGAGCATCCCCAGCAGCGGGATGTCGGTCCAGGACACGTGGTTGCTGACCCAGAGCATCGGCGTCTTCGGCAGTTCACCGTGCACGGTCACGTCGAAGGGCAGGGCATTGCTCAGCCGTGCCATGAAAAAACGCGACCAGCGCTGGCGACGCACCATCGAATGGGCCAGGCCCAATCGTTCGAACACGCCGAACACGCTGGCCATGCACAGGCCCAACACCACCACCAGCAGCACCCGGGCGATTCGCGCGTAAACGCGCAACCGACGCATCACACCGCCGCCTTGAAGTGTTTGGCGTAACGCGGGCACAGCTCGTCGCGCTTGAGCAGGATGAACACGTCGGCCACCTGGAAGTCTTCGTCCCAGCACGGCTCGCCACAGATCTTCGCGCCCAGGCGCATGTAGGCCTTGAGTAGCGGTGGCATTTCGGCGATCACGTTGGAAGGGATGTCCAACGCGGGCAACGGTTTTTTCGGCTCGGCGCGCAGGTGTTCTGTGCACAGGTAACGCTCGCGCAGGCGCTGCATGATGGCGTGGGCCTGAATACCGCCGTCTTGCATCGGAATGCTGGCGCAGCCCATCAAGTAGCTGTATCCGCCCTGGTTCAGCACTTCCGCCAATTCGCCCCAGAGCACAGCGATAGTGCCGCCGTTGCGGTAGGCCGGGTCGACGCAGGTGCGGCCGATTTCCAGGATGGGGCCTTGCAGGTGAACCAGGCCATGCAGGCTGAATTCTTCTTCGCTGTAGAACTTGCCCAGGCTGCTGGCAGCCGTGTGGTCGAGCAGGCGGGTGGTAGCCACCAGGCGCCCGGTATTCAGGTCGCGCACGCCGATGTGGAAGCAGTGAATGTCGTAGTCATCCATGTCCAGACCCAGCTCCGCGCCCTTCAGTTTGGCGTTGAATTCGCCGCTGAATACGTTGAATCGCAGGGCCTGTGCTTCTTGCAGAGCCTCGGCCCCGACAAGACGTTCGGCTTGCAGGCGGCGTTCGTTGCCGGTGTCGCTGATGCGGGCGATCTGAGTCATGGCGAATCTCCGTGCGGGCTGCTCACCCGTCTTTGGGCTACAGCGAATCGACTTTCTTTGTCTAGCCGTGTTGTGCAAAGTCAGGCTATGTAGCCCCGGTGTCATCGCCATTAAGCTTTGGTGATGCTTATATGACAGCCCACAAGGAGCCTCTTATGCCCTGGCAAACCCTGTTGAATCGTCGCGACCGCTTGCCCGCCAACCCGGATCTGGGTGAGGGGTTCGTGACGCTGTTGCAGTTGTTGGGCAACGTCACTCCATTCGAGCTGGCCGTGGCCGGTGGACGCCTGATGGCGACACCGGGTCTGGCGTTTCTGGTGGGCTATCAGGCGGCGTTGCGCATGCTCTGGCCGAGCGCGCCGTTGAGCCTTGGCGCGTTGTGCGCGACCGAGCAACGCAGCTTGCGACCGGCCGACATGCAGACCCGTCTGACCGGTTTGCGCTTGAGCGGACGCAAGGATTTCGTCACCGCCGGCGATGCGGCGGACTGGCTACTGATCGCCGCCCGCAGCGAGCAACCCGGCGACGATCCGCGTTTGAGCCTGGCGGTGGTCTACCCCGATGAACCGGGTGTGCGGGTGGAAAAACTCCCGGCGATCCCGTTGATGCCGGACATCAGTCATGGCCGGTTGTTTCTGGATAACGCGTTGTGCGAATTGCTGGCGGGGGATGGTTGGGACGCCTATGTCAAACCGTTCCGGACCCTGGAAGACATCTATGTGCTCAGCGCGATGACCGCTTGGCTGTATGGCGTCGGTCAGGACAGTGACTGGCCGCAAAACCTGCAACTGCGCTTGCTGGCGTTGCTGGCCGGTTGCGCGGAAGTCTGCCGGCAGCCTCCGAGTAGTCCGGCCGGGCATGTGTTGTTGGGCGGGTTGTTTGCGCAGTTCGAAGGGCTCAAGGGTGAGATTAACCAAGCGTTGGCCGATGGCCCGCCGCAGTGGGCGGCGATGTGGCAGCGCGATCAAGCGGTGATGGATCTGGCGGCGGGGGCTCGGGGCAAGCGGTTGGCCAAGGCACTGGCGGCGTATTGAAGGCCGTCTTCGCGGGGAAAGGCTCTCCCCCCAAGGCACGGACTCCCCCCTGAGGGGAGGGAACCACTTCAAAAAAAAAGCTTCCT
>NZ_JBPKAM010000105.1:0-21375 GCF_051216495.1 Pseudomonas baetica | reverse complement strand
CCCCCCCCCCCCCCCCCCCCCCCCCCCCCCCCCCCCCCCCCCCCCCCCCCCCCCCCCCCCCCCCCCCCCCCCCCCCCCCCCCCCCCCCCCCCCCCCCCCCACAGGGTTCAGCGGGGAGTGCAAGGCCTGCATGTATCCCACTGTATCTAACCGGCCTCTCGATACAGTCCGCCTGAACTCGACGCCACCGCCGAACACAGACCAGATACAAAGCTGCGATGAACTGTCCAGGCCGTTCCGGCGCCGTGAACCGTGGCGACCGGAACCTCTCTCTGGCCGCCTGTGCCTGCGGCCGTTCGCTTCTGCCTTCGAGGGGACCACCATGACAACGCCTGAACCCAATCTCAACGCCACGCCAGTTGATCGCCTGCGAGTCGATCATTACACCCACGGCATCATCGGCCCGAGCCAGCCGATGCTTGGCCCATTAGCTGACGGTGGCACCCTGACCACCGGGACACCGCCGGGCTGCTGGGGGCCAATGATTACCCCGGCCTTCGAGGGCGGCCATGAAGTGACGCAACCGGTGGCCATCGCCGGCGCGGAAATCGGCGATGCGGTGGCGATCAAGATCAAGCGCATGCGCGTCACCTCGCTGGCGACTTCGTCCGGGGTCATGACGTTCGTCGAGGGGCGCTACAACGGCGATCCGTTTGTCTCCAAGTTCTGCTCCAAGTGCGGTACCGAACACCCGGCCAGTCATGTCGAAGGCATCGGCGAAGAATCGATTCGCTGCAACACCTGTGGCGCCGAAGTCAGTGCGTTCCGCTTCAGCCACGGCTATGTGATCGTGTTCGATGCGCAGAACCAGGTCAGCCTGACGGTCAATCAGGACATCGCCAACCGACTGGCCGGCAACGCATCGCAGATGTCGGCGCTGCCAGAGTTCGCTGCCCAGCATTCGATCCTGTCCCTGGCCCGCGCCGACATCCCCGGCGTCGCCGCGCACATGCGTCCGTTCCTCGGCAACATCGGCACCATGCCCGCCCGTGACTTGCCCGACTCGCACAACTGCGCCGATTTCGGCCAGTACCTGATCAACGCCCCTCACCGTTTCGGCATGACCCGCGAAGAGCTGCACGCAGCCAAGACCGACGGCCACATGGACACCAACTCGATCCGCGAAGGTTGTGTGCTGATCTGTCCGGTGAAAGTACCGGGGGCCGGGGTGTACATGGGCGACATGCACGCCCAGCAAGGCAACGGCGAGATCGCCGGGCACGCCACCGATTGCTCCGGGGAAACCGAAGTGGTGGTGGAGGTGGTGAAAAACCTCAGCCTGGAAGGGCCAATCCTGCTGCAAAACCTCGATGACCTGCCGCCAATGGCACGTCCCATGAACGCCGAGCAGCGGGCCAATGTGCGTGCGCTGGGCGAGCGTTGGGGTCAGAAGGAGATCGAGCAGAGCGGCCCGATCACCTTCATCGGCAGTGGCGAGAACCTCAACCTGGCGGTGGAAAACGGCCTGCAACGCGCCGCCAATGTCACCGGTTTGCCGTATGACGAAGTGCTCAACCGCGCCACCATCACCGGTTCCATCGACATCAGTCGCTTGCCGGGCACCGTGCGCGTGACGTTCCTGTGCCCGATGGAGGTGCTGGATAGCATGGGCATCGGCCATCTGGTACGCGAGAAATACGATCTGGCGTAAAGCAAGTGAAGGGTCTGTATCACAGTGTGTATAGACCCTTCGCCGATACAAGTCCTGCCGTTTTCCGTCAGACCGCAACACAGCGGCGATACATCACCGCGATTAACTGTGTTCGTGTACTGACAACCTTGAGATCGACACCATGCAGACCCCCATCCCATCCGCGCAGGCCAGTGCCGGGCTCGGCTTGCGTCGCGGTTTAATGAAGGACCTCCAGGCCGCCCCGGCCGGTCATTTCGACTTTCTGGAAGTTGCGCCGGAGAACTGGATCGGCATCGGTGGCGCCCATGGCGCGGCGCTGCATGATCTGGCCGAGCGTTATCCGTTGTCTTGCCACGGCTTGTCCCTGTCCCTGGGCGGGCCGTCGCCGCTGGACGTCGGGTTTCTGCAAGAGGTTCGGGTGTTCCTCGATCACTACAACGTGCCGCTATACAGCGAGCACCTGAGCTACTGCAGCGATGACGGTCACCTCTACGACCTGTTGCCGTTGCCCTTTACCGAAGAAGCGGTGCACCACGTGGCCGCGCGTATCCGTCAGGCCCAGGACATCCTTGGTCGGCGCCTGGCGGTGGAAAACGTCTCTTATTACGCCGCACCGCAGCAGGACATGGACGAGGTGACCTTCACCAATGCCGTGCTGCGCGAAGCCGATTGCGACCTGTTGCTGGACGTCAACAACGTTTACGTCAACTCGATCAACCACGGCTTCGATCCGCGTACCTTCCTCGCCGGCATCGATGCGGGTCGTGTGGTGGCGATGCACATCGCCGGGCACTTCGATGAATCCGACACCTTGAAAATCGACACCCATGGCGCATCGGTCAAACCAGAGGTTTGGTCACTGTTGGCCGAAGCCTATGCCCGGTTCGGCGCACAGCCAACCTTGCTGGAGCGGGATTTCAACTTTCCGGTGTTTTCCGAACTGGTCGCTGAGTTGCAGACCATTCGCCGATTACAGGCTCAGGAGGTGAGGCGTGGCCAAGCGCTCGCTGTTTGATCAGCAAAACAACATGGGCCTGTACTTGCGTGATCCCCAGCGGTACGCGCCACCGCCGGAAATGGACCCGGCGCGGGCGCGGGTTTACCGCGAGCTGGTGTTCAATAATCTGTCGTCGTTGATCAGCGGCACTTTTCCGGTACTGGTGAAGATTCTTGGGGAAAAACGTTGGCGGGAGCTGGTGCGGATCTTCCTGCGGGACTACCGGGCCCACACGCCGAAATTCGGTGAGATCGCCGAGGAGTTTGTCGAATTTCTCGCCTCGGAACCTGCTGCGCTGAACGATGGGTCGTGGCCGCCATTCATGGTGGAACTGGCGCACTACGAATGGGTGGAAATGGCCCTGCAACAATCCGAAGCCGAGCCGTTGGCACCCAGCGATGCGGACGCGTTGCTGGATCGTCCGTTGCGGGTGTCGCCACTGGCCTGGCCGTTGGCATATGCCTGGCCGGTGCATTTGGTTGGACCGGATTTCCAGCCGGACGCAGCGCCGGAGCAACCGACGTTGCTGCTGGTGCGCAGGGCCGAAGACTGGAGCGTGAAGTTTTCTGCGTTGACGCCGTTGGCGTGGCGGTTGTTGCAGCGCATCGGCGAGTTTCCCGAGTTGAGCGGGCGTGAGCAGTTGCAAGGGCTGGCGGTGGAGGCGGGGGCGACCGGGTCGCGGGAATTTTTCGATAACGGTTGGGCGCTGTTGCGGCAGATGCATGGGGAAGGGGTGGTCGGTGTGATTTTCTGAGTAAGCACATTACCTGTGGGAGCGAGCCTGCTCGCGATGACGGAGTGTCAGGCGACATCAATGTTGAATGTGCCGACCTCTTCGCGAGCAGGCTCGCTCCCACAGGGGAGAATTACCGTTAACTCAAACAGAGTAGAAATACCGGGTGAGGTGAAAGAAAATCGGCGCCGCAAAACAAATCGAGTCCATCCGGTCGAGCATGCCGCCGTGGCCCTTGATCATGGTGCCCCAGTCCTTGGCGCTCAGGCTGCGCTTGATCGCCGACATGACCAGGCCGCCGAGAAAACCCATCACCACGATGACCAGGGACATCAGTAGCGATTGCCAGAAACTGAAAGGCGTCATCCAGAACATGCAGCCGCCGATCAGCGTGGCGGATAATCCGCCCCCCACCAGGCCTTCCACGGTTTTCGACGGGCTCACCAGGGGTGCGACCTTGCGCTTGCCGAACAGCTTGCCGAAGACGTACTGCAACACATCGCTCATCTGGACCACGAACACCAGGTAGAACAGCAGCAGCGCGTTCTGGCCGGTGAACCCTAGCAGATCCAGCAGCAGAAGAGCCGGTGCGTGACTGATGCAATAGATGCAGATCATCACACCCCACTGGATCTTTGCCGTGCGTTCCAGGAAGGCATCGGTGTCCTGGCTCAACACGGCAATCGCCGGCAACAGCAGGAAGGCATACACCGGGATCAGCAGGGTGAACATCGAATACCAGTGCGTACCGATCAGCAGGTATTGCAACGGAATCAGGATAAAGAACGCCGAAAACAATGCGTTGTGGTCGCCCAGGGTCGTCGGGGTCAGGGTGATGAATTCCCTGAGGGCGAACAGGGAGATGAAGCCGAACAGCACCACTGTTGCATTCGGCCCCAGTAACCAGGACACGAAGAAGATGATCACCATGCCCCACCAGGCGTTCACCCGTTGGTTGAGGTTTTCGATGGTGGCGATAGAGCTTTCGCTCGTGGCCCGCTTGGCCAGTACCCGGCCGACGATGGACGCGACGGCCAGCAGGCAGGCGATGGCGGCAAAGAACCACAGGAATTTTTCTTCAAGACTCATTTCGACAGCCTCACGATGGCGTCACGCGCCCGCTCCAGGAACAGCTGTTTTTCCTCACCCTCAATCCTTGGCAGTGGATCGCCAATGCGGATCGTGCAGATGATCGGCAGGGGGACGTGCTTGCCCTTGGGCATGGAGCGATGCATGTTTTCCAGGTAGATGGGCACCAGGTCGACATCGGGAAACGACTCGCTCAGGCGAAACAACCCGGATTTGAAGGGCCCCGGCAGTGCCTGCGTCGAGCGCGTGCCTTCGGGGAAAATGATGATCGAATGGCCGGCCCGCACCACATCGAAAATCGGTTCCAGCACATTGGTCTCGGGTGCCGGGTTGCGCTCGATCAGGACCGCGTTGAGTCCTCGCTGGGAGATATACGAGAGAAAGCGGTTCTTGCCCCAGTAGTCGGCGGCGGCGACCGGTTTGACATTGACCCTGGCTTCCGGGGGCAGGGCCGCGATGATCGCCAGGGTGTCCATGTGGCTGGTGTGGTTGGCAAAGTAGATGCGCTGGCGCGTGAGGTCCGGCGGGCTTTCCCAGCGGGCGGTGACGCCAATCAACAATCGCAGCACCGCGATCAGGGCATTACTGATCCACATGGCCGGCCTCCTTCAGTTGCCGGGAGATCGCCAGGGTTCGGGTGACACAGGTGGCAGCAGCACCGAGGGCGATGACGATCAGCGTCAACAGCAGCAGGTAATGCGTGCCATACACGTTGGCTTCGATGGCGTTCAGTACAAGTCCTGCAGTCATCAATGCCATCCGATGCTGCTTGGCCATCGGCCCCATGAAATTCTGTTTCAGCCCGATCGAACCTCCGAACACCCGGACATAAGCCGTCAGCGCGGCGGCCAGTGCGGCAAACCAGCCTAGCTGTGGCTGCGCAATGGCATAGCCGAGCCCGACGATCAGCAAGGTGTCGGCAATGCGGTCGGGGAACTCGTTGTACAGGCTGCCGATGGCCGATTGCTTCCCGCCCTCGATGGCCACCATGCCGTCGAAGAGATTGCACAGCAGGCGCAACTGAATGCAGGCGGCGCAGCAGATCGAGCCGATGACGCCGTTATCGACATTCAATGCAAGGGCGCCGGCCAGCGCGAAGAACACGCTGGCGATGGAGATCTGATTGGGGGAAATATTGCGTTTGACCAGCAGGTCGGTGATGCGTTTGGCCCAGCCCGCAGAGCGCGCCTTGATCGGCCTTCTGTTGTCTTCCATTGGTCGGTATTCCATTACTTGGGTTTCACTCAGCGTATATGCAATGGGCGGTTTAACAGGGTTTAAATCCACCGGGTGAAATACTAGCAATGGAATAAACAAATTGATGTCGGGCGTTTCCCACAAGTTCTGGCGCGTGACCCTACGGCGGCCAAATCTGTACGTTTGTCCCACCTGTTGCCCTCGTGGAACACCGGTAAAACATTGAAATTTATTTGCTCGAACCCCGAAAAAAAACTCAAGCCTGGCCGATACAACTCACAGGCGCGCACAAACCTATTACAACAGTGGCGCCAGGCTGATCAGCTGTGCGCCCACGCCAGCCGGTCAGTGATTTCGGCAAGGATGCTCGTCGCCTCAACCACCCGAGAGTCATCCTATGTCCTTGCGTAACCTGAACATCGCGCCTCGAGCTTTCCTGGGTTTTGCCTTCATTGCCCTGCTGGTCATCGTGCTGGGAGTGTTTGCCGTCAATCGCATGTCGATCATTCGCCAGGCCTCGATCGATATGGGTTCGACACAGCTACCCAGCGTCGGCTTTCTTGGCAACATGACGGAAAACGTCCTGCGCATGCGCATCCTCTCGTTCCGTATCCTGGTCAATCGTGAGCCGGCCGCGTTGCAGGAAGCCCAGGCCCGCATCACCGTCCTGAACGATAATCTGCGCAGCGCCCAGGCCAGCTACGCCGCCTTGCCCGCCCAGCCGGAGGAGGCCGCGCTGTACAAGACCTTTACCGCCACCCTCGACAACTACATGCAAGCGCAGAGTCAGATGATGGAGCTGTCGCGCGCGAACAAGCTCGATGAAATGCGCAGCCTGATCAATTCGCGAATCAAGGACGGCACCGATCAGATGGGTGAACAGCTCAATAAACTGGTGGCGCTCAATAACAGTTATTCAAAGGCCGCGCTGACAGAGGCGGGCGAGCAATACAACACTGCCGTCACCGGCATCATCGTCGTGGCGGTGATCGCGGCGCTGATGACCGTGTTGTTGGCCTTGCTGCTGACCCGCAGCATCGTTACGCCACTGAACCGTGCACTGCAAGCGGCGCGAACCATCGCCGACGGCAATTTGAGCAATGTCATCGAGGTCGACGGCAAGGATGAGCCGGCGCGGTTGCTCGGTGCCTTGTCGACCATGCAGGCCAGCCTGCGCAACACCATCGAACAGATCGCCGGTTCCGCCACGCAACTGGGGGCTGCCGCCGAAGAACTCAGCGCCGTGACCCAGGATGCTTCCCGGGGTCTGCAACAACAGAACAACGAGATTGAACAGGCCGCCACGGCCGTCAACGAAATGACCGCCGCCGTGGAAGAAGTGGCGCGCAATGCGGTGTCGACCTCCGAAGCCTCGAACCAGTCGACCCAAGCCGCCCGCGAAGGTCGCGACCGCGTGGTGGAAACCGTCGACGCGATCCAGACCATGACCCACGACGTGCACAACACGTCGCTGATGATCGAAGGTCTGGCGGCTCAGGGACGCGAAATCGGCACGGTGCTGGACGTGATCCGCGCCATTGCCGAGCAAACCAACCTGTTGGCGTTGAACGCTGCGATCGAAGCCGCCCGTGCCGGTGAGGCCGGACGCGGTTTTGCCGTGGTCGCCGATGAGGTGCGGGCGCTGGCTCACCGTACGGCGCAGTCGACCCAGGAAATCGAAAAGATGGTCGCCGGCATCCAGAACGGCACCGGTGAGGCTGTCGCGTCGATGCAGCAAAGCAATCAACGCACCCACAGCACCCTGGAAATCGCCCGTGCCGCAGGCGTGGCCCTGGAGCAGATCACGCAGTCGATCCACCTGATCAACGAGCGCAACCTGGTGATCGCCAGCGCATCGGAGGAGCAGGCCCAGGTGTCCCGCGAAGTCGACCGCAACCTGGTGAACATCCGCGACCTCGCCAGCCAATCGGCTGCCGGCGCCAATCAGACCAGCGTCGCCAGCCATGAACTGTCGGGGCTGGCGGTGAATCTGAATGCGCTGGTGTCGCGTTTTGTCATTTGAGGGTGAAGGGTTGGTGGTGGGGTTTCTTGTGGCCGCCTGACCGAACACATTCTTAATTGTGGGAGCGAGCCTGCTCGCGAAGGCGCAGTGTCAGACAACAACGATGTTGACTGTGCTGACCTCTTCGCGAGCAGGCTCGCTCCCACAGTTTGTTTTATCCCCGCAGTTTGAGCTCGGCGCACAAACCGCCGCCTTCGCGATTGCTCAAGGTCAGCGACCCGCCGAGGGCCAACGCCAGTTGCTGCGCAATCGCCAGGCCCAGGCCGGTGCCGCCGGTGCTGCGGTTACGCGAGTTTTCCACGCGGTAGAACGGCTCCATGACCTGGGCCAGTTCCGCTTCGGCAATGCCCGGGCCACGGTCCATGACCTTCACCGACACGCTGCCATCGGCATTTTTTTGCACCTGCAATTCTGCTGCGCCCGCGAACTTGAGGGCGTTGTCCGTCAGGTTCACCAGTACCCGGCGCAAGGCATGGGGACGGGTGTCAATGACGCTGGCGCTTTTGCCGCTCAGTTGAACGTCCTTGCCGACGTCCTGGTAGTCGAACACCAGGCTGTCGAGGAACGAGTCCAGGTCGGTGCGACGGCTTTCCTCCGTGGCACCATGGACGCTGCGGGCATAGGCCACGCCTTCGCGCACCAGGTGTTCCATCTCGCCCAAGTCGCTCCAGAGTTTGTCTTTTTCCACGCAATCGTCCATGAACTCGGCGCGCAGTTTCATCCGGGTGATCGGCGTTTGCAGGTCGTGGGAGATCGCCGCCAGCAGTTGCATGCGCTCCTTGAGGTAGGCGGCGATGCGCGCCTGCATGGCGTTGAAGGCCTTGGCTGCATGGGCCACTTCAGTCGGGCCTTTCTCATCCAGCAGCACCGGGTGGGTATTGGGATCGAGGGTGTCGACGGCTTCGGCGAGGCGGGTGAGGGGGCGGATGGCGATCCGCACGGCCAGCCAGGTGCAGGCGATCATCAGGGCCAGTTGTCCGAGCAACACGAAGGGCAGCCAGGGTGACAGCGGCACCATCGAAGGTCGCACGTCGATGGTCACCGGGCTACCGTCCGCCAGTTTCAGGTGGACCTGAAAGCGTTTCTGCGGGCCGGGAATGTCGGTCACGGTCATCGGGTATTCCATGCCGATGGCGTCCTTGATCGAACTCACCGCGATGGGGGCCGTGGGCATGTTCATGTCCATGGAGGTGCCTGGCGAACCTTCATCCAGCAGATAGCGGTAATTGCGTCGGTCCAGTTGTTTGAGCCAACCGGCACGCTCCTCGGCAGGCAAGCGGTCGAGGATGGCGATGGAGGTCGACACGTCGGTTTCCAGGTTGCCGAGCATGGTGTTTTTCGAGCTTTCGTATCGCTCGTAGTACTGCGCACCAAAGGACAGCGCCTGGGCGAGGATCAGTCCAATCAGGAAGATCAGCGACAGCCGTGAAGCCAGGGTGCGGGGCCAACGCATCGAGAGATTCATGCTGGCGCCCCCACGATTTCCACCGGTAGCGAGAACACATAGCCCTCGCTGCGCACTGTCTTGATGTAGGCCGGTTCGCGGGCGTCGTCCAGCAGACGCTGACGCAGGCGGCTGACCAGCAGGTCTATGGAACGGTCGAACAGGTCGGCGTCGCGGCCCTGGGTCAGGTTGAGCAACTGATCGCGGTTGAGTACCCGTTGCGGGTGATCGAGGAACACCCGCAACAAACGGTATTCGGCGCCACTGAGGGCGACCATGGTGCCGTCGCCATCGAGCAGGTGGCGGGCGGAGGTGTCCAGGCGCCAGCGTCCGAAGCCCAGCAAGCGACTGCTTTCGGTCACCACCAGGTTCGGCGGTAGCATCCGCGTGCGGCGCAGCACGGCGTTGATGCGAGCGAGCAGTTCACGGGCGGCGAATGGCTTGACCAGATAATCGTCGGCCCCCATTTCCAGGCCGATGATCCGGTCGGTTTCATCGTTGCGCGCGGTGAGCATCAGGATCGGGGTGGCCTTGTGCTTGCCGGCGCGCAGCTCGCGGCAGAGCGTCAGGCCATCGTCGCCGGGCATCATGATGTCCATGACGATCAGGTCTACCGGGGTGGACTCGAGGAATGTACGCATCTGCCGACCATCCGCCACGACCGTCGTGCGCAAGCCGTTCTTCTTCAGATAGTTGCCCACCAGCTCCCGGATCTCGCGGTCATCGTCAACGATGAGAATGTGATCGACGTGTTCCATGGGGACGTGCCTCTGAAATGGGGGATGGCGCACAGTCTATCGAGCCTGGGACTACATGCCTTCGAGCGTTTGTATTGCAGTGTATCTGGCTTGTCCGAGGATACACACGGACAAAAAAACCTGAATTTTCCGCGGGTTTGTATCGCTCTGTATCCCGGCCCGGTTCTGATACGTACCGATTTACACGCGGTTTTTCCCGACACATACGGGATACCTCACGAGCTTTTAATAGGTTCCATCGAGGCAAACCCAAACCGCCTCGGACCAATGTGCAAATACCTATTGAAACCCCGAGGAGATCGCCATGAACACCAAAGCCATCGTCGCCGCTTGCCTGTTTGCCGCGCTGAACATCTGCACCTTGTCGGCCCGTGCCGAAGCCGATGTCAATGAAAAAACCTACACCTACGGCACGCAACTGGACATCAAGAAAGTGGTGTCGCTGAAACAGGACCCTTCGGTTTCCTGCGGGGTGGTGGATGCGCAGCTGACCTACCTGGACTCGCAGAGCAAAACCCAGGTCCTGGACTACCGGAAAATTGCCGACAACTGCGGCTCGGACAACTGAGTCCTTCGATTACATCCCTTTAAAAGCGAGGAACACATCATGAACAACGTCAGCCGATTCCTGACCGCTATTGCCTTCTCCGTCGCCGGTGCGGCGGCCCATGCCAACGCCGCCGTCGAGCAAAGCGCTTGCGGCAGCAGCACCTGCTTCCAACTGACGCCGGTGGCGAAGCAGGGGGCCGATGCCTTGTTCGCCGAAAACGGCTCCAGCCGTACGACCCAGGGTAAGTGGCTGGACGAGCAAACCGCGTAAAGCCCCAACAACACCGATCCAATGTGGGAGCGAGCCTGCTCGCGAAGACGGCGGCACATGCAACGTCAATGCGACGGTCAGACCGCTTTCGCGAGCAGGCTCGCTCCCACAGGGGACGGTGTGAATGCCTCCCGACATTTTCAAAGGTGATCCCATGTTCCTCATCGCTTTCCTGGGCGGCATATTGACCGTCCTCAGCCCATGCATCCTGCCAGTGGTGCCGTTCCTGTTCGCCGGTGCCGACCGCAAGCGTTCATCGATCCTGCTCACCCTGGTCGGCATGGCCCTGACCTTTGCCCTGGTCTCCAGCCTGGCCGTGGTCAGCAGCGAGTGGGTGATTCAAGCCAGCAATGCCGGCCGCCATGTTGCCCTGATCGTGATGGTGCTGTTTGCCCTGTCGCTGATCTCCGCGCGGGTTGGGGACTGGCTGACGCGTCCGTTCGTTGCGCTGGGCAATCGTATTGACCCCAACAGCAGCAAGGTTTCCGGTCCCCTGGGTTCGCTGATGATCGGCATTGCTACCGGCCTGCTCTGGGCGCCTTGCGCCGGGCCGATCCTCGGGGTGATCCTCACCGGTGCCATGCTGCAAGGGGCGAACGCCGGCACCAGTCTGTTGCTGGTGGCCTACGGTCTGGGCAGCGCGCTGTCCCTGGGTGTGCTGATCTTCGCCGGTCGCGGCCTGGTCAATCGCCTGAAACCGTCGATTCCGGTGACAGGCTGGCTGCGTCGCGGCGCCGGTGTCGCGGTACTGGCCGGTGCGGCGGTGATCTCCACCGGTGCCGACAACGTGCTGCTGGCCAGCACCTCCTCGGAAACCGTGGGCAAGGTCGAGAAAGGCGTGCTGGAAACCGTACCGAAAGTCGTCGACTACTTCGTCAGCAAGGTTAAGGCCGACTCCATGGACAACGCCCAGGGTGCCATGCCGTCGCTGGCCGGCGCCGTGGAATGGATCAACTCGCCGGCACTGAGCAACCAATCGCTCAAGGGCAAAGTGGTGCTGGTGGATTTCTGGACTTTCGATTGCATCAACTGCAAACACACACTGCCGTATGTGAAGGACTGGGCGAAGAAATACGAGAAGGACGGCCTGGTGGTGATCGGCGTGCACACGCCGGAGTACGGGTTCGAACGCATCATCGACAACGTCAGGGACAAGGTGAAGGAATACGGCATCACCTACCCGGTAGCGATCGACAACAACTATGCGATCTGGCGCAACTTCGACAACCAGTACTGGCCGGCGCACTACCTGATCGACGCCAAGGGGCAGGTGCGTTTCACTCACTTCGGTGAAGGCCGCTACGATGATCAGGAACGGATGATCCAGCAGTTGCTGGAAGAGGCCAAGGCCACCGCTCCTGCCGCGTAATCAATGCACCGACGCTGCCTGCGTACGCCGCCACGCCGCTGGCGGCGTTCCATACTCGCGCCGAAACGCCCGACTGAACGCCGTGTCGGTCTGGTAGCCCACTTCCTCGGCGATGCGGATCAATGAACTGTTGCTGCTGCGTAACAGGTTGGCCGCCAGCAACATGCGCCACTGTGTCAGGTACTGCATCGGCGACACCCCGACCAATTGCTGGAAGCGTTCGGCCAATACTGATCTGGACGTGCCGGCGGTGCGCGCCAGTTCATCCAGGGTCCAGGCGTGGCAGGGTTTTTTGTGCAAGGCGTTAAGGGCGGCGCCGACGATCCGGTCGCTCACGCCCGCCAGCCAACCGGTGCGGCCCTTGCCCTGTTCGTGCATGTACAGGCGCAGCACTTCGATGAACAGCACCTCGGCCAGTTTCGCCAGCACGCCTTCGCCGCCGGGTCTTGGCGAGCGGGCTTCGGCCAGGGCGTAACGCACGGAAGACTCCAGCCAGATACCGGCCGGCGAGCCGCGTACATTGACCCGCACCACCGACGGCAAGCCGGTCAGCAACATGCCCGCCAACCGGGTGTCGCAAGCCAGATAACCGCACACCAGCCGCGTCACCGCGCCGCCACCGCCGTAGCTCAACTGTCGTGGCCGCCGCGCCAGGACCTTATCCAAACGCCCGCCTGTGGCCGGGGGCAATCCGGGTTGGGAACTCATGCGATGGGCATCGCCGTGGGGGAACACCACAACATCGCCAGCGGTCAGCTGCAGCGGCGGATCATCCCCTAGTTCGACGTAACACTCGCCCTCGGTGATCAGGTGAAAGATCACCACCCGCTCGGCGTTCGGCTCCAGAAACGGTGCGGCGGTGTCGGCACTTGGCGACTGGTAGCACCAAGGCGCGGTGAACCTGGCGTTGATGAAAATGGCGCCGACCAGGCGCACCACACGAAGGGTCTGTGACAGGGCGTCCATAGCATTTTTCCGTGCAAGGGACTGTGGGTGAAGAACTGATTGTGAGCCTGTCGCCGCCAGGCATGGAATCTCCGGACGATCGGACAGTCTTGGCCGACGATCGGGCAGGACGGCAACCTGCGCCAGAGCGATAGTTCGCCTACAGGGCCACTGCCGACCCTGCCATCAATAAAAAGAATGAGAGGTTGCCATGCCGAAGTTCGTCATTGAACGCGAGATACCAGGTGCTGGAACACTGTCAGAAAGGGATTTGAAAGCGGCGTCGCAAAAGTCCTGCAGGACCTTGCGCGAGTTGCCAGAGGTGCAGTGGCTGCAGAGTTATGTCACCGGTGACAAGCTCTACTGCGTTTACATTGCGCCCAGCGAAGAGCAGATCAAGGAGCACGCCCGGCAGAGCGGTTTTCCGGCCAATCGCATCTCCCAAGTCACGTCCATCATCGATCCGACCACGGCAGAATAAGCCGGGCTGCGTTCCAGACCGCAACGGAGCGGAATTCATGAGTACACCCATTGATCTGACTGCCTTGAAAAACCGTCAAATGGCCGCCTGGGCCAGTGGCGACTATGCCGTGATCGGCACCACGTTGCAGATTGTCGGCGAGCAACTGGCCGAGGCCTGCGACCTGTTGTGCGATGAGCAAGTGCTCGACGTCGCCGCCGGCAACGGCAATGCCACGCTGGCCGCAGCGCGCCGGGGCTGCCTGGTCACCTCCACCGACTATGTGGCTGCACTGCTTGAACGCGGCGAAGACCGGGCGAGGGCCGAACACCTCAACGTTACGTTTAAAGTGGCCGATGCCGAAGCGCTGCCCTTTGCCGACGCCAGTTTCGATGCCGTACTGTCGACCTTCGGCGTGATGTTCACGCCGGACCAGTCCAAGGCGGCCGCCGAGTTGGCACGGGTCTGTCGCCCTGGAGGGCGGATTGGCCTGGCCAATTGGACGCCGGAAGGATTCGTCGGCCAGATGTTCAAGACCCTGGGCAAGCACATGCCGCCACCCCCCGGCGCGCAATCACCCTCGCAGTGGGGCACCGAAGCCTGGCTGCACACGCATTTCGACGAACGCGAGTTCCTGGTACAGGTGGCGCGCAAGACCTTCACCTTCCGTTATCGCAACGCCGCGCACTTCATCGACACCTTCCGCAGCTGGTACGGTCCGGTGCACAAGGCGTTCGCGGCACTGCCGGCGGATGGCGCCAGGGCCCTGGAAAGCGACATGACCGAACTGCTGAACCGCTCGAACCGGGCAGGGGACAGGTCGCTGGTGGTGCCGAGCGAGTATCTGGAGGTGGTGATCACACGGCGTTGACCTGACAACCCAGTGCTCTCCTGTGGGAGCGAGCTCGCTCGCGAATACGGTGTGTCAGTCACCTCATCTATGGCTGATACTCCGCCTTCGCGAGCAGGCTCGCTCCCACAAGGGCACTTTGTTTCTAACAAAATCACTCATCCAGTCGCTCCGTGTAAACCACCCAGACACTGCACGGCATCTTGTACAGCAGGTGCTCCACCGTGCTGCCGATCAGCCGTCCCATGCCACGATGGCCGAGGCGGCCCATGACGATCACGTCGACGTCATAGGCCTGGGCATAGCGGGTCAGGACCCTGGTCGGGCTGCCCATGATCATGTGTCGCTGCGGCGCTGCGATGCCGTTGCGTTCGGCCAGTTCGTTGAAGGCTTCCAGCTGTGCGTCATACAGCGTCTTGTTCCTGGTCGAGGAAAAGAAGGCCGAGCCGTTATCGAAGCCGAATTCGTCGGCACTGATGGACGAAAGATCGTACGCGTAGACCGCATCGAGTTCGGCGTTGCAGGCACTGGCCAGTTTCGAGGCTTCATGCAGGATGCGGTCGTTGAAGCTTTTGTATTGGTCATCGCGATGGAAAGGGTCGACGGCGGCGACGATTTTGCGTGGCAGGGCGTTAACCGCGTGGCTGACGAAGTGCAAAGGCACCGGACACTCGCGCAGCAGGTGAATATCCAGCGGGGTGAAGAGCAAACGTGACAGACGTGATTGGTGTTCCAGTGCCTTGATCAGCACGTCCATCGGCTGTTCCTTGAGGTGAATCAGGATTTCTTCCAGCGGGTTCTCCACCCACGTCACTTCGGTGGTGACGTGCACACCGATCTTGCGCAGGGGCCGGGCCTGGTCCTCGAGCCATTGGCGGTGGCGATCGACGTAGCCCAGGCGCATCTGTTCCAGCGCCTGTTCATTGACCATGCCGGCCGTGGCCAGGCCTTCCAGATAATCGAACGCCACGATGTGCAGCGCCGCGTCTTCAGCCTTGGCCAGCGCCGCCGCCCGATCGAAGGCGGGGCTGTGTTCCATCAGCGGCGAGGTGACCAGCATGAAGCGTGATTGCTCGGACATGACAAACCTCCCGGGGCGTTCGGCTTGTTAAGTATTGACCATGATTTGCGGCCGTTTGAGCCGGTTATCGGCAGTCTCTGGCAACACACAAAACCCATGTGGGATGAGTTTTAAATGATCTTCGCGCCCCGCGCCTCCAGCAATTCGCGCAACACCGAACGATGACAATGGCTTTCTACTTCGCAGTAACAGCCAAGCGCGAACGATGTCTGGTGGGAAAGCGCCGCCAGAAGATCCAGCATCTGGCTGGCCGCCGGGTGTTTCATTTCCGCCTTGAACTTGCGCACGAACACGGACCAGGCCTTGGGGTCCTGAGCCGCCAGTGCTTCGGCAACCAGGTCCGCGCTGGGGGACAGCAGTGGTTGCCAGACATCGTAGAAATCCCGCGTGGCGAACTCGGCCTTGGGTACACCGCGGGGTGGGCGGCGCACGGTGCCCAGGCGCAGGCCTTCGTCGGGTTGGCGAGGGGAGCCCAAGCGCACGATATGGATAGGCATGGCGTTACTTGAGCCGCGATTCGTCGAACCATTCCAGCGCGGTACGCCAGAAGCATATCCCCAGAAAGTAAGCCGACATCAGCAGCCACAGCCCCATTACCAACGGATTGATCACCGGGTGGTTGATCACCAGCGACAGGCTGCACAGCAGCCAGATGGCGGTCACGGCAATGTTGATCGGCATGAAGCGGCGCACGCGGAACGGGTGCAGGAATTTCATCCGGGTCAGTGTCAGCAGCGCCAGGCCGATCACCGTCAGGAAAGTGATCCACGGCGATGGCGCGATGATGTACAGGCACAGGGCAACCACGTTCCACGCGGCGGGGAAGCCCTGGAAGTAGTTGTCCTTGCTCTTCATGTTGACGTTGCAGAAGCAGAACAGCGACGACACCAGAATCAGCGACACGGTCAGCAGCAGCGTGTATTCGGGCAACGGAATGTAGCGATAGATAAACAGGGCCGGGATGAACACATACGTCAGGTAGTCGATGACCAGGTCGAGGATCGAACCGTCGAAACTCGGTAGCACCGACTGCACATTGACCTTGCGCGCCAACGCGCCGTCCAGCCCGTCGACGATCAACGCCACGCCCAGCCACAGCAGGCAAGTGGTCGGCTGGTTATCGAGCAGGGCGAGGGTCGCCAGGAACGCGGTGACCACGCCGGTGGCGGTAAAACCATGGGCGCCCCATGCTTTGAGTCTGGCGATGTGTAGGGTCGTTATCATGGGGGCGCTCTCCAGAAAGTGAAGCAAGCCAGTCATCGCCCTCGCATCGAAGGCGGCGGCAAACCGGGTCGGGTTGCAGGTATCGACCGGGTATCCGGGAATAAGGTTCACCACCTATGAATCTTAGCTGGGCCGTAAAAAAAGGCCCCGGATAAAATCCGGGGCCCGTGTTGTTATCTGGTTCGATCCGCCCGGCGGTTTATAGCGCCGCTTCTGGATTACGCCCGAACACCCGGTTGTATTCGGCCTTGGCGGTCTGTTCGGTAAATTCTCCCGACCACTTGGACACCACCACCGTCGCCACGCTGTTACCGATGGTATTGCACGTGGCAATGGCCATCGACATGAAGCGGTATACCCCGAACAGCAGCGCCAAGCCTTCAACCGGCAGTACGCCGATGGCGGTCACCGTCGCGGCAAACACCACGAAACTGCCGCCCGACACTGCCGCCGCGCCCTTGGATGTCACCAGCATGATGGCTATGGTGCCCAGCTGTTGCTCCCAGCTCATCGGTACACCGTAGGCATTGGCGATGAACAGCACGCAGAGCGACATATAGATGGAGGTGCCGTCGAGGTTGAAGGCATAGCCGGTGGGCAAGACCAGGCCGACGCTTTGCTTGGAGCAACCGAACTTTTCCAGCTTCTGCAGCAGTCGAGGCAGGGCGCTTTCCGAGGATGCCGTGCCTAGCACTATGAAAATTTCATCCTTGATGTACTTCAGGAATCGCCACAGGCTGAATCCGGAAATGCGACAGACCGCGCCCAGCACTACGAAGATGAAGAACGCCACGCAGACATAGAACATCAGCACCAGATTGGCCAGTGACATCAGCACCGCGCTGCCATTGCTGCCCACGGCGTAGGCCACGGAACCGAATGCGCCGAGCGGGGCGAACTTCATGATCAGGTTGATGAACTCGAAAAAGCATTCCGAAACCCGGCTCAAGCCATCTTCGATAACACTGCGTCGCTCGGGTTTTAGCCCCAGCAGGGCAAAGCCGAACAGCACCGAGATCACCAATACTTGCAGCAGTTGGCCACCGGCAAATGCACCGACGAAGTTGTCTGGAAAAATCCCGTAGATAAAGTCCATGGTCGACGCCGGTGCGTGACCTTTGGCAACCGCCGCACTGGCGGCTGCTGCCGTGGCGCTGCTGGGGTGGGCGTCATGCATGCCCGAGCCGATGTTCAACAGGTTGCCCCACAGCAGGCCGATGGCCAGGGCAATGGTGGAGACGATTTCGAAATAGATCAGCGCGCGCAAGCCGACCTTGCCGACCCGCTTGATGTCGCCGGCGGAGGCGATGCCGTGGACCACGGTGAAAAACACCAGCGGCGCGACGGCGGTCTTGATCAGTTTGAGGAAGATATCGCCGAGGATCTTGAATTTGGCGGCCAGTTCCGGCGCCAGAAAGCCGAAGGCAATACCCAGGACCATGGCGGCAATGACCTGGAATGTCAGGTCCTTGTAGAACGGTTTTTTGTTGAGGGTGGTCATGTCTGCGATCTCGTTGTTGTTATTGGCGAGCGGTAGGCAGAAGGGCTCGCTCGTGGGCGAGCCCCGCAACGATCAGCGTTTGACGCGACCCTCGCGAGCGAGGGCGATATCGACCATCTGCGGCGCAAGGCCCAGATAATTGGACGGGTCAGTAAGGCGCTTGAGCTCCTCGATATCCAGTTGCGCGGTGGCTTCGCCCTGTGCGAGCAGAGCGTCGAGCAGACTGGTGCCTTCATCGTTGGCCATGCGGCAGGCGGCATAGACCACATCATGAGCGACCTGACGGCCCAGCGCGGGTGCCAGACCCATCATGACCGCTTCGGCAACGATCAGGCCCTGGGTCATGTCGAGGTTCTTGCGCATGCGCTCGGTACGCACTTCCAGCCCGGCCAGCATGAACTTCGCTTGGCCAAGTGACGCTGCGCTCAAGGCGAACGCCTCGGGAATCGCGATCCATTCGGCCTGCCATGGACCCGTGGAGCGTTCGAAGTCCTGGATCATCGCGTCGAGCATCAGGCCGGCTTGCTGGCGTACACCTTTGGCGGCGGCGTACATCAATTCGCAGGAAATCGGGTTGCGCTTCTGCGGCATGGTGCTGCTGGCACCGCGGCCCTTGACGAAGGGTTCGTATACTTCGCCCAGTTCACTGGTCATCATCATCATGACGTCCAGGGCAATCTTGCCCAGCGACCCCGTGACCAGCCCGAGGAAGTTCAGGGTTTCGGCCAGACCGTCGCGGGCGACATGCCAGGTGGCTTGCGGCACGCCCAGGCCCAGTTCGGCCATCAGCGCTTCCTGCACTTCCAGACCCTTGTCGCCCAAAGAGGCCAATGTACCTGCCGCACCGGCGAACTGGCCGATTTCCACCCGTGGTCGCAATTCCACCAAGCGTTCGGCGTGACGGTCGAACATGCTCAGCCATACCGCGCATTTATAGCCAAAGGTGATCGGCAGTGCGTGTTGCAAGTGGGTACGACCAGCCATCGGCGTGTCCCGATAACGCTTGGCCAAATCGGCCAGCAAGCCGCGCACGGCCTGGATGTCGCGCTCGACAATCGCCAGTGCGGCACGGACTTGCAGGACCACGGCGGTGTCCATGATGTCCTGGGTGGTGGCACCCCAGTGCACGTAGCGCCCGGCCTCGCCACAGGTTTTCGACAATTGTTCCACCAGCGGCAGGATCGGATAACCGACGATTTCGGTCTCGTGCTGCATCAGCGCCAGATCAAGTGACCCGTAGGTGGCCCGTTGCGCGATCTGCTCGGCAGCATCGGCAGGAATCACGCCGCAACGGGCTTCGGCGCGGGCCAGCGCCACTTCCACTTCGATGTAGCGTTCGATCAGGGCTTTGTCGGAAAACACGCCGCGCATCTCGGCGGTGCCGAACATGTCGCGAAAGAGGGCGGAATCGAAGACGGTGCTGGACATGAGTTGATCCTGATATGTTTGTTATTGATCGGACATATTTAATATGTCCGTACATAATTCTTACGTGCCCACTGATACACTGTCAACTCGGTGAACGTTCGGGACTGATGAAAGGTATGAACCAGACGCGCTATGCGGTCGTTGCAAAAGACTTGATGGAGGGCATTTCCAGCGGGCGCTACCCGGTGGGGAGCCTGTTGCCTACGGAATTCGAGCTGTGCGAGCTGTATGACGTGAGCCGACATACGGTGCGTGCGGCCATTACCCAATTGCAGAACCAGGGACTGGTTTCCCGGCGCAAAAGGGTGGGTACGCGGGTGGAGGCAGCGTCACCCCAAGGGGGCTATTCGCAATCGCTGGCTTCGGTATCGGACCTGGTTCACCTGGCTGAAACCCAGATACGCAGCATTCAGCATGTGCACCACTTCGTCGCCGACATCGCCCAGGCCCGGCGCCTGGGGCTGGAGCCGGGCGAGCATTATTTTTGTGTGTCGAGCATTCGGGTCGATCAGCAAAACGCCCGCGCGCCGCTGTGCTGGACCGATGTCTATGCCCAGGACATCTACGCCGAAGTCATCGAACTGGCCGAACAACACCCGGACGAACTGATTGCTGCACTGATCGAGCAGCATTTCGCCCGGACCATCGACGTGGTGGATCAGCAAGTGCGCGCCGTTCTGCTGACCCCCGATATTGCCAAGAGTTTGAATGCAGAACCCGGTTCACCGGGCTTGAACATCATCCGCCAATACCGGGATGAGGACGGCGCGTTGATGGTGGTGTCGGAAACCACCCATCCCGAGGACCGTTTTACCCTCGTGACCCAGATGAAACGCGAGCGCACAACGGCCTAGCGCAAGGGTTTGCAACGATGGCATTGCGGGCCGGCCAAACGGTGCTGGCGCAATTGCTGGCGAGGACTATCGTTGCCTGACGGATTACTCCCTTCGATGAGGACGTCGTCATGAACACCAGCGATCTGCTCGAACAATTACTGCGGGGCGGCCAGGGCTCCATGTCGCAACAGGGCGGCGGGATGTCGGCTCAGGGCGGGCTCGGCGATCTGGGCGGCTTGCTCGGTGGCCTGCTCGGTGGTGGTGCTGGCGGATCCAGCGCCGGAGGCGGTGGAATGGGCGGTCTGGGTGGGTTGCTCGGCGGCTTGCTGGGTGGAGGCTCGCCGATGGGCGGTTCACCTCAATCGCGTTCCGGTGGCGGGGCCAATTATGCGGCGCTCGCTTCGCTGGGGATGATGGCGTTCCAGGCCTATCAGTCGTGGCAACGTAGCCAGGCCACGCAGCAGCAACAGGCACCACAACAGGCCATGCGCACCGTGGACATGCTGGCAGGTCCCGAAGTGGAAGAACACAGCCATGCGATCCTTCGAGCCTTGATCGCGGCGGCCAAGGCCGATGGTCGGTTTGATGACGCTGAAAAGCAGATGATCAATGCCGAAATCGCCCGCCACACCGACGACCCGCAACTGCAACAATGGCTCGATGAGGAAGTCGCCAAGCCACTGGACCCTGCCGACGTGGCGCAATCGGCGACTGACCAAGGCATGGCCGCCGAAATGTACCTGGCCAGTGTGATGCTGGTGGGCGATCAGCAGGGTGCCGAACGCAGCTACCTGGATGAGTTGGCGGCGGCGCTGCAGATAGAACCGGATTTGCAGGTGCATCTGGAGCAGCAGGCGAGGGGTGGTGCTTGACCGATTTGGCTGCATTCCGTGCTGTAGGGGGGGGGGGGGGGGGGGGGGGGGGGGGGGGGTGAGGGGGAAAAAAAAAAGAGGAAAAAGGGAAAGAAGGGAAGGAAAAGAAGGGGGG
>NZ_JBPKAM010000104.1:0-21586 GCF_051216495.1 Pseudomonas baetica | reverse complement strand
GAGGCGATCCTCCCCCGTGAGTGCTCCGGTGGGGGAGCGAGCCTGCTCGCGAAAGCGTCAAATCAAACGCTACAGAGAAATCGGCTTACGCCCCGCAAACGAATGCGCCAACGTCCCGCCATCCACCAGCTCCAGCTCACCACCCAAAGGCACACCATGGGCGATGCGCGAGGCGATCAGGCCCTTGCTGCTGAGCAACTGGGCGATGTAATGCGCCGTGGCTTCGCCTTCCACAGTCGGGTTGGTGGCGAGAATCACTTCAGTGAACGTACCCGCCTCCTCGATGCGCGCCATCAGCTGAGGAATGCCGATGGCTTCCGGCCCCAGGCCGTCGAGGGGTGACAGATGCCCCTTGAGTACGAAGTAACGACCGCGGAAACCGGTCTGCTCCACGGCGTAGACATCCATGGGGCCTTCCACCACGCAGAGCAGCGTATCGTCGCGCCGGGTATCCGCGCATTGTGGACAGAGGTCATCCTCGGTCAGCGTGCGGCATAAACGGCAGTGACCGACCCCTTCCATGGCCTGGCTCAACGCCAATGCCAGTCGCGAGCCGCCGCTGCGATCGCGCTCGAGCAACTGCAACGCCATGCGCTGGGCGGTTTTCTGACCCACACCTGGTAACACGCGCAGGGCATCGATCAGTTGGCGAATCAAAGGGCTGAAGCTCATGGGAAAAAATCCGGTAAAACAACGAGACGCGGTTTATACCCGCGCCTCCGTCAAGCGTCAAATAGCAGCGGCAATCAGGCTTGGGCGACCTTCACCACCAGTTTGCCGAAGTTGCGCCCTTCCAGCAGACCGATAAACGCATCAGGCGCATTCTCCAGTCCGTCGACCACGTCCTCGCGGAACTTCACCTTGCCATCTCGCACCCAGGGCGCCATAGCGCTGATGAACTCAGGCTGACGATCGCCATAGTCGTCGAACACGATGAAGCCCTGGATGCGGACACGCTTGGTCAGCAGCGTGCGCTGCAATTGCGGCAGGCGATCCGGCCCACTCGGCGCTTCGCTGGCGTTGTAGGACGCAATCAGACCACACAGCGGGATCCGTGCCTTGGGATTGAGCAACGGCACCACCGCATCGAACACTTTGCCACCGACATTTTCATAATAGATGTCGATGCCCTTGGGGCACGCCTGAGCCAGTTCATCAGCGAAGTCCGGGCTCCTGTGGTCAATGCAGGCATCGAAGCCCAGTTCCTCAACCACATAGCGACACTTGTCCTTGCCACCGGCCACGCCGACCACACGCAAGCCCTTGATCTTCGCGACTTGCCCGACCACCGAGCCCACGGCGCCGGACGCGGCCGCCACCACCAGGGTTTCACCGGCCTTGGGTTGACCGATGTCCATCAACCCCATGTAGGCAGTCATGCCCGGCATGCCCAGTACGCCCAAGGCCATGGAGGGGCGCGGCAGTGTTGGCGGGAGCGGCATGATGCTGCGGCCGTCGTTGATACTGTGGCTTTGCCAACCGGTGACGCCGACCACCAGATCGCCCTCCTGAAACTTTGGATTGAGCGAGCGCTCGACCCGACTGACAGCGCCACCGGTCATCACCTCGCCGATTTCCACCGGGGCGGCGTAGGACGGCGCATCACTCATACGCCCGCGCATGTAGGGGTCCAGCGACAGATAGAGGGTTTTGAGCAATACCTGGCCGTCGGCGAGATCGGGCAGCGTGACCCGTTCCAGGCGAAAGTTTTCCGGCGTCGGCGCGCCGACCGGGCGCGAAGCCAGGACGATGCGTTGGTTGAGGATCAATTCAGGCATGTCAGCGTCTCCTGTGGTCGATGAATTCGGGGATATAGGGAGCAGACTGTTGTGGCGGTGGTGGGTTCGATGATTCTACTCTGGGACCGAGTTGACTTCTTCGCGAGCAGGCTCGCTCCCACAAGTTTCATGTGATCCTGCTCGCGAAGGCGGCCTGACAGGCAATGCATTTCCAACAGGCAAAAACAAAAATGCCAGGCGCAATGCCTGGCATTTTTATGTAGCCCATCCGAAGCGCTTTAGCGAATCAGAACGGCAGTTTCATGCCCGGTGGCAGTTGCATGCCAGCGGTCATGCTGCCCATTTTTTCCTGGCTGTTGGCTTCGATCTGGCGCACGGCGGCGTTCACCGCGGCGGCGACCAGATCCTCGACCACTTCACGGTCGTCCTCGTCCAGGCCCGGCAGCACGCTCGGATCGATGTTCACTTTTTTCACGTCATGACGACCGGTCATCACCACGCTGACCAGATCGCCACCCGCCTTGCCGGTGACTTCAGCGTTGGCCAGCTCTTCCTGCATCTTGGCCATTTTTTCCTGCATCTGCTGCGCCTGCTTCATCAGGCCGGCCATGCCACCTTTCATCATGGGAATCACCTCAAAAGTACTTGGATTAAAGCGGCGCCCGGCTCATTCGGCCGAGCGCCTTCAGTTATTAGCCCTGACTGACCAGGGCTTCGACAGGTTCAATAGTATCGTTACGGATCACCGCACCGAACTGCTGCATCATTTGCTGGATGAACGGATCACCGTGGATCGACTCCTCGGCCTCGCGCTGGCGGTCGGCACGACGGCGAGACGCAGCCTGGGCCGGGGTTTCCTGCTCGGGCTTGATCAACTCCATGGTCAGCGTCAGCGTGCGCCCGTGATACTGGTTCAACGCATCGTTAAGGCGACGCTGCTGCGTGGCATTGAACAAGGCACTATGGGCCGGATCCAGGTGCAACAACCAATTGTCACCATCGACGGCGATCAAGGTGCAGTTGGCGGCGATGCTGCCGGTCATGCCGGAAATCGGCAACTTCGGGAACAGCTCCAGCCACTGCAGGGCCAACCCGGTGGCCGGCGCTGCCGCAGGCTCAGGCTCGGGTTCCGGCGTTGGCTCGGCAACGTGTTCGCTGGCCAGATCATCGAGGTAGCTGTAGGCCGAATCCATGTCTGGCTCGATGTAGTCCTCGTCCAGTGGCGGTTCGTCATCCAGATCCATGCCCGGTGTAGCGGCATCGACCTCAGCCACGGATGGCTCGGGAATCGACGCCGCTACCCACTCTGGAGCATCCGGCACCACGCTATCAGGCGTCGGTGTCATGACCGGGGGCAATTCGGGCTGCTCGCTGGCGGTTTCCAGCACCGGCTCCACCGCTGGCTGCTGGACGACAGCTGGCTCGACCGGGTCATTCCACGGCAGGTCGACCACTTCCTCGACCACGGTTGCCTCGACCACAGGTTCAGGTTCAGGCGCCGGCTCAGGAACCACTACCGGCGCAGCCACTACCGGTGCAACTGCCGCAGCGACTACCGGCGCAACGACGGGCGCGGCAGCCACGGATTTGGCGGAATCAACTGTGGCCTGGCTGATCCCCACTGGCTTTAGCGTTTGCCTCGGGGCATCCGCGGTGTCGGCCGGCCGGAACGCGAGCATCCGCAGCAGCACCATTTCAAAACCGCCGCGCGGATCCGGCGCCAGCGGCAAGTCGCGGCGGCCAATCAACCCCATCTGATAGTAAAACTGCACATCTTCGGCCGGCAGCGCCTGGGCCAACGCCAACACCCGGTCACGGTCGCCCTGGCCATTGTCGACACCCTCGGGCAAGGCCTGGGCGATGGCGATACGGTGCAGCACATTGAGAATTTCCGAGAGCACACCGTTCCAGTCCGGGCCTTGTTCAGCCAGATGACGGACAGCTTCGAGCAACGCCTTGGCATCGCCTTCGATCAACGCATGCAGGACGTCATAGACCTGACCGTGATCGAGGGTCCCGAGCATCGCCCGCACGTCGGCGGCCATGACCTTGCCTTCACCGAAGGCAATCGCCTGGTCGGTGAGGCTCATGGCATCGCGCATCGAACCATCGGCCGCGCGGCCCAGCAACCACAGGGCATCGTCTTCGAACGGCACGTTTTCGACGCCCAGCACGTGGGTCAAATGCTCGACCACGCGCTCCGGGGTCATGTTCTTCAGGGAAAACTGCAAGCACCGCGAGAGAATCGTTGCAGGAAGTTTCTGCGGATCGGTGGTCGCCAGGATGAACTTGACGTAGGGTGGCGGCTCTTCAAGGGTTTTGAGCAGCGCATTGAAGGAATGGCTGGAGAGCATGTGCACTTCGTCGATCAGGTAGACCTTGAAGCGACCGCGGCTCGGCGCGTATTGCACGTTATCGAGCAACTCGCGGGTATCCTCGACCTTGGTGCGACTGGCGGCGTCGATTTCGATCAGGTCGACAAAACGACCTTCATCGATTTCACGGCACACCGAACACTCGCCGCAGGGCGTCGAAGTGATACCTGTTTCACAGTTCAGGCATTTGGCGATGATCCGCGCGATGGTGGTCTTGCCGACCCCGCGCGTACCGGTAAACAGGTAGGCGTGGTGCAGCCGCTGGCTGTCCAAGGCATTGATCAGAGCCTTGAGCACATGGGTCTGGCCGACCATTTCGCGGAACGAGCGCGGACGCCATTTACGTGCAAGAACCTGATAACTCATCGAAAACCATCGCAACGAAAGAAGCAGAAGCGGCTAATGCTAGCGGAGCAAGGCCAAAATTGCATCCGGTGCGCTCGTCTAATCTGGCTAAGCTGCTTTTTGGGGGCTTTTTGTTTCAAAAATAGCGGAGTGTTTATGCGGCTGGCCTTGGGGGCACTGCTGTTGATCAGCCTGAACGGCGCCGCCGCGCAAGCGCCTTTGCGTTTTGTGGTGCCCGACAGTTGGGCGATGCCGATGGTGCAACTTGAACATGGCCGTCCCACTCAGGGCATCCTGTATGACGTGATGCTCAGCCTCGCAACCCAGGTCGGCGCACCGGCGGAGTTTCATGTGTTGCCACGGGGCCGGGTGCAAAACGCCATGGAACAGGGCGAAGTCGATGTTCGTTGCTATGCCGCGCAGTCCTGGCTGCCCAATCAGTCCGGGGACTACCTTTGGAGCATCCCGCTCTTTACCCAACCTGATTTGCTGATCAGCCGCCCTGACCCGCAGACCTCGATCGTTCCGGCAAACCTCTCGCGGCAATCCATCGGTACCGTGCTCGGCTACAGCTACCCCACCTTGCAACCGCTGTTCGACGCCAATCAACTGCACCGGGACGATGCCCGCAATCAGGAACAGGTACTGGAAAAGCTCCAAGCCGGACGCAATCGCTACGCCGTCAGTAATCAATGGACACTGGACTGGTTCAATCAGCGGCTGCCACCCGACCACCAATTGCAAGGTGTAGCGGTGCTACAGGAGCAAAGTGTCGGTTGCTATGTGCGCAATGATCCGACGGTGCCGGTACAACGGATTTTGCGTACGTTGTTGCGCATGAAAATGTCCGGGGAAATCGATGACATCATCGGGCTCTATATCGGCGGCAAGCCGTAACCCTTGTGGGAGCGAGCCTGCTCGCGAAGGCTGAGTATCAGGCAACAAAAAATGTCGACTGATATTCCCTCTTCGCGAGCAGGCTCGCTCCCACATTCGTTGCTCACGAATCTCACACGTTTGGTTCAGGCCACTCGATCCGCCGCCCGCCACTGCGGCGGCGCGATAAATCCTGCCACCCAACCCGGCACTTCCGTGGATGGCATGGGCCGGGCAATGAAGTAACCCTGAGCCACTTCACAACCCAACTGCAGCAACAACTCACCGTGTTCGACGCTTTCCAGCCCCTCGGCAATCACCTGCCGGCCAAACGCCCGGGCCAGGCCAATAACGGCAGTGGTCAGGGCAAGGTCATCGCCGTCATGCAGAATGTCACGCACAAAGGATTTATCGATCTTGATGGTTTGAGTGCGTAGACGCTTGAGGTAGCTCAGGGACGAATACCCCGTCCCGAAATCCCCCAGTGAAAACTGCACGCCCAGTGCCTGACAGTCTTGCAGACAATCGCTGACATGCTGGATATTCTCGATGGCGACCGATTCGACGATTTCCAGATCAAGCCGCTGCGGCGCAACCCCGGCATGCCGAGCCAGAACGCCTTTGAGCCGGTCGACAAAATCCACCCGCTGAAAATGTCGCGCCGCGATGTTGACGCTGACCGGCCAGTCATATCCGGCCTGACGCCACTCATCCAGCTGCGCCAACACCTGATCCATCACCCACTCGCCGATATCGATGATCAGGTCGGTTTCCTCCACCAGCGGTAAAAACTCCCGGGCAGGCACGATGCCATTCTGCGGATGATTCCAACGCAGCAACGCCTCGAAACCGACGACTTCGCCACGACGCATGTTGACCTTGGGCTGGAAATGCAGACGCAACTCATCACAAGCCAGCGCCTGACGCACCTGCTCTACCGTCTGGTGAGTGGCCTTGACCTCGCGATCGCGGGATACATCGAATAGATGAAAGCGCTTGCGTCCGCTTTGCTTGGCCACATACATCGCCTGATCGGCGTGACGCAGCAGGGTTTCGGCATTTTCGTTGTCGTGAGGGAAGAGTGTGACGCCAATGCTGGCGTACACATTGATGTCCTTGCCATTGAGCGAGTACGGCGCCGAGATCGATTCCAGCACCCGACTCAGCGCCGCGCGCAATTCCGGCAAGTCACGCACATAACGCAACACCAGGACGAACTCGTCACCGGCCAGTCGCGCCACCACATCCTCGCCGCGCACAATACTGCGCAATCGTTTGGCTACTTCCACCAACAATAAATCGCCACTGGCATGCCCGTAGCCATCGTTGACGGCCTTGAAGCCATCCAGATCGAGCATGCATACCGCCAGAGGAATGCTTTCCTGGCGCGAGAACTCCAGCGCCTGATCCAGCAAGTCCGAGAGAAAGGCGCGATTGGGCAACCCGGTCAACACGTCATGCCCGACCCGCCATTGCAGGGAATGCAGCAGTTGACGCTTTTCGCTGATATCGAAACGAATCGACAGGTAACGCTCAATGCGTCCGGTGACTTTATCGAGCACTGGCACCATGGTGCTTTCGACCCAATACAGGCTGCCATCTTTCGCACGGTTGCAGATTTCGCCCTTCCAGACATTGCCCAGGGCGATGGTGTGCCACATGCCGGCGAAAAACTCGCTGGAGTGCATACCAGAATTGAGCAGGCGATGGTTTTGCCCGAGCAATTCCTCGCGGCTATAACCGGAGATCGCGCAGAATTGATCGTTGACGTGGGTAATCCGGCCGGTCAGATCGGTCTCGGAAAAAATAGCGGCGGCATCCACGGCCCTGCGGTACTTCTCATCCATGAGTCAGACTCGCTGTCGCTGGCGGTGGGACCTGTTTAAGGCAGCAGCACCAATATTTGTAATATTTTGCAAGGCTTCAACGTCATGCCTGGACTCTCGTAACCCTGCAAGTGCGCGCGATAATGACTCGCCCACACTGTTCGAGCGTTCGAGAACAGATCACTCGATGCCTCTTTTGGGCGCAGATTCTACGAAACGCATCACATTTTGCAAAGCAAGGTGATGGATCATGCCGTTGCCTAATGCAAAAAACTATCGTTAAGTTCTTGATTATAAATGGGAATCGAGCGATGCAAATTTCAAGTTTGGGTCCAGCCATTCGGCGCTACCGCAAGGTCGCGGGGCTTACTCAGGCTGAACTTGGCGAAAGAACCGGTTTTGACCCCAAAACCATCAGCCGCTTCGAAACCGGCACCTATACCCCCAGCGTGGACGTACTGTTCCTGCTTGCCAATGTGCTGGGGGTGAAGCTGAAAGCCTTTTTCGCCGACCTGGGCGAGGAAGATGAACAGCGGGCGTACCTGTTCGATGTCGTACATAAAGCCACCCCAAAGGATCTGGGAAAGCTGATCGCAGCGGTTGACCAGGCCTTGTCCAAGCCTTAGAGCCAGAAATGAAAAAAGGAGGTCGACTTGTCGCACTCGACAGGCCGGCCTCCTTTTTTTGTACCGCTTCCTGAATCGGAAACGAAAAAAACCGCAATGGACAAAGGCCATGGCAGTGCAATAAACATTAATTTTAAGCTGGAAACGCGAAGAGGGTTCGCGTGGCGTTAAGGTGGCGACCCCACCAGCCACACCCCGGCACACAATGTCACCGCTGCGGCTGCTCCCTTCCAGGCCTGACCGGGTTCACGGCTGATCGTTGCGGGGGGACCGATGGGGTCACCATAACGATGCTCACCTGACGGCGAGCCGCGCCATTGTACCTATCTGAGTCGAAGTTACAACCGTTCCGACGGATTAAAAATATAGCTGCTTCAATGACATGCAGAACGCCCGATAGATCACGGCGCCCGGCAGTCCCTACAGGTCCTGTACGACCTCGTCCGCCCTGCCGCCCTCGCGCTGGATGACCAGATGGATGAAGTGCAGCTTGGCGATCACTGCCGGTGGCAGCACAAAAGGATAGAAATCCGGCTGCCCCATGCTGCGCGACAGCTCATTGAGCATGCCGGCCAGTTCGATCCAGGCGTTGACGAACGACAGGAACGCCGCGCCGCCCGGATGCTGCGGATCGTAGAGGGTATCCAACGGAAATGGCTGATAGTCGAAATCCATTTCCCGGGCACTCATGCCAAATCCCAGCGCCGTATCCACCGCGTCCATCATGTGCAGGTAGTGCGCCCAGGTTTCGGCCCAGTCCTCCCAGGGGTGCATGGTCGCGTAAGCGCTGACGTAGTGCTGCTGCCAATCCAACGGGGCACCTTGTTGATAGTGACGGTCCAGCGCCTCGGCGTAACTGGCGCGCTCATCGCCGAACAGCCCGCGAAACGGCGCCAGCCAATCCCCCCCGGCAATCAAACGATCCCAATAATAGTGCCCGACCTCATGGCGAAAATGCCCAAGCAACGTGCGGTAGGGTTCGTGCATCTGCACCCGCACCTGCTCACGATGGGCGTCATCGGCTTCCTTGATATCGAGGGTGATCAGGCCATTCGCATGGCCTGTGGTGGGCGACTTGCCTTCGAGGTCCGTACCGATGAAATCGAAGGCCAGGCCGGCCTCCTCATCCACAGTCTTCGGGATGACCTGCAGCCCCAGGCTGACCAATTGCGCCACCAGTCGCCGCTTGGCGATTTCCACTTTGCGCCAACGCTCGGGGTTTTCCGGGACGGACAGATCAGGGATGGTGCGATTCAAATCGCACGCTGCGCACAAGGTATCCTGATCATTGGCGGGCAGCAGCCAGTTGCAGGCGGCCGGGGAATCGAGGTTGGCGCAACGGCGAAACAGTCCTGCGCCGGGATCAACGTCCAGCAACCAAGTGCCCGATTGCGTACCCGGTTGCAACGAGGACAAGCGACTCTGCTCTGGCTGATAGCCCAACGCCGCCGAACAGGCCAGGCACTGGCTATTGCGAAAAAACAGGGACTGTCCGCAACGACAGGGCCAGACCTTGCTGTTGCGCGAACTTTCACCCACGAAAGGCGCGGCGATACGCGAGCTGAGCTGTTCGAAGAAACGGTACATGGCGATCTCTCCCTGGGGCTTGCCAAGACTAGATCATCCTGGGCCCGGGATCGTTCCGTGTTTCAAAACAGCTCTGTGGCGAGGGAGCTTGCTCCCGCGGGGCTGCGTAGCAGCCCCATTCCATCGCTGCGGTTACTCAGGTGGATCACATGTACCGATTTTGCGCCGGCTTCGCCGCCGAGCGGGAGCAAGCTCCCTCGCCACAAAAAAGCCCTAACACAGGACTTGGGTCAGACCGGTATGCCGTGCTCCTTCAGGAACGCCACAAACGCCTCTTCATCCAGCACCTTCAGCCCCAGCTCATTGGCCTTGGTCAACTTCGACCCCGCCCCCGGCCCGGCCACCACGCAATGGGTCTTGGCCGATACCGAACCCGCCACCTTGGCACCGAGACTCTCGAGCTTGTCTTTGGCCACGTCACGACTCATCAGCTCCAGGGAACCGGTCAGCACCCAGGTCTGGCCAGCCAGCGGCAAACCTTCGACGACTTTCTTTTCGCTGTGCCAGTGCATGCCGAACTCGGCCAATTGTTTTTCGGCTGCGACTGCAAACAGCCGATTATCCTCAACCGCAAAAAACTCGCGAACCGAACTGGCCTGCTTCTCCGGCAACGCCTGGCGCATGTCCAGCCAGTCGGCCTCGATCACCGCTTGCAGAGAACCAAATTTGTCGGCCAGTTTCTGTGCACCGCCCGGGCCAACCAACGGAATGTGCAACTTGTCGAGAAAACCGCCCAAGGTCGTACTGGCGGCAAATTCGGCGCCCAGCTCCCCCTGATCCTGAATCTGCAAACCATGTTTGAGCAGATCGGCGATCACTTGCTGGTTGTGCGCATCCTCAAAGAAGCTGTGAATCTCATGAGCCACCTCCAGACCGACATCCGGCAGGTAAGTCAGCACCTGCGGCAGTGCCTGCTGCACCCGCTCCAGCGAGCCGAGGGAACGCGCCAGCACCTTGGCCGTCTCCTCACCGACATCGGGAATCCCGAGAGCGTAGGTAAAACGCGCCAGGCCCGGCTTCTTGCTGTCTTCGATGGCACCCAGCAACTTCTTGCTCGACAACTCGGCAAAGCCTTCCAGATCGACAATGTCCTCGAACTTCAAGGCATACAGATCCGCAGGTGAACTCACCAGCCCCTCATCCACCAACTGCTCGACGCTCTTGTCACCCAGGCCTTCGATATCCATCGCCCGCCGGGAAACGAAGTGAATGATCGCCTGCTTGAGTTGCGCGCCGCAGGCCAGTCGACCGACACAGCGGTACACCGCGCCTTCGCTGACGGTCTCGCGGCCCTTGCTGCGTTTGACCAGTTGCGTGCGCTCGACGTGGGAGCCGCAGACTGGGCACTGTTCGGGGATTTGCACCGGCCGGGCGTCGTCCGGACGCCGCTCGGTGACCACCTGCACCACTTGCGGAATCACGTCGCCGGCACGGCGAATGATCACCGTGTCACCGATCATCAAGCCCAGGCGCGCCACTTCGTCCATGTTGTGCAGCGTCGCGTTGGCCACGGTGACACCGGCGACCTTGACCGGTTTCAGACGCGCCACAGGGGTGACAGCCCCGGTGCGACCGACCTGGAATTCCACATCGAGCAACTCGGTGAGTTCTTCCATGGCCGGGAATTTGTGAGCGATGGCCCAGCGCGGTTCGCGGGCGCGGAATCCCAACTCGCGCTGCGAAGCGATGCTGTTGACCTTGAACACCACGCCGTCGATTTCATAGGGCAACGCGTTGCGGCGCTCACCGATGTCACGGTAATAATCCAGGCATTCATCGATGCCGTTCGCCAGTCTCAGCTCATGACTGATCGGCATACCCCAAACTTTGAGCTGCTGAAGATTACCGATGTGCGTATCGGCGATATCCGCGGACACCTGGCCGATGCCGTAGCAGCAAAACTCCAGCGGCCGATTGGCCGTGATCTTCGAGTCCAGTTGCCGCAAGCTGCCCGCCGCTGCGTTGCGCGGGTTTGCGAAGGTCTTGCCACCGACTTCCAGCTGTGTGGCGTTGAGGCGCTCGAATCCGGCCTTGGACATGAACACTTCACCGCGCACTTCCAGGGTCGCCGGCCAACCAGTGCCGTGCAGCTTGAGCGGGATGTTGCGAACCGTGCGCACGTTGACGCTGATGTCTTCGCCGGTGGTGCCGTCGCCACGGGTAGCACCGCGCACCAGCACGCCATCCTGATACAGCAAGCTGACCGCCAAGCCATCGAGCTTGGGTTCGCAGCTGTACTCCACCGCCGCACCACCGCCAAACAAATCACCAGCCGGCAAATCCAGCCCCTCGGTCACCCGGCGATCGAACTCGCGCATGTCGGTTTCTTCGAAGGCGTTGCCGAGGCTGAGCATCGGCACTTCGTGACGTACCTGGGTGAATGCCGACAGCGCCGCGCTGCCCACTCGCTGGGTCGGTGAATCGCTGGTGATCAGTTCGGGATTGGCGGCTTCGAGCGCCTTGAGTTCATTGAACAGCCGATCGTATTCGACGTCCGGGATGCTCGGCTCGTCCAGCACGTGGTAGCGATAGTTGTGCAGATCCAGCTCGGCACGCAGCTCTAGAATGCGGTTTTTGGCGGCAGTCATGGGTGTTCTCTCATAAAGCAAAAGAGCAGCCGAGGCTGCTCAATTTGTAAATACGGTGCTGCTGATTGTAGGAGCCGGTTTGCTGGCGATGGCGATTTCAAGTCCGTCATCGCCAGCAAGCCGGCTCCTACAGGGCGTGGCCAACTTCAGCGTTTCTGGGTCAGTGCACGACGCTCGAATTCAACGATACGTTGACGATAGTGCTCGATCGTCTGGGCGGTCAGTACGCTGCGCTGGTCGTCTTTCAGTTCGCCATTCAGCTCCTGGGACAATTTACGCGCTGCGGCCACCATGACGTCGAAGGCTTGCTTCGGATGACGCGGACCTGGCAGCCCGAGGAAGAAGCTCACCGCTGGCGTGCTGAAATGGTCGATATCATCCAGATCGAAGACGCCTGGCTTGACGGCGTTGGCCATGGAGAACAGCACTTCGCCGTTACCCGCCATGCTTTCGTGACGATGGAAGATGTCCATTTCCCCGAAGCGCAGACCACTTTCCAGAATGTTCTGCAACAATGCCGGGCCTTTGAAGCCGGCCGCGTCGCGGCAAATCACGCTGATGACCAATACTTCTTCGGCCTGTGGCTGATCCTTGTCGCTGACCGATGGCGAAGCCTTGGCTTCTTCAACGAAATCGTCGTCGCGGCTGCTGAAGCTCGGACCACCATCCAGGTCGAGGCTCAGGTTCATATCGCCCTGGGCCGGTTCGCCACCGCGCTTGCCGCGCTTGGAACCCGATTCACGGGGCTCGCGCGCCGGCATACTCACCGACGGCAAATCATGCTCGTCCAGTTGCGGTTCCTTGTGCGTGTCCAGCACGCGAGACGGGCCCAACAGCTCGGCGCTGGTGTCCTCGTCCGGCAGGTTGGACAGACTTCGGTCAAGACGGAATTTCAGTTTTCCCTTGCCGCCGCGCATGCGGCGCCAGCCGTCGAAAAGAATACCGGCAATGACAATGATGCCGATGACGATCAGCCACTCGCGCAGACCGATTTCCATGTAATCCCGTGCCTCTATAAAAAATGCTGAAAAATAAGGGGTTTACAACCTGTAAACCGCTTTAAAACGTGGCGCCAACTCTATGTTCTGACAGGCGTTTTGCCCACGTATACGAAAAATTGACATTAAACTAGCACGACCAAAGACAACTTTACACCGTCTGTCACAATGGCTTCAGCGAATATGTCGATTGGCCAGCAAGTCAGGACAAGTAAAAAAGTCCTATACGCCCGTAGTACCTGTCCTACAGATACAAATCAGGCATCCACCATCGCCATCGCCTCCTCGACATCCACCGCTACCAGACGCGAACAACCGGGTTCGTGCATCGTCACCCCCATCAGTTGATCAGCCATTTCCATGGCGATCTTGTTGTGGGTGATGTAGATGAACTGCACCGTCTGCGACATCTCTTTGACCAGCCGCGCGTAGCGACCCACGTTAGCGTCATCCAATGGCGCGTCAACCTCATCGAGCATGCAAAACGGCGCCGGGTTCAACTTGAAGATCGCAAAAACCAGGGCCAATGCCGTCAGGGCTTTTTCGCCACCGGAGAGCAAATGGATGGTGCTGTTCTTCTTTCCTGGCGGCCGCGCCATGATCGTTACCCCTGTATCGAGTAGATCTTCGCCCGTCAGTTCCAAATACGCGCTGCCTCCACCGAAAACTTTTGGGAAAAGCGCCTGTAAACCGCCATTGATCTGATCAAAGGTATCCTTGAAGCGGTTACGGGTTTCCTTGTCGATCTTGCGAATTACGTTTTCCAGCGTTTCGAGCGCTTCCACCAGATCGGCGTCCTGGGCATCCAGATAACGTTTACGCTCGGATTGTTGCTGGTATTCGTCGATGGCCGCGAGGTTAATCGCACCGAGGCGCGCAATGCGCGCGGCAATGCGTTCGAGTTCTTCCTCGGCGGCCTTTTCGCTGGCCTCGGCGGTCAGCGTGGCAAGCACGCCGTGGAGGTCGTAACCGTCTTCGAGCAACTGGTCCTGCAACGCCTTGCGTCGCACCGTCAGCGCTTGCCACTCCATGCGTTGCTGTTCGAGCTGACCACGGATCAACTGCGACTGCTGCTCGGCCTGGCTACGACGTTTCTCGGCGTCGCGCAATTCGCGGTCGGCATCTTCCAGGGCGATTTGCGCGGTCTTGAGTTCTTCGTCGACGGTCATGCGCTTGTCGAGCAACTCTTCGAGCTTCAGGCGCAACTCTTCCAGCGGCGCCTCGCCCTCCTCCAGATTGAGACTCAACTGCTCACGTTTTTCGGTCAGGCGTTCGGACTGCATTTCCAGACGCTCCAGCGCCTGGCGCGTCGAATCGTGCTGCGCCCGCAGCGAACCCAGGCGCACCGCCAGTTGATGGGCGTGATCCTTGTGCTGCCGCGCTTCCTGACGCACCCGGTCAAGCCGCTCGCGCAAACTGTCGCGTTGGGCCAGCAGTAACTCACGCTGCTCGGTGTCCTGCGCCATGCTGTCGAGGGCTTCCTGCAATTGCAGGCGCGATTCGCCGATGTTTTCGTGCTCCAGCGCCCGTTGTTCGTCCAGCTCTGAAAGCTCTTCGTCCAGGCGGGTGCGACGCAGAGTCAACTGTTCGACCTTGGCCTTGCCAGCCGACAACTGGGCTTTCAACTCACCCTGTTGGCGGGCTTCGTCTTGCAGCAAGCGCCGCAAATGTTCGCGGCCGTTTTCCTGCTGGCGCTGTTGCGCCCTGAGGTTTTGAAGCTGGGTTTCCAGGGTTTCGACCGCAGCCTCTCGCTCTTCGCGCTCAAGGCTCAGTTGCTGGATCTCCTGCCCCCGGGCAAGCACACCGCTTTCCGCTTCGCTGGCACGGCGTACGCGCAGGAAATGCCGGCCGACCCAGAATCCGTCGCGACTGATCAGGCTCTGCCCGGTGGCTAACTGACCGCGCAAGGCCAGCGCCTGCTCCAGACTCTCGACCGGTTTGACCTGTCCCAGCCACGGCGACAGATCGATCTGCGCCTCGACCTTGTCCAGCAAGCTGCCCGGCACACGCACGCCATCGCTGGCGGGGCTGAGCAAACGCAGATCGCCTTGGGCAAATCCGGACAGATCAAAATCGTTGAAATCGTCCACCAGAACCGCTTGCAGATCGGCACCGAGCACGGTTTCCACCGCCAGCTCCCAACCGGCTTCAACTTTCAGGCCTTCGGCCAGGCGCGGACGATCGGCCAGGTGTTGTTCGCGCAGCCACTCGGCGGTGCCGGTGCCCGGATCCAGCGCGGCTTGCTGCAGGGCTTCCAGCGAGGCCAAACGGCCATTGAGTCGCTGCAAGTCGCCCTGAGCCTGTTGCTGCGCCGACAGGGTTTGCTGCAATTGCTGGCGCAGTTGTTCAAGCTTTTCGACCTGGGCTTCTTCACTGGTCTGCAAATCTTCCAGGGTCGCCTCGGATTCAGCGAGCTGCTCGCTGAGCTCCATGATCGCTGCGTCTTCCGGGTCCGCCGACAGCAAGGCGCGCTCTTCGCCAAGACGTTTATGGCGCTCGGCCAGACGCTCAAGACTGGTTTCCAGCTGCTGGATTCGCGATTGCTGGACCTCGGCCTGGCGCCGCGGTTCGGCGGCGGTCAGGTTGAACGCATCCCACTGCTCCTGCCAGCCATGCATGGTGGTTTCGGATTCTTCCAGCGCGGCGGCGGCCTCTTCGGCGGCGGCGCTGGTGACTTCCTGCTCGGGGGTGAGCATGTCCAGCTCTTCGCCGAGGGTCAGCAGCAAGGTGCGGTCATGGCCCAAGTGCGACTCGGTTTCCAGGCGCGCGCGTTCGGCTTCCTTCAAATCGTCCTGCAACTGCCGCAAGCGCTGCTGGCCATGCTGGATGCTCTGCTCGACCCGGGCGATGTCGCCACCAACCGAATAGAAGCGTCCCTGCACCAGATTGAAGCGTTCGGACAGATCATGGTGCCCGTCGCGCAGACGCTCGATGGCGGCGTCGGCGTTGCGCTGCTCGGCCACCAGTGCTTCGAAACTGATTTCCTGGGTGCCAATGATCGCTTCGCGCTGGCTGACCTGATCATTCAGATCCTGCCAGCGCAGGGCCGACAGTTGCGCCTTGAGCTGACGCTCTTCGCCCTTGTATTCCTGATACTTCTTGGCCGCTTCGGCCTGACGGTGCAAACGTTCGAGCTGACGTTCGAGCTCTTCGCGCAGGTCAGTCAGGCGCGCGAGGTTTTCGTGGGTACGGCGGATACGGTTTTCGGTCTCGCGCCGGCGTTCCTTGTACTTGGAGATCCCCGCCGCTTCTTCGATGAAATTGCGCAGGTCTTCCGGCTTGGCTTCGATCAGCTTGGAAATCATCCCCTGCTCGATGATCGAATAGCTGCGCGGGCCCAGACCGGTACCGAGGAAGATGTCGGTAATGTCACGACGACGGCATTTGGCGCCGTTGAGGAAGTAGCTGTTCTGGCTGTCGCGGGTGACTTTGCGGCGAATGGAAATTTCCGCATAGGCGGCGTATTCGCCGATCAAGGTGCCATCGGAGTTATCGAACACCAACTCGATACTCGCCTGGCTCACCGGCTTGCGACTGGTGGAGCCGTTGAAGATGACGTCGGTCATCGACTCGCCGCGCAGGTTCTTGGCCGAGCTCTCGCCCATCACCCAACGCACGGCGTCGATGATGTTTGATTTGCCGCAACCATTGGGCCCGACCACCGCCGCCATGTTACTGGGGAAGTTCACCGTGGTCGGGTCGACGAAGGATTTGAACCCCGCCAGCTTGATGCACTTGAGCCGCACCCTTAAGCGTCCGTCAGGGCAGAGATCACCAGATCGCAACTGCGCTGGCCATAAGCCTTCAGCACTTCGCGAATCTGTACAAAATCACGGGCGATGACGGCGGCGAGCAGCCGCTCGAACAGCTCCAGGTACTCGCTCATCGAGGCTTTGCGCTGATCCAGGGCAAGGAAGTAGGCACGGCTCATGGCCGGTTGCAGGTTTTCGACGGTTTCCTGCAGATAAGGATTGTTGGCGAACGGATACGTGGCGCGCATCACATTGAAACTGTCGTCGACGAAGGCGTGGATGTCCTGGCGTTCGTAGCTGGCGGTCAGGCGCTGCTGAATCTGTACGAACGGCGCCAAGTCGGCCTGGACTTTCCAGCCATTGGCCACGGCGTTGGCCAGCAGGATGTACATCTCGCTCATCAACGTGCACAGGCTCTGCACCTTGTGCGCGGTGAGTTCGGTGACGTGGGCGCCACGGCGCGGCAGGATCGCGATCAGGTGACGACGTTCGAGAATCAGCAAGGCCTCGCGGACAGAGCCACGGCTGACGTCGAGCGCCTGCGTGACCTTCTGCTCCTGGATGCGCTCCCCGGGCTTCATTTCGCCGCGAATGATGCGTTCGGCGAGGTGGTGAGCGATTTGCTCGGCGAGGCTGTCCGGCGCCTTGAACGTCATGGTTGTCCTTCAAACTCTTCGATCTGCACAAGCGGCGCAGTGTAGCGCAATTGATACGTCATGGCGGAGTGCCCAACCGGCGGAATTTGGCACGATTCAAGCAAAAAGCAGCCTATCCCGCGAGGGTCAATACTGTAGGAACACGTGGTTGATCGACGAAATGCATTTTCCTGACCTTTAAGTCAGAAAATCATTGACCGAAAAGTCAGACCTGCTAAATTCGGTCACATCGGTTAACAACAATAATGAGTCTGCGAGGCCATCCGTGATCCAGTTTTTACTCAACCAGGAACTCCGTAGCGAGCACGCCCTGGACCCGAACCTGACCGTGCTCAACTATTTACGCGACCATGTGGGCAAGCCCGGCACCAAAGAAGGCTGCGCCAGCGGTGACTGTGGCGCGTGTACCGTGGTGGTTGGCGAGTTGCAAACAGATGACGCTGGCCGCGAACACATTCGCTATCGCAGCCTCAACTCATGCCTGACCTTCGTTTCGTCCCTGCACGGCAAACAATTGATCAGCGTTGAAGACCTCAAGCACAAAGGCGAGCTGCACAGCGTGCAGAAAGCCATGGTCGAGTGCCACGGCTCGCAATGCGGGTTCTGCACCCCCGGTTTCGTGATGTCGCTGTTCGCCCTGCAAAAGAACAGCGATGCGCCAGATCATCACAAGGCCCACGAAGCCCTGGCCGGCAACCTCTGCCGATGCACCGGCTATCGGCCGATCCTGGAAGCGGCCGAGCAGTCCTGCTGCGGTAAAAAGCCGGACCAGTTCGACGCCCGTGAAGCCGAAACCATCGCCCGCCTCAAAGCCATCGCGCCGACCGACATCGGCGAACTCAACAGTGGCGACAAGCGCTGCCTGGTGCCGCTGACCGTCGCCGACCTGGCCGACCTCTACGACGCTTATCCACAGGCGCGCCTGCTCGCTGGCGGCACGGACCTGGCACTGGAAGTCACGCAGTTCCACCGCACCCTGCCGGTGATGATCTACGTCGGCAACGTCGCCGAAATGAAAAAGATCGAACGCTTCGACGATCGCCTGGAAATCGGCGCCGCCACCGCCCTCTCCGACTGCTACGACGCCCTTAAGGCCGAGTACCCGGACTTTGGCGAACTGCTGCAACGCTTCGCCTCCCTGCAGATCCGCAACCAGGGCACCCTGGGCGGCAACATCGGCAACGCTTCGCCCATTGGTGATTCGCCGCCCCTGCTGATTGCCCTTGGCGCGCAAATCGTCCTGTGCAAGGGCGAAACCCGCCGCACCATGGCCCTCGAGGATTACTTCATCGATTACCGCGTCACTGCCCGCCAGGAAAGCGAGTTCATCGAAAAAATCATCGTGCCCCGCGCCAGCGTCGAACAACTGTTCCGCGCCTACAAAGTGTCCAAGCGTCTGGACGATGACATCTCGGCGGTTTGCGCCGCGTTCAATATCCGTCTTGAAAACGGCGTGATCGCCGACGCCCGCGTGGCGTTCGGCGGCATGGCGGCCATCCCGAAACGCGCCAACAGCTGCGAAACCGCTTTGATCGGTGCGCCTTTCAACAGTGCCACCCTGGAACGTGCCTGCGCCGCGCTGGCCGAAGACTTCACGCCGCTCTCGGACTTCCGCGCCAGCAAGGAATATCGCCTGCTCAGCGCGCAGAACCTGCTGCGCAAATATTTCATCGAACTGCAAACACCGCACATCGAGACTCGGGTGACCGCTTATGTCTAACCATCACGCCGTAGAGAAGACCCAGGCCGAACTGGCTGAACTGTTCGCCAAGGACCTGACCACGGGTGTCGGCCGCAGCGTCAAGCATGACAGCGCCGCCAAGCATGTGTCCGGTGAAGCGCAGTACATCGACGATCGCCTGGAATTTCCCAATCAGCTGCATGTGTACGCCCGTCTGTCGGACCGTGCCCACGCGAAAATCATCAGCATCGACACCTCGCCCTGCTACGCCTTCGAGGGTGTGCGCATCGCCATCACCCACGAAGACGTGCCGGGCCTGAAAGACATCGGCCCGCTGATGCCCGGCGACCCGTTGCTGGCCATCGACACGGTGCAGTTCGTCGGCCAAGTGGTAATGGCCGTGGCCGCCCGTGACCTGGAAACCGCGCGCAAAGCCGCCATGGCCTCGATCATCGAATACGAAGACCTGGAACCGGTGCTGGACGTGGTCGAGGCCTATCGCAAAAAACATTACGTGCTGGACAGCCACACCCATGAACGCGGTGATTCGGCAAATGCGTTGGCGACCGCGAAAAATCGCATCCAGGGCACCTTGCATATTGGCGGTCAGGAGCACTTCTACCTCGAAACCCAGATTTCTTCGGTAATGCCCACCGAAGACGGCGGCATGATCGTCTACTGCTCCACGCAAAACCCCACCGAAGTGCAGAAACTGGTGGCCGAAGTTTTGGACGTGTCGATGAACAAGATCGTCGTCGACATGCGTCGCATGGGTGGTGGTTTCGGCGGCAAGGAAACCCAGGCGGCCAGCCCGGCCTGCCTGTGCGCGGTGATCGCGCACCTGACCGGCCAGCCGACCAAGATGCGCCTGCCACGGGTCGAAGACATGCTGATGACCGGCAAGCGTCATCCGTTCTATGTCGAATACGACGTGGGCTTTGATGACAGCGGTCGCTTGCACGGTATCCAGCTGGAACTGGCGGGTAACTGCGGCTGTTCGCCGGACCTGTCGAACTCGATTGTCGACCGGGCGATGTTCCACTCGGACAACTCGTATTACCTGGGCGATGCGACCATCAATGGTCACCGCTGCAAGACCAACACCGCGTCGAACACCGCGTACCGTGGTTTTGGCGGCCCGCAAGGCATGGTCGCCATCGAAGAAGTGATGGACGCCATCGCCCGCCATCTGGGCCTTGATCCGCTGGCGGTGCGCAAGGCCAACTACTACGGCAAGACCGAGCGCAACGTCACCCACTACTACCAGACCGTCGAGCACAACATGCTCGAGGAAATGACCGCCGAACTGGAAGAAAGCAGCCAATACGCCGAGCGCCGCGAAGCGATCCGTCGCTACAACGCCAACAGCCCGATCCTGAAAAAAGGCCTGGCGCTGACCCCGGTGAAATTCGGTATTTCCTTCACTGCCAGCTTCCTCAACCAGGCCGGTGCCCTGGTGCACGTCTACACCGACGGCAGTATTCACCTGAACCACGGCGGCACCGAAATGGGCCAGGGCCTGAACACCAAGGTCGCGCAGGTCGTTGCCGAAGTGTTCCAGGTGGAAATGGACCGCGTGCAGATCACCGCCACCAACACCGACAAGGTGCCGAACACCTCGCCGACCGCTGCCTCCAGTGGCGCCGACCTGAACGGCAAGGCCGCACAGAACGCCGCGGAAACCATCAAGAAACGCCTGATCGAATTCGCCGCGCGGCAATACAAGGTCAGCGAAGAAGACGTGGAGTTCCACAACGGCCACGTGCGGGTTCGCGATCACATCCTGACCTTCGAAGCGTTGATCCAGCAGGCGTATTTCGCCCAGGTCTCGCTGTCGAGCACCGGATTCTACAAGACCCCGAAAATCTACTACGACCGTGGCCAGGCCCGTGGTCGTCCGTTCTACTACTTCGCTTTCGGTGCAGCGTGCTGCGAAGTGCTGGTCGACACCCTGACCGGCGAATACAAAATGCTGCGCACCGACATCCTCCACGACGTCGGCGCCTCGCTGAACCCGGCCATCGACATCGGTCAGGTCGAGGGTGGTTTCATCCAGGGCATGGGCTGGCTGACCATGGAAGAGCTGGTCTGGAATGCCAAGGGCAAGCTGATGACCAACGGCCCGGCCAGCTACAAGATCCCGGCCGTGGCGGACATGCCGCTGGACCTGCGGGTGAAGCTGGTGGAAAACCGCAAGAACCCCGAAGACACGGTGTTCCACTCCAAGGCCGTGGGCGAGCCGCCGTTCATGCTCGGCATCGCCGCCTGGTGCGCGATCAAGGACGCCGTGGCCAGTCTTGGCGATTACAAGCACCAACCGAAGATCGATGCACCGGCAACGCCGGAGCGGGTGTTGTGGGGGTGTGAGCAGATGCGCCAGTTGAAGCAGGTGAAAGCCGTCGAGGCCGAAACCGAATTGGCTCCGCTCTAAGACCGAGGCGCTGCCTTTGGGGGGGGGGGGGGGGGGGAAGGGGGGGGGGAGGGGGAAGGGGGGGAGGGGGGGCGCTGGGCAGGGAGAGAACAAAGGCAAAAAAAGC
>NZ_JBPKAM010000103.1:0-21848 GCF_051216495.1 Pseudomonas baetica | reverse complement strand
GGCTCGCTCCCACAGGGGAATGCATTCCAAATGTGGGAGCGAGCCTGCTCGCGATGGGAGCGCCACAACTCAGAGATGCAGCGCGTGGCCCAAGGCGCGCAACGCCGCTTCCTGCACTGCCTCGCCGAGCGTCGGATGGGCATGGATGGTGCCGCCGATGTCTTCCAGGCGCGCGCCCATTTCCAGGCTTTGCGCAAAGGCCGTGGACAACTCGGAAACCCCGACGCCCACCGCCTGCCAGCCGACGATCACATGATTGTCGCGACGGGCGACCACGCGTACGAAGCCGCTTTTCGATTCCAGTGTCATGGCCCGGCCATTGGCGGCGAACGGGAAGCTGGCGACGATGCAATCCAGATCCGCAGCCTTGACCTCGTCCGGGGTCTTGCCGACCACCACCAGTTCCGGGTCGGTGAAGCACACGGCGGCGATGGCGGTGGGGTTGAACTCGCGGTTTTTACCGCTGATCAGTTCGGCCACCATCTCGCCCTGGGCCATGGCCCGGTGGGCGAGCATCGGTTCGCCGCTGAGGTCGCCAATGGCGTACACGTTGCGCATGCTGGTCTGGCAGCGGTCGTCGATCTTGATCGACGAACCGTTCATATCCAGGTTCAACGCTTCGAGGTTCCAGCCCTGGGTGTTCGGTTTGCGGCCCACGGCCACCAGCACTTGATCGGTTTCCAGGTTCAGCAGGTGACCATCGGGTGTGCTGACTTGCAAGGTATTTGTATTTGAATCAAAGCCTTGAACGCTATGTTTCAAGTAAAGTTTCACGCCGAGCTTCTTCAACTCTTCGTGTACCGGTTGAGTCAATTCGCCGTCGTAGGCCGGCAGGATGCGCTCCTGGGCTTCGACCACGCTGACGTCGGCGCCGAGCTTGCGATAGGCAATCCCCAGTTCCAGGCCGATGTAGCCGCCACCGACCACGATCAACCGTTTCGGTAGGGACTTCGGCGCCAGGGCTTCGGTGGAGGAGATGATCGGCCCGCCAATCGGCAGCATTGGCAGGCTCACGCTCTTGGAACCGGTGGCCAGTACCAGATGCTCGCAAATAATGCGGGTGTCGCCGACGACGACGGTTTTACCGTCAACCACATTGGCCCAGCCCTGAATGACCTGGACCTTGTTCTTTTTCAGCAGGGCCGCGACGCCGGTCGTCAGGCGATCAACGATGCCGTCCTTCCATTCGACGCTCTTGCCGATATCCAGGGTCGGCGCCGACACGTTGATGCCCAACGCCGAATGCTGGTTGTGGTGTCGCGTCTGGTGGAACTGTTCGGCGACGTGGATCAATGCCTTGGACGGAATGCAGCCGATGTTCAGGCAGGTGCCACCCAGGGATTCGCCTTCTACCAGAATGGTCGGAATGCCCAACTGACCGGCACGAATCGCTGTCACATATCCGCCAGGACCGCCACCGATGATCAGCAGCGTAGTGTTCAAAGTCTGCATGTCTTACTCCATGAACAAAGTGGCGGGTTGTTCGAGCAGGCCGCGAACGGCCTGGATGAAGAGCGCCGCGTCCATGCCGTCGACCACTCGGTGATCGAAGGAGCTGGAGAGGTTCATCATTTTGCGGACCACGATCTGGCCTTTGATCACCATCGGCCGTTCGACGATCTTGTTCACGCCGACGATCGCCACTTCCGGCAGGTTCAGCACCGGAGTGCTGACAATGCCGCCCAGCGCGCCAAGGCTGGTCAGGGTGATGGAGGAACCGGACAGTTCTTCACGACTGGCCTTGCCGTTGCGCGCGGCCGTGGCCAGACGGGATATCTCGGCGGCGCTGTCCCACAGGCTACGGGCTTCGGCATGACGCACCACCGGCACCATCAAGCCTATATCGGCCTGGGTGGCGATGCCCACATGCACTGCGCCGAGGCGGGTGATGACCTGGGCTTCGTCGTCGTAACGGGCGTTGATCTGCGGGAAGTCGCGCAGGGCGACGACCATGGCGCGGACCAGGAATGGCAGCAAGGTCAGCTTGCCACGGGTCGCACCGTGTTTTTCGTTCAGATGTGCACGCAGTTCCTCCACGGCCGTCACGTCGATTTCCTCGACGTAGCTGAAGTGAGCGGCGCGTTGCGTGGCGTCCTGCATGCGCTGGGCGATCTTGCGGCGCATGCCGATCACCGGGATCTGTTCTTCGTCATTGCGCTGGGCGTAGGCGCTGCTGACGGTCGATGCATTCGATTGACCCTGGGCCAGATAGGCGTCGAGGTCTTCGTGCAGCACACGACCGGCCGGTCCGGTGCCGCGCACCAGGCGCAGTTGAATACCCAGGTCCAGCGCATGTTTGCGCACGGCCGGGGAGGCCAGTGGACGTTCGTCGGCCTGGCGAGCCACCATCGGGCCCTGACATACGGCTGCCGGACGCGGGGCTGCTGGCGCCGGTTTGCTTTCCACGATCGGTTCCGCTTTTGGAGCGGCTACTACTGGAGCTTCTTTAACAACGGCCGGCGCTGGAGCCGCCGATTCCTTAACGTTGCCCGCACCTTCGACTTCAATGCTGATCAGTACACTGCCGACCGCCATGACTTCGCCGGGCTGTCCGCCAAGGGCAATGACCTTGCCATGCACTGGTGACGGAATATCCACCATCGCCTTGTCGGTCATGACATCGGCCAGCACCTGATCTTCGACGACCATATCGCCGACTTTCACGTGCCACTGAGACAATTCAACTTCTGCGATGCCTTCGCCGATGTCCGGCATCTTGATAACGTGCGTGCCCATTCAGACCTCCATGACCTTTTTCAACGCCGCGCCCACACGGGACGGCCCTGGGAAATACGCCCACTCTTGCGCGTGCGGGTAGGGGGTGTCCCAGCCGGTGACGCGTTCGATCGGCGCTTCCAGGTGGTGGAAGCAGTGTTCCTGCACCAGCGCCGCCAGTTCGGCGCCGAAGCCGCAGGTACGGGTCGCTTCGTGAACGATCACGCAGCGGCCGGTTTTTTTCACCGACTTGGTGATGGTTTCCAGGTCCAGCGGCCACAGGCTGCGCAGGTCGATGACTTCGGCGTCCACACCACTTTCTTCAGCGGCGACTTGGGACACGTAGACAGTGGTGCCGTAGGTCAGGACGGTGACGTCCTTGCCCGGGCGGGCAATGGCGGCCACGTCCAGCGGTACGGTGTAGTAGCCGTCCGGAACCTGTGCGGCGGGGTGTTTCGACCATGGGGTCACCGGGCGTTCGTGGTGGCCGTCGAACGGGCCGTTGTACAAGCGTTTTGGCTCGAGGAAGATCACCGGGTCATCGTTTTCGATGGAGGCGATTAGCAGGCCCTTGGCGTCGTAAGGGTTGGACGGCATGACGGTGCGCAGGCCGCAGACCTGGGTGAACAAAGCCTCGATGCTCTGGCTGTGGGTCTGACCGCCGTAGATGCCGCCGCCGCAAGGCATGCGCAGGGTCAGCGGTGCGGTGAATTCGCCGGCGGAGCGATAACGCAAGCGCGCGGCTTCGGAAATGATCTGGTCGTAGGCCGGGTACACATAGTCGGCGAACTGGATCTCCACCACCGGGCGCAGGCCGTAGGCGCCCATGCCCACGGCGGTGCCGACGATGCCGCTTTCGGAGATCGGCGCGTCGAACACCCGCGAGGTGCCGTATTTGGTCTGCAGACCTTCGGTGCAGCGGAACACGCCGCCAAAGTAGCCGACGTCCTGGCCGAACACCACGACGTTGTCGTCACGCTCAAGCATCACATCCATGGCCGAGCGCAGGGCCTGGATCATGGTCATGGTGGTCGTGGTCATGGCGGTGTCCAACTGAATATTGTTGTTGTGGTCGTTCATGTCAGATCCCCAACTGCTGGCGCTGGCGCTTCAAGTGCTCCGGCATCTCTTTGTAGACGTCTTCGAACATGGTTGCGGCGCTTGGAATCTGGCCACCGGCGAGGGTGCCGAACTGTTCGGCCTGCTTCTGTGCGGCGATCACTTCGGCCTCCAGCTCGGCGCTGACGGCGGCGTGTTCCTCTTCGGACCAGTGGCCGACCTTGATCAGGTGCTGCTTGAGGCGCGCAATCGGATCGCCCAACGGGAAGTGACTCCAGTCGTCGGCCGGACGGTATTTGGACGGATCATCGGACGTCGAGTGCGGACCGGCGCGGTAGGTGACCCATTCGATCATGGTCGGGCCGAGATTACGGCGGGCGCGTTCGGCGGCCCAGGCGGAAGCGGCGTAGACCGCGTAGAAGTCGTTACCGTCGACCCGCAGGGAGGCAATACCGCAACCGACGCCACGGCCGGCGAAGGTGGTGGCTTCACCACCAGCAATCGCCTGGAAGGTGGAGATGGCCCACTGGTTGTTGACCACGTTGAGGATCACCGGCGCGCGGTAGACGTGGGCGAAGGTCAGGGCGGTGTGGAAGTCCGATTCGGCGGTGGCGCCGTCGCCAATCCACGCCGAGGCGATTTTGGTGTCACCCTTGATCGCCGAAGCCATGCCCCAGCCGACGGCTTGGACGAACTGGGTGGCGAGGTTGCCGGAAATGGTGAAGAAGCCGGCTTCCTTGACCGAGTACATGATCGGCAGCTGGCGTCCCTTGAGCGGATCGCGCTCGTTGGACAGCAGTTGGCAGATCAGGTCGACCAGCGGTACCTCGCGGGCCATCAGGATGCTTTGCTGGCGGTAGGTCGGGAAGCACATGTCGTCGATGTTCAACGCCAGGGCCTGGGCGCTGCCAATGGCTTCTTCGCCGAGGCTCTGCATGTAGAACGACATCTTTTTTTGACGCTGGGCGACCACCATGCGGTTGTCGTAGATCCGCGTCTTGAGCATGGCACGCATGCCTTTGCGCAGGATCTCGACCGGCACGCCTTCGGCCCATGGACCCAGGGCGTTGCCCTGATCGTCGAGCACGCGAATCAGGCCGCGAGCCAGGTCAGCGGTGTCCGAAGGTTCAACGTCGATTGGGGGTTTGCGCACCGTGCCGGCGTCGGTCAGATGCAGGTAGGAGAAGTCGGTTTTACAGCCGGGACGGCCCGAGGGTTCCGGGACGTGCAGGCGCAGCGGTTCATACGCTTGGGTCATGGCTTCTACGCTCGATCTTGTGAATTTCTTGTAGTGAGCTGACAGACTTCATTCGGTAAAAGAAATCTTGTCCTACAACAATCATAGGCCCGGCCAAGAAGAATATTTCTCTCTGTTTCGTTGCGTTCAAGGTTATTTAGAGATAAAAAATCTGCATAAACATAATAAACAGGTGGTTTTGTCTCATGCGCAAACTGGACCGTACCGATATCGGCATTCTCAATAGCCTTCAGGAGAACGCACGTATCACCAACGCTGACCTGGCGCGCTCGGTCAACCTGTCGCCGACGCCGTGCTTCAACCGGGTCAAGGCGATGGAGGAATTGGGGGTGATTCGCGAGCAAGTGACGTTGCTCGACGCTGACTTGCTGGGGTTGCACGTCAACGTGTTCATCCACGTCAGCCTGGAAAAGCAGGTCGAGAGGGCATTGCAGCATTTCGAAGAGGCGATATCCGATCGCCCGGAAGTGATGGAGTGCTACCTGATGGCGGGCGACCCGGACTACCTGATCCGGGTGCTGGTGCCGAGCATCCAGTCGCTGGAGCGTTTCATGATGGACTTCCTGACCAAAGTCCCCGGCGTCGCCAATATCCGTTCGAGCTTTGCGCTCAAGCAGGTGCGCTACAAAACGGCGCTGCCGTTGCCGGCCAATGGCTTGACGCTGGATCTCTGAAATACCCCGAACCCTGTAGGAGCGAGCCTGCTCGCGATGGACGTCAACGATAATGCGTGCTGTCTGTATGACCGCGTTGTCTGGTCCTCCATCGCGAGCATGCTCGCTCCTACAAGATTTAAAATTTGTTGAGGGGGATCTTGAGGTAGGTCACGCCGTTGTCTTCCGCCGGTGGTAGATTCCCGGCCCGCACATTGACCTGAATCGCCGGCAGCAGCAGCGTTGGCATGCCCAGCCCGGCATCGCGCCGGGTGCGCATGTCGACAAAGGCTGCTTCGTCGATGCCGTCGCGCACGTGGATGTTGCTTTTGCGTTGTTCGCCCACCGTGGTCATGCAGCGCGGTCCGCGGCCTTCGGGTGGGTAGTCGTGGCAGACATAGAGGCGCACGCTGGCGGGGAAGGCCAGCAATTTCTGGATCGAAGTGAACATTTGGTGGGCGTCGCCGCCGGGGAAGTCGCAGCGCGCGGTGCCCACGTCCGGCATGAACAGCGTATCGCCCACCAGGATCACATCACCGTCGATCAGGTACGCCATGTCCGCCGGGGTATGGCCGGGGACATGCAGGGCCGTGGCCTTGAGGTTGCCGATGTTGAACGACTCGTCGGGGGCGAACAGGTGATCGAATTGTGAACCGTCGACGCAAAACGCCGGTTCAAGGTTGAACAGGGCCTTGAACACGTTCTGCACCTTGCAGATCGATTGGCCGATGGCGATTTTTCCGCCCAGCTCACGGCGCAAATAGGGCGCGGCGGAGAGGTGATCGGCGTGGGCGTGGGTTTCCAGCAGCCATTGCACCTGCAACCGGTGTTCGCGCACGAAGGCGATGATCCGGTCGGCCTGCACGGTCGTGGTTCGCCCGGCGGGGGCGTTGTAGTCGAGCACCGGGTCGACGATTGCGCACTGCCCGCCATCGGCTTCGTAGATCACGTAGCTGTAAGTGGAGGAGGCGTCGTCGAAAAAGGCTTCAATCAGGGCGGGCATGGCAATGGTTTCTGTGTGGATACGCCATGAGGTTAGTGTCATTTTCCCTGCGCTGACCAGTCCCGCGTCAAATGTGTTGATGAAAAAAATCGTGCGGGCTCTATCCTGTCACTTTATCGATACCGGGCGTTCCCGGCCTTTGTCACGGATTACGAGCGTTCTATGTTGCTGGCGAGTTTTTTTGGTGTGGTCATGGGGTTGGTGCTCGGTTTGACCGGAGCCGGCGGCGGCATTCTAGCCGTGCCCGCGTTGGTGTTGGGGTTGGGCTGGAGCATGACCACGGCGGCGCCCGTTGCGCTGTTTGCCGTGGGCAGCGCAGCGGCAGTGGGGGCGGTTGATGGTTTGCGGCATGGACTGGTGCGCTATCGCGCGGCGTTGTTGATCGCGGCGCTCGGCGCGGTGTTTTCGCCGGTGGGTATCTATTTCGCCCATCAGTTGCCGGAAAAAATCCTGATGGTCCTGTTCAGCCTGCTGATGGTCATGGTGGCTGCGCGGATGTTGCGCCGTGAGCGCAAGGACGAAGGTCCGAGTGATCACGGCCACGCCAACTGGGGCCAGAAAAACTGCATGCTTGACCAGCACACCGGGCGCTTTTCCTGGACCGCCAAATGCACCGCCACCCTGGCGGCGCTCGGTGCGGTGACCGGGGTGGTGTCGGGGTTGCTTGGCGTGGGGGGTGGCTTTCTGATCGTACCCGCGTTCAAGCAACTGACCGACGTACAGATGCGCGGCATAATCGCCACCTCCCTGATGGTGATCAGCCTGATCTCGGCCATCGGCGTGATCGGCGCCTTTCACGCCGGGGTACGCATCGACGGTCTCGGCGCGGCCTTCATTGCTTCCAGCATCGCCGGCATGATCGTTGGTCGCAAACTCTGCGCACGGGTGCCGGCGCGGGCATTGCAGGTGGGGTTTGCCAGCGTTTGCCTGGTGGTCGCCGCTTATATGCTGATGAACGCCGCTCTCTAACCGGATATTTGCCCTCCTGTAGGAGCGAGCTTGCTCGCGATGCACCCGAGAACACAGCGGGGCACCAGGTACCCAGCGTTATCGTTGTCGTCCATCGCGAGCAAGCTCGCTCCTACAGGAGTGACATCCGCCATCGGGCTTACACCCTTGGTGGCGAGCCCTGCCGTCGGGCGGTCTTACGCCGTAACTGTCACGTATCACCGGCCATTCCAAAGCACCTGAAAACCGCCCCCAAGGCAGCGTATGGCGCCGCCTGTCAGCTTTCGATAATCGCCTCCGACACCTCGTCCCCAGTCGCGGAGCGCGCCATGCACAACAATAAGAACTTCACGCATCGTTTACTGCCGGCCTTCGTCGCCAGCCTGTCCTCCCTTGGCTTGAGCTCCATGGCCGAGGCCGAAATCATGCTGTACGACAAGGACCAGACCACGTTTTCCACCGACGGCTACATCAATGCCTTCTACGTCAACAGCGATGTCGATCGTGCCGGCGATCAGTTCGACCGACGCCAGTCACGGGTGAAAATGGGCTTTCTGCCCAACTACCTGGGCTTCAACATGGGCAAGCAGGTCGACGACCTCAAGCTCGGTGCGCGCGCCTCGTTCTGGGTGACGATCAACGACAGCGAAACCAATGGCACAGACACCGCCATCGATGTGCGGCAGTTCTACGGCACCGTCGCTAACCCGCAGTGGGGTGAAGTGCTGATCGGCAAGGACTTCGGCCTGTTTGCCCGTTCCAACATCCTGCTCGATGAGCTGCTCGCCGGTTATGGGCAGGTGAGCGACACCCTGGGGCTGGTGGATGGTGGCGGGGTGTCGTTCGGCAACATTGGCACTGGCTATCCGTATCCATTTCCGACCTCGCAGATCACCTATCGCACCCCGGTAATGGACGGCTTGCGCGTGGCGGTCGGAATCATGGACCCGGTGGACACCAACGACAGCAGCCCGACCGGTAAGGCCTATCAAGAGAACCCGCGCACCGAAAGCGAGATCACCTACCAGTTCGACGTCGCCGGGGCGAAGATCTACAGCTGGGTCAACGGCAGCTACCAGACGTCGGACAATACCGATTCAAGCGTCGATACCGTGACGTCCAAAGGCGTCGGTTACGGCGTGCAGGCAAAAATGGGGGGCTTGTCCCTGACCGGCTCCGGTTTCCAGGCCAAGGGCATCAACCCGTTTTTCACCAACAACGCCGGTGAACCGACCCTGCGTAACGTCGACAGTGACGGCTACCTGTTGCAGGGCTCTTATAAACTGGGCAAGAACCGGCTGGCATTGTCTTACGGCAAGACCAAAGACGATGGTAACGGCGCGGTGGGCAGCGGTGCAGACTACGAAACCCGGGGCATTGCGCTGTTCCATGACGTCAACGACAACCTCAAGCTGGTGGCCGAGTACAACCAGTTCGAAATCAACGGCCACGACACCAGCGACCAGAACGAAGACACCGATACGTTCGCGGTGGGGGCGGTGTTGACCTGGTAATAAGGTAATCGGCATCACACCTACCCACTGTAGGAGCGAGCCTGCTCGCGATGGTGTATCAGCCGACATCGTTGTAGCTGACACACCTTCGCGAGCAGGCTCGCTCCCACAAGGGAACATGAGTTGTTCTGCAGATATCGCCCGGCTCTCATCCCTTCGAAGCCCCTGACCACTACCCAAGTAGCATTCGTCCCGACCCACAGCCTTCGTACACTCGTGCCTCATATACACGCACCTGCGGGGGTGGCGATGCAGCAGGTCCAAAACGAAGGTGTCGTCAGCGCCATGTCCCTGGCCACCGATCCCCAGCAGGCGGCGCAGGAACTGGCGCGCCAGTTGTTGCATCCGAATCTGGGTTTCGTGCTGTTCTTCTGTTCCGCCGAATACGATTTGCCGGCGCTGGGCCAAGCCTTGCAGCAGGGTTTCGGTGGGATCCGCCTGGCCGGTTGCACCAGCGCCGGGGAAATCACCCCGCTGGGCTATGGGCGCAATTGCGTGACGGCGATGGGTTTCGATCATCGACATTTTTCCATTGCCCTGGAACTGATCGATGAAATGGAGCACTTCAGCCTGATCGACGCGCAGCAGATGGTCGAGCGTCTGGTCGGCGGCTGTCGCAGCAACACCCTGGCTCCGATCAAGGGCAACAGCTTTGCCCTGACCTTGCTCGACGGCCTGTCCAGCCGCGAAGAGATGGTTTTGGCAGCCTTGAGCGCGGCGCTTGGCGCCATTCCGCATTTCGGCGGCTCGGCCGGGGACGACAACTACCTGACCCACACTCACGTGTACTTCGACGGCGGTTTCCACAGCGGCGCGGCGGTGGTGGTGCTGGTCAATACCTGGCTGGACTTCGAAGTGTTCACCACCCATCACCTGCAACCTCAGGCGCAGAAGCTGGTGGTTACCGGGGCCGACAGCGCCTCGCGACGGGTCTTCGAACTCAACGCCGAGCCGGCCGCCGCCGAGTATGCCCGACACATCGGTGTGCCGGTGGCCGAGCTCGACCACCGGATCTTCGCCGCGCACCCCTTGGCCGTGCGCATCAACGAGCAGTATTACGTGCGGGCCATCCAGCAGGTTCACCCGGACCTGAGCCTGAGTTTCTACTGCGCAGTGGAGAACGGCATTGTCCTCACCGCCATGACCCCGGGCCCGCTGTTGCCGAACCTGCAATGCCTGTTCGATGGCTTGCAGGAGCGGCTCGGCGATTTGTTGCTGACCATCGGCTGTGACTGTTTCCTGCGGCGCCTGGAACTGGAAGACCACGGCAGCCTGGAGCAGGTCGGGGCGTTTTTGCGCGAGCAGCGGGTCATGGGGTTCAACTCCTACGGAGAACAGTTCAATGGCATGCACATCAACCAGACCTTCACCGGCGTTGCCATTGCCCGGGGCCGGTCCCTCGGAAAACGCTGAGCTACAGGCGCAGATCGCGGCCCTGCAACATGACAATCAAAAGCTGCAACGCATCAACGCAGCGCTGATCGAGCGTATCGAGTCCGGCGTCACCCGTGGCAACGATCCTTATGCGGCCTTCCAGCATTCGGTGGTGCTGGCCGAGCAGGTGCGCGAGCGCACCGACGCCTTGAACCAGGCGATGGCCGAACTCAAGGCCGGTAACCATCTGCTCAGCGAAGCCCGCCTGCGCGCCGAAACGGCCCATCAACACCTGATCGACGCCATCGAAAGCATTTCCGATGCTTTCGTGCTGTTCGATGCAGAGCAGCGCATTGTCCTGTTCAACAGTCGTTTCAAGGCGTTCTGGAGTAACAGCCGGGTGCGGATCCACGCCGGCATGCGTCTGGTTGAGGTCAAGCGCCTGATGCTCAACAACGGAATGTTTGCCGAAGAACCCCGCGGGCATGCCGAGGAAAACCTGCTGTACCGCCTGCAGGACGGTCGCTGGCTGCAAGTCAGCGAACGGCCGACCCAGGAAGGCGGGCGGGTGATCCTGTTCACCGACATTACCGACGTCAAGCTCAGCGAAACCGTGCGCCGCGAGCAGGCACTGGCGCAGAAGTCGCACCTGTTGCAACGGGCGGTCGACAACCTGTCCCAGGGCGTGGCGATGGTCAACGCCGAGGGCATTCTGGAGCTGTGGAACGGGCGGTTTCTCGAACTCAGTGGCCTGGCGCCAGTGGCGGCCCATCGCCCGTTTGCCGAAGTGATCGCCGACAGCGAGCTGACCCTGCTGACCCCGGCCAGCCGTGGTGTCAACGGCCGGCCGGTACAGGAATGCGAACAGCGCCTGGATGATGGGCGGGTTCTGGAGATCCGTACCCATCCGCTACCCACCGGTGGTTTCGTCAACACCTTCACCGACATCACCGAGCGCTACCAGCACGCCGAAGCCCTGAGTGAAAGCGAACGCTGGATTCGCCTGATCACCGACCATGTGCCGGCGTTGATCGCCTACCTCAATGCCGATCTGGTCTACGAATTCACCAACAAGGTCTACGAAGAATGGTACTGCTGGCCGCGCGGGGTGATGCTCGGCCAGAGCCTGCGCGAAGTGCACAGCGAACAACACTACCAGCGCCTGGAGGCCTACGTGGCCAGGGCGCTGGCCGGGGAGAGCGTGACCTTCGAGTTTGCCGAGACCAACGTCAACAATCAGGAGCGCTATATGTTGCGTTCCTACGTGCCCAACCGCCTGGCCAGCGGCGAGGTGGTGGGGATTTTCGTGCTGATTCGCGACATCACCGAGCGCCGCCGCACCGCCGAAGCCTTGCACCAGGCCTATCAGAACCTTGAATTGCGGGTGCGCGAACGCACCGCCGAGCTGACCGACCTCAATGGCCAGCTGCTGCGCGAAATCGACGAGCGTCGCCGGGTCGAGTCACGCTTGCGCGAGGCCAAGCGGGAAGCGGAACAGGCCAACCTGTCGAAGACCAAGTTCCTCGCGGCTGTCAGTCACGACCTGTTGCAGCCGTTAAACGCCGCGAGACTGTTCACCAGCGCCTTGCTGGAGCGTCGCGAGCCGATCTGCAACGACATCCTGGTGCGTAATGTCAGCAATTCCCTGGAAGACGTGGAGACCCTGCTGGGTACGCTGGTGGATATTTCCAAACTCGACGCCGGAGTGATCAAGGCCGATATTGCCCCGTTCGCCTTGAGCGAACTGCTGGAAAACCTTGCCGCCGAGTACACCGAAGTGGCGCGCAGCGAAGGCTTGCAACTGCATTTCATTGCCTGCTCGGCGCTGGTGCGCAGCGACATCCAGTTACTGGCGCGGATCCTGCGCAACCTGTTGAGCAACGCCATTCGCTACACCTACAGCGGCCGCGTGGTGCTGGGTTGCCGTCGGCATCGCCAGCGCCTGTCGATTCAGGTCTGGGACAGCGGCATGGGCATCGCCGAGGATCGCCTGGAAGAAATTTTCCAGGAGTTCAAGCGTGGCGATGTGCAGCGTCCGGACCAGGATCGTGGTCTGGGCCTGGGGCTGGCGATCGTCGAGAAGATTGCCGGCATTCTCGGGCACCGCATCCAGGTGCGTTCATGGCCGGGCAAAGGCTCGTTGTTCTCGGTGGAAGTGCCGTTGAGTGCCACCGCCCCCAAGCCATTGCCAAGCCCGTCGATGACCGAGCCCATGCTCGAACGGCTGCGCGGTGCGAAGGTCTGGGTGCTGGACAACGACGCGACCATCTGCGCCGGCATGCGCACCTTGCTGGAGGGCTGGGGCTGCGAGGTGGTGACGGCGCTGTCGGAGGAGGACCTGGCGCGGCAGGTGGACAATTACCATGCCGAGGCGGACCTGCTGATTGCCGATTACCATCTGGACAACGACCGCAACGGCGTCGATGCCGTGGCCCGGATCAATGCCCGTCGGGCCTGTGCCATTCCGGTGATGATGATTACCGCCAATTACAGCAACGAGCTCAAGCAGCAGATCCGCGAACGGGGCCATACCCTGATGCACAAGCCCGTGCGGCCGATGAAGCTCAAGACGGCGATGAGTCACTTGCTCACCAGACCCTGATTTTTAAGGTGTCGGTGCTGGCCTCATCGCTGGCAAGCCAGCTCCCACAATGGATGTGTGCCGTTCACAAACCCCAGTGGGAGCTGGCTTGCCAGCGATGGGAGCGGCGCGGTCTACCTGTTTCAGCGGCGCAAATAAGATCCGAAATCAATATCTCCGGCACTCAGGATCGCCTGTACGCGGTTGTGCACGTTGAGCTTGCGCAGGATCGCCGAGACGTGGGCCTTGACCGTGGTTTCGGCGATTTCCAGGGTGTAGGCAATCTGTTTGTTCGATTCGCCCTTGGTCATCCGCTCCAGCACCTGTAACTGCTTGCGGGTCAGGGCCTGCAGCAGTTCGGGCGGGATGCTCGGGGTGTCGTTCATGCGCCGGTGCGAACTGCTGTTGCCCGTACGGATGATGTCAGGGGGCAGGTAGACGTTGCCATTGAGGATCTGCTGGATCGCATCGGTCATCTGCGTGCGGGGCGAGGACTTGGTGATGAAACCCACTGCACCGTAAGTGATGGCCTGCAGGACGATCTGCTTGTCTTGCTCGGCGGAGACGATCACCACCGGAATGGTCGGTGCTTCGTTACGCAGGTTGATCAGGCCATTGAGCCCGTGCATGCCGGGCATGTTCAGGTCGAGGAGGATCAAGTCCAGGTCATCGTGTTCCTGGGTCAGCGCCAGGGCGCTGTCGAGGTCGGCGGTTTCCATGACCTCGCTGCCGGCAAAACCATCGCTGATGACATTGTGTATGGCTTCGCGAAACAGCGGGTGATCGTCGGCAATCAGGATTTTGTACATAGCCTTTCACCTCATTATTTTGATTATGGTGTGGCAACAACGCGCAGGCGTAAAGCTCAGGGAAAGGGTTCGGGCTGGGCCAGGGTCATCGGCAGTTTGGCCGCTTGCCAGGCATCCAGGCCATCGCGGTACCAGTACAGTGATTTATAGCCCAGGCGCGCGGCGCGCTTGACCGCGTTCCAGCTCAACCAGCAGTCGGCGCGGCAGTAGAAGACCAGCGGTTGCCTCGGATCGCCGCCGGTCAGCTTCTTCAGGTTGCCCGCAAAGTAGTCCTGCCATTGTGGTGTCAGCTCGCCGTCGCCGGTGTTGGCCAGCCAATGGCTGCCGGGCAGGTTTTCGTGGGGCTGGTCCTCGATGAAGCGACCTTGCAGCCATTGGCGGCGATAGACATCGATCAGCACCGGGCGCGGGTTTTGTTCAAGCAGGGTTTGCAGGACGGGGGTATCGATCAGGGTCGCGTCCTGCATGACGTCCGGCGTCGGGCTGCGGTACAGGTCGATGCGATAACCATCGGGGGAAAACAATGGCGTTTGCGCCTGTGCGCCAGCCAGCCACAGGCTGAGCGACAACGCAGCGAGAGTGGGACGCAACAGGCGACGTCGGGCACGCGGCATGGGGATTGATCCTTATCGTTATGCGCCCATTACATGCCAGTGGCGGTGCGTTGGGAATGCGACGATAGGCAGGTGGAACCAGTACTAAAGTAGTAATTTTTCGCCGTTCAATGAAGAACCACTGTGGGAGCGAGCCTGCTCGCGAAGACGGTGTGACAGTCAACATTTACATCGACTGATTCACCGCTTTCGCGAGCAGGCTCGCTCCCACAAGGGCATTGCTGGTGTCAGCTGGATTTTCGTAACGCAGCATGTTGCGGGTTAAAGGTCAGCACGGCGAGCAACGTGAATGTCAGGGTTAATCCTGCACAAACACCCAGCGCCAGTGGATTGAATCGCTCATACAAGGCGAATCTCACCAGCTCCACCGCATGGCTGAACGGGTTCACCGCGCAAAGCCAATACAACCATTCGCTGGCCTCGCGCATTTTCCACAGCGGATACAGCGCCGAGGACAAGAAGAACAGCGGGAAGATCACGAAATTCATCACCCCGGCGAAGTTCTCCAACTGGCGGATGGCATTGGACAGCAGTAGCCCCAGGGCGCTGAGCATCAATGCCACCAGCAACAGGGCGGGCAGGGCCAGCAACAGGCCCATGGCCGGTGGCTGCACGCCGTAGACCCAGGCAATCGCCAGGAAGGCATACACCTGTAACAACGAGATCAGCGATGTCGCCAGCAGCTTGCTGCATAGCAGAAACGTCCGGGGCAGGGGGCTGGTCAGCAGCACGCGCATGCTGCCCATTTCCCGGTCATAGACCATCGACAGGGAACCCTGCATGCCGTTGAACAGCAGGATCATGCAGGCCAGGCCCGGAATGATGTAGACCTCGTAGGGAATGTAGGTGTCGTAGGGCTCGATGATGGCGATGCCCAGTGCCGCGCGAAAACCGGCGGCGAACACCAGCAGCCACAGCAGCGGCCGCACCAGGGCGCTGAGAAACCGTGTGCGTTGCAGCACAAAGCGCAGCCACTCGCGCAGGACGATTCCGCTGAAACATTGCCAGTAAGCGTTCATCGTACAGCTCCGGTGGTGGTCAGGCGAGTGAACGCTGAATCGAGGTCGCCGCCGTGTTCCAGGCTCAGCGCATCGGCCTGCCCGCTGGCGACCAGCCGGCCCTGATGGAGTATCAGCAAGTCGTCGCTGGGCTGCACTTCATCAAGCAAATGGGTGGTCCAGAGCACGCTGATCTGCTGTTCGCGGCACAGGCTGCGAATGTGGCGGTTGAGCGCCAGGCGACCGGCCGGATCGAGGCCGGCACTGGCTTCATCCAGCAACAACAGGCACGGTTGATGCAGCAGGGCCCGGGCGATTTCTACCCTGCGGCGATGGCCGCCATTGAGGTTGCGCACGCGCTCGGCACGACGCTCGTCCAGGCCCTGGCGGGCCAGTTCGGCATCGACGCGCAGGCCGGTCTCACGTCGCGACAAGCCATGCAGGGCGGCGTGGTAACGCAGGTTCTGCTCGACGCTGAGGTCCAGGTCCAGGGTGCTTTGCTGGAACACCACGCCCAGCTGTTTGAGCGCCGGGCGCGGCGCTTTGCGTAAAGAACAGCCACCCACCCGGATATCGCCGTGCTGCAGATCATAGAGCCGGGTCAGCAGGGCAATCAGCGTTGACTTACCCGCGCCGTTGGGCCCCAGCAACGCGGCGAAACGCCCGGGTGCCAGGCTGAAACTCACCTGGCGCAAGGCCTCCCGGGCGCCATAGGAGAAACTCAGGTCGCTGACTTCCAAGGCTTTCATGGCGTCACCACCACGCCCCATGGATAACGTCCGACCTTCACCGACTTGCTGACCTTGAGGCTGTCGACATCGATCACCGACACATCGCCGCTGACCCCATTGGTGGCGAGCAACTGTTTTTGGTCCGGGGTGAACGCCAGTTGCCAGACACGGCGGCCCACCAGCAGGTAGTCGAGTATTTCGAAGGTCTTGGCGTCGATCACCGCCACGTGATTGGCCGGGCCCAGGGCCACGAAGGCGTATTTGCCGTCGGCGCTGAGTTTGATGCCCACCGGCTGCACCTTGTCCGGGTGCACACCCTTGATCTGGAAGTTCAGGGTCTTGAGGATGTTGCGGCTGGCGACGTCGAGAATCGTCACGGTGCCGCCAATTTCCGCAGAGGCCCAAAGCTGTGAGCCGTCGTTGCTGAATTCGACGAAGCGCGGCCGTTGGTCCACCAGCGTGCTGTCGGCCAGGGTCTGGGTGCTGGTGTCGATCCAGTGCAGCATGTTGGTGGTTTCACTGGTGTTCACTGCCCACTTGCCGTCGGGGCTGACCGCCATGCCTTCGGGCTCGACGCCGACGTTGATCTGGCCCAGGACCCCGGACGTTTCGGTGTCGATCACCGTGACCAGCGCGTCGTCCTCGTTGGAGACGTACAGCCAGCGGTTATTGGGATGCAGGGCGAATTGCTCGGGGTCTTTGCCCGAAGGCAGCTCTTTGATGATCTTGCGTGTGGCCACGTCCATCACCTGGACCCGGTCCGAGTCGCTGGCGCAGATGTACAGCAACTTGTTGTCATGGGACAGCAGCAGGCCGCGAGGGCGCTGGCCGACCGGCAGGGTGTCGGTGACTTGCAGGGTCTGCATGTCGATCAGGCTCAGGTTATTGTCCTTTTCATTGGAAACCCAGGCGGTGCTGGCCAGGGTGTGTCCGGCGGCCAGCAGCAGGGCGCAAGTCAGTAGTGTGCGGCGCATGGCAGTTTTCCTTGTTGTCGTTGTTGTGCTCAGGGAAAGCGGCAGCTGACCTCGGGCTTGTCGTAACCCAGGCTGTCCATTTCGTTGAAGGGGTGCAAAAAACCGTCCTGGGGCGAAGTGCTGACCAGCGCCCGGGGTTGCACGATGGGGATCGGCTGGCGCAGCTGGCCATTCCACGGGCGGTAACTGAGCTTGCGTCCCTTGAAACCGTCCAGCGGCAATTGATCGCTGATTTCCAGTGCGCGGATCGCCATCGGGTCGGTCTGGCGCAACTTGCTCACGGCGCTGGCGATGCTGCGCACGGCGATCCATGCGGCGAAGTCGCGGTCATTCATCCAGCGTCCGGCGAGGGCCTCGAAGCGTTTTTGCAACTGGGCGGCGCCGTAGGTTTCCACGGTCTTGTGCCAGCCTACCGGGGTCAGGCCCTGGGTGCCGGCGACCGGTCGCGGATACCAGGTCTGGTAGGGCACGTATTCGCCGAAGTCGCCACGCTCGTCCGCCACCAGCACCACGTCGTATTCGGCAGTTTGGGTGAACAGCGGCATGTCGGCCTGGGCGCTGCGGCGTTGATCGTTATCGAAGCTCCAGGGTTTCTCTGCCACCAGTTGCAGGCCGAAGCGCTTGGCCGCGCGGCGCAGGGCTGCGGCATAGGCCTGATCGTCCGCCGTGGGGCCAACGATCAGAAGCGTCCGCTGCCATTTGCGCACCACCAGGAATTGCGCCAGCGCATCGGCGAGCATCGCTCGGCTCGGCAGGCTGTGCAGCACGTTCGGCAGGCAATCGGTGGTGCGCAGGCTGTCGTCGGGACTGCCGGCATTGAACAGCAGGCTGTCGGGCAATGCGGCACTGAGTTGGCGCAGGCTGTCCACCGGCGCGTTTACCACAAACAGGCGCAAGCCTTGTTCATGCTGGTTTTTCGCCGCATCCAGCAAGGCCTCGGGACTGTCGACACTGGCGCTGATCAGGCTGTAGCTGTGATTGAGAAAGCGCCCGGTGCTGTTGCTGTCAGTGATCGCCAGTTCAGCGCCGCGCAGGCCGGCGTCGGTGGGTTCGGGAATGACGTTGGACAGCAGCGGGCCGGGGTCGGGGCGATAGCCCAGGTAGCCGATCCGTACCTGCAAGGGCGCGTCCGCAGCCTGGCTTTGGGTCGCCAGCCCGGCGGCGCAGGCAATCGCCAACAGGTAGATCAGGGCGTAAGGGGCAAGCTGGCGCATAGGGCACTCCATTACAGGTAGCGCCAGCATAGGAAGGCCACGCAGTCGTGAAAATATGCAGAAAGTACCGTCCAGCCAGTACCAAGGTAGTACCCGCCACAAGCTTTACGACCAAGGGAGGAGGCCGCGACCACCAAAGCAGCATGGGGATTGTGTGCCGGGATTTTTAAGATGAGCACCATCGCCTCTGCCAAGAGGTTATGCGTGCAATCCTGAGGGCATAACAATGACAACAAAACGCAACGCCTTGCTCGTCACCGGACTGTTGGCCGGTCTCATCAGTGCGGGTTCCGCCTGGGCCCACGGCAATGTGGTGCCGCAGGCCGTCGCCACCCAGGGCCTGACCCCGATCAAGGAGGCTGGTGTGCAACTCGATGCCGATGGCTGGGCCGCGGTGAACCCTTATCGCACGGCGGCGGAACACGACAAGGCGGTGGAGATCGGCGCATCTGCCTACAACCAGAACTGCGCGGCCTGTCATGGCCTGGAGGCCAAGTCCGGCGGTATCGCCCCCGACCTGCGCATGCTTGATGCCGGTGATGCGGGCGATGAATGGTTCGTCGAGCGGGTACGCAATGGCGCGGTGCGCGACGGTCGGGTGTACATGCCGAAAATGGCCGACTACTTGAGTCAGGAGGCCCTGTGGGCGGTTCGCACTTATCTGGACACCGTGCACGTCGAGGAGTGACGCCATGCGCCTGCTTGCGATGTTGCTCGGCGCGATGTGGCTGTGCTGTCAGTCGGTGCAGGCGCAGGTGCGCAACTACGACGAGATGATCGCCGCCGGGGAGCTGAAGGTGGCGGTCTACAAGGACTTCGCCCCCTACAGTTTCGAGCAGGCCGGCCAGCCCCGGGGTGTCGATGTGGAGTTGGCCGAGGCCCTGGCCAAGGCGCTGGGCGTACGCCTGACGCTGATCTGGGCGCCGCCCGGTGAAAAGCTCGACGACGACCTGCGCGATTACATCTGGCGCGCCAGTGCCTTGCACAACCAGCAACTGGCCGACCTGATGATGCGCGTGCCCTACGACCGCGATTACGCGCAAAAGCGCAACGAATTCGGTGAACTGGAAAACGGCCATGTGGTGATGTTCGGCCCGTACCAGAACGAGCAATGGCAAGTTGCCTATGACCGGCGTCGACTGGATAAGGTCGCCAGCGTCGCGGTGTTCGAGCAGCACCCGATCGGTGTTGAGGTCGACAGCGTGCCGTCGTTCTATATGACTTCGGTGTTCAACGGCATGCTCGCCGGCAAGACCCATCACTATCCAGGCGTATCCCAGGCATTTGCCGCGATGAAGGCCGGCGAAGTCGACGCGGTCATGGCCATGCGCGGCGAGATCGACTGGCAGGTGCATGAAGCCGCCGACCCACAACTGGCCCTGGCGGAGAACGCTTACCCGAACATGGGCAAGCAGCTCTGGGAAATCGGCATGGCGGTGCACGAGAGCAACCGGCAACTGGCCTATGCCGTGGAGGAGGCACTGGAAGGGCTGATCCGTGACGGATCGGTTAAGTCCATCTACGGCCATTACGGCCTGCGTTACGACGTGCCCGAAATGTATCAATAGGAGCAGGCGATGAAATGGCAAAGGAGTTGTCTGTTGGTCTGCTGCTTGATACTGGCGGTCCATGCCGCCGCTGCCGATCCCGGCAAGGATCCGGTGCCGTCGGTGATGTGGGGGTTCTACCACAAGCAAATGCTTGGCGATGGGCCCTTCGTGTTCGATGAACGGGTCAAGCTGCTAGCGCCGCCGTTCGCCGAGGACGCGCGGCAAGTGCCGCTGGAGATCGACGCCCGGGCGTTCAAGGGCGACGTGGTGAGAATCCTCGCCTGGGCGGAACTCAACCCCTTGCCGAAAATCGTCGATTTCGAACCCGTGGCCGGTGTGTTGCCGTGGTTGTCGATCCGCATCCGTGTCGAGCAGGCCACACCCTTGCGCGCGGCAGTGCTGACCCGTGATGGGCTGTGGCATGTCGGTTCGACCCTGATCGATGCCGCCGGCGGCGGCTGCACCGCGCCGAGCGTGGTCCGTACCCAGCCGGGTTGGGAAGAGCGCATGGGTGAGGTGCTGGGCGGCCGTTATCCGCGCCAGGACTTCAGTCGCCTGCGCTTGCAGGTGGCGCATCCGATGGACAACGGCATGGTCAGTGGCATTCCGGAGTTCTTCATCAATCATGCCGAGCTGCGCGATCAACACGATCAACTGTTGGCCCGCCTCGAACTGTTCCCCGCCGTCAGCGAAAACCCCAGCCTGGCCTTTGATCTCGAGGGGGCAGGGCAGACGCGCCTGTTGTTGCGCGATAACAGCGGCAATCAATTCGATGCGGCCATTCCCTGAACCCCATTTCCTGAAACAGGAGCCTGACATGCGCTGGATGCTGCTGTTGTTCGTCGCCCTCGGCCTGCCGGCCATGGCCGACCTCGAGTACTCGCTCAGGCCCAGGCAGATCGCCGAAGACACCTGGTTGCTGGAAGGCAGTACCGATAATTTCGGCAAGGACAATGGCGGCAATATCGTCAATACCGCGTTCATCGTCACCGAGCGCGGCGTGGTGGTGATCGATACCGGGCCATCGAAGCGTTATGGCGAAGCGATGCGTCGGGCGATTGCAGCCACCACCGACAAACCGGTGATCCAGGTGTTGCTGACTCACCATCACCCCGACCATGTGCTGGGCAACCAGGCGTTCAGCGATGTGCCGATTGGCGCACTGGCAGGTACTGCCCAATTGCTGCAACAGCAGGGCGATGCCATGGCCGAAAACATGTACCGGCTGGTGGGGGACTGGATGCGCGGCACCGAAGTGCTGATGCCGAGCGAAACCCTGGCCCCCGGGGTGAAAAGTTTTGGGAATCACGATCTGCGCCTGATAGGTCTGGGTGGGCATACGGGTGCGGATCTGGCTATTCTCGACCAGCAAACCGGCGTGCTGTTCGCCGGGGACCTGGTGTTTTATCAACGGGCCCTGACCACGCCCAACAGTCCGGGGCTGTCGGTGTGGCTGGCGGATATCGCGACCTTGCAGGGATTGCCCTGGACGCTGATCGTGCCCGGCCACGGGCCCATCGCAAGCGACCCGCAGCCCTTGGTGCAGATGCGCGATTACCTGGGGTGGCTCGACCAGCTCATGCACGAGGGCGCGGCCAATGGCAGCGACATGGCCGAGATGATCCGCAGTCCCATCCCCGAGCGATTCGCCGGGATCAGTCTGAGTCGCTATGAGCTGATTCGCAGCGTGAGCCATTTGTATCCCGGATATGAGCGGGCGCAGATGACGCGGGTGGATAGCGCAAACCACTGACTCACCCCCAATCCCCCTGTGGGGGGGGGGGGGGGGGGGGGGGGGGGGGGGGGGGGGGGGGGGGGGGGGGGGGGGGGGGGGGGGGGGGGGGGGGGGGGGG
>NZ_JBPKAM010000102.1:0-21896 GCF_051216495.1 Pseudomonas baetica | reverse complement strand
GTGGCGTGTAGATGTGTGGCGGCAAACGTACAGCACAACCCCCTTTTTTGGTGTTTTTTTTTTTTTCCTCCTCCTCCCTCCCCCCCCCCCCCCCCCCCCCCCCTGCTCCTACAGTTGTTAATTCTCGAATGAGGCAAAACACTGCTCAATCGAACCCCGCTGAACGATTTAGCCAATCTGTTGCATCGACCGGTTGAATCCACAACCGATAGCCGCCATTCATTTCATTGATACTCACCATTAAAAAACGCAAGTTCTGTTTTTCTGTCATCAGAGGAGGATAGGGTCATTCCGATCTCGCCATTGAAGGAACCTGCGCGATGAGATTTTCGACCCTGTTGGCTGTTGTCGCCGTGCTGACCGGCAGCCTTGCCGCCACTGTACCGGCCGTTGCGGCCGATCCGTCCTGCCGTTTCCTGCCGATTGCCGATAGCGCCGTCACTTTGCAGCACGCCCGCACGGTGGCGGTGTTGTATAGCGAGAACACCATTAACACCCAGCAATACCTGGAGCAGTACCACGCCGTGGCGGTGAAAGGTGCACAGAATCCCGAAATGAATGCGCAGATCGCCAAGGCGTTCGTCGACAGTTCCGATCCGCAGCGGGCGATCAATTGGCTGATGGGGTCGCTGCAGAAGCAATTCACATCGGTGACGGTCTACGACAGCCTCGACGCGGCGGTGCAGGCACATCCGGATGTGGTGGTGATGCTCGACACCTATAGCCGTCTGGTGTCCAAGCGCAACAATCAGGTTGACGCGCGGTTCGTGGCCAAGTTTTACGACGCGAACTTGCAATACATCGGTCAGGCCGAAGGTTCCCGTTCGCAGCAGATGCCGTCGGTGTGGGTGCATGGCAAGGCTGCACCGCAGATTGCCGCGCAGATCGATCAGCAGACCGAGTTGCAGGTCAATGCATTGAAGCAGTTCGACGTGTCCCTGAAAGCGTTGGTGACGGCGGGTCACGCGGGGCACGTGGCGAGCAATTAGGTCGCTACCAGCCTTTCACTCCGCTCATGTCGGGCAGTTTGTGCGCGATGCCTTTGTGGCAGTCGATGCAGGTGGCTTCTCCCTTGGCCAATGACGTCGAGTGCATGGCCGCTGCGCGTTTGCTCTGGCGGGTGAAGTCCATGAATTCGAAGTTGTGACAATTCCTGCACTCCCGCGAGTCGTTGGCCTTGAGCCTGGCCCATTCATGCTCGGCCAGTTCCCGGCGCAGGGCGAGGAATTTGTCTCGGGTGTCGATGGTGCCAAACAGCTTGCCCCAGACTTCCTTCGAGGCCTGCATCTTGCGCGCGATCTTGTGCGTCCATTCGTGCGGCACGTGGCAGTCCGGGCAACTGGCGCGCACGCCCGAACGGTTGGTGTAGTGAATCGTTTCCTGCAACTCGACGAACACGTTGTCACGCATTTCATGGCAGGATGTGCAGAATTTCTCGGTGTTGGTCAGCTCCAGCGCGGTGTTGAAACCACCCCAGAAAATGATCCCGGCAATGAATCCCCCCAGCGTCAGGAAGCCCAGGCTGAAGTAGACGCTTGGCCGACGGAGGATGCCCCAGTAGTCCTTAAGCAGGGCGAACAGTGCTTTCATGGCGCCTCCTCAAGGTTTCTGCGCGGCGTTGGCGTCGTCTTGCAGGATTTTGTCGATGGTCTCGAAACTGTTGCCCACCAGCGGCAGCACCTCTTTTTGCGGTACGTGGCATTGGTTGCAGAAGTAACGGCGCGGTGAAACGGCGGCCAGCGCCTGGCCGTCGCGGTCCATGTAGTGGGTGATGCTGATCATCGTCGCCTGGGACTTCGCACTGTTGGCCCGACTGTGACAGGACAGGCACTTGTTGCCGTTCTTGTCGATCTGATAGCCGCGAATGGTGTGGGGGATGGTCGGCGGCTGGTCGGGGTAGTTGCGCTCGCGCTTGAGGTCTTTGTTTTCATCGTTGGCAATCGGCGGCGCGGGCAGGCTCTGGGTGAGGGTACCACCGGGCCGGCGCCCGTCCGGGGCAGGTGCGTCCAAGGGGTAATTGACGTCGGCAGCCATGGCCATACCCATCACGGCAAGCAATAACAGCGGCAGGATTCGAAAAGTCATGACGGTGCTCCTCAAGCCGCGCTGATCAACTCGATGCGGATGGCGCATTTCTTGTAGTCAGTCTGTTTGGAGATCGGGTCGGTGGCGTCGAGCGTGACCTTGTTGATCAGCTTGTTGGCATCGAAAAACGGCACGAACACCAGACCCCGTGGCGGTTTGTTGCGCCCGCGGGTTTCGATGCGCGCACGGATTTCGCCGCGGCGGCTGATCAGTTTCACTTCACTGCCACGTCGTGCCTTCAGGGCCTTAGCATCCTCGGGGTGCATGTAGACCAACGCATCGGGCACGGCCTTGTACAGTTCCTCGACCCGTTGGGTCATGGTCCCGGTATGCCAGTGTTCCAGGACTCGGCCGGTACTCAGCCAGAACGGGTAATCGGCGTCCGGGGCTTCCGCAGGTGGCTCGTAGGGCAGGGCGAAGATGATCGCCTTCTTGTCCGGGTAACCGTAGAACTGCACCTTGCTGCCGGTCTCTACGTAAGGGTCATACCCTTCGCGGTAGCGCCAGCGGGTTTCCTTGCCATCGACCACCGGCCAGCGCAGGCCGCGTTCGCTGTGGTAACGGTCGAACGCCGCCAAGTCATGGCCGTGGCCGCGGCCGAACTCGGCGTACTCCTCGAACAGGCCTTTTTGCAGGTAGAAACCGAAGGCCTTGGCTTCGTCGTTCTTGTAGCCGGCTTCCAGTTGCTCGACTGGAAACTGATCGACCTGGCCGTTTCTGAACAAGACATCGAACAGGGTCTTGCCCTTGTATTCGGGCCGCTTGGCCAGTAGTTCGGCGGGCCACACTTCATCGATTTTGAAGCGCTTGGAAAACTCCACCAGTTGCCAAAGATCCGACTTGGCATCCCCCGGCGCGCTTACCAATTGATGCCAGAACTGGGTGCGGCGTTCGGCGTTGCCAAAAGCGCCTTCCTTTTCCACCCACATCGCCGTGGGCAGGATCAGGTCCGCGGCCTGGGCGGACACGGTGGGGTAGACGTCCGAGACAATCACGAAGTTTTCCGGGTTACGCCAGCCGGGCAGCACTTCCTGCATGATGTTCGGCCCGGCCTGCATGTTGTTGCTGGCCATGGTCCAGTAGACGTTGAGTTTGCTGTCCTTGAGCATGCGGCTCTGTTGCACGGCGTGAAAACCGGGTTTCTCCTGGATGGTGCCCTCAGGCAGCTTCCAGATTTGTTCCGCGTGGGCGCGGTGTTTGGGGTTGGTCACCACCAAGTCGGCAGGCAGCCGGTGCGAGAAGGTGCCAACTTCCCGGGCGGTGCCACAGGCCGATGGCTGGCCGGTCAACGAGAAGGGGCTGTTGCCCGGCTCGCTGATTTTGCCGGTGAGCAGGTGGATGTTGTAGATCAGGTTGTTGGCCCACACGCCACGGGTGTGTTGGTTGAAACCCATGGTCCAGAACGACACGACCTTGCGTTTGGGGGCGGCATACAACTCGGCCAGGCTCTTGAGTCTTTCCGCCGGGACGCCGGTCTCCTTGGCGGTGCGCTCCAGGGTGTAGGGTTTGACGAACGCGGCGAATTGCTCGAAGGAGATGTCGGTCCAGGTGTTGGCCTTGTCGGCATTCTTCGCCTGTTTTTCCCGTGGATCGTCCGGGCGCAGGCCGTAGCCGATGTCATCGGCGCCCTGGGCAAAGCGGGTGTGCTGGCTGATGAAGTCCTTGTTGACCGCGCCGCTTTCGATGATGTGGTTGGCGATGTAGTTGAGGATCAGCAGGTCGGTTTGCGGCTTGAACACCATGGGGATGTCGGCCAGTTCGAAGCTGCGGTGTTCGAAGGTTGACAGCACCGCGACTTTCACGTGCGGGTAGCTCAGGCGCCGGTCGGTGACCCGGCTCCACAGGATCGGGTGCATCTCGGCCATGTTCGAGCCCCACAGTACAAAGGCGTCGGTGGCTTCGATGTCGTCGTAGCAACCCATGGGTTCGTCCATGCCGAAGGTGCGCATGAAACCCATCACCGCCGAGGCCATGCAATGGCGGGCATTGGGGTCGATGTTGTTGCTGCGAAAACCGGCTTTCATCAGTTTGTTGGCGGCATAGCCTTCCCAGACTGTCCATTGCCCGGAACCGAACATGCCGACCGATTCGGGCCCTTTGTTCTTCAGCGCTTCCTTGAATTTCGATTCCATGATGTCGAAGGCTTTCTCCCAACTGATCGGCTGGAATTCGCCTTGCTTGTCAAACTTGCCGTCTTTCATCCGCAACATCGGCTGGGTCAGGCGGTCGACGCCGTACATGATCTTGGACAGGAAATAGCCCTTCACACAGTTCAGCCCACGGTTGACCTCAGCCTTGACGTCGCCATGGGTGGCGACCACGCGGTTATCCTTGGTCGCGACCATCACACTGCAACCGGTGCCGCAGAATCGGCAGGGCGCTTTGTTCCAGTCCAGGGTGACCATGTCCGCTTCGGTCACCAGGTTGCTGGCAGAGGTGATGATCGGCAGGCCCGCCGCGGAGGCCGCAATGGCGGCAGCCTGGGCCTTGACGAATGCACGACGCGACATGCTCATTCGATGTCTCCGGCAGGATCGAGGATTTCGTGATAGATCAACGCAGCGTTGAGTACGCCAGGTAGATTGTTGATTTGTTCGATGCGTTGCAGGATCTGGTTTTCGTGTGCGGTTTCAAGCACGACCACCAGTTTTCCGGCGGTACTTTCCTGATGCAGTTCCACACCGTCCAATAGCCGCAAGTTGGCTTTGACGGCGTCGAATAGTTCCGGTCGGGCAAGTACGACCAGGCTGGCAATATGCAGGGCTTCGTCCATGCGCTGACTCCAGCAAAGTGTGATCAGTTGGGTGGCCCCGGCGGGCCGTAGATCATTTGTAAAAACCAGACGATGAAGCCGTAGCCGCCAACGATAGCGACTGACAGCAAGGGAAACAGGCAGACGACAAGAAACAGGAACAGCCGGGTTTCCTTGCGCCGCTGTGTTTTTTGTTCTTCAGCCAATGCCATGGCGTTCACTCCGCCGAACTTGCAATCAGACTAGTTCACTAAATTTTCCCGGGTTTAACGGCGTGAGCCCTTATCGACCGGCGGTATTGAAGAGTGCTTGCGCAGAGCGTTAGTTGTATTGCTTTAAATCAATAGAGCATCAAGTTACTAATGGGCTTATTGATAAGCGTTACTGTTTGAGAATGATTTATCACGTGTTTAAGCACTTGTTTTCAGGATGACCGACAGGCGCTTCACCGCTTCGCCTTCGACAACGCCTTCGCAGGTGTTTGCTTGAAACACCGCGCAACTTGCCGTGTTGTCGCCATCGATGCCGCGATAGACCGCCACGACGCTGCCGGGCCCGCTGCCGGTGTGTCCGCTCAAGGTCAACCCGCCTGTTTCCACGCCTTGCATCAGCCCCAGGCCATAACCCGGAGACAGCCACGGACGGCCGGGAATCGGGCCGCCGAGAGGGTGGGCCTCTTGCATTTCGCGCAGCAGATCGAAGGGGAGCAGGTGACCGCTCAACAGTCGATACAGGCACACCGCGGCCTCTTCAAGCGGACCGACCAGCAAACCGTGATAGACCCAGCCCGGGTCGTAGTCGGGTGCACCACCCATGTCCACACCGAGGAGATCGCAACGGTTTTTCGCCAGACGCACGTGGGTTAGACCCAGTGGGGTGAATACCCGCCGGGTCAGTGCTTCTTCAAGGGAACTGCCCGTCACGCGCTGAATGAGCCGCGCGACATACAGGTAACCAACATTCGAATAACGCCAGCCGCCCCCTGGCGTGTAGCGCAGCCGACCGGCATCCAGGCGTTGCAGCAGGTCATCGGCAGGCCAGGGGATATCGTGGCGGGCGACAGCGGCGTGGTAATCGGCGAGTTCGGAGTAGTCCGCCAGCCCGGCCTCGTGCCGCAGCAGTTGGCGCAGGGTGAACGGCCCTTCGGGGACTGTCTCGTCAAGACCGGTCAAACCGTCACGCACCAGCGACAGGGCTGCAGCGGCAAGCACGGTTTTGCTGAAGCTCCACCAGGGCACCGTTGTACCGGGTTGCTCAGGCGTGAGAAGGGTGCCGTTCGAAACAAGGGCAAAAAGCATGTGGCGACTCTGCTATCGGGAAGACCGGCAGAGTACCGGGTTTGCGCCGATCAGGTGTGCACCAGTGCGATGGTGAACGAGACCACGATCATGCAGGCAAAAGCAAAATTGAGATTCATGAAGTTTCCATCCAAAACATGAGAGACGGCGCCATTTTGAATAAGGCACGGAAGAATAAAAAATTCGCCTTCGTGATTTGAAAGATCGAAAGAATTGATACCTGGCACTTTTTGCCGGGCTCACCGGTTTGTGTTTGTTTCGTGGTTTGGCTAATCTCGCACAAACGCGCACTATCACGCATAAACAGGCATAACCATGCACGATCATTCACCCGCCGAACTCCCGCATCTGCGTCGACAGAAAATCCTCTTGATCCTCGAACGCGACGGCAAGGTCATGGCTTCCGAGTTGAGTCAGCACTTCTTCGTTTCCGAAGACACCATCCGCCGCGATCTGTCAGAACTGGCCAGCGCCGGTCTGGTACAACGGGTGCACGGTGGGGCGCTGCCGCGACCCAAGGACACCGGCAAGGACTACTTCACTCGCATCAGCGAGACCGATGAGGTGAAGACCTGCCTGGCGCAACTGGCAGCGGGTCGTGTCGAGAACGGTCAGACCGTGGTGTTCGACTCCGGCACCACGACCTTGCAGATTGCGCGGATGCTGCCGTCGGACATTTGCATCACAGCCGTCACCGCGTCGCCCATGACCGCGATCACCTTGTCTGAATACAAAGGCGTCAAGGTGATTCTGGCGGGGGGGCAACTCAATCCGGCAACGATGTCTGTCAGCGGCCATGAAACCCTGCGCCTGCTTGAAGGCATCAAGGCCGATCTGTTGTTCACCGGGGTGTGCGCGATTCACCCGGAAGTCGGCATCAGCTCCCTGCATTTTGACGAAGTGCCGGTCAAGCAGGCGATGCTCGACAGCGCGTCCCGGGTGATTGCGGTGACCACGGCGGACAAGCTGGGCGCGGTGGAGCCGTTCTTGGTCGCGCCCTGTTCGCGCTTGCACACACTGATCACCGAGCGCCATGTGGCGTCGGGCAATATCGAGGATTACCGCGCGCAGGGGATCGAGGTGGTACAGGCGGACGCTTGAGCCGGCGCCACGCATTCCAGCCGCCCGGTCATATCTGCTAGCCTTCGCTTCTTTGCCCGGTGCTGCCGGGCGCTGCCATCGGGAAACCAGCATGCCAATGTCAACACTCGACCCTCTGGACATGGACATCGTCCGTGAATTGCAGGAAGACGGTCGTCGCGCCTTTCGCGAGGTCGCGCGCAATTTGTCGGTGCCCGAGGCCACGGTGCGTACGCGGGTCAAGCGCATGCAAGACCAGGGCATTCTGCAGATTCTGGCATTCACAAATCCGGCCAAGCTGGGCGATGCGAAACTGGCGCTGCTGTTCGTCAATGTCGCGCCGCAGGATCACGAGCGGGTGGTCGATACCCTCGGGCGCTGGACCGAAGTCAGCTACCTGTCCACCACCATGGGCACCGCCGATATCTGCGTGCAGGTGCTGTGCCACGATAACGACGCGTTGTGGCGGCTCAAGCAACGCCTTCGCGCGCTGCCGGGCGTTGAGGAAGTGCGGATGATGCAGGAAGTGAAGGTGCACAAGATCCGCTTCACCATTCCGGGGGCGGACATCGAGTTGTGAAGGCTGGTATTTGATTTGAATTTGCTGGCCCCATCGCGAGCAGGCTCGCTCCCACACTTGACCGCGTTTCTTCAGGAAGAACGCCATCTACTGTGGGAGCCAGCCTGCTGGCGATGGGGGTGTAACAGCCACCATTTTTTTGGATGTGCCGGTTGCTACCTCAATGCGGCTCCTCCAAGTCATCATGCAACAGCCCGAAGATGTTGCGCTTCATCTCGATGAACGAACGCTCCATGACCATGTCCAGGCTTCGCGGACGTTCGATCGGCACGTCGAGAATCTGCTTGATCCGCCCGGGCCGCGCGCCCATGACGTAGACCCGGTCGCCCAACAGAATGGCCTCGTCGATATCGTGGGTCACGAACAACACCGTCTTCTTGCTGTTGCCCCAGACGCGCAACAGCAGCTGTTGCATTTGCAGGCGGGTCTGGCTGTCGAGCGCGCCGAAGGGTTCGTCCATCAACAGGATCTGCGGATCGTTGGCCAGTGCACGGGCAATGGCCACGCGCTGCATCATGCCGCCGGACAGCTGCTTGGCGTAGTTATCGGCGAAGGCACTGAGGCCCACTTCGTTGACGTAATAATCGACGATGTCCTTGCGCTGGGCTGCCGGCATGCCGCGACGCTTGAGACCGAACTCGACGTTCTGTCGCACGGTCAGCCAGGGGAACAAGGTGTAGCTTTGGAACACCATGCCGCGATCCGCGCCCGGTCCCTGCACCTGTTGACCGCCGACATAAATCTCGCCTGAAGTGGGCTCGGCCAGGCCGGCGGTGAGGTACAGCAGGCTCGATTTGCCGCAGCCCGAAGGGCCCACCAGCACCGCGAATTGCTGGTCCGGCACGTCGAAGGACACTTGCTCCAGCGCGGTGAAGGTACTGCCGTCGGGTTTCTGGTAGCGCAGGCTGACCTTGTCGACCTGCAGCCGTGGCGAAGCCTGCACCGGGGTCACGTCCGCCGTGACGAAACGATGCTGCGTTGCGGTTACTGAGCCCATGCGGTGATCCTCAGGCGTAGGAAGCGGAACAGTTGATCGGTGATCAGGCCCAGCAGGCCGATGATTGCGATGGCCAGGAAAATCACATCCACCTGGAAGCCACGCATCGCCTTGAGGCTCAAATAACCCAGGCCACTGGACGCCGCCACCAGCTCGGCGACCACCAGGTAAGTCCAGGCCCAGCCCATGGTCACGCGCAGCGTATCGAGCACGCCGGGCAGCGAAGCGGGGGCAATGACGTGCAGCACCGCGTCGCGGCGGGTGGAGCCCAGGGTGTAGGAGGCGTTGACCAGATCCTTGGAAATGCCTTTGGACACGTCAGCGATCATCACCAGTTGCTGGAAGAACACGCCGAAGATAATCACCGACACCCGCTGTTCCAGGCCGATGCCGATCCACAGGATGAACAGCGGCACGAACGAGGTGACCGGCAGATAGCGGATGAAGTTGACCATCGGCTCGAGGAACGCCTGGACGATGCGAAAGCTGCCCATCAGCAACCCCAGCGGCACCGCCACCAGCGACGACACGATAAAGCCGACCATCACCACTTCCAGGCTGGCCCATACGTGCGTACCGAGCGTGCCGTCACGTGCCAGGCGCGCTGCCGCGTCCAGCACGGCACCGGGCGTAGGTAGAAACATCGCCGGCACCAGGCCGCCATAGGACAAACCGGCCCACAGACCGACCAGCAGTACCCACGCCAGGCCGCTAGCGCTCCAGATCACCGACACCGGCAGCCCGGTCTTGGGCGTCACGCAGCGGCTTACCCACGAATTTCGCTTGAACATACCGGACCTCCTACAACGGGCTGACGAAGCGATTGTCGATCAGGTCGTCATTGCTGACGTTGAAGGGTTTGCCCTGAAGTTCACTGGCGGTCTCGTTGGCCAGCTTGATCAGCTCTGCACTGTCACCCGGTTTGCCCAGCGAGCCCAGCAGCTTCTCGCTCATGGCCTGGTCGTAGAAGCGCACGCCCTTGGCCGCCGCTGCCAGCTCCTTGGGATCGGACAGGTAGCCGCCGACGCCCTTGGCCATGATTTCGTAGGCTTTTTCCGGATGGTCCTTGGTGTACTGCACCGCCCTGTACAAACCGGCCACCAGGGCCTTGACGTCTTCCGGCTGTTTTTCGATGACGCTGCAGTTGAGCGCCACCACGTCGACGATCACCGCCGGGGTGCTGCTGCTGTCGATCAGCACCTTGCCTTGCTGCTTGTCGCGCACCATCGACAGATGCGGTTCCCAGGTCACGGCGGCCGGTACGCGCCCGGCGATAAACGCCGTGGCGGCGTCATCGGCCGTCATGTTCTGCACGGTGATGTCGCTCATGGTCATGCCGTGCTTTTTCAGCAGGTAGGACAACCAGAACTGCGACGTCGATCCTTCATTGACCGCGACGGCCTTGCCCTTGAGCTCCTGCAGGCTCTTGACCTCCTTGCCCACCAGCACGCCGTCGCCGCCATGGCTGTCGTCCAGGGCCGCGACGGCCTTGAAGCAGAATTGCGGGCGGTATTTGAGCACTTCGTCAATGGTCGAGGCGGAGCCTGAGAGTTGGCCGGACGCTTGGGCTGCCATGTACATGGCGGCCTCTTCGACCACTGGCAACTCGACGGTCAGGCCCTTTTCCTTGAAGTAGCCCAGGTCCTGGGCGAGGTAGAGGGTGCCGTAGCCGACCCAGGTGGTATGGCCGATGGACAGGGTGCCAGCCTGGGCACTGCCGGCCGCTGCCACGGCCAAGGCCGCCGCTGCCAGGGGATGAGTCAAGCGGGTACGCAAAGGTTTGATCATGGAACACTCCCGGGACGATGGTTTTTTTTGTTCGTACAGTTCGGGGCAGTGGGCAGAGCGCCCAAAAAAGCTGAGGCCGCGGGGTCTCTGGTGGACCTTTTGCCTCTGTCAGCGGCTGCGATGGTGGCTGATGTCACGGGTCAGGAAAATTAGTAAATATGTGGTTACTGACGAGGAAAAAGGTGGTTTGTACCGGGTGGGTGGGCCATTCGTGAGCGCCTCGCAGCAGTCAACGAACGCCTGTCCGGGATGGAAGTCCCCCTGAGTTTCCGAATGCTGTTCATTTAAGAGATAGAGTGAGCAAGCCGTTATCTGTGGCGAGCGAGCTTGCTCGCGCTGGGGCGCAAAGCGGCCCCGCTTATCTCCCCGAAAGAAAGGGACTGCTACGCAGTCCAGCGGGAGCAAGCTCCCTCGCCACAGGTGCAGTGTTTGTTCTTAAGTGAACAGCATTACCCTGCGTTTCTCGTCTCTTATCCATTTGCGACAGATCCTGCGCATCCCTTGCGCACAGGTGATCGCACCTGCCTGACCTGAAATCCCCATCCCTCAAGGCCTGCGCCCGCAAACACGGTTTCTGCGTGGTTGCGCCATGATTCTATATGCGTATCTATTGGCGACATAAGCTGCGCAATGCGCAACTTAAGTGTAAAAAATAGCTGCTAATGCGCAGAAAACAGGATTAGTATTGACTCATCGCAAGGTGTTACAAAAAAATAGCGAACGAGGGTGAACGTCATGCACGAGAGCACTAACGGCCTTGAGCCGACCCAAGGCTTCGAAAAGACCATTCGCTGGTGGGATGGTGTCGCCATCACCCTCAGCTTGCCGGCGGCGCTGTTTGTCGGCCTCGGTTATTCCATGGGCGCCATCGGTGCCTGGGCGGCCGTGGCGCTCTGGGCCACCATCGCCGCTGTGGCGGCGTTGCATAACTGGGTGTATTCGGAAATGGGCGCGATGTTCAGCCACAAATCCGGTGGCATCGCCCTGTACGCCAACGAAGCCTGGAGCAAGCGTTTTCCTTCCCTGGGGCCATTGGCGACTTACGCGTACTGGTTCGCCTGGGCCACGGCACCGGCAATCTGGGGCCTGGCGGTCTCGCAGATCCTCACCGAGCAGTTCTGGCCCAACGCCAGTTATCAACTCGACCTCGGCATCATCCAGCTCGATTTGCCGCAATTGATTGCGTTGGGCGTGGCGTTGCTGTCCTGGGCGCTGAGCATGATCGAACTGCGCTTCACCATGATCCTCATCACCCTGGCCGGCGTGCTGCTGATGATTCCGGTGGTGATCTTCGGCAGCGGCGCGTTCGCTTCGCACTTGTGGACGACGTCGACCTTCACCTGGCGCATCCCCGGTGGCCTGGAAGGGTTGCGCACCGCCATGGCCTGGCTGTTCGTGATGGCGTGGTCGGCCTATGCGGTGGAAGCGGCGGCGTCGTTCATTCCCGAGTACCGCGACACGGTGCGTGATACCCGCAAGGCCTTGCGCGTATCGGCACTGATTCTGTTGCTGGTGTTTACCCTGACGCCATTGGGCCTGGCCGGCCTGCTGGGCGAACAAACCTTGGCGAGTTCACCGAACGGCTTCCTCCAGGCCGGCGCCGTGACGCTGCTTGGTGGCGGGGCGGCGGCGATTACGTTGGTGTTGATCGCTGGCATTTTGGTGCTGTCGGTGATGGGCACCGCCGATGCGGCCCGTGCGCTGTATCAGAGTTCTCGCGATGGCCTGACCGTGCGCCAGTTCGGCGTGCTCAACCGCAGCGGCGTACCGGCCCGCGCCGTCACCGTGCAACTGGCGATTAACGTGGCGCTGGTGCTGTTTGTCGGCAATGCCTTGGCAGTGATAGTCGCCGGCAACGTCGGCTATGTGTTGGCGCATCTGCTGGCGGTCGCAGGCTTTGTGGTGTTGCGCAAGGATCAGCCGGATACGCCGCGTCCGATTCGCCTGCCACGGCGCTGGATTGCCATCGCCTCGGCGCTGGCCGTGTTCGACGGCCTGATCCTGGTCGTTGGCATCACCAGCGCATCGATCACCGGTTATGGCGGCTACAAGGAAGTCGCCATCGCCATCGCCGTCCTCGCCATCTCCCAGGTCATGTACCGACTGCGTCGGGCACAGGACCGAGCGCATCCACAACCCGCGCATTCGTAAGGCGCTGCTCGCAGCCCACGCATAACCACGCAATAAAGGAACACCCCAATGAGTATCGACAACTCGTTCGGCCTTGCCTGGCCGAATCGTAGCCCTGTGGCCGTCTCCCTGACGTTCGACGTGGACGGTGAAGCCGGATTTCTCGGCGACAGCCCGACGTTCGCCCGTCGCCTGACCAGCCTGTCGGAAGGCCGCTTCAGCGTGAATCGCGGCGTACCACGGATCCTCGAATTGTTGGCGCGGCATCAGATCAAGGCCTCGTTTTTCGTGCCGGGCCACACCGCCGAGCACAATCCGGGGCTGGTGGAGCAACTGCTGGAAGCAGGCCATGAAGTCGGCCATCACGGCCATCTGCACCTGCGCAGCGACAAGGTCTCGGTGCAGGAACAGGTCGATGAAATGGAGCGTGGCCTGGCCGCACTGGCCAAGGCCGGGGCGCCAAAGCCTGCGGGTTATCGCTCGTCGTCCTGGGAGCTGACCCCGGAAACCTTCGAGCTGATCATCCGCCACGGCTTCAAGTACGACTCCAGTTGCATGGGCGACGACCGTCCGTACATCGAAACCTGGAACGGACAGTCCATCGTCGAACTGCCGGTGCACTGGTCGCTGGATGACTGGCCGATGTTCGGCTGGGGCATCGACAACGGCGGCAATTACACCCACCCGCGCACCCTGACCGATGTGTGGCTGGCCGAGTACGAGTCGGCTCGCCGCGACGGGCGTCACACCAGCTTCACCATGCACCCGGAAGTGATTGGGCGTGCGGCGCGTTTCGAGCAGCTGGAGCGATTTGTCGAGCGCCTGGTGAGCGATGGCGATGTCTGGTTTGCGCGTCTGGACGAAGTGGCCGCCCATGTGACGCCTTATCTGGAGAACCGTCGATGAGCACTGTATTCCGTTCCACCGTGACCGATCCCCATGGCCGTGGTCGTGAATTCGGCGAGTGCCATGCTGCGCAGATCAAAGCGTCGGTGGAGGCCTATCGCGGGCTGTTCGAGCGCTCGGCCCAAGGTCCGGTGGATTTGCTGCAACTGGGCAGCGAGGCATTACTTCAGATCGAACGGTTCGCGTCTCCCTTGCACGCTGAAATCCTCGGCATGGCCGAAGGGGCAGGGCTGGATGCGCGGGAAATCGGCGCGATCAATGCGCGCACGGAAATCCTCGCGTATCTCGGTGCACGGTTGCGCGGCGAATGCTCGACCGTCGTGCAGGTCGATCCCGCCAGGACGATGCCGGTCACCGTGCAGACCTGGGACTGGTACTCGCAATTCGCCGGCCAGTGGCTGGTCTGGGAGATTCCCCACGCCGATGGCGGCATGACCACCACCGTCACCGAGTACGGCATCGTCGGCAAGATCGGCGTGAACAAGAACGGCTTGGGCGTGCACTTCAACATCCTGCATCACCGTAGCGACGGGCAACGCATTGGCGTGCCGGTGCACGTGGCGTCGCGCTGGATGCTCGACAGCCAGGGCGACATCAACGATGCACTGCAACTGCTGGCGGCGACGGATTTCTCCGCGTCCAGCGTGTTGACGGTGGTGGCGTCGAAGGCGGGGGAGAGCACCGCCGTGAGCGTGGAGCTGTACCCCGAAGGCCCGGCGTTTGTATTCCCCGGCGCCGACGGCCTGCTGGTGCACACCAACCATTTCCTCGACCCGCGCGCAGCGGTCGGCGACACCGAGTGGGGCGTGTATCCCGACACCCTGTTGCGTCACGACACCCTGACCCGACGCCTGGCCAATCGTCGCGACCTCAGCGCGAGCCAGATCATCGCCGCGATGAACAGCCACCTCGGCAGCACCGGCGCCGTGTGCTGCCACCCGGACCCTCACAGCAACGCCGACCAGTACCAGACCCTCGTCACGGTGGCCATCGACGTGCTGGCCGGCACTCTTCAAGCCTTGCCGGGCGGGCCTTGCGCCCATGCCCATCATTGATCAGGAAACCCAAGGAGATCACTCCCATGCTCAAACTCAAACGCGTCGACAACATGGACATCCTCACCAACAACGTGCAGCGCCTGGTGGATTTCTACCACGGCACCCTGGGCCTGGGATTCTTCCTGCCCTACGTGGCCGAAGAGCGCTGGGCGGCCATCGAAACCGGCAACCTGACCCTGTACCTGTTCCACACCGAAAGCCGTGCCCAGGTCGAGCGCCGCACGGCGGTCAACCTTGAAGACATGCCGGGTTTCGATTCCTTCGCCTTCGAAGTGGAGAACCTCGACGAGGCCATGGCGTACCTGGAAGGCAAGGTCAAGTGGGTCACCGCCAAGCCCATCGAATGGCAGCACCCGAGCGGCACCCACTACCGCTACCGCCCGATGTTCGACCCGGACGGCAACATGCTCTACATCACCGAACCGCACAAAGTGTGAAACCGGCTCGCCCTGGAGAACAATAAAATGACCGTTTCCCTCTCGACCCAACACGCCCGGACCGCCCCACAGAGTGTGCTGGACCTGGCCCCCGAGGCGCAGAAATTCGCCGGCCGCGTGGCGCTGGTCACCGGTGCCGGTCGCGGTGCCGGCCGTGCTCACGCTCGGCTGCTGGCGGCACGCGGCGCGGCGGTGATCGTTAACGACATCGATGTCGACGTGGCCAACGCCACCGCTGCCGACATCGTCGAAGCCGGCGGCAACGCCATCGCCATCGCCTGCGACATCACCCTCAAGGCCAACGCCGAAAGCCTGATCGCCAAGGCCGTGGAGCACTTCGGCCAGCTCGACATCCTGGTGCACAACGCCGGGATGATGTACTCGCTCACCGGCCTTGAAGACACCGACGACGCCAACTTCAACCAATTGCTGGCAATCAACGTGCACGCGCCGTTGTTCCTGACCCGTGCTGCGCTGCCGGCCTTGCGCCAGAGCAAGGCACCGCGGGTGATCTTCATCAACTCGCAGTGGGGCCAGGTGCCGGATGGCCATTCCTACGCCTACATGGTGTCGAAGACCGCGCAATTGGGCCTGATGAAAACCATGGCCAAGGAATTCGTGGGGCAGGGGATTCTGGTCAATGCCATCACCCCCGGCGCGATCCTGACCCGGATGGTGCCCGAGGAGTACGTCGAGGGCGAGAAGGCGAACATTCCTTTGGGTCGCCTGGTGCACCCCGAGGAAATCGCCGCCGCCGTGGCGTTTCTGGCCAGTGACGAATCGGCCTTCATCACCGGGCAGGTCCTGGCGGTGAACGGTGGTGCGCTGGTTGTCGGTATCTGAGTTGAGCCTGATCGAGGATAAGAACATGAGCGAAAAAATGACCCAGCGCCAACGTGCTGAAGCCGCCATGCGCCGCCAATGGTTTCCCGTGGCGCGCAGTGTTGACCTGGATACCCCGCAGTCGGCCACACTGCTGGGCGAACGCCTGGTGGTGTACCGCACCGAATCGGGCCAGGCCGTGGTGCAAGAGGCCCGCTGTCCCCATCGCGGTGCCGATTTTGCCCTTGGCAAGGTGCATGGTGAAAGCATTGCCTGCCCGTACCACGGCTGGCGTTTCTCCGCTGAAAATGGCCAGTGCAACCATGTGCCATCGCTGGCCGATCAGTGCAAGATCCCGCCCCAGGCATCGATCAAGACCTACCCGGTGATCGAGCGTTTCGCCCACGTCTGGACCGCTTTGGAAGATCCGGTCGAAGACCTCTACGACCCCGAGCAATGGAAAGGCATCGACTTCCAGTGGCTGGCCGCCGAGCCGCTGCATTCGCCAACGGGCGTAGCGGTGGCCATCGAAAACTTCCGCGACGTTGCACATTTTCCGTTCGTGCACTTCGTGTCCATGGGACCGAGCCCGCATATCGTTGAACCTTTGAAAGTTCGCCGCGAAGGTCTGGACGTGATCATGGAGCGGCCATTGGATGCCGGTGAAGGCGAATGGGCCAACGACGGCGATTGCATGATGTTCTATCACTGTGCGGCACCGGGGCTGGCCAGCATCACTTATGACTACGAACGCCTCGGCAAGCGCATCGTCGCCGGTTTCCCGTCGCCGGTGGCCTATGACGAAGTGAAGATCTTCTGGGGCGTGGCCAACGCCAGTGATTTCAAGGGTGCCGACCTTCAGGAAAACCTGCGTATCGAGGAAATGGTTTACCTGGAAGACATGCCGATCGCCGCCGGGATTTTTCCCCGTGAAATCGACTGGGACGGTGTGTTCGTCGAGCATTCTGTGCCCGCTGACCTGTTCACCCTCAATTACCGTCGGGCCTTCCGTGAGTTCATGGAGCGTGCCGTGCCCGACATTTCGATGGCCCAGGGGCAGCGAGGCGTGGCATGAGCCGCGCAGGCGAATGCAGGGAGGTGCTGATCAGCGCCATGCGTCTGGAAGCCGAGGGCGTGATGTCCCTCGAGCTTCAAGCCTTGGCTGACCAGACATTACCGTCATGGGAGGCGGGGGCGCACATCGATGTGCGCCTGCCGTCGGGACTTACCCGTCAGTATTCGTTGTGTGGCGACCCGCTGGATCGCCAACATTTGCGCGTCGCGGTGCTGCGCGAGGACAAGGGCCGTGGCGGTTCGCGGGAAGTGCACGACGGCCTGCGGGTCGGACAGATCATCAGCATTGGCGAGCCGCGCAATGCCTTTGCCCTGGCGCCGGCAGCGGCTTATCAGTTCGTTGCCGGTGGTATCGGCATCACGCCGATCCTGCCGATGATTCTGGCGGCGGAGCGTGCCGGCGTGCCGTGGCACCTGGTGTATGGCGGGCGCTCGCGGCGTTCGATGGCGTTTCTGGATTGGCTTTTGCCTCGCGCCGGTGAACACGTGGAGATTCTACCGGCCGACGAGTTCGGTCTGTTGGATCTCGAACGCATTGCGGCGCGTAGTGCGGCGGGGGCCGAGACCTACAGCTGTGGTCCCGGTGTGCTGCTCGACGCCTTGACCTCGCGTTTTGCCGAACAGGAGCTGCAAGGGCGCCTGCATCTTGAGCGTTTCGCGGCAGCTCCAATTGTGCCAACGGCGGGAGAGGGCGACCTGACCGTCATCCTGGCCCGCAGCGGCCGGGAAATCGCCGTGCCGTCCCACTGCTCGATCATGTCGGCCTTGCGTGAGCAGGGCGTCGATGTGCCGTCGTCCTGCGAGCAGGGCGTATGCGGCATGTGCGAAACCCGCGTGCTCGACGGTGAAATCGACCACCGCGACATGCTCCTGACGGACAGCGAAAAGGCCCGCAACAACCTGATGATGGTCTGCGTGTCCCGGGCCAAGTCGGCTAGGCTTACATTGGACCTCTAAACCAACACATAACCCCTGTAGGAGCGAGCTCTGCTCGCGATGGACGTCAGGACACCGCGGGGCATCTGAAGGCCCGCGTTATCGTTGACCTCCATCGCGAGCAGAGCTCGCTCCTACAGGTTTTTGCATTCCTTCAATTAAGGCTTCTGCGCTCATGCTTTCAATCTGCATCCTCGAAACCGACCACCTGCGCCCCGAACTGCTCGATGAATTCCACGGCTACGGCCGCATGTTCCAGCAGTTGTTCGAACGCCAGCCGATACCTGTGCGGGTCACGGTATGCAACGTGGTGGACGGTGAATATCCGCCTGACGATCAACGTTTCGACGCGTACCTGATCACCGGCAGCAAGGCCGATGCGTTTGGCGATGCGCCGTGGATCACGGTGTTGCGCGATTACCTGCTGCAACGCTATCGGACGGGCGACAAGTTATTGGGGATCTGCTTTGGCCACCAATTGCTGGCCTTGGCGCTGGGCGGCGAATGCGGTCGTTCGCAGCAGGGCTGGGGCTTGGGTGTGCATCACTATCAGGTGCTGGATCAGCAACCGTGGATGACGCCGAAGCGGGACGGTTTCGATTTGCTGGTATCGCACCAGGACCAGGTCAGCGCCTTGCCGCCCGGTGCGCAATTGCTGGCGTCGAGCCCGTTTTGCCCGATGGCGGCGTATCGGATCGGGGATCAGGTGTTGTGCTTCCAGGGGCATCCGGAGTTTGTCGAGCCGTATGCGCAGGGGTTGCTGGATTTGCGGCGCGGGGTGTACGGGGAAGCGCTGTATGGCGAAGCAACCGCCAGTTTCAAGAACGGTAACGACGGCGCACTCATCGCCCAATGGATGCTGCAATTCCTGACCCAACCCTAATCTCCCATCACCACAATACCTGTGGGAGCGAGCCTGCTCGCGAAGAGGCCCGAACATTCAACATCAAAGTTGACTGACAGACCGCTTTCGCGAGCAGGCTCGCTCCCACAGTGGAGGGTGGTGTTGGGATTAAAGCTTGATCCACGTCGCCTTAAGCTCCGTGTACTTGTCCAGCGCATGCAGCGACTTGTCCCGCCCATTGCCCGATTGCTTGAACCCGCCGAACGGCGCGGTCATGTCGCCGCCGTCGTATTGATTGACCCAGACACTGCCGGCGCGCAAGGCTTTGGCGGTGAGGTGGGCCTTGGACAGGTCGGCGGTCCAGACCCCGGCGGCAAGGCCGAAGGGGCTGTCGTTGGCGATCTGGATGGCTTGCTCCGGCGTGTCGAAGGTGATCACCGACAGCACCGGACCGAAGATCTCTTCCTGGGCAATCTTCATGGCGTTATCGACCCCGTCGAATACCGTCGGCTCGACAAACACACCACCGCTTTGCTCCAGCACGCGATGCCCGCCACAGACCAGCTCTGCACCCTGATCGACGCCGGCCTGGATGTAGCCCAGGACGGTTTCCATTTGTTGAGTGTCCACCAGTGCGCCGACCCTGGTCGCCGGGTCCAGCGGATGCCCCGGTTGCCATCGTCTCAAGGCCTCCACCAGCAACGGCATGAAGCGCTCTTTGACCGAGCGCTCGATCAACAAGCGTGAGCCGGCGGTACACACTTCGCCCTGATTGAACGCGATGGCGCTGGCGGCGGCCTCGGCGGCGATTTTCAGGTCGGGGGCATCGGCGAACACGATGTGCGGGCTCTTGCCGCCCGCTTCCAGCCAGACCCGTTTCATGTTCGATTCGCCGGCATACACCATCAGTTGCTTGGCAATTCGCGTTGAGCCGGTAAACACCAGTGTGTCGACGTCCATGTGCAACGCCAGAGCCTTGCCAACCGTATGGCCAAAGCCCGGCAGCACGTTGAACACGCCTTTGGGAATGCCCGCGTCGAGGGCCAGCTGCGCCAGGCGAATGGCCGTCAACGGTGATTTTTCCGAAGGTTTGAGGATCACCGAGTTGCCCGCCGCCAGGGCCGGGCCGAGTTTCCAGCAGGCCATCAGCAGCGGAAAATTCCACGGCACTATCGCAGCCACTACACCAATGGGCTCGCGAGTCACCAGTCCGAGTTGATCATGGGACGTGGCGGCCACTTCGTCGTAGACCTTGTCGATGGCTTCGCCGTACCAGCGGATCGCCCGGGCGGCACCGGGCACGTCGACGCCAAGGGCATCGCTGATCGGCTTGCCCATGTCGAGGGTTTCCAGCAGGGCCAGCTCTTCGGCGTGCGCCTCCATCAGCGCGGCAAGGCGAATCAGCGTGGCCTTGCGTTCAGCCGGCGGCTGGCGCGACCAGATGCCGGATTCGAAGGCCTGCCGCGCACTGCGCACGGCGAGGTCGGCATCGGCTTCGGTGCAACTGGCAATCCGGCCCAGCAATCGACCGTCGATAGGGCTGATGCAATCAAAGGTTTCACCACTGACGGCGTCGCGGTACTGGCCATCGATGAACGCCCGGGTGTGGGGCGACAGTGACGCGGCGCGTTGTTCCCACTCATTGCGGGTGAGGTTTGTCATGTTCGTGTCCTGTTCAAAGAGGGGATCAGCGCAGGCGCTCAAGCATCTGGTAGTACCACATGCCGGCGGCGAGCATCGGGTTGCCCAGCAGGTCGCCCATGGGCACGCGGATGTGCTGGCAGGCGGCGAAGGTGTCGAACTGCTGCAACTGCCCGGTGATTGCCCGGCCCATGATTTCGCCCATGATGTGGGTGGTGGCGATGCCGTGGCCGGAGTAGCCCTGGCAATACCAGACGTTGTCCGACAGCTTGCCCAGTTGCGGGATGCGGTTGATGACGATGCCCATCGCGCAGCTCCACTGGTAATCGATGGCCACGCCCTTGAGCGCCGGGAAGGTCTGCTCGATGCACGGACGCAGTTCGGCGGCGATGTCCCGCGAATCCTTGCCGCTGTAATTGGCGCCACCACCGAACAACAGGCGGCCGTCGGCGGTCAGGCGGTAGTAGTCGAGCACGAAGCGGCAGTCGTACACGGCCAGGTCTTCGGGGTTGATCTGCCTGGCCAGGTCACCCAGCGGTGCGGTGGTGACGATGCCGCCCATGGCCGGGAAGATCTTGCCCTTGAGCTTGGCTGGCTCGAGCTTGTGGTAGACGTCGCCGGCCAACAGTACCTGGTTGGCGTCGATGCGACCGTGGGCAGTGCGCACGCCCGGGCTTTTGTGAGGAGCATCGCCGTGAATGATCTCCAGCACTTCGCTGTTTTCGAAGATCAGCGCACCCAGGCTTTCAGCGGCCCGCGCTTCGCCGATGCACAGATTCAGCGGGTGCAGGTGCATGTTACGGGTGTTCTTGATCGCACCGTGGTAGAGGTCGCTTTGCAGCAGGTCGCGGACCTGGCTGCGGTCGAGCAGGCTGACCTCGTCGCCCATGCCACGGTGCAGGGCTTCTTCGTAATCCTTGCGCAGGCCGTCCATGTGGCTCGGCTTATAGGCCGCGTGCAGGTGGCCGTGCTTGAGGTCGCAGGCGATGCCGTATTTTTCCACCCGCTGCTTGATGATCTGGTGCCCGCGCCAGCGCAGATTCCAGATGAAGTCGTCGACCTCATCGCCGATCGTGCGGCGCATCTGTTTGCGCATGGCCTCGTCGCCCGAGAGGCTGCCGGTGACCTGGCCACCGTTGCGCCCGGTAGCGCCCCAGCCGATCTTGTGGCTTTCTACGATGGCGACTTTCAGGCCTTTTTCCGCGAGCTCGACAGCGGTGGCGACGCCGGTGAAGCCGCCACCGATGATTACCACATCAACCCGGTGCTGGCCTTGCAGGGTCGGGTAATCGGTTTCCTGGTTGAGGGTGGCGGTGTAGTAGGAGTTGGTTCGTTGGGTCATGATTTTTTCCTGACAGAAAGGGGAGCGAGGCTGGCACCGCCCTTGTGGGGGGGGGGGGGGGGGGGGGGGGGGGGGGGGGGGTCGCTGCTTGGAGTTTTTGTCGGCTACATTCTTCGCGTCGCAGCG
>NZ_JBPKAM010000101.1:0-21952 GCF_051216495.1 Pseudomonas baetica | reverse complement strand
GGGGTGGGGGTAGCTTGGTAGCGTGTCTGCGGGAAGATCCTTACCCCAAAATTGTGGGAGCGAGCCTGCTCGCGAAGCTTTTAGCGGTTACGAAGACCTTCCAGCAACTTGTGCGTCGGATAACCATCCGCCGGCCAGCCAAACGACTGCTGCGCGCTGCGAATCGCCTTGCGCGTATTGGCACCGATAATGCCGTCCGCGGTGCCCGCGTCATAGTTTTGGGCGCTCAGCAGATTTTGCAGTTCGATCCGCTCGGTGCGGCTCAACGGCAAATCATCCTTGGGCCACGTACCGCTGATCAGGCCCGCGCCATTGAAGCGCTGCGACAACAGGCCGACCGCCAGTGCGTAGGATGAGGAGTTGTTGTATTTGAGGATTGCACGGAAGTTATCGAGCACCAGGAACGCCGGGCCACGGTAACCGGCCGGTAGCAGTAGCGCCGCGGACAACTGCTCGGAACCTGGCGGGACCTGAGCGCCATTGGGCAAGGTAACGCCCAATTGTCGCCATTCAGCGACGCTCTTGCGAATCGTGCCGTCGGCCAGCAGGTAGTTGAAGCCGCTCGGCACTTGCACTTCGAAGCCCCAAGGCTGGCCTCTTTGCCAGCCGGAGCTTTGCAGGTAGTGCGCGGTCGAGGCCAAGGCATCGGTGGAGCTGCCCCAGATGTCGCGACGGCCATCACCATCGAAGTCCACGGCGTGGGTGTTGTAGGTGGTCGGGATGAATTGGGTCTGGCCCATGGCGCCCGCCCAGGAACCGAGCATTTTCTCTGGCGTGATATCGCCTTGTTGCAAGATCTGCAGGGCGGCAATCAATTGTGCGTGGGCAAAGCCGGGGCGCCGGCCTTCATAGGCCAGGGTCGCCAGGGAGTTGATGACCGACTTGCTGCCCTGGAACTGACCGAAGTTACTTTCCATGCCCCATACCGCGACCAGTGCCTCACGGTCGACGCCGTAGCGTTGCTCGATGCTTTGCAGGATGCCGGCATACTGGCTGACCAGCGCCTGACCTTTGCGCACCCGCAGAGGCGACAGGGCGCCGTCAAGGTACTCCCATACGGGCCGGGCGAACTCCGGTTGGCTGCGGTCGGCACGAATCACACTGGGATCAAAGCTGACGTTAGCGAAGGCACGGTCGAACAGGTCGGCACGGATACCGGCGGCCAGGGCATCCTTGCGGAAACCCGCCTGCCACTCGGCGAAGGTTTGGGTCGGCTGGATTTCGAGATTTTCGTTGCTTGGCACCACAGGTGCGACGATTGCCGGGGCTGTGGCGACGGGAAGGCTTTGAAGTGGCTGTGCGTCGGCGGCGGTAGGTTTTTCCGCGCAGGCGACTAGCAAAACTAGGCTGGAGGCAGCAATCAATTGGCGCAGATGCCAACGACGGGAAAGACAAAAGGGCATGCACAAGTCCAGGGAAAACGTATCAGGTGCAGACCTTAACATGTTGAGCGGATGCTTGCCTTTCAGGCCGCCAGAAAGTAAGAAGCCTCCCAGCCATTAGACTGGAAGGCTTCGCGGCGGTAGCTGCCTTTGCCCTTGCCGGCGCGTTCCTGACGGCTGCGGAACAGTGGCTGGGCGATGATGGATTTGGCCTTGTTGGGGCCATGCTTGGATGGCTTTTTGCTCATGATGGGTTCTCGCAAGTGAGTGGTTTTTGCGGGGCAAATCATCTGCTCAAGTGCGGGTTCTGTCTAGTCCCCGCATTGCGTAGCAATGATGAACTGTGGCGAGGGAGCTTGCTCCCTTTCGGCTGCGCAGCAGTCGTAAATGGGTAGTCCCTTACGTCTAAATAAACGTGGTGTGGTGGGAGTTGGGGCCGCTTCGCAGCCCAGCGGGAGCAAGCTCCCTCGCCACAAAAAGTTTTATTCAGCAGGCAATGACAACCGCTGTCCAGCCATCAGCAACGTCAGGCGACTTAAACTCATCCACGGCGAACCGGCGGCCTGGCCTTTGATCTGTGCATCAATGCGCTGAGCTTCCAGCAGCAACTGCGCCCAGCGTTGCGCAGAATAACGTTGCAGGGCTTTGCTCATCAGCGGTTTGCGCTTGTCCCAAACGGGTGGTTTGGCTTGGCTGAAGGCTTTGTCCAGCGGCGTACCCTGGCTGTATTGCAGGGCGATGTTGGCCAGCAGGCGCAGCTCCCGGGCCAGGGCCCAGAGAATCACCGGTGGTTCGACGCCTTCGCCGCGAAGCCCTTCGAGCATGCGCAGGGCGTGGGCGGCTTCGCCGTTGAGAATCGCATCGGTCAGGCCGAAAACATCGAAGCGTGCACTGTCGGCAACCGCTGCTTGCACGGTTTCAACGGTGATTTGCCCGCCTTCGGCCATCAGTTTGAGTTTTTCGATTTCCTGGGCGGCGGCCAACAGGTTGCCCTCGACCCGTGCGGCGATCAACTCGACGGCGTCCTGGCTGGCGGAAAGCCCTGCCTGGGAAAGACGCTGACGAATCCAACCTGGAAGCTGGCTGGCATCCACCGGCCAGATCTGCACGAACTGAGTCTGGGCACCTTCGACCAGTGCCTTGCCCCACTTGGTTTTCTGTGCACTGCCATCGAGTTTCGGCAGGCTGATCAGCAACACCGTGTCTTCGGCCGGCCGGGAGCAGTATTCAATGAGCGCGGCAGCACCTTTGTCACCGGGCTTACCGGAGGGCAGGCGCAGTTCCAGCAGGCGCTTTTGAGCGAACAACGACATGCTGGCCCCGGCCTGGAGCAACGTACCCCAATCGAAACTGGCGTCGGCGGCAAAGACCTGGCGTTCGTCGAAGCCCTGCTGACGGGCGGCAGTGCGGATGGCGTCGGCGGCTTCCTGGCACAACAAGGGATCATCGCCACTGATGACGTAGACCGGCGCGAGAGCGCCTTGCAGGTGTTTGGCGAGTTGGGCGGGGGCGAGTTTCATAAGAGAGGGCGAACGGGGCGCCTGGGCGCCCCGTAAGTCTTATTGCTGCGGCAGTTCGACAGGCGACTGACGCGGCGTTTCCGCTTCAGCCTTCTGCGCGGCTTCCAGCGCCGCGGCTTCGGCCTTGGCTTTGGCCTCGGCGGTTTGCTGCAGTTGCTCGAGCTGGGTTGGCGAGATCTGTTGCAGACGCAGCATCATGCGTTGTACCAGCTCGCGGCGCATTTCCTTGCGGGCATCGTTCGACTCCTGGTCAGAGCCCACCAGGTTGTTGCCGTCGTGAATGAAGACCTTCTCGACTTCAAGCTTGTCTGCCAGCAGCGACAGGTTGCCCTGGCTGAGGATGCTGTAGCTGAGCGCGGTGGTCAGCTGGTATTCGCCCGTACGACCGGCGCCCGCGTAGCTGAGGATACGCTGGGTTTCCTGTTCATCGGTCAGCACAAGCTTGAATGGTGCGCCGGTGTAGACCTTGACGCCGCTGCTATTAAGCACCTGACGCAGTTGCATGACGGTGTCACCGTAGGCGTTGCGTGCGCTGACATCGAGTTCCTTGATCGCCAGTTCGGTGGTGCCGGTGCCGCGCAGCTGGAAACCGCAGGCGCTCAACAGGACCGCAAGGCCCATCACCAGCAAATTGCGTTTGATCATTGTGTTGCTCCCCTTGAAACCATGTGGGCCGGTCAACCGGCCCGAAAGGTTTTACTCGGCGCAAGGCTAAGCCTGGCGCCTGATCCAATTAGCTGGCGACGATGTTGACCAGTTTCCCGGGCACCACGATCACTTTACGAATGGTCAGACCGTCGACAAAGCGCAGCACGTTTTCGTTGGTGCGTGCGGCGGCTTCGATTTCTTCGCGGCTGGCACTGGCCGGCATGTCGATCTGTCCGCGCAGTTTGCCGTTGACCTGGATGACCAGGGTCAGGCTGTCCTGCACCAGCGCGTTTTCGTCCAGTACCGGCCAACCGGCGTCGATCACCGCATCGGCGTGACCCAATCGGTTCCACAGTTCGTGGCAGATGTGCGGGGTGATCGGGGCCAGCAGCAGGGTCACGGTTTCCAGGCCTTCATGAACCAGTGCACGATCCTGATCGGTGCCTTGCGGCGCTTTCTCCAGCACGTTCATCAGCGTCATCACCTGGGCGATGGCCGTGTTGAATTTGTGGTTCTGGCCGACGTCGTGGCTGGCTTGCTTGATGGCCTGGTGGGTCGCACGGCGAACGGCTTTCTGTTCATCGTTCAGGCTGGCGATATCCAGTTTGCCCGGCAGGCCCTGGGTCACGTGCGCTTGAGCCAGACGCCAGACGCGCTTGAGGAAACGGTGCGAACCCTCGACGCCGGAGTCGGACCACGCTGCACTCATGTCAGGCGGCGAGGCAAACATCATGAACAGGCGGCAGGTGTCAGCACCGAACTGGTCGATCATCGACTGTGGGTCGACGCCGTTGTTCTTCGACTTGGCCATCTTCTCGGTGCCGCCAATTTCCACTGGCAGGCCATCGGCTTTCAGCTTGGCGCTGGTGACATTGCCTTTGCCGTCGCGTTCGAGGTCGACGTCCGCCGGGTTGAACCAGGTGTAGGCGCCATTGGCTTCGCGACGATAGTAAGTCTCGGCGATCACCATGCCCTGGGTCAGCAGGTTCTTGAACGGCTCGTTGGAGCTCACCAGGCCTTCATCGCGCATCAGTTTGTGGAAGAAGCGCGCGTAGAGCAGGTGGAGAATGGCGTGTTCGATACCGCCGATGTACTGATCCACCGGCAGCCAGTGGTCAGCCGCGGATTTTTCCACCAGGCCGCCTTCAAAGTGCGGAGAGGCGTAGCGGGCGTAGTACCACGACGACTCGACGAAAGTGTCCATGGTGTCGGTTTCACGCTTGGCAGGCTGGCCGCATTTCGGGCAGTTGCACTCATAGAACTCGGGCATGCGCGCCAGCGGCGAGCCGGCGCCGTCCGGCACCACGTCTTCCGGCAGCACGACCGGCAACTGGTCTTCCGGTACCGGCACGTCACCGCAGCTGCTGCAGTGGATGATCGGGATCGGGCAGCCCCAGTAGCGCTGGCGGCTGATGCCCCAGTCGCGCAGGCGGAACTGGGTGCGCGATGCACCAAGGTTTTTCTTGATCAGTGTCGCTTCGATGGCATCGAAGGCGCCGGCGAAGTCCAGGCCGTCGAACTCGCCGGAGTTGATCAGCGTGCCGTACTCGCCGTAGGCCTCCTGCCACGGTTCCGGATTGGTTTCACCGGAACTGGTGCGCACCACGGATTTGACCGGCAGGTTGTACTTGTGGGCGAACTCGAAGTCGCGCTCGTCGTGGGCCGGTACAGCCATTACCGCGCCATCGCCGTAGTGCATCAGCACGTAGTTGGCGACCCATACCGGCAGTTTTTCGCCGGTCAGCGGGTGCTCGACGAACAGGCCGGTCGGCAGGCCTTTTTTCTCCTGGGTGGCGACGTCGGCTTCGGCAACGCTACCGCTCTTGCATTCGGCGATGAACGCTTGCAGCTCAGGATTGTTCTGTGCGGCCAGGGTGGCCAGGTGGTGCTCGGCGGCCACGGCGACGTAAGTCGCGCCCATCAATGTGTCCGGACGGGTGGTGAAGACTTTCAGGGTACCGCTTTCGCCGATGGAATCGACGTTGTACGGGAACTGTACTTCCATGCCGCGGGACTTGCCGATCCAGTTGCGCTGCATGGTCTTGACCTGTTCAGGCCAGCCCGGCAGCTCATCGAGACTCTCCAGCAGCTCATCCGCGTAGGCGGTGATCTTGAAGTAGTACATCGGGATCTCGCGCTTTTCGATCAGCGCGCCGGAGCGCCAGCCGCGACCGTCGATCACCTGTTCGTTGGCCAGAACGGTCTGGTCGATCGGGTCCCAGTTCACGGTGCCGCTTTTCTTGTAGATCACACCTTTTTCGAACAGGCGGGTGAACAGCCATTGTTCCCAGCGGTAGTAATCCGGTTTGCAGGTGGTCACTTCACGGGACCAGTCCACCGCCAGGCCCAGGCTGCGCAGCTGGGATTTCATGTAGGCGATGTTTTCGTAGGTCCACTTGGCCGGGGCCACGTTGTTCTTCATCGCGGCGTTTTCCGCCGGCATGCCGAAGGCGTCCCAACCCATGGGTTGCAGGACGTTTTTGCCTTGCATGCGCTGATAGCGGGAGATCACGTCGCCGATGGTGTAGTTGCGCACGTGCCCCATGTGTAGCTTGCCGCTGGGGTAAGGGAACATCGACAGGCAGTAGTAGGTTTCCTTGCCTGGCTGTTCACTGACTTCAAAGGACTTTTGCTCGTCCCAGAACGACTGGGCGGCGGCTTCGATTTCACGGGGCTGATATTGTTCGTGCATGGCTACTTTTGAACTGAATAGGGGTGGCCCAATCCTCTTCAATGCAACGCTGGACGGTGAAGGCGCCGATTCGGCGTTTTCGATGTCCAGTCGAGCTGGAATTGGATTTACAGGAAGCGCCGTAGCATACATGACCGCACTCTGCCGAGGGAAACCCTGATTGCTGCCGCGCGTCTTGCCAAATCCTCTGCGAGGGCCGTTGGTCGCGGCGTTCAGCCGGTTTGTTCATGGAAGCTAAGCTCTAACTGGGGAGTAGGTCTTATCTTCCAATGAGGTGAGGGATGGTTGATTCACAGCACAAAGCTACAAAACCGGAGCTGTACGAAAGACTGATCGATCGTCTGGGCATGGCGCTGGAAGCGGCGAGAACCGCTGGCCGGCTACGTGATGAACGTCCGCTGGAGCTGGAATTGCGCGGCTTGAGCCCCGCAGAGTTTGCTCTGGTCAAGGCGTACCTGGATCGCAGTGAACGTGAGACACATGGATGCTTGTCCGAAGCAGTGAAGCAACTCGATGCACCACGTACTGCCAAGATTATCTGGCTCAAGGACAAAGTCCCCGGTAGAGATGCGGTAAAGGTCCGGTCTCTGCAGTTCAAATAAGGGCAAAGAGCCATGCTCCATGACTTTTTGAAGCATAGTCCTTCCGTATTGATTGTCGCATCGCATCAACCCACTTAGGCTTCGGGCATCTTCATGGAGATGCTCGATGCCTTTTCGCTATTTCGTGAAACAAATTTTTCTGCCGCCCGGCCTCCTGTTGCTGCTGTTGGTGCTTGCCTGGTGGTTGCGCCGCTCAAGGCCGCGACTCGCCGGTTTGTGTTTTGCCTTGGGGGTGGGCGGGTTCTGGCTGATGAGCCTGCCGGTCGTCGTGCAATGGAGCGCCGCGTTGCTGGAGCGTGAGCCACCGCTGGCGTTCGAAGAATGGGCGACGTTGGGGCAGCACGCGGATGCGATCGTGGTGTTGGGGTCGGGACGCGAACGGGGGGATCCGGCGTGGGGTGCTGATCAGCCGACGGGTGTAGGCCTGGAGCGCCAACGTTATGCGGCTCGCCTGGCCAAGGCATCGGGGCTGCCGATTCTGACCAGTGGCGGCCTGCATTACGGTACGCCGCCGACCGAAGCCAAACTGATGGCGGACTCGCTGCACGACGACTTCGGTGTGACGGTACGCTGGCAGGAAGGGCGCAGCCGCACGACCTGGGAAAATGCCCAATTCAGCGCCGAGGTGTTATTGCCTGAAGGTGTCAAGCGCGTGGTGCTCGTGACCCAGGCCTGGCACATGCCGCGAGCGGTCTGGAGCTTCCAGCGGGCCGGGTTTGAGGTCGTGCCGGCGCCCATGGGCTTTTTAGGTGTGGATAACGCGCGGCCGCTGGGAGGATGGTTGCCGGAGTTCAAGTCGATCTGGCAAAGCGGACAATTGATGAACGAGGCGGTGGGGCAGGTCGGGTACTCGCTTTTCTACCGCTGAAACTCAAAAGATCGCAGCCTCGTTTCACTCGACAGCTCCTACAGAGTGCGCAATCTCCTGTAGGAGCTGTCGAGTGAAACGAGGCTGCGATCTTTTATGGGCGCCCTGATTAAACGGTCTTGGCCATCCGGCTCGCCACCAACGCCCAGCCAAACAGCAACACGCAAACAATGATCAACGGCCACGAACGCCATTGCAGATAAGGCGTCAGGTTGTGCATCGGCACCACTTCGCCGTACAGGATTCCGCGTTCAAACTGGGGGATCTGCTCGGTGATCTGGCCGAACGGGTTGATCAGACCGGTGACGCCGTTGTTGGTAGCACGGATCATCCAGCGGCCGGCCTCCAGTGCGCGCATCTGTGCCATTTGCAAATGTTGCAACGGACCAATGGAAGTGCCGAACCAGGTGTCGTTGCTGATGGTCAGCAACAGGTCGCTTTGGGCGGCGAGGCCCGCGGCAAATTCCGGATACACCACTTCGTAGCAGATATACGGCGCGATCTGATAACCCTTGGCTTGCAGCATGGCCTGATCGGCAGGGCCGCGGGCGAAGTCCGACATCGGCAGGTCGAAAAATGCGATCAGTCCGCGCAGCACATCCTGCAGTGGCACGTATTCGCCGAATGGCACCAGTTTCTGCTTGAGGTAGGTGCCATCGCCTTCGCCAACCACGGTAATGCCATTGAAGAAGCGCTTTTCATGGCGAACGACTTCCCTGATCGGAACGCCGGTAATCATCGCCGAGTTCCGCTCGGCAGCGAATTTACCCATCATGTCCAGGTAGCCTTCGGCGGACTCCTTGAGCACCGGGATCGCCGTTTCCGGCCAGATCAACAGGTCGACGCGTTTGGAGCTGAAACTCATGTCACGGTACAACGCCAATTGCGCATTGAGCTGCGCCGGATCCCACTTCATGCTCTGTTCGACGTTGCCCTGAATGGCGGCGACGCTCAGTGGCGCGCCGGCCGGGCTGGTCCAGGCGTGATGCTTGAGGGCGATGCCGGCCACCCATGGGCCGATCAGCAGCACAACGCCTATCACGATGAAGCCTTTTCGGCCGCCACGAATCAGGCGCAATCCGTTGTAGATCAGCGCGGCGGTCAAGGCCAGCGTGAAGGAAATCAGCCACATGCCGCCGACGGGGGCGAGCCCGGCCAGCGGACCGTCGAGCTGGCTGTAACCGGAGTAAAGCCAGGGAAAACCGGTGAGAAACCAGCCGCGGAACGCTTCCTGGCCCACCCACAACGCCGCGAAAGCCAGTGCATCGGCCAGCGGTGCTTCGTTGCGTCGCAACCAGCGCGCCCAGAGCCAGGCGGGCAGGGCGAAGAACCAGGCAATCGCTGCCGTGAAGATCAGCATCAGGAACCCGGCCAACAGCACCGAGGCGCCACCGAAGTGGTGAATGCTGTAGTAGATCCAGCTGGTACCGGCGCCGAACAGGCCGAAGCCAAAGCACCAGCCGCGACCCAGGGCCTGACGGGGGCTCAGCTCACGCAGGCCGGCATAGAAAAGCCCGACCGCCAACAATGCCAGCGGCCAGATATCGAAGGGCGCCAGGGCCAGGGTGGTGATTGCACCGGCCGCCACGGCCAGCAGGTTACCGGGCCAGCCGGGGCGGGTTGTCCAGCGCATTTCAGTCCTTAGATTTAGCGGGCGATAGGCGTCAGTCGCAGCAAATGAATCCGACGGCTGTCGGCATTCAGGATGCGGAAACGATAGGTGCCGATTTCAGTGATTTCGTTGCGTTTTGGCAAGTGCCCGAATGCACTCATCACCAGGCCGCCCACGGTGTCGAATTCGTCGTCGGAGAATTCGCTGTCGAAGAACTCGTTGAAGTTCTCGATCGGCGTCAGGGCCTTGATCAGGAAGTCGCCGCTGGGCAGTGGCTTGATGTAGCTGTCTTCTTCGACATCGTGCTCGTCCTCGATGTCGCCGACGATTTGCTCCAGTACATCTTCAATGGTCACCAGGCCTGCCACGCCGCCGTATTCGTCGATGACGATGGCCATGTGGTTGTGGTTGGCGCGGAACTCGCGCAACAACACGTTCAGGCGCTTGGATTCCGGCACGAAGGTGGCCGGTCGCAGCAGGTCCTTGATGTTGAAGCTGTCGCCATTCTCCTTGAGGATCAACGGCAGCAAGTCCTTGGCCAACAGCACGCCCATCACGTCATCGTGGCTTTCGCCGATCACCGGATAGCGGGAGTGGGCCGAGTCGAGTACGGCAGGCAGGAACTCGCGGGGTGTCTGGGTCGCCTTGATGCTGATCATCTGCGAGCGCGGAACCATGATGTCCCGTACTTGCAGGTCAGCCACCTGGATGGCGCCTTCGACGATGGCCAGCGCTTCGCTGTCCAACAGTTTGTTCTGGTGTGCATCGCGCAGCAGCTCCAGCAGCTCCTGGCGGTTCTTCGGCTCATGGGCAAAAGCCTGGGTGAGCTTACCCAGCCAGGACTTTTGCCCGTTGCTCGATCGATCTTCGCTCATAGCGATTACTCTGAATCCTTTGTTGTAATGATTGGGGATGTTTCGGTTTCGTCGTCCGCGTACGGATCGCGATAGCCCAGTTCTGCAAGCAACTCTCGTTCCAGTGCTTCCATTTCTTCGGCTTCCTCGTCCTCTATATGGTCGTAACCGAGCAGATGCAAGCAGCCGTGAATCACCAGGTGTGCCCAATGGGCCTTGAGTTCCTTGCCCTGTTCGACGGCTTCGCGCTCGACCACGGCGACGCAGATCACCAGGTCACCGAGCAGCGGAATGTCGAGAAACTCGTCCGGCACATCGGCCGGGAATGACAAGACGTTAGTTGCGTAATCCTTCTGCCGCCAGGTGTGGTTCAGCTCGCGGCCTTCGGCTTCGTCGACCAGGCGAATGGTCATCTCGGAGTCGGCGGTGCGCTGGCGCAGAGCCAGTTCGCACCACTGGCGGAATTCGGCTTCGCTGGGGGCGGGGCGTTCGGTCGCGATTTGCAGGTCTAGCTCAAGCATCGCGGCGGCTTTCCCTGGCGGCGGCATCATCGGCTGCACGGGTTTCGAAACGTTCATAGGCTTCGACAATGCGTTGTACCAACGGGTGACGCACGACATCCTTCGGCTGGAAGTGCGTGAAGCTGATGCCCGGCACGTCTTTCAATACTTCGATGACATGGTGCAGCCCGGATTTGGTGCCGCGTGGCAGGTCAACCTGAGTGATGTCACCGGTGATGACGGCCGTGGAGCCGAAGCCGATCCGGGTCAGGAACATCTTCATTTGCTCGACGGTGGTGTTCTGGCTTTCGTCGAGGATGATGAAGCTGTTGTTCAGCGTCCGGCCGCGCATGTAGGCCAGCGGCGCGACTTCGATGATCTGCCGTTCGATCAGCTTGGCGACGTACTCGAAGCCGAGCATTTCGTAGAGTGCGTCATAGAGCGGGCGCAGGTACGGGTCGATCTTCTGGCTGAGGTCGCCGGGCAGGAATCCGAGTTTTTCCCCGGCTTCGACCGCGGGACGTACCAGCAGGATGCGACGGATCTGCTCGCGCTCCAGTGCGTCCACCGCGCAGGCAACGGCCAGGTAGGTCTTGCCGGTACCGGCCGGGCCAATGCCGAAGTTGATGTCGTTCCCGAGAATTTCCTTCACGTAGCGCTGCTGATTCAAGCCGCGTGGGCGAATCATGCCTTTTTTGGTGCGCAGGGAGACGGCGGCGTCGGCGGGCGAGTGGTTGTCCAGCTCTTCGACGGCGGATTCCTGCAGGAACAGGTGAACCATGTCCGGCGACAGCTCGGTACCCTTGGTTTCCCGGTACAAGCGGCGCAGGAGGTTTTCCGCGGAAGTGGTGTGTTTACGCTCGCCGATCAGTTCGAACTGGTTTCCGCGGTTGCGGATCTCGATGGTCAGGCGCTGTTCGATCAAGCGCAGATGCTCGTCGAATTGCCCGCACAGATTGGCGAAACGGCGAGCCTCAAAAGGCTCGAGGATGAAACGATGGGGTTCTATGGGTGCGTTCAAGGTCGTATTTAGCCGCCCTGGGGCAATAGTGATGAAATCAAGGATAACGCCAGTGGCGTGGGTGCGAAAGCTCTTAAATGGATAAGCCCTTTCTGGAGAACAATGCATTCCATTGTGGGAGCTGGCTTGCCAGCGATAGCGGTGCAACAGGCGACATATTTGTCGGGGTTGATGGCCTAATCGCTGGCAAGCCAGCTCCCACAGGGTCCTCAGTGTTTCCGAAAAGTGTTACTGGATCAGCGAGCCCCGCAGCGAATGCGGCTGTGCCGCGTCGATGTGCACGTCGGCGAACTGACCGATCAGGGTCGGATTGTCGCAGCGGAAGTTGACGATTCGGTTATTTTCGGTACGACCTTGCAGCTCGCCGGGGTCTTTTTTCGAGTAATCGGTGACCAGAATGCGCTGGATCGAACCGACCATTTGTCGGCTGATTTCGAAGCCTTGCTGGTTCAGGCGATGTTGCAGGGCATTCAAGCGTTCCTTCTTCAACTCTTCCGGCGTGTCATCGGCCAGGTCAGCGGCCGGGGTGCCGGGACGCTGGCTGTAGACGAACGAGTAGGAGAAGTCGAAACCGACGTCCTGAATCAGCTTCATGGTTTGTTCGAAATCTTTTTCGGTCTCGCCGGGGAAGCCGACGATGAAGTCCGAGCTGATGCAAATGCCCGGCACGGCGGCGCGCAGCTTGCGCAGTTTGGATTTGTATTCCAGTGCAGTGTGGTTGCGCTTCATAGCGGCCAGGATGCGGTCCGAGCCCGATTGCACTGGCAGGTGCAGGTGTTTCACCAGCTCGGGCACTTCGGCATGGGCCTGGATCAGGCTGTCGGAGAACTCCAGCGGGTGAGAGGTGGTGTAGCGGATACGGTCGATGCCATCGACGGCGGCAACGACGCGGATCAGTTCGGCCAGATCGGCCAGGCGTCCGTCGTGGGTTGTGCCGCGATAACCGTTGACGTTCTGGCCCAGCAACGTCACTTCACGCACGCCGTTTTCGGCCAGGTGAATGATCTCGGCAATCACGTCATCGAACGGACGACTGACTTCTTCGCCCCGGGTGTAGGGCACCACGCAGAAGGTGCAGTACTTGCTGCAACCCTCCATCACCGATACGTAGGCGCTAGGGCCGTCGATGCGCGGCTCGGGCAGGTGGTCGAATTTTTCGATTTCCGGGAACGAGACATCGACTTGCGGCAGCTTGCTGATGCGCGCGGCGTCGATCATTTCCGGCAGACGGTGCAGGGTTTGCGGGCCGAACACTACGTCGACATAGGGGGCGCGATCGCGAATGGCGGCACCTTCCTGGCTGGCCACGCAACCGCCGACGGCAATCACCATGTCCGGGTTGGCCAGCTTCAATTCGCGCCAGCGGCCGAGTTGCGAGTAGACGCGGTCCTGGGCGCGCTCGCGGATCGAGCAGGTATTGAGCAGGATCACGTCGGCGTCTTCAGCGCGAGCCGTGACTTCCAGGGCCTGGTGTTCGCCCAGCAGATCGACCATGCGCGAGCTGTCGTACTCGTTCATCTGGCAACCGTGGGTTTCGATATAAAGCTTCTTGGCCATGGAAAAGGGTCATCACGTGATTCGAAGAACCGCGCATTATAGGGAACATGCTCCCAGGTTCCTACCGCTGCGCGTCCGGTGGTTATGCTATAGTTCGCGCCCTCTTTTTATCCCCCGATGTGTTGCCCGCCCACCATGACCAAACGTGAAGCTCCAATCTACAAGGTGATTTTCCTCAACCAGGGCCAGGTGTTCGAAATGTACGCCAAGCAGATCTATCAGAGCGATCTGTGGGGCTTTCTGGAAGTGGAAGAGTTCGTCTTTGGCGAGCGCACGCAAGTCGTCGTTGATCCGAGTGAAGAGAAGCTCAAGGCGCAATTCGAAGGTGTGGTGCGCAGTTTCGTACCGATGCACTCGATCGTGCGTATCGATGAGGTCGAGCGTCTGGGCACGCCGAAAATCAGCGAAGCCCGTGCCGGGGTGGGTAATGTGATGCCGTTTCCGGTGCCGATGCCTGAGAAGTAAGTCTCAAAACCGAGTCGTCCCCTTCGCGAGCAGGCTCGCTCCCACAATAAATCATCTGTGGATGCACAACTTGTGTTCGCAAGAGATCAACTGTGGGAGCGAGCCTGCTCGCGAAGGGGGCAGTCAGAGCGATGCGATAATCAAGGCAGTGGCGAGAAAGGTGTACGCCCGTCGGCGCTCTGCAGTTCCATCAGGTATTTGCGGAAAATCTGCCCGAGTACCTGGGTCGCGACCTCCAGTTCTTCGCGGGGCATTTTCTCGGTGACTTCGTCGGCAGTGTCCAGCGCATCCTCCGCGCCATTGACCGCCGCCATTTTCAGCAGAATGTATGCCTGAACGTTATTGGCCGGGACGCCTTCGCCATGGAAAAACATGGTGCCGAGTTTGAATTGTGCCTGGGCGTGGCCTTGCAGCGAGGCTTTTTCGAAGTAGCTCAGGGCTTGGTTGAGGTCGCGCGGCGCGTTTTTGCCTTCATAGTAGAACTCACCCAACTCGTATTGCGCTTGTGCATCCCCCTCATCCGACGCTTTCTGGCAAGCGGCGAGTGCCTGTGCCAGGTCTTGTGGCTGAGTATTGAGGGTGCAGCGACCCATCGCTGGGATTAACAACGAGTTACCGCCTGCTTGTGCGAGCGCGAGCAGGGGCTGAAGGAGCAACAGGCAGCCCAGTGAAAGGGCGCGGCCGGTGCGGTTCATGGGAATCGACTTACCTCTGAAGGGCGCGCGGACCCATCGAGGGGATCCAATAAGCGCGCATTATGAAATAAGCAGGGCCAACCTTACAAAGTCTTTACTCGTTTTTCTGCTGCGTGGGAACTATATCGCCCGCTTTGCGGGGAATTATTGGCAGATGAGTAGGAAAAAGCGCGGGTGTGTAGGTGAAAGCTGACGCTGGCAACGGCCAACGTCAGCGATATGGCATTTACTTCAATGCAGCGAACGCGCGCTCGGCCGCATCCAGCGTCAGTTTCAGCTCGGTTTCGCCGTGGGCGATCGAGGTGAAGCCGGCTTCGAAGGCGCTCGGTGCCAGGTACACGCCACCTTCCAACATCAGGTGGAAGAAACGACCGAACAGGGCGGCGTCGCTGGCCATGACGTCTTCGAAAGTCACGATGTCATCGGCACCGCTGAAGTACAGGCCGAACATGCCGCCGGCCTGAGTCGTCACGAATGGGATGCCCGCAGCATCGGCGCGCTCTTGCAGGCCATCGAGCAGGCGCGTGGTGTAGTCGGTCAGCTCGGCGTGGAAGCCTGGGCGGCTGATCAGACGCAGTGTGGTGAGACCGGCGGCCATTGCCAGCGGGTTACCCGACAATGTACCAGCCTGGTAAACCGGGCCGAGCGGCGCGATGCGCGACATGATTTCGCGTTTGCCACCAAAGCACCCTACCGGCATGCCGCCGCCGATGATCTTGCCGAAAGTCGTCAGGTCCGGCGTTACGCCGTAGTAAGCCTGGGCACCGCCGAGGGCGACACGGAAACCGGTCATCACTTCGTCGAAGATCAGTACCACGCCGTGCTTGTCGCATAGGGTGCGCAGGCCTTCGAGGAAGCCTGGGGCCGGTGGTACGCAGTTCATGTTGCCGGCCACCGGCTCGACGATGATGCACGCCACGTCTTGGCCGACTTCCGCGAGCATGCTTTCAACCGCGTCGATGTCGTTGAACGGCAGGGTCAGGGTGTGCTTGGCAAAGGCTGCCGGTACGCCGGCCGAGCTTGGCACGCCCTGGGTCAGGGCACCGGAACCGGCCTTGACCAGCAGGCTGTCGGAGTGACCGTGGTAGCAGCCTTCGAACTTGATGATGCTGTCGCGACCGGTGAAGCCACGGGCCAGACGGATTGCGCTCATGGTGGCTTCGGTGCCGGAGCTGACCATGCGCACCATCTCCATCGACGGCACCAGCGAGCAGACCAGATCCGCCATCTGGGTTTCCATCTCGGTCGGCGCGCCGTAGGACAGGCCGTGCTCCAGCTGCTTGCGCACGGCGTCCAGCACGTCCGGGTGACTGTGGCCAAGGATCATAGGCCCCCAGGAACCGACGTAATCCACATAACGCTTGTTGTCTTCGTCGGTGACGTAGGCGCCTTCAGCGTGTTTGAAGAACAACGGCGTGCCACCAACGCTTTTGAATGCGCGAACCGGCGAATTCACGCCGCCGGGAATGTGTTTCTGGGCATTGGCAAACAGGGTTTCGGAACGAGACATGATCGGGCTCTCAGACTTTTAATAATTCGTTGAATGCGCGGGCGCGGCGGGTGACTTCCGTCGTACTCTCGGCGCCAAACAAGCCATGCACCACGGCCAGCAGATCGACGCCATGGGCCACCAGTGGGGTGGCATTGTCGAGGGTGATGCCGCCAATGGCGCAGATCGGCAGGTGCAACTGCCGGCGGGCCTGGTCGAGCAGTTCGAGGCTGCAGGTCGGGGCGCCCGGCTTGGTGTTGGAGTTGAAGAAGCGGCCGAAGGCGACATAACTGGCACCTTCCCTGGCGGCTTGCTCGGCGAGTTCGAGTTGCGCGTGGCAAGTCGAGCCGATGATGGCCTTGGATCCGAGCAATGCGCGGGCCGGGGTGAGTGGCCCGTCGGTCTGTCCCAGGTGCACGCCGACATTGAGGCGGGCGGCCAGTTCAGCGTCATCATTGATGATTAACTGTGTCTTGTAGCGTTCGCACAAATCGCGCAAGGCCTCGGCCTCACGCAAGCGGCGGGCCTCGTCGCTGCTCTTGTCGCGGTATTGCAGCAGGGTGACGCCGCCTTCCAGCGCTGCCTCCACGTACTGAAGCAATTTACCGTCCAGTAGATGGCTGTCGGTAATGGCGTACAGGCCACGTAGTTTCATCGGACAGCCCTCATTGCATTACGAACAGAAGTCCAGTGGCAGACGGCGCGGCACGAACTGGCCTTTACCCAGTTGCTCGGCATCGCGCAGGGTGCGCCACGTGTAGTCAAGTGCAGTTTTCACGGCGCTGGCGAGGTTTTCACCTTGGGCCAGACGACCGGCAAGGGCGCTGGCCAGGGTGCAACCGGAACCGTGGTAACTGCCGGGCAGGCGCTGGCAAGTGTAGGTCTCGCGCAAGCCATCGCGACTGTAGAGACGGTTGTGGATTTCGGTCTCGTCGCCGTGGCCGCCGGTGATCAGCAGGTGCTTGACGAACGGCAGGAGTTTTTCGGCGCACTCGTCCGCGGTGCCTTCAGGCAGTTCGGCGAGAATGCGGGCTTCAGGAAGATTGGGCGTGGCAATGATCGACAGGGGTAGCAGACGTTCGCGCATGGCGTAGCCGACTTCGTCCTTGCCCAGTCGCCCGCCACCGCCGGCGCGTAGCACCGGGTCGCAGACCACTGGCAAATGCGGGTTCGCCGAAAGCAGTTCGACAACGGTGTCGACCATTTCCAGGGAACCGAGCATGCCCAGTTTGACGGCGGCGACTTCGGAGTCGTTGAGCACGGCATTGGCCTGGGCCAGTACCCACTCACGGTCGAGGACGCGGAAGTCAGTGACGTTGACGGTGTCTTGCACGGTCAGGGCGGTGACGGCCGGAGCCGCATGGCAACCCTGAGCGAGCAGGGCTTCGATATCTGCCTGCAAGCCGGCGCCACCACTTGGGTCGTGGCCGGAGAGACAGAGGACAACGGGGCGAGAGCTGTAGATATTCATGGTGCGCGAGCTTACCACCAGTCGACCAGCGAGTCATGACGGCCCTTGTAGGAGCGAGCTTGCTCGCGATAGTCGTTAAGGATAAGGCAGGACTGCAGGGTAAATGCGGCGACTATGAGTGCATCGCGAGCAAGCTCGCTCCTACAGAGATATACCGATTGATCGAACAAACAGCTCTATCTCAATAATCTTCGCTAGAACGCCCGTGCTAGAGCCTTTGTAGGAAAAATTTCTATAGTGCTCAATGGCCATCAGCGGCTATGCTAGAGTGGATCCAAATCAATAACAGGTAACACCGGTTTTACGTCTACTCAAAGGGAATGGGGGGCTTCCTGACAGGACCGGACAGGCCATGCTGGGGCATAAATGCGCTATTTGCTGATGTTGCTGCTGTGTTTGCCCCTTTTGGCGAGCGCCGTCGAATTCGATGAGTTCACTCAAAGCCTCCCCCTGGGCCGAACCCTGCAAGTGTTTGAAGACGCCGCTGGCCAGGCGACGATCGCGGATGTGCGGGCGCAAGCCGCGTCCGGCAACTTCAAGCCCCATGATAAGGCGACCCTCAACGCCGGCTATTCGCGTTCAGTGTTCTGGCTGAAAATCGACCTGGATTACCGCCCGACCAACCCTGCCGCTCAGCGCACATGGTTGCTGGAACTGGCCTATCCGCCCCTCGATCACCTTGACCTGTACTCGCCCGATGCGGCCGGAAACTATCAGTTGGTTCGCCAGACCGGCGATGCCTTGCCGTTCGCCAGCCGCGAGATCCGCCAGAACAACTATCTGTTCAATCTGAATTTCGCCCCCGGACAATCGCAAACCCTGTATCTGCGCCTGCAAAGCCAGGGTTCGATCCAGGCACCGGTCACATTGTGGTCAAGCACCGCTTACCTTGAAGCGCAGCCGGTCAGGCTTTACGTGCTGGGGCTGATTTACGGTGTGTTGCTGGGGATGCTGGTTTATAACCTGTTCATCTACCTCAGTGTGCGTGATACCAGTTACCTGTATTACATCTTCTATATTGCCTCGTTCGGTTTGTATCAGCTCTCGGTGAACGGTGCGGCCGTGCAGTACTTCTGGCCGGATAATCCCTGGTGGGCCAACGCAGCGACGCCGTTTTTCATCGGCAGTGCCGGGCTGTTCGGCAGTCAGTTCGCCCGCAGTTTCCTGCAGACGGCCACCTTCAGTCGCTGGCTTGACCGCCTGCTGCTGGCGCTGGTGGTGTTCAGTGCCCTGGTGGTCGGGTTGTCGTTAATGACCAGTTATGCACTGGCCTTGCGCCTGGCGACCGCCCTGGCGCTGATCTTCACCGTGGTGATTTTTTCTGCGGGGATTTTCGCCTGGTTGCGCGGGCTGCGGGTCGCACGCTATTTCATCATCGCCTGGTCGGCGTTTTTGCTGGGCGGAATCGTCAATACCCTGATGGTGCTCGGTTACCTGCCGAACGTGTTCCTGACCATGTACTCCAGCCAGATCGGCTCGGCCATCGAAGTGGCGCTACTGTCCCTGGCCCTGGCCGACCGCATCAATGCCATGCGCGAACAGCAGGCGCAAACCCTGCTCGACGCCGGGCAAAAACTGGAAGTCCTCAACCAGCAACTGGCGCGCAGTAACCAGCTCAAGGACGAATTCCTCGCGACCCTGACCCACGAATTGCGCACGCCCATGAACGGCGTGATCGGTTCGCTGGAGCTGATGCAAACCGTTGAAATGGATCCGGAGCTGGAGCAGTACCAGCAAACGGCCGCCGGATCGGCGCGGGACATGATGCGCATGGTCAACGGCATCCTCACGCTGACCGAGCTGCAGGCCGGCAAGCTCAAGGCATCCCCGTCGACCTTCAGTTTGCGTGGCGTGGTCGAGGCATTACGCGTGCAGTTCGATGGCAATGCCTCGAGCAAGTCGCTGGATTTCAAGGTCGACGTGGCGCCCAACGTGCCGGATCGACTGCATGGCGACAGTGCCAAGTTGGCGCAATGCCTGGAATGCCTGCTGGACAACGCCATCAAGTTCACCCGGGTCGGAGGTTTGGCGCTGCGGGTGAGCGGGAAAACGGTTAAACCAGATCGACTGGCGTTGTCCTTCGCGGTGATCGACACCGGTATCGGCTTCACCGACCTGGGTGAGGCTACGATGTATCAGCGGTTTTTCCAGCTCGATGGCTCCATGACCCGCGAGTACGGCGGACTCGGGGTAGGGCTGGCGATCTGCCGGCAACTGGTGGAATTGCTCGGCGGTCGCCTGACCCATCGTTCCGAGCCCGGGCGTGGCAGTCGTTTCCAGCTCGATGTCGAGTTTGAAGTCCCGGCGATGGAGCCGCTGTCGGTGCCTTTCATGAGCCGGGATTTCCCGCGTCTACGACTGCCGCAGGACTGCACCGTGCTGCTGGTGGATGACAACGGCATCAATCAATTGGTGATGCGCGGCATGTTGCTCAAGCTCGGGTTCCGGGTGCGTACCGCTGACAGCGGAAGCGCCGCGCTCGATTGCCTGCAGCGTGAAACCTTTGATGCGGTGTTGCTCGATTGTCAGTTGCCAGCGATGGACGGTGTGTCCTTGTGCTGCCAGATCCGTGCATTGCCCGGTTGTGCCGAACTACCGGTATTCATGATCGCCCTGGGTGCTGATCGAGAGCGCTGCCCGACCGGCGCGCTGATCGATCACCTGAGCAAACCGGTGAAATTCGAAGATTTGCAGACTGCGCTCTATCGTCGGGTGCTCTGCTCGCAACAGGGCGAAAGCGCCGGCAGTTAGGCAGATATGACACTTTGTTCGGCCGGGGGGCAGTGCTTAACTGAAATCCCTTGGCTGACCAAAGGAGCCCCGTCATGAACCTGCATCAGTTCGCCGAAACCCACGAAGTCACCAACCAGCCACCGTCACTGGACGGCGCCAACCTGTATCGCATCGATTTGCCATTGCAGGAGTGGTCGCGGCGTTTCGGGGCCGGTTGGGCGCAGTCGCGAATCGAGGCTTACGGCGCGCTGGCCGGCGGACCGCTGATGGAGGCGGGCTTCCTGGCCAATCAGAACAAGCCGGTGTTCAACAGTCATGACCGCTTTGGTCATCGCATCGATCTGGTGGAATTTCATCCGGCCTATCACGAGCTTATGCGCACGGCGATCGAGCATGGCTTGACCTCGCTGCCTTGGGCGCATCCGCAGGACGGTGCCCACGTCGCCCGGGCGTCCATGACGTATCTGCACAGTCAGGCCGAGGCGGGCAGCGGCTGCCCGCTGACCATGACCTTCGCCAGTGTCCCGGCGCTGCGCCTGCAACCGGATCTGGCGGACAAATGGCTGCCGAAAATCCTCGCCACCGAATACGATCCGCGTAACGTCGGCATGGCCCACAAGGCCGGTGTCACCATTGGCATGGCCATGACCGAAAAACAAGGTGGCACCGATGTGCGGGCCAACACCACCAAGGCCTATCCGGTGGGCGCCAGCGGTCCTGGCCAACCCTATGAACTGGTGGGGCACAAGTGGTTCTGTTCGGCGCCGATGTGCGATGCCTTCCTGACGCTGGCGCAGACGGACAAAGGCTTGACCTGCTTCCTGCTGCCGCGTCATCGCCCTGATGACACGCGCAATCAGTTCTACATCCAGCGCCTGAAGAACAAGCTCGGCAATTGCTCCAACGCCTCCAGCGAAGTGGAGTTCCGGGGGGCCCTGGCCTGGATGGTCGGCGAAGAGGGGCGCGGTGTTCCGACCATCATTGAAATGGTGGCCATGACCCGTTTCGATTGCATGGTCGGTTCCAGCGCCTTGATGCGCCAGGCATTGACCCAGGCTAGCCATCACTGTGCGCACCGTTCGGTCGGTGGCAGGCTGCTCAGCGAGCAGCCACTGATGCAAAACGTGCTGGCCGACCTGGCGCTGGAAAGCGAGGCGGCGCTGGCATTGAGCCTGCGCATGGGCCGGGCGCTGGATCATCTGGACGATTCCCAAGAGGCGAAATTCGCCCGTCTGGTGACGGCGGTGGGCAAATATTGGATCTGCAAACGCGCGCCGGCCATGATCAACGAAGCCGCCGAATGCATGGGCGGTGCGGGATATGTCGAAGACAGCATCCTGCCAAGGCTGTACCGCGAAGCACCGGTCAATTCGACATGGGAAGGTTCCGGCAACGTGCAATGCCTGGATGTGCTGCGGGCGCTGTCGAAAGAACCGGGCGTGCTGGACGCCTTGTTCAACGAGTTGGGTGACGGCCATGGCGACAAGCGGCTGGCCGCGCACATCAGCCAATTGCAGGCGGCGTTCAAGGACACCGGCGATATTCAGTATCGCGCGCGGCAGTTGACTGAAGATGTGGCGTTGGGGCTTCAGGCCAAGTTGTTGCTGGAGGCCGGCAATTCAGTCGTCAGTGACGCTTTCATTGCCAGTCGTCTGAATGGTGGTGGCCGGGTTTATGGTGCGTTGCCACGAGGTGTTGATGTGGAAGCGATTGTCGCCCGTTCTACACCACAAGGCTTCTGAACAACATGGCCTACTGGGGGGGGGGGGGGGGGGGGGGGGGGGGGGGGGGGGGGGGGGGGGGGGGGGGGGGGGGGGGGGGGGGGGGGGGGGGGGGGGGGGGG
>NZ_JBPKAM010000100.1:0-22021 GCF_051216495.1 Pseudomonas baetica | reverse complement strand
CGGTATATCAGCCGCCTATGATGTCGAATGACACGGCGCCTTCGCGAGCAGGCTCGCTCCCACAGTTTGATCTCTGCTCGCCCGGAGCGTGTGACGAGCCAAAAAAAACGCCCCGGCATTCACTGAATACCGGGGCGTTTTTTTGCGTGCTTATTGCGTCACTGGCAGATCGCGATGGCGGGCCATGCGTATCCGATAGAACACATAGATGATCGCGATCCAGACCGGAATGGCATAGACCGAAGCGCGAATGCCCGGAATCATCCACATCACGTAAATGATCACGGCCATGAACGCCAGGCACAGGACGTTAGTGTACGGCGACCAGAAGGCTTTGAAGCCCGGCACGATGCCGCGCTGACCCATGGCCTTGCGGAACTTCAGGTGCGTCAGGCTGATCAGCGCCCAGTTGATCATCAGCGACGCGACCACCAGGGCAAACAGCAGCTCCAGCGCTTCATGGGGCGCGACGTAGTTGACCACCACCGCCAGCATGGTGATCAGTGCCGATACCCCCAGGGCCAGCAGCGGCACGCCCTGCTTGTTCAGCTTCATCAGCGACTTGGGTGCATCGCCCTGTTCAGCCAGGCCGTAGAGCATGCGACTGTTGCAGTAGACGCCGCTGTTGTAGACCGACAATGCGGCGGTGAGCACCACGAAATTGAGGATTTGCGCAGCCGTATCGCTGCCGATCAAGGAAAAGATCTGTACGAATGGACTGCCGCTGTAGGCATCCCCGGAAGCGCCCAGTGTCTGCAGCAGTTGGTCCCATGGGTACAGCGAAAGCAGCACGGTGAGTGCGCCGACGTAGAAGATCAGCACCCGGTAAACCACCTGGTTGATGGCCTTGGGAATGACCTTGCGCGGCTCGCTGGCTTCGGCGGCGGTGATGCCGACCAGCTCCAGGCCACCGAAGGAGAACATGATGAACGCCATCGCCATTAGCAGACCGCTGTAACCATTGGGGAAGAACCCGCCGTGGTCCCACAGGTTGCTCACCGATGCCTGTGGGCCGCCAGTGCCGCTGAACAGCATGTAGCAACCCAGGGCAATCATGCCGATGATGGCCACGACCTTGATGATTGCGAACCAGAACTCCATCTCGCCGAAGATTTTCACGTTCAGCGTGTTGATCAGGTTGACCAGCACGAAGAACACCGCGGCGCTGACCCAGGTCGGCACCTCCGGCCACCAGAACTGAATGTACTTGCCAACGGCTGTCAGCTCCGCCATGCCCACCAGCACATACAGCACCCAGTAGTTCCAGCCGGACAGGAAGCCGGCGAAACTGCCCCAGTAGTTGTGGGCAAAATGACTGAAGGAGCCGGCGACCGGCTCCTCGACAATCATCTCGCCGAGCTGGCGCATGATCAGGAAGGCAATGAAACCGGCAATCGCATAACCGAGGATCATCGACGGCCCGGCGGACTTGAGCACTCCGGCGGAGCCCAGGAATAACCCGGTACCAATGGCTCCGCCCAAGGCGATCAGTTGAATGTGTCGATTCTTCAACCCCCGCTTGAGTGTTCCCGTTTGCAAAATTTCGTCCGCCATCGCGTTCCCTTCTGAGTTTTTGTAGTCAGGCTTGAATTAAGGGGTCAGATATTACTCTCAGTGAACTTTTCGTAATACAGGTGCACGTTATCCAGCGCCTGTTCCTGCAGCCAGGTCTTGATCGATTCGACCATCGGTGGCGGGCCGCAGACGTACATGTCGGCCTCGGCATCGCGCAGTTCACTGACATCGAAGTGCTCGGCGATATAACCGCGTTTACCCGTCCATTGCGGTGACGGCTCGCTGACCACTTCGGTGTAGCGAAACCCCGGAATGCGGTCGGCATAGGCGGCAATGCGCGCTTGTTCGCACAGATCGGCGGCGTCCCGCACGCCGTAATACAGGTGCACCGGCTGTCCGCAGTCGCGTTCGGCCAACTCATCGAGCATGCCCAGTAGCGCCGACAACCCTGTGCCGCCGGCCACCAGAATCAGTGGCTTGGCGACGTGACGCAGGTAAAAGGCGCCGAGCGGTGCCTCCAGAGCAATCTCATCTCCAACCTCACAGCGCTCACGGATGTAGTTGCTCATGACCCCGTCGGGCAGCAGGCGAATCAGGAACTGCAATTGATTGTGGCTGCCTGGCCGGTTGGCAAACGAATAGGAACGCATGCTCTCGGTGCCGGGGACTCGCAGGCGGGCGTATTGTCCCGGTAGGTAGTCCAGCGGCGGAGTGGTGGTGCCCAGGTCCAGATGCAGGATGGCCGTGCTGGTGGATACCTGTCTGACGCCGGTGACCGTTGCATTGAGCCGGTCCGGGCCGCTGGCATTGCACAGGCTGGACGCGAAGTCGAAATAAAACGTCGCGTCGGATTTCACCCGGGTCTGGCAGGTGAGTATTTTGCGCTGCTTAAGGTCCAGGCTGGAGAGGGCTTCCTCGTCCACATAGTCCTGGCTGTAGTCGCCCGATTCGCAGCGGCCCTGGCACGTTCCGCAGACGCCTTCGCGGCAATCCAGGGGAATGTTGATGCCATTGCGCAGGGCGGCGTCGAGCAGGATTTCGTTGGGCTGCACCGGAAAGAACAGGGTTTTGCCGTCGGCAAAGCTGAACGCTACTTTGTGATTCATGCCTCGGTCTCCATGGATTCAGAGGTGGTAAAAGTCGAGTACCGAGTTGATGGTGTCGTTGAGCAGCAGCACATGCTTGCGCGTGATCAGCCAGCTATCGCCGTGGGGCTTGAGTCGATAGGTCGCGCGACCATAGAACTGCTCGGACGTGGCCAGGCGATAGAACAGCGTGTGCCAGTTCAGGCGCACCTCCAACTCACCACTGGCGAATTCGTCGATCCGTACGTTATTGATCAGGTGCAAGGTGCGCGGCATGGGCGTCGCCGATGCAGACTTGCCGGTGCGCAGGCGGAACACGCGATCTTCCAGGCCTGAACGGTTGGCGTAGTAAATCAGTGACATTTCACGCTTGGGGTCCTGGGTGTAGACGTGCTCGGAGTCCCATTGCGGCAGGTGAAATTCGCTCTGCGGGTCGAACAGCGCGACGTAAGCGTCCCAGTCCTGGGCATCGCACAGTTCGGACTTGCGATAGAAAAACTGTTCGATCCGGTACTGCAGTTGCGCATTCATCATTGCACCTCACGGAGTTTCAGGGATTTGGCGTCCAGGCCGTCGAGCAGGAATTTCTGCCAGTTGCTGTGCTGGTTGACGTACAGCCCTTCGTGGGTGAATTCGGTGCCGGTCATGGCCGGTTCAATGCCAATGGCTTCGCTGTTGGGCGTGGCGCCGGTGGCCCATTGGTGACTGCCACGGGAAATGTCGCTCCAGCGCTCCAGGCGTGCCTGGAAACCGCGCTGGGCTTCACGGAATTCCACCAGGTCATCGGGGGTGCCCATGCCCGAGACGTTGAAGAAGTCCTCGAACTGGCGGATTCGGTTTTCGCGGTCGGCATCCGATTCGTTTTTCACACCGATGCACTGGCTGATGATTTCGGTCTTGTTCCACGCCAGTGGGCGGATGATGCGCAATTGCGAGCTGATCTGGTCGAGGAAAAACAGGCTCGGGTAAATGTTCAGGTTGCGCAGGCGATGCATCATCCACTCGGCCTTTTGCTGGCCGTGTTCTTCGATCAGGCGCGGCATGATCGTCGCGTAGCCGGAGCGCACGGTCGGGTTCGGCATGTCACTGAACAGCACGCTGTGGCCGTTGTTGAAGGCGAACCAGCCGTCATCGGTGTTGGCATCACCGGCCCCGAGTTTGCTGTAGTCCAGGGTGCTGCCCGAGGCGCTGCCGTTCTCGGTATTGACCTGTTGGCGATGCTGCACGGTGGCCACATAGTTGTAGTGCACGGTGCTCACGTGATAGCCGTCGAGGCCGTTTTCGTTCTGCAGTTTCCAGTTGCCGTCGTAGGTGTAGGCGGATTTGCCGGGCAACACTTCCAGTTCGCCGGTCGGCGACTGGGCGACCATCATGTCGAAGAACACTTTGGAATCGCCCAGGAAGTCTTCCAGGCTGTTGGTCGCGTGAACGTCCAGGCTGATGAACACGAAGCCCTTGTAGCTCTGGATCCTGGCTTTCTTCAGGCCGCGGGTGGCCTTGTCGAAACCTTCCGGGTATTCGCCTGGCGCCTTGACCTTCACCAGGCGGCCGTCGCTCTTGTAGCACCAGGCGTGGAACGGGCAGGTGAAGGTCGACTGGTTGCCTTTGCCGACACGGGTCAGGGTGGTGCCGCGATGCTGGCAGGCGTTGATCAGCGCATTGAGTTGGCCGTCGCCGTCGCGAGTGATGATCATCGGCTGGCGGCCGGCACGCATCGTCACGAAGTCGTGGTTGTTGGCCAGTTCGCTTTCATGGCAGGCGTAGATCCAGTTCTTCTCGAAGATCAGTTCCATCTCCAGATCGAACAACTGTGGTTCGGTGAACATGTCCCGGGCAATGCGGAACACGCCCTCGGCCGGACGGAAATCCAGGCAGCCTTCGATAAACGCTTTCCACTGCTCGACGTTATTTTCGCCACTCATGGTGATTACCTGTTTTTATAGGGGCTAATCGGTGTGCTCATTAGAGAGAGCGGAGCAGATGGGGGCTATCCGGTTTGTTGGCGAAGGCAGTCCATAAAATGGGGGCGGTAACAATCTGCCGGTCGCGAGTTGGGCAGCGACTACTCAAGGCGATGAACGGCTGCACCGGATTGCAGCAATCAGTTACTGTTCTGCGAGACGTCGAGAGCGGTTCGCTGGCGTTTTTCTGCATCGAGCCAACGGATTTATCCGCTTAGTCGAGGATGACTATCCGTAAAGTTGGCATCGACGTTTTGTGGTCTGGAACTTGCCTTTTCAGGACCGAGACGCGCCGTCAGAGCGCGCTGAACAAATAGCCTGTGGGTGCACCGTGATGAGCAGCAAAACCGATCCGCATGTTCACGATATTCGTGTCGACAGCGACGACCTGGAAGCCGCAAGAAGCTGGATGTCCGGTATCTGTGGGCCGCACCGGCTGGTGACCACGACCCCCGAGCGCATCCGTTTTCATCACACGGCCAACACGTTCAAATCGATGGCCACGACCCTGGGCACCATCGAATACGGCACCGATGTCACCATCGATATCGAAGACCCCGAGCACTTCCGCAGCTACAGCCTGAGCCTGCCCCTGTCGGGCGAGCAGGAGTTGAGCAAGAACGGCAGCGTGGTGAGGTCCGACCGCGACCAAGGGGTGATCATCTCGCCGAATGAAAACCAGTTGCTGGCGATCTCCGGCGATTGCCGCAAGGTCCAGGTGGTGATCACTCGCCTGGCCATGAGCGAGTCGCTGGAAGGCCTGCTGCAGCGCCCGCTGGATGCACCGCTGCGTTTCGAACCGGTGATGGATGCGGTCGACGGGGCGTCGGCCTCGTGGTGGCGCATGGCGCGTTACTTCATTGAGGAGCTTGAGCGCAGCAGCGAACTGTTTGAACAGGTGGCTTTCACCCGGGACATCGAAAGTTCGCTGATCAAGGGGCTGATTCTCGCCCAACCCAACAACTACTCGGAGGAACTGCGGCAAGTGTTGGGCGTCAAGCTGCCGCACTATTTGATCCGGGCCCGGCAATATATCCACGACAATGCCCGCGAGGCCCTGCATCTGGAAGACATCGAAGCGGCGGCCGGCGTGTCGCGCTTCAAGTTGTTCGAGGCGTTCAGGAAATACTTCGCCCTGTCACCGATGGCCTATCTGAAAAAGCACCGCTTGAACGGCGTGCGCCAGGAGATTCTCGAGCAGGGTTCGGCGCGCAATATTTCCGAGATCGCCATGGGCTGGGGCTTTACCCACCTGGGTCGTTTTTCCGCCGAGTACCGCAAGCTGTTCGACGAATCCCCCAGCATGACCTTGCAGCGCCACGACGCCCGCCGCCTGCGCTGATGCTGTTCACCTAAATTGTTCTTGAGACTTACCACTCCTGTGGCGAGCGAGCTTGCTCGCGTTGGGCTGCGCAGCGGCCCCAAAAAAATCAGACAACCACCGCAATATTTGTGAGTGCTGCGCACTCAAGCGGGAGCAAGCTCCCTCGCCACAGATTCTCACTGACTCAGGATTCATTTATGTGGACAGCCATCCGCGTTACTTGCGCACCACCAGATCCAGCAACTCTTCACGCTCCTTGATTTTCTGCAGGACGATTTCCGAACGGATATCGGTGACGCCAGCCGTGCGGTTCAGGTGATTGACGATGAAATCGGAGAAGTGCTTGAGGTTGCGCGCCTGGACCCGCAGCACATAGTTGCTGGCTCCCGTGATCACGTACGCGGTGACCACTTCCGGCCATGACTGAACCTTCTTGATGAAGGTCTCGTGCCAGTCCTCGACGTCCTGTCGCAACGACACATGGACGATGGCTTCCAGCTCGATGCCCAGCCGTTCGGCGTTCAGCACGGCGCGATAGCCACTGATGATTCCCTCACTTTCCAACAGGCGCAACCGGCGCAGACAGGCCGATGGGGAGAGGGCGACTTTCTCCGCCAGTTCCTGGTTGCTGATGCGTCCGTCCTGTTGCAGTTGATGCAGGATCCGCAGGTCTGTCGAGTCGAGATTCATGGTTGAAATAAATCCGCGGTTAATGAGGTTGAATTCGAATTTTCTGCGAGATAACTACTATACGGCCGCTCACTTTGCACGAAAATTCTCCAAGGCTTCGTTCATTATCTCTCCACCGAAACGGCGGGAATCTGACCCGAAACACAGGGTTTGGCGCTCTGCCCGCCGCGACTTTTGCGATCTGCCCGGACGGCATTTCACTTAAAAAACAGGACTCACCATGACAACAAGAAACGATTGCCTGGCGCTTGATGCTCAGGACGCCCTGGCTCCCCTGCGTCAGCAGTTTGCACTGCCTGAAGGCGTGATTTATCTGGACGGCAATTCCCTGGGCGCACGCCCCGTTGCGGCATTGGCCCGGGCTCAGGCGGTGATTGCCGAAGAATGGGGCAATGGCTTGATTCGCAGTTGGAACACGGCGGGTTGGCGCGATCTCAGCGAGCGTCTGGGTAACCGCCTGGGCAGCCTGATTGGTGCCCGCGATGGTGAAGTCGTGGTGACCGACACCACCTCGATCAACCTGTTCAAAGTTCTCAGCGCCGCCTTGCGCGTACAGGCGCAACGGTCGCCGCAGCGTCGGGTGATTGTCACCGAAAGCAGCAACTTCCCCACCGACCTGTACATCGCCGAAGGCCTGGCTGACATGCTGCAGCAGGGTTACACCTTGCGTCTGGTCGACAGTCCGCAAGAGCTGCCGCAAGCGATAGACCAGGACACGGCCGTGGTCATGCTCACCCACGTGAACTACAAGTCCGGCTACATGCACGACATGCAGGCACTGACCACGCTGGCCCACGAGTGCGGCGCGCTGACCATCTGGGACCTGGCGCACTCCGCTGGCGCGGTGCCGGTGGACCTGCATCAGGCCGGCGCCGATTACGCTATCGGTTGCACCTACAAGTACCTCAATGGCGGCCCCGGTTCCCAGGCGTTTGCCTGGGTATCTCCGACGCTATGCGATCTGGTGGCGCAGCCGTTATCCGGCTGGTTCGGTCATTCGCGGCAGTTCGCCATGGAATCGCACTACGAGCCGAGCAAAGGCATCGCTCGCTATCTGTGCGGCACCCAGCCGATTACTTCGCTGGCGATGGTCGAATGCGGCCTGGACGTGTTCGCCCAGACCGACATGGCCAGCCTGCGCCGCAAATCCCTGGCCCTGACCGACCTGTTCATCGAGCTGGTCGAGCAGCGCTGTGCGGCCCATGAGCTGACCCTGGTCACACCCCGCGAGCACGCCAAACGGGGCAGTCACGTCAGCTTCGAACACCCCGAGGGCTATGCGGTGATCCAGGCCCTGATCGCCCGTGGTGTGATCGGTGATTATCGCGAGCCGCGGATCATGCGCTTCGGCTTCACCCCGCTGTACACCACGTTTACCGAGGTCTGGGATGCGGTGCAGATCCTGGGCGAGATTCTCGATGAGAAAACCTGGGCGCAAGCGCAATTCCAGGTCCGTCACAGCGTCACCTGATCCTTCGATGACTCACGTCCTGCTGCCGGGGATTTCCCGGCGGCAGGGCTTCGGCTGTCACGAGTTCTGTGCAAACACAATAATAAGGAGCACGCAGAATGAAGTTGTCCCACTGGCCTGCCTTGTCGCTCGCCATCACCAGTTGCCTGGGGCCAATGGCCCATGCCGCCGACAATGGATTCGTCGAAGACAGCAGCCTGACCCTGACTAACCGCAACTTCTATTTCTATCGCAACAACCTCAACAATCCGGGTGGGCAGAATTATCGGGACGAATGGGCCCACGGGATCATGCTCGATTATCGCTCCGGTTATACCCAGGGCACGGTGGGCTTCGGCGTCGATGCCTATGCGAACCTGGGTATCAAGCTCGACAGCGGCAGGGGACGAACCGGCACCGGTTTGCTGCCGGTGGACTCCGACGGTCGTCCCGAAGATGAGTATTCCGAAGCCGGTGGTGCGATCAAGGCGCGGATCTCCCGCACCGAACTCAAGTACGGCAACCTGACGCCGCTCAATCCGGTGTTCGGCACCGGCAATGCGCGACTGTTCACGCCCGTGGCCAACGGCTTTCAGTTGACCAGCCACGAGCTCAAGGAACTGCAACTCGACATCGGCCACTTCACGTCCGGCAACGACGGTAACTCGACCAATGACGATGGTGCGCTCAAGGCCCTGTATGCCGGGGTGGAAACCCGTAGCGTCGATTACCTGGGGGGCAGCTACACCCTGAGTGATCAACTGAGCGTCAGCCTGTACGGTTCGCAGTTCACCGATATCTGGCGTCAGTACTACGCCAATACCAATTACACCTTTGTGCTCGATGAAGGCCGGTCGCTGAACCTGGACTTCAATATTTACCGTACCTATGACGAAGGCCAGCGCCTGGCTGGCGAAATCGACAACACCACCTGGTCGCTGGCCGCAGCGTACAAATTCGGTGCCCATCGATTGACCCTGGCTTACCAGCAGGTCGATGGCGACGAGCCGTTCGACTACCTGGGCTTCGATCAGCAGCCGGGCACGTCGATCTTCCTTGCCAACTCGGTTCAGGTGCTCGATTTCAACGCCCCCAACGAACGCTCCTGGCAATTGCGCTACGACCTGGACATGGCGCCTTTCGGCGTGCCGGGCCTGAGTTTCATGTCGCGCTATATCAGCGGTGAACATATCGACGACAGCCACTACGATGGCGGTCCCAATGGCGCCTATGGGCGTTACGGCGATGACGGCAAGCGCTGGGAGCGCGACCTCGAAGCACGCTATGTCGTGCAATCGGGCCCGGCCAGGGATCTGTCGGTGCGGGTGCGCCAGGCCAGTGTGCGCTCGACGGCCCAAGTGGCCCGGGCGGACACCACGGACAACAACGAAGTCCGGGTCATCATCGAGTATCCACTGAGTATTTTCTGATCCCTGTGATCCCTGACTGCCCCAACTACGACGTGCTCTTCAAGAAAGACAATATTCAGAGGACATAAACATGACCGATAACGCCGGTTTTGAAACGATATCCAACCGTGAACACGGCTTGCGGCGCCAGCTGACGTCGGGGCAGATGAGCATGATCGCCATCGGCGGTGCGATCGGCACCGGGCTGTTCATGGGCAGTGCCTACGCCATCGGCTATGCCGGACCGAGCGTGCTACTCAGCTACGCCATTGGCGCGATCATCACCTTGCTGTTGATGGGCTGCCTGGCGGAAATGACCGTGGCTCATTCGACCTCGGGATCGTTCGGCGCCTATGCCGAGTTCTACGTCAGTCCGCTGGCCGGATTCCTGGTGCGCTATGCCTATTGGGCAGCCATCGTGCTGGCGGTCGGCACCGAAGTCACGGCGGTAGCGATGTACATGAAGTACTGGTTCGCCAACGTGCCGGAGTGGGTGTGGATCGTCTCGTTCTCCAGTGTGCTGATCCTGCTGAACGCCATCAGCGTGAAGACTTTCGGCACCTTCGAATACTGGTTCTCGACCATCAAGATCGGCGCCATCGTCGGCTTCATCATCCTGGCGGTGTATGTGGTGTTCGGCTCCGGCAACCCTGAGTACGGCGTGCACAATTACACTGCTCACGACGGTTTTTTCCCCCATGGCCTGCAAGGTATGTGGGTGGCGGTGATCGTGTCGATCTTCAGCTACCTGAGCGTGGAGATGATCGCGGTGGCCGCCGGTGAAGCGAAGGACCCGGAGCGGGCGGTGAAGCAGGCCTTTCGTGCGACCATGGTGCGGCTGGTGGTGTTCTACCTGCTGACCCTGGCGTTGATGCTGGCGATCGTGCCGTGGGTCCAGGCTGGTCAGACCCAGAGCCCGTTCGTCACGGTCATGCAGGCGATCGGTATCCCCGGCGCGACCGGCGTAATGAATTTCGTGATCCTGATTGCGGCGTTGTCGGCGATGAACAGTCAGTTGTACATCACCACGCGCATGATGTTCAGTCTGTCCCGTGGTGGTTATGCACCGAAGTCCATGGGCAAATTGAGCAAGACCGGAATCCCGCTGAACGCACTGCTGCTGTCGAGCTCGGGTATCGCTTTGGCGACCTTGCTCAACATCCTGTATCCGGAAAGTTCGTTCACCCTGATGATGGCCATCTCCATGTTCGGCGCCATCTTCACCTGGTTCATGATTTTCCTGACGCACTACTGTTTCCGCCGCTATCACCAGCGTCATGGCGAGCGCAAATTGTCGTTCCGCATGCGCCTGTTTCCGTACACGACGTTGCTGGGCTTGCTGCTGATGGGCGCAGTGATGATCACCACCTATTTCACCGAGGCCTTTAAGATGACCCTGGTGTTCGGGGTGCCGTTCCTGCTGTTGCTGACGGTTGTCTACTGGGTTTTCTTCAGAAAGTCCGAACCGGCCTCACTGGGCACGCAACGCGTCGAGCAAGGCTCTGGCATAGCCGGGCAGGTCGGTGAATGAGCGGGTGCACAGCAGTAGTTTTCGCTGTGCCCAGGGTTCTTCCAGGGTGAAGCTTTTCAAGGATTGATCGATGGGCCGTCGCTGGATCGCCGCCAGCGGCACGATCGCCAGTCCGGCACCGCGAGCCACCATGCGCATCACGCCATCGAAGCCTTCCGCACGGATGCGGATTTGCAGGCGCGTGCCTGCATGCAAGGCCTGTTCTTCGAGATACACCGCCAGGGCGCTGTTGGTCGCCAGGCCCACATAGTCGTACTGCAACGTATCGCTGAAACGTGGTGTTGCGCCCTCGGCCAACGGGTGCCCGACCGGCATGATCAGCACCAGCGGATCGTCACGAAAGGGCAGGGTTTCGAGGGCGTGGGTGTCTACGGCGTCGGAGACGATGCCCAGGTCCGCCGCGCCCTGGCGCAACGCATGGACGATGCGCAGGCTCGGCATTTCCTGCAAATCGATATCGAGGTTGGGGTGGCGGCAAAGGAAGTCCGCCAGTATTTCCGGCAAGTGCTCGGTGATCGCAGTGGTGTTGCACAACAACCGCACCTGGCCTTTGACGCCCTTGGCGTACTCGGCCAAATCCTGCTGCATACGCTCGGCTTGTTGCAGCAGGAGCCTGGCATGCTGCGCCAGGGCCTTTCCCGCCGGAGTGGGCGTAACACCGCGCCGGCCGCGCTCCAGAAAATCAATGCCCAGTGATGACTCCATCGCCCGGATGCGCGCGCTGGCCGCTGCCAGGGACAGGTGGCTGCGGGCGGCACCGGCGGTGATGTTGCCGGTGTCGAGGATGTGCAGGTAGAGGCGCAGGTCGGTGAGGTCGAAGTGCATGGGCAGCCTTTGGTCATGTGTTGTCTTGGCGGGCCCCTTCGCGGGCAAGCCCGCTCCCACAAGGTTTTGTGTCGTTCGCCAATTGTGAGTACACCACACAACCTGTGGGAGCGGGCTTGCCCGCGATGGCGTCAGTAGTCACAACCCTTTCTTCAGCCTCTTGTTATGTAAGAGGCACCCTCAGTATATGGCAGATTTTCAATCACCCCTCGCGGCCTCACCATGGCCCCATGAACACACTCGCCACGTACTACCAGAATCTTGGCCTGGCCCTGTCGCTGCTGGTCATCGCCACCTTCCTGCTGGCCGGCATGATCAAGGGGGTGATTGGTCTCGGCTTGCCAACCATCGCCATGGGCTTGCTCGGTCTGGCTATGGCACCGTCGCAGGCTGCCGCTTTGTTGATCATCCCGGCAACGCTAACCAACGTCTGGCAACTGGCCTTTGGCGGGCATCTGTCGGGGCTGATCAAACGGCTGTGGCCGATGCTGCTGGCGATCTTCATCGGCACTGGAGCGGGCACGCTGTGGATCGGCATGGCCGGTGGGCATTGGGTGGTACGGGGGTTGGGGGCGGCGTTGCTGCTCTATGCCTTGAGCGGTTTGTTTCTGCCAACCCTGCGTATCAACGGGCGCAACGAAGGCTGGCTCGGTCCGCTCTGCGGAGTGCTGACCGGCGTCATCACCTCGGCTACCGGGGTGTTCGTGATTCCGGCCGTGCCTTACCTGCAAGCGCTGGGTTTGAACAAGGATGAACTGGTGCAGGCGTTGGGGCTGTCGTTCACCGTCTCGACCCTGGCCCTGGCTGGCGGGCTGTTCTGGGGTGGTGCCCTCGGCGGTGGCGAGTTGAGTGCGTCGTTGCTGGCGCTGATCCCGGCGGTGTCCGGCATGTTACTGGGGCAGTGGTTGCGCCAGCGGATCAGCGCGATGCTATTCAAGCGTGTGTTCTTCATTGGCCTTGGATTGCTCGGTGGCCACTTACTGATCAGCGGGTAGCGGAGGACGGACTGATCATCTCGATGGCGCGAATCTCGAAATCCCTTTCCAGGTACTCGTCGCGCTGTGCAAGAAACGCTTTCATGTGCGGCAGGTTCGAATGCACATCGAGGTGCGCCTGGGATTGCCAGATCTCGTAGAAGATGAACAGGGTCGGGTCCTGTTTGTCGCGCAGCATGTGGTATTCGATGCAGCCAGGTTCGGCGCGACTGGCTTCTACGTAGCCGCTGAAAAACGCTTCGAAGGCGTCGGATTTTTCCGGGCGGGTCTTGGCGTGCAGGATGAAGCCTTGCATTTCACTCATAAACATCACTCCTCAAGTCAGAATCGGCCGCAGTCTAAGGCAACAATCGATTGTCGATTCGTGCGTTTAGGTCAAATGAATTTTGCGAGATCGGTGCTTATTCCGCGCGAGCCGGATCGTTACTCTGCCGCCATCCCATTTCTGACCTTCCCGAGATCTCCATGAAAAAAGTCCTGTTGCTCAATGGCGGCAAAAAATTCGCTCACTCCGATGGCCGCTACAACGCGACTCTGCATGAAGCCGCGCTGAGCGTGCTGGACCGTGGCGGGCTGGATGTCAAAACCACCTTCATCGACGAGGGTTACGACATCGCCGAAGAAGTCGCCAAATTCCTCTGGGCCGACGTGATCATTTACCAGATGCCCGGTTGGTGGATGGGCGCGCCGTGGACCGTCAAGAAGTACATCGACGAAGTCTTCACCGAAGGTCATGGCAGCCTTTACGCCAGCGACGGCCGCACCCGTTCCGACGCTTCGCAGAAATACGGCAGCGGCGGTCTGATCCAGGGCAAGCAGTACATGCTTTCGCTGACCTGGAACGCCCCGCAGCAAGCCTTCGATGACCCGACCGACTTCTTCGAGGCCAAGGGTGTGGATGCGGTGTATTTCCCGTTCCACAAGGCCAACGAGTTCCTGGGCATGACGGGGTTGCCGACGTTCCTGTGCGTGGACGTGATGAAACGCCCGAATATCGAGGGCGATGTGGCGCGTTATGAGCAGCATTTGACCGAGGTGTTTGGCCTCAAGGCTTGAAGCTCGGCTACTATCGAAAGTCTGAACCTGTGGCGATTGGGCTTTTGTGGATATGAGTTTTTGTAGTGATAGGCTTTTGTGGCGAGGGGATAAATCCCCTCGCCACATTTGTCTCATCGCCATTGTTTAATGGCGCAGGACTATCGATAAGGGACACCCGTGAAAGCCAGATCCGATGAGTTGCAGATCTTCGTTTGCGTAATTGAATGCGGATCGATTTCTGCGGCGGCCGAGCAGGTCGGGCAGACGCCGTCGGCGGTCAGCCGCACCTTGTCGCGTCTGGAAGCCAAGCTCGATACGACGTTGATCAACCGCACTACGCGGCGCATGGACCTGACTGAAGAGGGCAAGTATTTCTTCGAGCAGGCCAAGCGGATTCTCGATCAGATGGATGAGCTCGAAGAGCGCTTGTCCTCTCGCCAGCAAACGCCATCAGGACGCTTGCGTATCAACGCCGCGTCGCCTTTCATGCTGCACGCCATCGTGCCCTACATTGATGAATTTCGCCGGCTCTATCCCGATATCCAACTCGAACTCAACAGCAATGACCTGATCATCGACCTGCTGGAGCAAAGCACCGACATCGCCATCCGCATTGGCACACTCGCCGATTCGACCCTGCACGCCCGCTCGCTGGGGTGCAGCCCGATCCATATCGTCGCCAGTCCTGCGTACCTGGAAAAGCACGGCACGCCGACGGCGGTGGCCGACCTGGCCAACCACACGCTGCTGGGCTTTACCCAGAACGAGGGCCTGAACCAGTGGCCGCTGCGTTACGTGCACGGTGATCGCTGGCCGATCGAAGCCTCGCTCAGCGCCTCCAGCGGCGAGACCATCCGTCACCTGGCGCTGGAAGGCCAGGGCATCGCCAGCCTGTCGCATTACATGACCATCGAGGACATTCGTGCCGGGCGCTTGAAGGTGTTGCTGGCCGAGTTCAACAGTGGCTATCGCCAGCCGATCAACGCGGTGTACTACCGTAACTCGCAACTGGCCTTGCGGATTCAGTGTTTCCTGGATTTCATCCAAGGCAAGTTGGCGCTGTATGCGAGTGAGGATTTCAAGGGCTGATTCGTGATCCCTGCGCAAGAGTGAATTGGGCTGGCGGGGATTTTTCGGCGGGGAGCGCTCCCGGATACTCGTTGTATCACTTACCAACGCAGGGAGTTTCCTCATGAACGTATTCGTTACCGGCGCGGCCGGTTTTATTGGCGGATCCATCGCCACGGGCCTGATCAAGGCCGGTCACCGCGTCACCGGCCTGGTGCGCAACGCCGAACAAGCCGATGAGCTAAGGGCGTTGGGCATCACTCCGGTAATCGGCACGCTGGACGACAGCGCGTTGCTCGCCGAACAGGCCCGTGCCGCCGACGCCGTGATCAACGCCGCCAGCAGCGACCATCGCGGTGCGGTGCAAGCCTTGCTCAATGCCTTGCGCGGCTCCAACAAGGTATTGCTGCACACCAGCGGTTCGAGCATCGTCGGCGATGCTTCGGGTGGTAAATCCAGTGATGTCATTTACTTCGAGGACAACCTGCCGGAACCGACCGTGGACAAGGCCGCCCGCGTGGCCATCGATAATCTGATCCTGGGCGCGGCCAAGGACGGGGTGAACTCGGCAGTCATTTGTAACACCCTGATCTACGGCCACAGCCTGGGCGTTCATCGCGACAGCGTGCAATTGCCGCGTCTGCTCAAACAGGCGCGCCAAAGCGGCGTGGTGCGCCATGTTGGCAGCGGTCGGAACATCTGGTCCAACGTGCACATTGAAGACGTGGTGTCGCTTTACCTGTTGGCGCTGACCAAAAACATCCCTGGCACTTTCTACTTCGTCGAAAGCGGTGAAGCGTCGTTCATCGACATGACCACGGCCATGGCGCATGCGCTGAACCTGGGTGAGCCGCAAGACTGGCCGCTGAAAGAAGCCGAGGCCGAGTGGGGGTATGAAATGGCCAACTATGGCCTGGGCTCCAACAGCCGGGTGCGCGGCAAGAAGGCGCGGGAATTGTTGGGGTGGGTGCCGAAGCGGACTTCGGTGGTGGAGTGGATTCTTAAAGAAATGGTGTGATTGAGTTCGCTGTAGACCGCGTCATCGTTCATCGCGGGCAAGCCCGCTCCCACAGGGTTTTGTGTCGTTCACTCATTTTGTGATCGACACAGGACCTTGTGGGGGCGGGCTTGCCCGCGAAGGCTATTTCAGCGTCGCAACAACTGGCCGGGCTGCCCTCGATTCCGTAACATCCGCACATTCTTTCTCGCTACTCCCTGCGGTCCTCCCATGAAACCAAAACACCTGCGCGCCGATGCCCTGGCCGGCCTCACCACGTCTTTTGCCCTGCTGCCCGAATGCATCGCCTTCGCGCTGGTGGCTCACCTCAATCCACTGATGGGACTCTATGGCGCGTTCATCATCTGCACGCTGACCGCGCTGTTCGGTGGGCGCCCGGGCATGGTGTCCGGTGCCGCCGGGTCGATGGCGGTGGTGATCGTCGCGTTGGTGGTGCAGCACGGTGTTCAGTATCTGCTGGCCACCGTATTGCTGGGCGGGCTGATCATGATGGCGTTTGGCGTGTTGAAACTCGGCAAACTGGTACGCATGGTGCCGCACCCGGTGATGCTCGGCTTCGTCAATGGCCTGGCGATTGTCATTGCCCTGGCGCAGTTGGAACACTTCAAAAGCGGAGACGCGTGGCTTAGCGGCACGCCGCTGTACATCATGATCGGCCTGGTGGCGGTAACGATGGCAGTTGTCTACGTGCTGCCACGCGTAACCCGCGCGGTGCCCCCAGCGCTGGCGGCGATTCTGGGTGTGGGGCTGGCGGTTTATCTGCTGGGTCTGCCGACCCGCACCCTGGGCGACATGGCTCACATTGCCGGTGGCTTGCCGACCTTTGCCTTGCCCGAAATTCCATGGAACCTGGACACCCTGCGTATCGTTGCCCCTTACGCGATCCTGATGGCACTGGTGGGCCTGCTGGAAACCCTGCTGACCCTGAACCTCACCGACGAAATCACCGAGAGCCGTGGTTACCCTGATCGCGAATGTGTGGCGCTGGGGGCGGCGAACATCGCGTCTGGCGTGTTTGGCGGCATGGGCGGTTGCGCGATGATCGGCCAAACCATGATCAACCTCAGTTCCGGCGGACGTGGCCGTGTGTCCGGTGTGGTGGCCGGGGTGGCGATTCTATTGTTCATCCTGTTCCTGTCGCCGTTGATCGAACGCATTCCGTTGGCGGCGCTGGTCGGGGTGATGTTCGTGGTGTCGCAACAAACCTTCGCCTGGGCTTCGCTTCGGGTGATCAATAAGGTGCCGCTCAACGATGTGCTGGTGATCATTGCCGTCACGGTGATCACGGTGTTTACCGACCTGGCCACGGCAGTGCTGTGCGGGATCATCATCGCCGCGCTGAATTTCGCCTGGCAACAGGCCCGCGAACTCTATGCCGACAGCCATCTGGAAGCCGACGGCAGCAAGCTGTACCTGATGCACGGCACGCTGTTCTTCGCCTCGACGACGCCTTTCCTCAATCAATTCGATCCGGCCAATGACCCGCCGCTAGTGACCATCGACTGTCGTCATCTGAGCTTCGTTGATTACTCGGCCATCGCAGCACTCAAGACGTTGCGCGAGCGATATGAGAAGGCTGGCAAGCACCTGCGGGTGCTGCACCTGTCCGAGCGCTGCAAGAAGCTGCTCAAGCGTGCGCATGTTGCTCACGACTGAGCGGCAAGGCTGCGATCTTTTGATCTTAATAATGAAAATTCGCTGGGGCGATTTTCATTGTTAGCGACAAAACATATCTAAAAACGACACTCCTTACCTCTGCACGAAAATTACTTTCACCTCGTTTGAGTTTCACGCTTCGAAATGTTTTAAGAGTTTCACAAAACTTTCGACGTGACCCTCTCGAGGAGTACCGCATGACCCTGTCTTTCGGCTATTGGCTGCTGGTGTATGCCGCCATCGCCATCATCGCCCTGATCGTTCTGATCGCCCGTTACCGGCTCAACCCGTTCATTGTCATTACCCTGATTTCCATCGGCCTGGCGCTGGTGGCGGGGATGCCGCCGTCCGGCGTGGTGGGGGCGTATGAGGCCGGGGTCGGCAAGACGCTGGGGCATATCGCATTGGTGGTGGCGCTGGGCACGATGCTTGGCAAGATGATGGCCGAGTCCGGTGGCGCCGAGCAGGTGGCGCGGACCCTGATCGACCGTTTCGGCGAAAAGAACGCGCATTGGGCGATGGTTTGCATCGCGTTCCTGGTCGGGCTGCCGCTGTTCTTCGAAGTTGGTTTCGTATTGCTGGTGCCGATTGCGTTTACTGTGGCGCGACGGGTAGGCGTGTCGATCCTGATGGTCGGTTTGCCAATGGTTGCCGGTCTCTCTGTGGTGCATGCACTGGTGCCGCCGCACCCGGCGGCGATGCTCGCGGTGCAGGTTTATCAGGCGTCGGTGGGGCAGACCTTGCTGTACGCGATTGCCATCGGTATTCCCACGGCGATCATCGCCGGTCCCGTGTACGCCAAATTCATCGTGCCGCGCATTCAACTGCCGGCGGAGAACCCGCTGGAGCGCCAGTTCCTCGAACGCGAACCCCGTGACAGCCTGCCGGGCTTCGGCATCACCATGGCGACCATTTTGCTGCCGGTGGTGCTGATGCTGATCGGCGGCTGGGCCAATCTGATTTCCACGCCGGGTACAGGTTTCAACCAGTTTCTGCTGTTCATCGGCAACTCGGTGATCGCGCTGCTGCTGGCGACCTTGCTGAGCTTCTGGACCCTCGGTATTGCTCAGGGCTTCAATCGCGAGTCGATCCTCAAGTTCACTAACGAATGCCTGGCACCGACCGCCAGCATTACCCTGTTGGTGGGCGCTGGTGGCGGCCTTAACCGGATTCTGGTGGACGCCGGCGTCACCGACCAGATCGTTGGCCTGGCCCATGAATTTCACCTGTCGCCACTGCTGATGGGTTGGTTGTTTGCCGCATTGATGCGCATTGCCACCGGCTCGGCCACCGTGGCCATGACCACCGCGTCCGGCGTGGTCGCGCCAGTGGCCATCGGCCTGGGTTATCCGCACCCGGAATTGCTGGTACTGGCAACGGGTGCGGGGTCGGTGATCTTTTCCCACGTCAACGACGGTGGCTTCTGGTTGATCAAGGAATACTTCAACATGACGGTGACCCAGACGTTCAAGACCTGGACCGTATTGGAAACCCTGATCTCGCTCGTCGCCTTCGGCCTGACCGTTGGCCTTTCTTACCTGATTTAACCGGAGCCGCTTGCCATGGACATCCTTTACCAGATTCGCGCCCGCCAGGATTCTTTCAGCGCCGGTGAAGGACGCATCGCCCGCCTGATGCTCGAGGACGTAGGCTTCGCCGCTTCCGCCAGCCTCGATGAGCTGGCGCAGCGGGCGGAGGTGAGCACCGCGACGCTGTCGCGTTTCGCCCGCACGGTGGGCTGCCGTGACTTGCGTGACCTGCGTCTGCAACTGGCCCAGGCCAGCGGCGTCGGCAGCCGTTTTCTCGATCCGGCAGGCACGCCCGAGCAATCGGCGTTCTATGGGCAGATCGTCGGTGATATCGAATCGACCCTGCGCCAGCATCTGGCAGCGTTCGATGAGGTGCGTTTTGCCGATGCGGTCAAACTGCTGAGCAAGGCGCGAATGATTCACGCCTTCGGCATGGGCGGCTGCTCGACCCTGTGCAGTGATGAGCTGCAAGTGCGCCTGGTGCGCCTCGGTTATCCGATCGCGGTGTGCCACGACGCTGTGATGATGCGCATCACGGCCTCCAGCCTCAGCGCCGAACACGTGGTGATCGTTTGCTCGCTGACTGGCATCACCCCGGAGTTGATCGAAACGGTGGAGCTGGCGCGCAGCTACGGCGCACGGATTCTGGCCATCACCCGTGGCGATTCGACGCTGGCGCAACTGGCCGACATCGTCCTGCCGCTGCAGAGCGCTGAAACCTCATTCATCTACAAACCGACGGCGGCACGCTACGGCATGCTGCTGGCCATCGATGTGCTTGCCACCGAGCTGGCACTGGCCAATCCTCAAGACAATCAAGAGCGTCTGCGGCGGATCAAACTCGCCCTGGACGATTACCGCGGCGGCGACGATCACCTGCCGCTGGGAGACTGACATGCAGTACGACACGCTGATCCGCAACGCCCTGATCATCGATGGCAGCAACACCCCTGGTTACCCCGCTGACGTGGCGATCCTCAACGGTCGCATCGAACGTATCGGTGACTTGCGCGAGGCGAGCGCCGCCGAGGAAATCGACGCCCAAGGCCATGTGCTGGCGCCGGGTTTCATCGACGTGCACACCCACGATGACACGGTGGTGATCCGCCAGCCGCAGATGCTGCCCAAACTCAGCCAGGGCGTGACCACGGTGATCGTCGGCAACTGCGGCATCAGCGCCTCACCGGTGAGTTTGCGCGGTGATCCGCCGGACCCGATGAACCTGCTCGGCACCTCGGCGGCCTTTGTTTATCCAACGTTCAGTGACTACCGCGCCGCCGTCGAAGCGGCGAACACCACGCTGAACGTGGCGGCGCTGGTGGGGCACACCGCGTTGCGCAGCAATCACCTCGATGACCTGTTTCGTACCGCCACGCCGGATGAAATCGCGGCGATGCGCGAACAACTGCGCGAGAGCCTCGAGGCTGGCGCATTGGGCTTGTCCACCGGTCTTGCCTACGCCAGCGCGTACTCGGCCTCCACCGACGAAGTCATGCAATTGACCGAAGAACTCACGGCGTTCGGCGCGGTGTACACCACCCATTTGCGCAGCGAATTCGAACCGGTGCTGGAGGCCATGGACGAGGCGTACCAGATCGGCCGCCACGCGAAATCCCCGGTGATCATTTCCCACCTCAAATGCGCTGGCGCCGGTAACTGGGGACGTAGTCCGCAACTGCTGGCATCGCTGGAGCTCGCGGCGAAAACCCACCCGGTGGGCTGCGACTGCTATCCGTATGCGGCCAGTTCTTCGACCCTGGACCTCAAGCAAGTTACCGATGCCCACCGCATCACCATCACCTGGTCCACGCCGCACCCGGAAATGGGCGGTCGCGACCTGATGGACATCGCCGCCGAATGGAACCTGTCGCTGCTTGACGCCGCCCGCCAGCTGCAACCGGCCGGCGCGGTGTATTACGGAATGGACGAGAACGATGTGCGCAGAATCCTCGCGCATCCGCTGTCGATGGTCGGCTCCGATGGTTTGCCGGAAGATCCGTTTCCACATCCGCGCCTGTGGGGCGCCTTCCCGCGAGTGCTCGGACATTTCAGTCGCGACGTAGGCCTGTTCCCGCTGCACACCGCCGTGCACAAAATGACCGGGCTGTCTGCGGCGCGATTTGGCTTGAAGGGCAGAGGCGAGATCCGCGAAGGCCATTGGGCGGATCTGGTGCTATTCGACCCGGCGACCATCCGCGATGTGGCGGACTTCAACGATCCTCAACGAGCCGCCGAAGGCGTAGAAGGTGTGTGGGTCAACGGCGTGCTGAGCTACCGCGACGGTCAGGCGAACGGACGCCGGGAAGGTCGGTTTCTGGCGCGGGAAGGGGACTTGCGCGAAGGCTTTTAGTCCGTTCTGGGCGGTGCGTCACAGTGATGGCATATTGAGATTAAAGAATGCCTTCACCAAGCCGATCCGCTGACGTACAGCCCGGCTACGCTAAGGGCTATTTCTGTCTGGGAGCAACTTGATGAGCTTCGGCAAAACCACTCCGATCCTGCGGATCTTCGACGAAACCAAGGCCGTGGAATTCTACGTCGACTTCCTTGGATTCAAGATCGACTGGCAGCACCGCTTCGAAGCCAATTTCCCGCTTTACCTGCAAGTTTCCCGTGGCGAGTGTGTGTTGCACCTGTCCGAACACCACGGCGATGCGACACCAGGCTCGGCCCTGCGCATCGAGACCGATGAATTGGAAGCCTTCCAGCAGCAACTGCTGGCCAAGGACTACACATTCTCCCGCCCGCACATCCAGGCCATGCCTTGGGGCAGCCAGGACATGACCATCAGCGATCCGTTTGGAAATCGGTTGGTGTTTACCAATGCGATTAGTGTTTAAGCATTAGATCGACTTCGCGAGCAGGCTCGCTCCCACAGGTTCTTTTACCCACCCCTTTGGGTGAGCGCTCTTCCCGACTTGCTTTTT